>NZ_JAQFJL010000001.1:0-670517 GCF_030440045.1 Streptococcus sp. SP8 | reverse complement strand
GGCGGTTAGAGGTTCGACTCCTCTAGGGTGCATAAAGCGGTAGCTTTAGATCGGGAAGTAGCTCAGCTTGGTAGAGTACTTGGTTTGGGACCAAGGTGTCGCAGGTTCGAATCCTGTCTTCCCGATAGTGTATCGAAAAAGTCTAATGGTTGACATTAGACTTTTTTTGTAGTTATTTTTTTATTAATTTTCAAGAAAAAAGAGCTTTCGCTCTTTTCAACTTTATTTATTTCGCAGTTCAACATAACGGTTATACCAAATTTTGATATATTCCTCAGAAAAAGGACCTTTGTTTTGGTTTATCCAATCTACTAGAACCTTAACATTTTCTTTTAAAATAAAGTCGATGTCATCTGAATAGTGCATTTTTTTTTTATGCTGCTCGTATTCTTCAACATCTAACAATTTTTTTTCACCATTGGTAAAGACCTTGACATCGAGATCATAGTCGATATATTTTAAGGCTTCTTGGTCAATGTGAAAAGGACTTGCTAGGTTACAGTAGTAAGACACACCATTGTCACGGATCATGGCGATGATGTTAAACCAATATTTTTTATGGAAATAAACGATCGCTGGTTCACGCGTGATCCAACGTCTACCATCACTTTCAGTCACAAGTGTATGATCATTTACTCCAATAATTGCATTTTCGGTTATCTTTAATACCATGGTGTCACGCCATGTTCGGTGTAAACTGCCATCATGTTTATAACTTTGAATTGTAATAAAGTCGCCTTCTTTAGGTAGTTTCATAACTTACCAACTTTCTACAATCTAAGTATATCCTCTATATTGTATCATATTTTTTCAAATTTTTTCTTATTTTACTATTTAATTTTCAATTTGGTTTATGAATCTAAGTATTCTCTAATGGCTGACGTTATATCACTATAATCGTAGCCTTTTCTGGCTAGTGCCTGAGTCAAGCGTTGTTTGAGGTCATAGCCTTCATATTTTTTACTGTATTTACGGTATTGTTTTTCTAACTCTTTTAGAATGAGCTCATTGGTTGTTTCTTCATCTGTTTCGAGCTCGAGATTTTGGAATGCTATCTTCGCTTGGTTGTATGTAAAGCCTTTTGAAATGAGTCCTTGGATGATTTTAGTTTCAATAGCTTTTAACGGATATTTCCCTTGGTATTTTTTTACGAGTTTTATTGCGGTACGGTCGATCACTTCTGAAAAATCATAGTCTGCAAGAATTTCTTGAAGGATAGATTTTGAGATCCCTTTTTGTTGAATTTTTTGTTGTAATAAGGCAGGGCCCTTATCGCCACTGAGAAGGTTAGCCTCTATCAGGTTTCTTGCATATTGACGATCATCTAACCACTTGTCTTCTTTTAGGTGTTGGACCACTTTATCAATAATGTCACTTTCAATCTCATATTTTGTCAGGTAGTCTCGGACTTCTTTTGTTGTCCGAGCTTTAAAAGAAAGATGGTAAAGGGCCAGGTTTTTACCATAGGAGTATTGAGCAAACTCTTGGATTTCTTTTAATTCCTCCTCACTGATTTCCTTATCTTTGGAAAGGAAATATTTGACGATGGTGTCTTCTGTAATATAAAGTTTTTGATCATTGTCTAATTCCAGGAGGTAGAGTCTTTTTTTCTTTTCTAGTTTTGTAATTTTCATGTTTTTATTATACCGAAAAATGTGTTAAGATAGGGATATGAACGTTAAAGTAAAACAAAAAATTCCTTTGAAAATTAAACGAATGGGAATTAACGGTGAAGGGATTGGCTTTTATAAAAAAACACTTGTCTTTGTGCCAGGTGCTTTAAAGGGAGAAGATATCTTCTGCCAAATTACAAGTGTCAAGAAAAATTTTGCGGAAGCCAAACTCTTATCTGTGAATAAGGCGTCTAAGTTTCGTGTGACGCCCATGTGTGATATCTATGAGACCTGTGGGGGCTGTCAAATCATGCATTTGAAGTATGACAAGCAGCTGGAGTTTAAGACAGATTTGTTGCAACAGGCCTTGAAGAAGTTCTCACCTGAAGGATTTGAACAGTATGATATTCGGCCGACAATTGGAATGCAGGAGCCTCTTTACTATCGGGCAAAATTGCAATTTCAAACAAGGAAATTCAAGGGCCAGGTGAAGGCGGGACTCTATGCTCAAAATTCACATTATTTGGTGGAATTAAAAGATTGTTTGGTTCAAGATCCGGTTATTCAAGCTATCGCCAACGATCTAGCGGATTTATTGACCTATTATCAGATTCCGATTGCTGATGAGCGTAAAGAACTGGGTGTCAGAACCATGATGGTTAGACGGGCTCGGAAGTCTGGTCAGGTTCAGATCATTGTGGTCACCAGTCGTCAGATTAACGTAAACAATTTGGTGCAAGACTTGGTCACGAAACACCCTGAAATTGTCACGGTTGCTGTTAACAAAAATACGTCTCGTTCCAGTGAGATTTATGGGGAACAAACGCAGATTATTTGGGGAGAAGAGGCCATTTTGGAAGGTGTTTTGGATTATGAATTCTCCCTTTCTCCTCGAGCCTTTTACCAGTTGAATCCGGAACAAACTGAAGTATTGTATAGTGAGGCTGTCAAGGCTCTAGATGTTTCTCCAGAGGATCACCTGATTGATGCCTATTGTGGGGTCGGAACGATTGGGTTTGCTTTTGCTAATAGAGTGAAAAGTGTTCGGGGGATGGATATTATTCCTGAAGCGATTGAGGATGCCAAATACAATGCTAAACGGATGGGATTTGAGAATACCCACTATGAGGCTGGTACAGCAGAAGAGATTATTCCTCGCTGGTACCAAGAAGGCTATCGGGCTAATGCTGTGATCGTGGATCCACCTCGTACGGGCTTGGGGACAAAATTAATCGAGACCTTGTTGCACTATGCACCTGAAAAGATGGTCTATGTCTCTTGTAATGTTTCTACTTTGGCACGGGATCTAGTGGCTTTGACAAAGGTTTATCAGGTTGAATACATTCAATCAGTGGATATGTTTCCCCATACTGCAAGGACAGAAGCAGTTGTGAAATTAGTGAAGAAGTGAAAGAAGAAGAATGGATATTTGGGAAAAACTTTATCTTGAGGCGAAAGCTCTCTATGCGCCTCAAGAGATTTCAGATTTTGTCTATGCTCGACATGTGGTTGCTGCTGTTGAGGCTGCAGATGGTCAGATTTTTACGGGCTTTTGTATGGAAGGAACCTGTGGCGTCTTTCATTTATGTGCCGAACGAGCAGCTCTCTTCAACATGTATCAACAATCAGGACAGACCAAGGTCAAGCGCATTATTGCTTTTCGAGACAAGCCTCCTTATGGAGAAGGCTCAGGGATGCCTTGTGGGGCCTGTCGTGAATTTCTCCTTGAGCTAGATGCAGAGAATCGTCATCTAGAATTTATGGTGGATTATGAGAGCCGCAAGACCATTACTTTAGGAGAACTGATGCCTCTTTGGTGGGGCGAAGAGCGGGCTCGTCAAAGAGAAAATAAAGGGAATGAGTAAAGGAAATAAATAAATGGACAATGTTATTGATGTATCGATTCCAGTTGCTCAAGTTATTGATCAACATCCGGAAGTATTGGATTTGTTAGTGGAGTTGGGCTTTAAACCCTTAGCCAATCCGATCATGCGCAATACAGTTGGGCGCAAGGTTTCTTTGAAACAAGGATCAAAATTAGAAGGTACTCCTATGGAGAAGATTGTGCGAACACTAGAGGCTAATGGCTATGAAGTAGTGGGGCTAGACTAATGAGTGATGAACGAATTCACGTCTTAAGAGATATCTTATTAGAGCTTCATCATGGAGCTTCTCCTGAGTCGGTTCAGGAGCGCTTTGATGCGACCTTTGCAGGGGTTTCTGCGATTGAGATCTCTCTTATGGAGCATGAACTGATGAATTCAGATGCAGGTGTGACTTTTGAAGATGTGATGGAACTTTGTGATGTCCATGCCAATCTCTTTAAGAATGCGGTTCAAGGAGTCGAAGTAGCAGATACTGACCACCCAGGTCATCCGGTTCAAATCTTTAAACAGGAGAACTTAGCTCTTCGTGCAGCTATGATGCGGGTCCGCCGCTTGCTAGACAATTATGAGACAACCGAGGATCCTGAGATGATTCAGGAGATTCATAAGGGCTTGTTACGTCAGCTGGGCTTGGTGGGTCAATTTGACCGGCATTACCGTCGTAAGGAAGAGTTGATGTTTCCGATTATGGAAAAATATGGGCATGATTCCCCACCAAAAGTGATGTGGGGAGTGGATGACCAGATTCGGGAACTCTTTGCGAAAGTTTCAGATGCGGCAAAGAAATTACCGGATTCTAGTATTTCTGAAGTCAAGGAACGCTTTGAAGCCTTTGCGCAAGAGTTTGAGGGCATGATCTTCAAGGAAGAGTCGATTCTCTTGATGATTTTGCTGGAGTCCTTTACCCAGGATGACTGGCTCTCCATTGCAGAAGAAAGTGATGTTTATGGTTATGCCATTATTCTCCCAAGTGAAAAGTGGGTGCCAAAACGTGTTGACTTCAAGGAGGAAGCGTCGAAAGAGTCAGAGGGGCCAACTGAACCACTTCCTTCTTCAAAAGGCGATGATCACCATCAGGTCATTGAGACTCCTGAGGGGCAGTTGACCATTACCTTCACGCCTAAGAAAAAAGAAGAGAGCTTCGACCGCAAGCAACCACAAGCTTTTGGCCATGGATTTTTATCGGTGGAGCAAGCGAATTTGATCTTGAATCATCTGCCGATGGAGATCACCTTTGTCAATAAGGATGATATTTTTCAATATTACAACGATGCTGCGCCTTTTGAGGAAATGATTTTTAAGAGGACGCCATCGCAGGTAGGACGCAATGTTGAGCTGTGTCACCCACCGAAATATTTGGAGAAGGTCAAAGCCATCATGCAGGGGCTTCGTGAAGGGAAAAAAGACAAGTATGAAATGTGGTTCAAATCAGAATCGCGTGGGAAATTTGTCCATGTCACCTATGCAGCAGTGCGTGATGAGGATGGAGACTTTCAAGGGGTCTTGGAATATGTTCAGGACATTCAACCTTATCGGGAGATCGATACGGATTTTTATAGAGGAATGGAGTAAAGATGAGTTACGAAACAGAGTTTATGAAGGAGTTTGAGGAGTGGATCAAGACTCAAGTCATGATCAATGAAATGGCTCTTGAAGAAAGTAAGAAGGTTTTTGATGAAGATCAGGATGAACGAGCTAAAATCGCTATGATTCGCTATGAAAGCCGTTTGGACGCTTATCAGTTCTTGCAAGGGAAGTTTGAAAATTTCCATGCTGGAAAAGGATTTCATGATTTACCTGATGGGCTCTTTGGTGAAAGAAAATATTAAAAATACCTTATTGAAGGCGTTTAACTAGCTAGATTTACCTGAAAATTGAGCAATGACTTGATTTTTTAGGGGATTGTGATACAATAAAAAAGTTGAAATGACATCAACGGATTTTTGAATGGAATTATGGTGATGAAACCTTGTTGCCTTAGGAATTGATCACTGAATTTAGGAGGAAAAATGGCAAAGAAGAACGTAAACCGTGCGAAACAATACAAACATCAAAATAGACATCTTTTGAAAAAAGCTGTCGCAACTGTAACTGCAGCTGTGAAAGAAGCACCTAAAAAGGTTGAGAAAGCTACAAAAGCAGTGGCGAAAGAAGTGAAACAAGCAGCTTCTTCAGTGGAAGAATTTGCTGCAAGTTTGGAAGGTGTGGCACTTGATCGTGCGCAAACATTCTATGATGAAGGTATTCGCTCTGTTGCGGACTTTGCAAATTGGACAGAAAAAGAGTTGTTGGCCCTTAAAGGAATCGGCCCAGCTACAATCAAGAAATTGAAAGAACTAGGCGTTAAATTTAAATAATCGCTTTTGTGATTTCTTGCTATTTCCAAGAAAACTTGCTAAAATGAACCTATTAGAGGTGTTTTGAATCCCACATTTTACAGAAAGTGGCGGTGCTGAGAAGTCCACAAATGTGTCAAAACTGGTTGCTAATGGATGAAATTAAAAAATGAAATATAAATCTTTTTGTTTCCTTTTAGGACTAGGCGGCGAGTTGCAGGCTGTACTGAAGTACGCCAAGACGAGCTAACGACGTCATAAAAGTGAAACAAGAAGATTAAAGATGCGGGCTTTGCCCGAATTTGGGTGGTACCGCGGATCAACACATTCGTCCCTGTCAGATTAATGACAGGGACTATTTTTCTTTTACACCCCTAGCCAAAGGAGGTTGTCATGAAACAATCTTTTAACACCAGTAAACTCTACTATGGTTTTCCGATCTTCATCTTGGGGTATCAGGACCAGAACTTTGAGCACAATATCACAACCTGCAGTTCCTCTTATAGTCTGGGAGATTGGCTCGTCATAGGGGTTGGTGCTGAGGAAAATGCGGCAGACCAGATTAAGCATTATCAACAGTTCACTGTGAACATCCCTGATGAAAACTTTATGCTGGAGATGGAGCAGGCTGGCTTTATCAGCCATCGGGAGAAGTTGGATCACTTAGGGCTGGACTATGAGATTTCTGAACGGACCCAGGCTCCGATTTTGGAGGCCTGTCCAGTCGTATTGGATTGCCAGGTAGATCGGATTATCGAGGAAGATGGCATTTGCCATATCTTTGCAAAGATTCTTGAGCGACTGGCTGATCCAGAGCTCTTAGATGATAAGGGGCATTTTAAAAATGACCGTTTTGCACCGACTTACTTTATGGGGGACGGCCATCAGCGCGTTTATCGTTATCTGGACGACCGAGTCGACCCCATGGGAAGCTTTATGAAGAAAGCGAGGAAGAAGAATGACAAGAGCTGAGCTGCCAGAACGAATCGAAACGGAGCGTCTGGTCTTACGAGTCCGAACAGTGGCGGATGCTGAGGACATCCATGCCTACGCCAGTCTTCCAGAAGTCTCTTACCCAGCAGGCTTTCCACCCGTCAAGACCTTGGAAGACGAGATCTATTATCTAGAGCATATCCTTCCCGATCGCAATCAAAAAGAAAATCTTCCAGCTGGTTACGGCATTGTGGTCAAAGGAACCGATAGAATCATTGGCTCTGTTGACTTCAACCATCGCCACGAAGACGATGTGCTGGAGATTGGCTATACCTTGCACCCAGACTATTGGGGCCGGGGTTATGTACCCGAAGCAGCGCGTACCTTGATTGACCTGGCTTTTAAAGAACTAGGGCTTCATAAGGTAGAATTGTCTTGCTTTAGCTACAATGTCCAAAGTCAACGAGTTGCTGAGAAGCTTGGTTTCACCCTTGAAGCACGCATAAGAGACCGTAAAGATGCCCAAGGCAATCGCTGTGATGATTTGAGATACGGCTTGCTGAAGAGTGAGTGGGAAACTCAAAATAAACATTAAAAAGAAATAACTAGAAAGGACGCACACATGTCTAAAGAACTTTCACCTAAATACAATCCAGCCGAGGTTGAGGCTGGTCGTTACCAAAAATGGCTTGACGAAGATGTTTTCAAGCCTTCTGGCGATAAAAAGGCTAAGCCTTATTCAATCGTTATTCCACCACCAAACGTAACTGGTAAACTTCACCTTGGTCACGCTTGGGATACAACTTTGCAAGATATCATCATCCGTCAAAAACGGATGCAAGGTTTCGATACGCTTTGGCTTCCAGGTATGGACCACGCAGGTATTGCTACTCAAGCTAAAGTAGAAGCGCGTTTGGCTGAGGACGGCATCTCTCGTTATGACCTTGGTCGTGAAAAATTCCTTGATAAAGTTTGGGAATGGAAAGACGAGTATGCCACTACTATCAAGCAACAATGGGGCAAGATGGGGCTTTCTGTAGACTACTCTCGTGAGCGTTTTACCCTTGATGAAGGGTTGTCAAAAGCCGTTCGTAAGGTCTTTGTAGAGCTTTACAAGAAGGGCTGGATCTACCGTGGTGAATTTATCATCAACTGGGATCCAAAAGCCCGTACAGCCCTTTCTGATATCGAGGTTATTCACAAGGATGTCGAAGGTGCCTTCTACCACATGAACTACATGTTGGAAGACGGTTCACGTGCCCTTGAAGTAGCAACAACTCGTCCTGAGACTATGTTTGGGGATACTGCCGTAGCGGTTAACCCAAATGATGACCGTTATAAAGACTTGATTGGTAAAAATGTTATCTTGCCAATCTTGAACAAGCCAATCCCAATCGTTGGTGACGAACACGCAGACCCTGAATTCGGTACCGGTGTGGTGAAGATCACACCTGCCCACGACCCTAATGACTTCTTGGTTGGTCAACGTCATAATCTTCCGCAAGTCAACGTTATGAACGATGATGGTACCATGAATGAATTGGCTGGCGAATTCAACGGTATGGACCGCTTTGAAGCACGTAAGGCTGTTGTTAAGAAATTGGAAGAAATCGGTGCCCTTGTTAAAATCGAAAAACGCGTCCACAGTGTTGGTCACTCAGAGCGTACAGGTGTTGTGGTTGAGCCACGCTTGTCTACGCAATGGTTCGTCAAGATGGATCAATTAGCTAAAAATGCTATTGCCAACCAAGATACAGACGACAAGGTTGAATTTTACCCACCTCGTTTCAACGATACCTTCCTCCAATGGATGGAAAATGTCCATGACTGGGTGATCTCTCGCCAGCTCTGGTGGGGTCACCAAATCCCTGCTTGGTACAATGCTGAGGGTGAAATGTATGTCGGCGAGGAAGCTCCAGAAGGTGACGGATGGACTCAGGACGAAGACGTCTTGGATACGTGGTTCAGTTCGGCCCTTTGGCCATTCTCAACTATGGGCTGGCCTGATGTCGAGTCAGAAGACTTCAAACGTTACTTCCCAACTTCAACCTTGGTAACAGGTTACGACATCATCTTCTTCTGGGTGTCTCGTATGATTTTCCAATCATTGGAATTCACTGGCCGTCAGCCATTCCAAAACGTCCTGATTCACGGTCTCATTCGTGACGAGCAAGGACGCAAGATGTCTAAGTCACTCGGTAACGGGATTGACCCAATGGATGTTATCGAGAAATACGGTGCCGATGCCCTTCGTTGGTTCCTTTCAAACGGTTCTGCACCAGGGCAAGACGTGCGTTTCTCTTACGAGAAAATGGATGCGTCATGGAACTTCATTAACAAGATTTGGAACATCTCACGTTACATCCTCATGAACAATGAAGGTTTGACCTTGGAGGTGGCGCGTGAAAATGTGGCTAAAGTCGCTGCTGGTCAATCAGGTAACGTGACAGACCGTTGGATTCTCCACAACCTCAACGAAACTATTGGAAAAGTCACTGAAAACTTTGATAAGTTTGAATTCGGTGTGGCTGGTCACATCCTCTACAACTTCATCTGGGATGAGTTTGCGGACTGGTATGTTGAGTTGACTAAGGAAGTGCTATACAGCGATAACGAAGACGAAAAAGTTATCACACGCTCTGTTCTTCTTTACACTTTGGACCAAATCTTGCGTCTCCTTCACCCAATTATGCCATTCGTAACTGAAGAAATCTACGGCCAAATCTCTGAAGGAACAATCGTGACGGCGGAATACCCAGTGGTTCGTCCAGAGTTTGAAAACGAGGAAGCAGCAGCTGGTGTAGAAGCTCTTAAAGATGTGATTCGCTCCGTTCGTAACTCACGTGCAGAAGTGAACGTAGCGCCAAGTAAGCCAATCACTATCTTGATCAAGACAAGCGACAGCAAGCTCGATGCCTTCTTCAATGATAATGTCAACTACATCAAACGCTTCACAAACCCAGAACACCTGGAAATTGCAGCAGATGTCGAAGTACCTGACTTGGTTATGTCAAGCATCATCACAGGTGCAGAAATCTACTTGCCACTGGCTGACCTTCTCAATGTTGAAGAAGAATTGGCCCGTCTTGAAAAAGAATTAGCCAAATGGCAAAAAGAACTGGATATGGTTGGTAAGAAACTCTCTAACGAACGCTTCGTAGCCAATGCCAAACCAGAAGTCGTCCAAAAAGAACGCGACAAACAAGCCGACTACCAAGCGAAGTACGATGCGACCGTCGCACGTATTGATGAGATGAAGAAACTTGTGAAATAAACACAGAACCACGGCGGTATGCCGTGTTTTTTTGTATGATTCTGTAAGAGAAAAAGTTTAAGTAACTATTTTTAGGCCATTTTCCAGAAATAATCGATGATATAGGTTAGGCCGTAGGTGTAGATAACCAGGGTGATGGGTTTGCAGAGGATGATGATGGTCATGTAGCGTTTGAAGGTCATATTGGTCAGACCTGCAAGCATACAGATGAAGTCGGCAGGACTAATTGGCCAAATCATCATGAAAATAAAGAAGCGATCGAACCGCTTGCCTTCATTGAGCCAGCCAATGTACTTGTCGTAGGTTTTCTGACTGACCATGGATTGGACGAACTTAGGACCGTACATTCTCGCAAGGTGGAAAATAATGGCACAGCCAATCACGATGCCGATGTAATTGTAGATAGTCCCGATAATATGACCGTAGATGAAAACACCTGCTACAGATGTCAGGGCGCCTGGAATAATAGGGACCACTGTCTGAAGGATCTGAAGAAAGATAAAGAGAGGTGGACCAAAGATGCCTGCTTGGAGAATAAAAGCTGACAAGGTTTCTTTGGATTGAAGGATGCCAGAAAAGTAGGCCCAGATGCAGAATGCAAGGGTTGCGAAGGCCCCAATGATGGATGACCAATTGATGATTTTTTGGAGAAGAGGAGAGACCTCTTTTAAGCTTGTTTGTTTCATAAAAAATTCCGAGTTCTTTTTCTTCTACTATACCATGTTTTTGGAACTTTGTAAGGATTTTGTCTATTTTTTGAGTAGTGAAAGCGACCTGATTGGAGTCTGTCGCTGTTTTGGTCGTGAAGCGGGTGCAAAATGGGCCTTTTTATGCTACAATGAAAGGAGTATAAAAAATGGAGAAAAACGTGTCAATCGAAAATTACAAACCAGATTTTGCGGTGGAAGCAGCCTATGATCTCACCGTTACAGACTTGAAAAAACAGGGTATCAAGGCGGTCCTTGTGGATTTGGATAATACCTTGATTGCTTGGAATAATCCGGATGGGACTCCTGAAATGCGCCAGTGGTTGCATGACCTTCGTGATGGAGGGATTCGGGTTATCGTGGTGTCTAATAATAGTCCCAAACGGGTCAAGCGCGCTGTTGAGAAATTTGATATTGACTATGAAGCCTGGTCGCTCAAGCCCTTTACTTTTGGGATTGATCGGGCCCTCAAACGTTTCCACTATGAGAAAAATGAAGTGGTCATGGTCGGGGATCAACTGATGACGGATATCCGGGCTGCCCATCGTGCAGGCATTCGTTCGATTTTGGTCAAGCCTTTGGTTGAGCATGACTCCATCAAGACGCAGATCAACCGGGCGCGTGAACGCCGTGTCATGAAGCAAATGGCCGAAAAATATGGTCCAATTGTATATAAAAAAGGAATTTAAGAATGGAAGAATTATTCTGTATTGGCTGTGGAGCCCCCATTCAGACAGAAAACAAAGAGGGGCTAGGCTATACTCCCCAATCAGCTCTTGAAAAGGGTTTGGAAACAGGCGAAGTTTATTGCCAACGCTGTTTCCGTCTGCGTCACTACAATGAAATAACAGATGTGCATCTGACGGATGATGATTTCCTAAAACTCCTTCACGAGGTAGGAGATAGTGATGCTCTCGTGGTCAATGTAGTGGATATTTTTGATTTTAATGGATCTGTTATCCCAGGCTTACCACGCTTTGTAGCAGGAAATGATGTTCTCTTGGTCGGAAACAAAAAAGACATCTTGCCCAAGTCTGTCAAGGATAGCAAGGTGACCCATTGGTTGATGGAGCGGGCCCACGAAGAAGGCATGCGTCCTGTCGATGTGGTCCTCACCTCTGCTCAAAACAAGAGTGCGATCAAGGACTTAATGGAAAAGATTGAGCAGTACCGCAAGGGCCGTGATGTCTATGTGGTGGGTGTGACCAACGTTGGGAAATCGACCCTCATCAATGCAATCATCCAAGAAATCACTGGAGACAAGGATATCATCACGACCTCTCGCTTCCCAGGGACGACACTGGACAAGATCGAAATCCCACTGGACGATGGATCCTACATCTATGATACACCAGGGATTATCCATCGCCACCAGATGGCTCATTACTTGACAGCAAAAAATCTTAAGTATGTCAGCCCTAAAAAGGAAATCAAGCCTAAGACTTATCAGCTCAATCCAGAGCAAACCCTCTTTTTGGGTGGTCTAGGACGCTTTGACTTTATCAAGGGAGAAAAGCAAGGTTTCACCGCCTTCTTTGATAACGAACTCAAGCTTCACCGAACCAAGCTAGAAGGAGCGACTGCCTTTTATGACAAGCATGTCGGTGGCTTACTAACTCCACCCAATAGCAAGGAAAAAGAAGAATTCCCACCCTTGGTTTCTCATGAGTTTACCATCAAGGACAAGACAGACCTGGTCATCTCAGGACTGGGCTGGATCCGCGTCAATGGAGAAGCCAAAGTAGCCGTCTGGGCACCAGAAGGCGTCGCCGTCGTTACCCGCAAAGCTATCATTTAAAAAAATAGGAAAAAATATATCTGAAGAGCGAACAAAGTGAGCTCATAAAGAGATCGTTATTGCCGTGGTGTAGTTGCCAATCGATCGATTGGCAAGGGCAAAATGGAGACCAAGGCTCCATTTTGAGGTGAGGAAATCCCTTTTTCAAAGATGAGATTTTTGAAAAATTAGTTCCGGCCGTCCCCACCACTTAAAATAACGATCAAAAAAAGGAAGTAAAAATATGACATTAACATCTAAACAACGGGCTTTCCTCAATAGCCAAGCCCACAGCCTCAAACCCATTATTCAAATTGGGAAAAATGGGCTCAATGACCAAATCAAAACCAGTGTGCGCCAAGCGCTGGATGCGCGAGAATTGATCAAGGTGACTCTTCTTCAAAATACGGATGAGAATATCCATGAAGTCGCAGAAATCTTGGAAGAAGAAATCGGTGTGGAAACTGTCCAAAAGATTGGTCGGATTCTCATCTTGTTCAAACAATCGAGCAAAAAAGAAAATCGTAAAATTTCAGCGAAGGTAAAAGAAATTTAAGACATCGAGGAGAGCAAACCTATGGCAATTGAACTATTGACTCCCTTTACCAAGGTAGAGTTAGAGCCAGAGATCAAAGACAAGAAACGCAAACAAGTTGGTATTTTGGGTGGAAATTTCAATCCGGTCCACAATGCCCATTTGGTCGTTGCGGATCAAGTGCGCCAACAATTAGGGTTAGATAAGGTGCTCTTGATGCCTGAGTATGAGCCGCCGCATGTCGATGCCAAGGGGACGATTGCAGAGCACCATCGCCTTAAGATGCTGGAATTAGCCATTGAAGGCATTGAAGGTCTGGAGATCGAGACGATTGAACTCGAGCGGAAAGGGATTTCCTATACCTACGACACCATGCTCTTGCTCAATGAACGGGATCCAGACACAGATTATTACTTCATCATTGGTGCAGATATGGTAGATTATTTACCAAAATGGCACCGCATCGATGAATTGGTGGAGATTGTGCAATTTGTCGGGGTCCAGCGGCCACGCTATAAGGCAGGGACTTCTTATCCGGTGATCTGGGTGGATGTTCCTCTAATGGACATCTCCTCTAGTATGGTGCGTGATTTTGTGGCCAAAGGCCGGACGCCGAATTTTATGTTGCCAAAACCAGTCTTGGACTATATCAAGAAAGAAGGATTGTATCAATGACCTATGAAAACTATCTAGGCTTTTCTCGTGAGGTCTTGCTTGAAAAAATGCGCCAAATCCTGCCAGAAAAGCGACTAACTCACTGTTTAGGGGTTGAGAAGGCTGCGCGTGACTTGGCCAAACGCTATGGGGCTGACGAAGAGCAGGCTGGCCTAGCGGGTTTGTTACATGACTATGCCAAGAAATTATCAGATCAGGAATTTCTAGACTTGATTGATCGCTATGAGCTGGATCCAGCATTAAAAAACTGGGGCAACAATGTCTGGCATGGGATGGTCGGGATTTACAAGATTCAAGAAGACCTCGGATTGACAGATCCAGCCATTCTTCGCAGTATTGAGATTCACACCGTGGGGAGTGGACAGATGTCGATCTTAGATAAGATTGTCTATGTGGCTGATTACATTGAGCACAACCGGGCCTTTCCGGGGGTAGATCAGGCGCGTGACATCGCCCAAGTTTCTTTGGATCGTGCCGTGGCCTATGAGACGGCTCGCACAGTCGAACACCTGGCTCACCAAGGATTGCCCATTTATCCCCAAACACTTGAAACCTATAACGCCTTTGTGAAGTATTTGAAAGAGGAGCAGTGAGTGAAGACAGCTTTTATCATTATTGATGTACAAAATATCTTAGTGGAAACAGGTTTTGAGACAGGAAAGCTCTTAGAGAAGATCGCTTATTTGCAAGATCAGGCTAGAAAACAGCAGGTTGAAATCATCTATATACAGCATATTGAAACGCCAGAGGCTTTAACTTCGGAAGATTGGCAATTATCGCCCCTGTTGAAGAGGAAGGCAGATGAGAAGGTGTTTCAGAAGCGATACAATAGCATATTTAAAGAGACAGGATTAAAAGAATACTTGGATCAACAAGGGGTTGAACAACTGGTCCTGTGTGGTATGCAGACAGAATATTGTGTCGATACATCCGTCAAAGTGGGATTTGAATACGGCTATAAGCTGATCATTCCAGAAGGAGCTGTCACAACCTTTGATGGAGAGGATATCCCGGCAGAAACGCTCAATGAATTTTATGAGAAGATTTGGGCAGAACGCTTTGCGGATGTCTTAGATTACAAATCAATTTTTTAAGGAAAGAGGATTACATGAAAGAAAAAGAACTACTTGAATTAGTTGTCAAAGCAGCAGATGAAAAGCGAGCGGAAGACATTGTGGCTTTGGATGTTCAAAGCTTGACCAGTGTGACAGATTACTTTGTCATCGCAAGCTCTATGAATAGCCGCCAGTTGGAGGCTATCGCTGAAAATATTCGCGAGAAGGTCATTGAAGCTGGTGGGAATGCCAGCCACGTCGAAGGTGATTCAGCTGGAGGTTGGGTCCTTCTTGACTTAGGTGATGTGGTAGTCCATGTCTTCTCAGAAGAAATGCGTGCCCACTATAACCTAGAAAAGCTATGGCACGAAGCAAGTGCTGTCGATCTTTCAGCAGCCCTAGCATAAGCAGGTAAACTCAGTTGGTAGCAACTGAGTTTTGTTGGTTAAATTGAAATTCTATGGAAAGAAAGGATGGGGCCTCGTGTTTGGTTAATTTGATAATTGAACACGAGCTAAAAGCTGTGAGAAAAAGAGGAACTTCCTTTGTATCTGACGATACGGCAGAAAGTTTCCTATTTTCTCTATGCTTTTAAGGCTCTTTGTATCTTAGAAAGGATTTGAACCCGTCCTGTAATCCTCGGAAAATAGATAGCTCTCCTTGGAGCTTAGCTCCATCGTCGTGCTCCTAATTTTCTATCGGATTACGGGCGGACTTGGTATCATGAATATGGCGACTTATGAAACCTTTGCGGCGGTCTATGATGCGGTCATGGATGACAGTCTGTATGATTTGTGGACGGATTTTTCTCTCCGGCATCTCCCTAAAAGCAAGGATCGGAAAAAATTACTGGAATTGGCTTGTGGGACAGGGATTCAGTCTGTTCGCTTTTCTCAAGCTGGATTTGATGTGACGGGGTTAGACCTGAGTGCTGACATGCTGAAAATTGCTGAAAAAAGAGCTGCTTCAGCCAAGCAGAAGATTGATTTTATCGAGGGCAATATGCTGGACCTGTCGCAAGCAGGCACTTATGATTTCGTGACCTGCTACTCGGATTCTATCTGCTATATGCAGGACGAGGTAGAAGTAGGGGATGTCTTTGAAGAAGTGTATAATGCCCTCAATGAGGACGGAGTCTTTATCTTTGATGTCCATTCGACCTATCAGACAGATGAGGTCTTCCCAGGCTATTCTTACCACGAAAACGCAGAAGACTTTGCCATGCTCTGGGATACTTACGAGGACGCGGCCCCTCACTCGATCGTCCATGAGCTGACCTTCTTTGTCCAAGAAGAGGATGGCAGCTTTAGTCGCCACGATGAAGTTCATGAGGAACGCACCTATGAAGTTTTAACCTATGACATTTTATTGGAGCAGGCTGGCTTTAAATCTTTCAAATTGTATGCAGACTTTGAAGACAAAGCGCCAACAAAGACCAGCAAACGATGGTTTTTTGTAGCACAGAAGTAGGACAGCATGACAGTTATAGGTATTATTGCAGAATTTAATCCCTTTCACAATGGTCACAAGTACCTGTTGAAACAGGCAGACGGGCTGAAGATTGTGGCCATGTCCGGAAATTTTGTTCAACGTGGCGAGCCTGCCATTGTAGACAAGTGGATTCGCGCGCAGATGGCTTTGGAAAATGGAGCGGATCTGGTGGTCGAGCTCCCCTTTCTTGTGGCTGTTCAGTCGGCTGATCATTTTGCCAAGGGAGCGGTAGAAATCTTGTCCCGTCTAGGAATTGACCAATTGATTTTTGGGACAGAAGAAGTCTTGGATTACCAAGCGATTGCGACTATTTATTCGGAGAAAGGAGCGGAAATGGAAGGTTTCTTGCGAAGTCTTCCAGACGATTTATCTTATCCACAAAAGACCCAAAAAATGTGGGAAACCTTTGCTGGAGTGGAGTTCACAGGAGATACTCCCAATCATATTCTAGGGCTGGCTTATGCCAAGGCTTGTGCTGGGAAGGGGATTGCGCTTAAGCCCGTCCAGCGCCAGGGTGCGGGCTACCATTCAGAAGAAAAAGAAGTGGCCTATGCTTCTGCGACTAGTCTACGCCTACACAAGGAAGATCAGGACTTTGTTGCTAGATTCATGCCCAATAGCCAACTCTTTCAGTCGGCTCCACAGGTATCTTGGGAGAATTATGACCAACTGCTCCGTTATCAAATCCTAACCCGTCCGGATTTGACACAGATTTTTCAGGTCAATGAGGAACTGGCCAATCGGATAAAGGATGCGGTTCGAAGTGCTAGTTCTGTGGAAGACCTGGTGGAGAAAGTCGCAACCAAGCGCTATACCAAGGCGCGTGTGCGCCGCATCTTGACCTACATCTTGGTAGGGGCGATGGATCAATCTCTTCCCGATGCCATTCATGTCTTAGGATTTTCCGCAAAGGGACAAGCTCACCTCAAATCACTAAAAGGTCAAGTGGACTTGGTGACCCGAATCGGTAAGGAACCTTGGGACAGTTTGACCCAGCAAGCCGATCAGGTGTATCAACTAGGCCATCCCCAATTGCCAGAGCAGATCTGGGGTCGGGTGCCAGTGAGGGTGGAAGAATCAACAGTCTGACGTAAATTTTCTCTGTCCACATTCACGTAAGGCAAGAAAGTGATGATGCGCGGAAACAGTGTTTATCTACTGTCTAAAAATTCCTTTAGACAGTAGATTTTTTTTACCAAATTTAGAAATTTTTTACGAATAATTAATTGGAGAAGGGAAAACTTGTACAAGTTCCTGACAAGTTTTTCTTTTTCATGTATAATAATAGAAAAGAGGTAGAATGAGGTATGGCAATGGAAGCAGTCGTTTATTCAACATTCCGCAATCATTTGAAGGATTATATGAAGAAGGTGAATGATGAGTTTGAGCCTTTGACGGTCGTGAATAAGAATCCAGACGAAGATATTGTGGTCATCTCTAAGAGCGAGTGGGACAGCCTACAAGAAACCCTGAGACTAGCTCAGAACAAGGAATTGTCAGATAAGGTCTTGCGGGGCATGGCAGAAGTCCGAGCTGGTCAGGTTCAACTCCATGAGATTGAGGGGTAACAGATGTTACTCAAGTTTACAGAAGATGCCTGGAAGGATTATTGTTACTGGCAAAGTCAGGACAAAAAAACACTGAAGCGAATCAATACCCTTATCAAAGAGATCCAAAGGGACCCATTTGCAGGGATTGGTAAGCCTGAGCCTTTGAAATATGACTTTCAAGGAGCATGGTCAAGACGGATTGATGCAGAGAATCGCCTGATTTATATGCTAGATGAGTCAGGTGTCGCTTTTCTGTCATTTAAAGATCATTATTAAGTCTTTAAAAGAGTATCTTTTTGATAGTTAGGATAGCTCTTTAAAGTTTCCAACTCGAAGAAAAATTCCTATAAAATCCCCTTTCTAAAAATAGAAAAATCTAGTCTAACTTCGATGATTTGTGATATAATATAAAAGATTGAAAATAATTTGAAAAAATTTAAGGAGAATCCTCATGGGACGTAAATGGGCCAATATTGTTGCCAAAAAAACTGCCAAAGATGGTGCCAACTCAAAAGTGTATGCTAAATTTGGTGTGGAGATCTATGTAGCTGCTAAAAATGGTGAACCAGATCCAGAACTAAATACTGCTTTGAGATTCGTTATTGACCGTGCGAAACAAGCACAAGTGCCAAAACACGTGATTGATAAAGCGATCGATAAGGCAAAAGGAAATACAGACGAAACCTTTACAGAAGGACGTTACGAAGGATTTGGACCAAATGGTTCGATGTTGATCGTTGATACTTTGACTTCAAACGTTAACCGTACAGCTGCCAATGTCCGTGCTGCTTTTGGTAAAAACGGTGGGAACATGGGAGCTTCAGGTTCTGTATCTTACCTCTTTGACAACAAAGGTGTTATCGTCTTTGCTGGTGATGATGCTGATGCGATCTTTGAACTTTTGCTTGAAGCAGATGTGGATGTAGATGATGTCGAAGCAGAAGAAGGAACGATCACAGTCTACACTGCTCCAACTGATCTTCACAAAGCAATCGTTGCTTTGCGTGAATCAGGTGTCGAAGAATTCCAAGTAACAGAATTGGAAATGATTCCTCAATCAGAAGTTGAGTTGTCAGGTGAAGATTTGGAAACATTTGAAAAACTTTACAGCGTTCTTGAAGACGACGAGGACGTACAAAAAATCTACACAAACGTAGATGGATTCTAATCACTCGTAAGGACTGTAGTGAATCCCATAAATCAAGAAAAAGGATAGCTTCTCAGATCAAGCTATCCTTTTTCTCTGTCTGATGAGGATCTATCTTTTGTAAGTGATGTCCTGTATAAGCGTAAATACGGGTCAGGGGTGATTGGGAGAGTGTGGAAACCTTAAAATAGAAATAATGGTCTCGATGATCCCGACTTTTAGTATGGTGAAGACGAAAGTAGTTTCGCTGGCCTGCTGCCATAGAGTGGAGAATATCGTCTTCTAAAAAGACGAGCGGCGTAGAAGTAGCGGCCCACTTGTAAAAGTCTGTCTCAAATTGGTGGTAATTCTCCGAAAAATAATCAAATTGTAATTCGTGTTTAGTTTGAATAGGTTTCATAGGCTGTTTCCTCAGATTCAATAAAAATGATAGAGTCTACGAGGAGACGGTGATAGTGGTCATCGCTTTTGAGAAGAACTTCAGAAGCAGATAAGGTGTGAATCGAACCTGTGTAGGTTGCAAATTGATTCCCCTCTAAAGTTGTGATCGAGATCGTCGTTTGTTGTTGAAAGGCCTGCTCCAGGAGCTGGATCTGTTCAGCAAGTGGAAGAACCGTGAGCTGACTGTGGTCAATTTCTTTTGTATGCAGGGCAGTTGTGTGCTCGGATAAAAAGAAGCCAGCCCATTTGGCCATACCACGATCTTGAAACTCGCGGGCGGATTGATAAGGGAGATAAGAACGGTCAATCATGTTAATCCATCTAAGCCTCCTGCGGAATGTCCGCCTGTTAGTTTACTGCGTGCAATGGCGCGTGAGTTTTCTAGTAATGAGGAGCCTTTCTGAAGAGAGGTAAAGCCAAATTGATCCCGAATGCGGTCAATGGTCTGCTGGAGTTTCTCCTCTTTTTCCAAGGCTACTGGGTCATCGAAGAGAGAAAGGAGTTGAAGAGACTCCTCGACAAGTTCTCCATAAAAAACACCAATCTGCCGAATGGCGCCTCCTTCGTACTTGGAGCGAAAGAGCCGCAGAACCGTATCGGATAAAACCTTGGTGGATTGGGTAGGCTCAATCTTTTGCTGGCAGTGAATGGACGGAAGCCCCTCGATTTTGGAGTAGGAGGCATGAATGGAGACCAGCTGGGTCTTCTTTTTTTTCCGTCGCAAGCGAATAGCCACCTGTTCAGCCATCTCCCGAAATACCAGTTCAATGTCGGTTTGTAGATGGTAGTCATAGGGCAAGATTTGAGAGTTGCCAATGCCTCGTGATTTCGGACGATAAGGCTTGTGGACATTGCTTTCATCAATGCCATGAGCATGGAACCACAGTTGAAGGCCCATGACTCCGAATTCTTTCTTTAAGAGATCTGGGTGAGCCTGGGCCAGTTCAGCAATCGACGTGATCCCGATCTTTTGCAATCGTTTTTCAGTACGACGTCCAATGCCCCAAAAATCAGTGAGCTGGGGCAGTTTCCAGACCTTACTTTCTACATCTTCATAAGACCAATTGGAGCGCATATTTCGGCAATGCTTAGCTTCATTGTCCAAGGCTAGCTTGGCAAGAAGAGGATTGGCATTGCTGAGGCCGATGGTAGAGTAGATTCCAGTTTCCTGCCAGATCCTTTTTTGGATCCTGGCAGAAAGGAGATCCAGTTTTTCCTTTCGAGAGAGGGAGGGATCTGGAATAAAATAATTTAAGGAAGAGGTCAGATCGATAAAGCCTTCGTCAATCGAGTAAGGGAAAATATCATCTGGTGCCGCAAATTCCTGAAAGACCTTCTGAATTTCCATATTGACCTGAATGTAAGCATTCATCCGTGGAGGCACAATCAGGGTTCTCTTGGCCCAGGATTCAATGGATGCAATAAAGGCTGGATCTGTGGGCAATCCTTGTTTTTTGGCGGCGTAGCTATTAAATTTTCTGGTTTTGAGGTCAAAAGGTAGGTCGTAGCTACGGCTAACATTTTTCTTGCCGAAGACTTGTTTGAAAACGGGAGAGCTCGCCAAAATCAGGCCAGCTGAATTGTCGCTCCGACTCATGACGCAAAGAGAAGTCGTCAAGGGATTGAGCCCCAGACGGACACATTCACAACTGGCATAAAAACTTTTCATATCCACAAAAGCAATATCAGAATGAGGCTCACGTGAATAATCAAATAGCATATTTAAACCTCGAGTGGAAGAAAATGACCGACCACAATGCCGACGATTTTGGGCTCGTCTTCATAGGGAGCAAATAAATCGTCGTAATCAGGGTTGATGGATTCTAAGCGCAAACCTTCCGCTTCCCGATAGACTTTCTTGATGTAGGTTTTTCCATTCCAGATGAGGGCGTAGACAGCACCATCATAGTCAAAGCCAGTCTGCTTCATGAGGGCAACAGAGCCATTGGGATAGAGAGGTTCCATCGAATCTCCGGATACCCAAGAAGCAAAGTCATGCTGGATCTCTTGGTCAAAATAGACGGTTTCATAGTCCGTTTCGTTGTCATAAAAAGTGTGTCCTAAACCGGCTGCCAACTCAATCGAAAGAACCTTATAAGCAGTCAAGGAAACAACTTTTTGCTGCTGTTCCAATAACTGGCTGGCCAACTGGTCGACTTTCTTTTGATGAGGTGGGGTTAATAAAGGGTAGGTGTAGAGTGCAGACTCTTTGTTAATAAAGTAGTCCTCTTTAACGGAGAGGCGCTTGGCCAACCTCCTGAGATTTTTTTCGTGTGGCTCCGCTAAGCCATTCTCCCAACTGGAGTAAGTCTTGCGAGAAATCTTGAGCTCCTCGTAGACATCTGCTTGGGTTAAGCCTTTTTCCAGGCGTCTTTCTTTTAGTTTTTTTGCATCAAACATGTCACTTCTCCTATGTAACGTTTTAAAAGTTACATATAGTTTATCAAAAATGAATCCTTTTTGCAAGAGAAAAATTCAGTTGAAAATGAATGAAAAGACTTGATTTTGATTGAAAAAAGAGTATAATCATTTCTAAAATGTCTATAAATGAGGAACTATATGAAAAAAAGTTTTATCCACCAACAAAAAGAAATTTCGTTTGTTAAAACGACTTTTACACAATATTTAAAAGATAAATTGGACATCATTGAAGTCCAAGGGCCAATTTTGAGCAAGGTCGGAGACGGGATGCAGGATAACCTTTCTGGGATTGAACATCCGGTATCTGTAAAGGTCCTTCAAATTCCTGATGAGACTTATGAAGTCGTGCATTCACTCGCAAAATGGAAACGCCATACCTTGGCACGTTTTGGTTTTGGCGAAGGAGAAGGTCTCTTTGTCCATATGAAGGCCCTTCGTCCAGATGAAGATTCGCTAGATGCTATCCACTCTGTTTATGTAGACCAATGGGACTGGGAAAAAGTCATCCCAAATGGTCAACGCAACATCGCCTACCTCAAAGAAACGGTTGAAAAGATCTACAAGGCGATTCGTTTAACAGAACTAGCAGTAGAAGCGCGCTATGATATTGAGTCAGTTCTTCCAAAACAAATTACCTTCGTTCACACAGAAGAATTGGTGGAACGCTATCCAGATTTAACTCCAAAAGAGCGTGAAAATGCCATTGCCAAAGAATTCGGAGCCGTTTTCTTGATCGGGATTGGTGGAGAGCTTGCAGATGGCAAACCACATGATGGACGTGCACCTGACTACGATGACTGGACAACAGAGTCTGAAAATGGCTACAAGGGCTTGAATGGCGATATCCTCGTCTGGAATGACGTTCTAGGTTCAGCCTTTGAGCTGTCTTCAATGGGAATCCGTGTCGATGAAGATACGCTTCGCCGTCAAGTTGCGATCACAGGGGACGAGGATCGTCTCCAATTAGAGTGGCACAAAGCTTTGTTAAATGGTCTTTTCCCACTTACAATTGGTGGAGGGATCGGACAATCTCGTTTGGCGATGTTCTTGCTTCGTAAGAAACATATCGGTGAAGTCCAAACCAGTGTCTGGCCTCAATCTGTCCGCGATGAATATGAAAATATCCTATAAGGAAGAAAGAGAGTGGGACAGAAATCGGTAATTCGTTAGAATTCGATTTCATCGTCCCACCTCCGCACAGTTGAGTAGGGCTGTAAAAGCTGATGAAATCAGCGTAGTAGAGCCCACTCAACCACTGCGTCTTACTCGACAATCCAAAAATAATTGAGAGGCTAGGACTTTTGTCCCAGCCTCTTTTAATTATCGCTTGACCATATCAAATCGCAATTTTCTGATTTTTTTTGGTATAATGGTCCCTATGAAAATAGTATCTGGAACCTATGGGGGACGTCCCCTCAAAACACTTGAAGGAAAAACAACCAGGCCGACTTCTGATAAGGTCAGAGGGGCCATGTTCAATATGATTGGTCCTTACTTTGATGGTGGAAGAGTGCTGGATCTCTATGCAGGAAGCGGTGGGCTCTCTATCGAAGCCGTTTCTCGAGGCATGTCAGAGGCCGTTCTAGTGGAAAGAGATCGTAGAGCGCAGGAGATTGTAGCAGCCAATATTGCCATGACCAAGGAAAAGGAACGGTTTCAACTGCTAAAAATGGAGGCCAAGCAAGCCTTAGGGCTTTTAACGGGCACCTTTGATTTGGTGTTCTTAGACCCTCCGTATGCCAAGGAAGAGATTGTCCGCGATATCGAAACCTTGTGCGAGCGCCATCTCTTGTCAGAGGACATCATGATTGTGTGCGAAACCGATAAACATGTAGAACTTCCTGAGGAAATCGGACAAGTGGGAATCTGGAAAGAAAAAATCTATGGAATTAGTAAGGTAACAGTATATGTCAGATAGAAGTGGATTGTTTACAGGATCGTTTGATCCGATTACCATTGGGCATGTGCAATTGATCGAGCGAGCTAGTCGCTTGTTTGACCGTGTCTATGTCGGAATTTTTTATAATTCGGAAAAAGTCGGACTCTTTTCCATTGAGCAGCGCGTGCGCATGGTGAAAGGGGCCCTGGCTCATTTGGAAAATGTTGAAATTGTGACGTCAACTCAAGAGTTGGCTGTGACAGTGGCGCGCAATCTTGGGGTCATCACGTTGATCCGGGGCTTGCGCAATGCACAGGATCTGGTATACGAAGCCAATATGGATTACTTTAATCATCAGTTGGCGCCTGAATTGGAGACGGTTTATCTCTATGCCCAGCCACCTTACCAGGCCATTAGTTCAACGCGTATTCGAGAGTTGCTGGCTTTTCAGCAGGATATCTCACCTTATGTCCCAAATAGTGTAATGGAGGAAATCAAAGATGACACAAGCGAATAAACCAAGCTTGCCTACAAAAAAGAAAAAAGGACGATTGAAAGAATACCGATGGCCGATTGCAGGCGTTCTATTCTTGCTCCTCTTGCTCTCTGCTTTTGTGATTCGCCTTCCCTATTATATTGAGATGCCAGGAACGGCAGAAGATATTCGATCCGTCATGACAGTGGATGGAAAAATGGATACCAAGTCAGGATCCTATGACTTTGTAACCGTAGCAGTGAAAGAAGCGACCCCGGCTGATTTGATCTATGCTTGGGCGACACCTTTTACAGATATCTACTCTGCCAAGGATATGACAGGTGGTAGTTCGAGCCAAGAATTTACGCGGATTAACCAATTCTATATGGAAACCTCGCAAAATATGGCCATCTACCAAGGGCTAAAGACAGCTGGAAAAGAAACCCAGATGGACTTTCTAGGTGTTTATGTCATGCAAGTAGCAGATGACTCGACCTTTAAGGGTATCTTGAACATTGCGGATACCGTCACCGGTGTGAATGGCAAGACCTTTAAGAGTTCCAAAGAATTGATTGATTATGTTGGTTCTCAAAAAATTGGCGATCCTGTTTCAGTGACCTATATTGAGGATGGACAAACCAAGACCGCAGACGGAAAGATCATCAAATTGTCTAACGGGAAAAACGGAATCGGGATTAGCCTGATCGACCGGACTGAAGCCAAAGGCGATGTTCCTGTCCAGTTTGCGACTCAAGGAATTGGTGGACCAAGTGCCGGTATGATGTTTAGCCTAGCCATCTATACCCAAGTGGCTGATCCAGATCTTCGTCAGGGACGCCATATTGCAGGGACAGGAACCATTAACCAAGATGGAACGGTTGGCGATATCGGTGGGATTGACAAGAAAGTCGTCGCAGCCGATAAAGAAGGAGCAGAAATTTTCTTTGCCCCTAATAATCCTGTTTCCAAAGAAGAAAAGAAAGCCAATCCCAAGGCCAAATCAAACTATGAAACAGCGAAAGAAGCAGCGAAACAAATTCATTCGAAGATGAAAATTGTCCCCGTCAAAACCCTTCAAGACGCTATTGATTATTTGAAGAAGAATTAGAAGTATCTTGTTAGATCAGTCTCGTACTTGAAAGTACGAGGTAGAGTTGGCAGATAGGAAGATTCACCTTCTAATCAAATTCAAGTTTTTGCTTATCAATCTCTCTATTTTTAGAGGGATTTTTTCTTTATACTGGTATCAGAAAGAAAGGGAGGTAGTGAAATGATTCAAACCAGTTTGTTTTCCATTTCAGTATTCTTAGCGGGAGTTCTATCCTTTTTCTCCCCATGTATTTTGCCACTGATGCCAGTCTATGTAGGGATTCTATTGGATTCTGAACGTGTGAAAACTGTTCGGATTTTTGGAAGAGATATTTCTTGGTACGGCTTGGTGAAGACTCTTTGTTTTATCGCAGGTCTATCAACTGTTTTCCTGATTCTAGGATACGGTGCAGGGGCCCTTGGCCAGGTGCTTTATGCTCCATGGTTTCGCTATCTGCTAGGAGGGATTGTGATCCTATTAGGGATTCACCAAATGGAAGTGATCAATCTGAGACAACTCCAAAAGCAAAAGACCATCCAACTCAATAAGAATCGGGAGCGCAATGAATTCTTCAATGCTTTTCTGATAGGGGTCACCTTCAGTTTTGGTTGGACCCCTTGTGTAGGACCAGTTCTGAGTTCTGTTCTAGCCATTGCCGCTTCTGGAGGAGATGGTGCTTTGCAAGGCGCTCTCCTGATGCTGGTCTATACATTAGGATTGGCGCTCCCCTTCTTAGTCTTGGCTCTAGCTTCTAGCTGGGTTCTACAACATTTTGCTAAACTCAAGCCCCATATGGGAACCTTGAAAAAAATTGGTGGTGCCCTCATCGTCTTGATGGGCATCTTGCTGATGCTAGGAAATCTTAATAGCCTCGCATCTTTGTTTCACTAATCTTGAATGATTAAAGGAGAAAAATCATGAAAAAAATTCTTGCACTTTCTATTGCTACACTTAGCATCGTCACTTTAGCAGCTTGTTCTGGACAGAAATCAGATTCAGATATGAAAAAAACGGACGATAGTAGTATGATGAAGAAGGACGATATGAAGAAGGACGATATGAAGAAGGATGACATGAAGGATTCATCCATGTCCGATGATAAAATGAAAAAAGAAGACATGAAAGATTCATCTATGATGTCTGACAGCAGTTCTGAAATGAAGGACGATATGAAAAAAGATGAGATGAAATCTAGCGATTCAGAAATGAAAAATGAAAAGAGTGAATCATCTGATATGAAATCAGACAAGGAATGAAAGATGGGAGAGGTCATCTGAGGATGACTTTCTCCTTGTTTAAAGAGGTAATAATGATGAAGAAATTAGCTTTAGTAGCTGCAGGATTCGTATGCGCTGGACTTTTAGGGGCTTGTTCGAGTCAAGGAATGGCTACTTCCAATAAGAACATGAACCAACAAACAGCCAAAGCTGGGGCTAGGCAACCATCTGGCAAGAAAGTGAAGGATTTTAGCCTGCAAGGAGTGGATGGCAAGACCTACCGCTTATCCGATTACAAAGGGAAGAAAGTTTACCTCAAATTTTGGGCTTCCTGGTGCTCTATTTGCCTGTCGACATTAGAGGATACCAATGAGTTGGCAAAAGAAGAGGCAGGTAAGGATTATGTGGTTTTATCCGTTGTAGCTCCAATCTTTAATGGCGAAAAATCAGCAGCAGATTTCAAAAACTGGTACCAGTCTTTGGATTACAAGGATTTCCCAGTCTTGCTAGATAGTAAAGGGGAACTGCTCAAAGAATATGGGATTCGTTCTTATCCATCGGCGCTCTTTATCAATAGTGATGGGACTTTAGCAAAGAGTCATATTGGCTATATGAATAAAGAGGATATCCTCAAGACCCTAGAGAACATGCAGTAAGGAGATAGACAATGGAAACAAAATGGAAAGTGTTTGCTATCCTTCTCATTGGCTTGCTATCGATTGGTTTCTTTTTCTTTAGTAAGGGAGCAAACGGAATGGATCAATCAGAAACAAGCACTGAGATGATTAAAAAAGTATCGATGAGTCAGACTCCAGTAGCCAAAAAGGAAACAAATGAAACGGTTGATCCAAAGGATCATCGTGAAATTTATTTGGCTGGTGGTTGCTTCTGGGGCGTAGAGGAATATTTCTCCCGTGTTCCAGGTGTGATTGATGCCGTATCAGGCTATGCCAATGGAAAGGGAGAAACGACCAAGTATGAATTGGTCCCTCAAACAGACCATGCTGAAACAGTTCACATCACCTACAATGTCAAGAAGGTATCTCTGAAAGAATTGCTCCTGCATTATTTCCGGATTATCGACCCAACGTCGAAGAATCGTCAAGGAAATGATCAAGGAACACAATACCGAACAGGTGTCTATTATGTCTCCCAAGAAGACCTTCCAACCATTAACCAAGTCTTTGAAGAAGAAGCAAAAAAATACGACAAACCGTTAGCAGTGGAAAAAGAGCCACTGACCAATTTCATCAAGGCTGAGGACTACCACCAGGATTATCTAAAGAAACATCCGAATGGGTACTGCCATATCGATGTCAATCAGGCTTCTTATCCTGTTATAGATGCTAGTCGCTATTCTAAGCCAAGCGATGAGGAGATCAAAAAGAAGTTATCTCCTGAAGAGTATGCGGTGACACAAAAAAATGATACCGAACGGGCCTTCTCCAATCGTTACTGGGATCAGTTTGATGCCGGTATTTATGTAGATGTCGTGACTGGTGAGCCGCTCTTTTCCTCTAAGGATAAATTTGATTCTGGTTGTGGTTGGCCGAGTTTCAGTCGACCTATTAGTCCTGATGTGGCCATCTATAAGGAGGATAAGAGTTTCAATATGACTCGGACAGAAGTTCGGAGCCGTGTAGGAAATTCTCATCTGGGCCATGTTTTTACCGATGGTCCCAAGGAAAAAGGCGGCCTTCGCTATTGCATCAATAGTTTGTCTATTACCTTCATTCCCAAAGCAGAAATGAAAGAAAAGGGCTACGGTTATTTAATGGACTACGTCTGAGACATTTGGAACCATAATTTGCTATAATAAGTATAGCAAAGACAAGTAGGTGAAAGACATGTATGCGATCATGATTGTGGAAGATGAAGAGCTTATCCGGCAGGGTCTGACTTCCTTAGTGGATTATGAACAGTTTGGAATGACCGTCATCAACCAGGCTAAAAATGGGCGTGAGGCTTGGGAGAAGTTTCAAGAGCAACCAGCCGATATCCTTCTAACCGATATCAATATGCCACAAATGAATGGCTTGGATCTGGCTCATCTCGTCAAAGAACAATCTCCGTCTTGCCATATCATTTTTTTGACAGGTTATGATGACTTTGAGTTTGCAAGGAAAGCCATCAAGTTAGGTGCAGATGATTATTTGCTGAAGCCTTTTTCAAAAGATGATATTGAAGAGATGTTAGCAAAGGTGAAAGGAAAACTTGATCAAGAGCGTAAGAAAGCGCAAGTCGAAGATTTGGTCAGTCAGGGTTATTCGACAGACTTGGAAGAAGCCATTCATGCTCGTTTAGCAGACTCTCAGTTAACTCTAAAGGATCTGGCCTATCAACTTGGTTTCAGTGCCTCGTATCTAAGTGTATTGATCAAGAAAAAATTGGGACTCCCCTTCCAAGACTACCTCATTCAAGAGCGAATGAAGAAGGCTCAACTCTTGCTTCTCACGACAGATTTAAAAATTTATGAGATCGCCGATCAGGTTGGTTTTGAAGATATGAACTATTTTTCTCAACGCTTTAAGCAGGTTGTTGGGGTGACACCAAGGCAGTACAAAAAAGGAGAGCATGAATGAAACGATATCCCTTGCTGATTCAGCTGGTCCTCTACTTTTTTCTCTTCATTCTCCTACTTTTTGGTCTTATTGGTGGTCTCTATTATCAAACGAGTTCAGGGACGATCCGCCAGCAAACAGAGCGGACGACAAGAAATAGTATCGATCAAAGCAGTCAGTTTATCACTTCCTATCTAAAAAAATTAAAGCAGACGACGACGGTGCTTAGCCAGGAACAGGCTGTTCGACAATTTGCCCAAGATAGGAGTGCGGATCAAGAAACGGTTCAACACCTGATGCGAACGATGATTGAAACGGATCCGGACTTGGTCTCAGCGGTCTTGGTGACCAAGGATGGACGTCTGGTAGCGACAGATTCCAAAATCAGCATGCAGACTTCTTCAGATATGATGAATGAAAGTTGGTATCAAGAGGCGATTAAAGAAAGAGCCATGCCAGTTTTGACGCCAGCTCGAAAGGAATCTTTGACTTCGGAAAAAGAAAAATGGGTGGTTTCTATTACCCAAGAAGTGGTCGATCAGACTGGCCAAAATCTCGGAGTAGTACGCTTGGATATTGGCTACGATAGCCTTCAGGCTTACTTGGATCACCTTCAACTAGGGAGACAAGGCTTTAGTTTTATCATTAATCAAAAGCATGAGTTTGTCTACCATCCTAAAAAGGCGGTCTATTCCTCCAGCCAAGAAATGCAGGCCATGCAGCCCTATATTGCTGTGACAGATGGCTATGCTAAAGGAGGACAGAATTTTATCTATCAGGTTCCGATTCCAGATAGCGATTGGACCTTGATTGGAGTGGCTTCACTTGAAGGACTTCAGATGCTGCAGTCGCAACTCCTGTACTCTTTCATTGGTCTAGGATTACTAGCTTTGATCATGTGTTTGATAGGGATCGGCTTTGTTCTGCGTTTGTGGATCAAACCCTTACAAGACCTTCAGACTATCATTTTGAGGATTGGAGCAGGAGATGCTCACGTGAGGGCTGCAGCCAAAGGATCTCCAGAATTGGTGGCCCTCGCTCAAGCGTTTAATGCCATGTTGGACCAAATCGATAACCTCATGCAACAGGTTAAGGAAGAGGAGCAGAACGCACGGCGGTACGAGTTGCGGGCACTTTCGGCTCAGATTAATCCGCATTTCCTCTACAATACCTTGGATACGATTGTCTGGATGGCGGAGTTTAATGATAGTCGGCGCGTGGTCGACATCACTAAGTCTCTGGCTCAATATTTTCGACTGGCTCTTAACCAAGGCCAGGAACAAATCCTACTGAGAGATGAAATCGACCATGTCCGCCAGTATCTTTTCATTCAAAAACAACGTTATGGTGAAAAGCTCAACTATGAAATTCTAGAAGATGAACGGTTGGGCGACTATCAGCTTCCGAAATTAGTGCTTCAGCCCTTAGTGGAAAATGCGATTTACCATGGCATTAAAGAGATCGATCGGCCAGGTCTCATTCGAGTGACAACTGAAGTCAGTGGAGACTACGCCTGCGTATCGATTTTTGACAATGGACGAGGGTTTGACCGATCAGGATCAACAGCCCAAACCCTTCTTCGTTTAGGAGGTGTTGGCTTGAAAAATGTGGACCAACGATTGCATCTTCAATTTGGCGAAGCCTATCATATGGAGATTGATTCTAAGGCAAATAGCTATACCAAAATTACTCTTTTTTTGCCACTTGCATCCGGCAATGAATATTCATAGAGGCTGGGACAAAAGTTCTAGCCTCTCAATTATTTTTGGATTGTCGAGCAAGACGCAGTGGTTGAGTGGGCTCTACTACGTTGATTTCATCAGCTTTTACAGCCCTACTCAACTGTGCGGAGGTGGGACGACGAAATCGAATTGTAACGAGTTACCGATTTCTATCCCACTCTCTTTTTGCTCTCAAAGGAATTTCGACTCTTTTCTAGTCAAATCTGACGCAAGTCATCAAATTTATGATAAAATAAAGTGTTACAGTAAATAGATTTTGATGAAGGAACACTATGCGAAAAGAGATTGACCCTGAATTATATAATTACAATAAATTTCCTGGACCTGTGTTTCGTCAGGTAGGAGACCAGATCCTTTCAGAAAACCTCTCCTTTGAGTTGTTAAAAAATGAAAAAGAAGCATTTGATGCGACTGTTTTTGGTCAGAGATTTTCTGAGATTTTAACCAAGTTTGATTACATTGTTGGTGATTGGAGCAATGAGCAGTTGCGCTTGCGTGGCTTTTATAAGGAAGAGCGCGATGTTGCAACGATGGATAAATTAAGTCGCTTAGACGATTATTTGTTAGAATATTGTAGCTATGGTTGTGCTTATTTTGTCCTTGAAAATAAGGAGCCCCATCGTGCTTCTTTTGATAAGAAATCACCGGTCAAAAAAGCTCAATCAGAAGAAAGAGAGCCGAAGAAGCGTTCGCGCAATCGCAAACAAAAAGATCGTTTCCAAAAACGAGAACGCGACAAGGGACAGTCAGCCAATAACTCGAAAAAAACAAGACCGTCTGCTGAGACCAAAAAAACAACGAAGACAGACAACAAACGTCATTTTGTGATTCGACAAAAAGAGGAGTAAGAAAGAATGAAACCATCCATTTATAGTTTAACACGCCAGGATATGATTGATTGGGCGGAAGAAAACGGCGAAAAGAAATTCCGTGCAGCACAAATCTGGGAATGGCTCTATCGCAAACGCGTCCAGTCCTTCGAAGAAATGACCAATCTATCCAAAGATTTGATTGCGAAGTTGAATGATCAGTTTGTCGTCAACCCACTCAAGCAACGGATCGTGCAAGAGTCAGCAGATGGAACGGTTAAGTATCTTTTTGAATTGCCAGACGGCATGTTGATTGAAACCGTCTTGATGCGTCAGCACTATGGCTTGTCAGTCTGTGTCACCACTCAGGTCGGATGCAATATCGGTTGTACCTTCTGTGCTTCTGGTTTGATCAAAAAACAACGCGATTTGAACAATGGTGAAATCGTGTCTCAAATCATGTTGGTCCAAAAATACTTTGACGAACGTGGCCAAGATGAACGAGTCAGCCATATCGTTGTCATGGGGATCGGAGAACCATTTGACAACTATAACAATGTCTTGAAATTTATCCGGACGGTCAACGATGACAAGGGATTAGCGATTGGTGCTCGCCATATTACCGTGTCAACTTCTGGTTTGGCTCATAAAATTCGTGATTTTGCAAATGAAGGTGTGCAGGTCAATTTAGCAGTGTCTCTTCATGCTCCAAACAATGACTTGCGCTCTAGCATCATGAAGATCAACCGGGCCTTTCCAATTGAAAAATTGTTTGCGGCGATTGAATACTATATTGAGACTACGAACCGTCGGGTGACCTTTGAGTACATCATGTTGAATGAAGTCAATGATGGAGTCGAGCAAGCCTTAGAGTTGGCAGAATTGCTCAAGAATATCAAGAAATTGTCTTATGTTAACTTGATTCCTTACAATCCTGTCAGTGAGCATGACCAATACAGCCGTAGTCCAAAAGAACGGGTCATGGCCTTCTATGATACCTTGAAAAAACAAGGTGTTAACTGTGTAGTGCGTCAAGAGCACGGTACAGATATTGACGCTGCCTGTGGCCAATTGCGTTCAAATACCATGAAACGGGATCGGGAGAAAGCGATTGTTGAACATGCGCAACCTTAAACAAGGGCTGATCGATCATACAGAACTAACAAAAAGAGGAAGAAGGCTGTTACGGAGTGGCAGCTTCTTCTATTTTATCCTCTTGTGTCTGATGTGTTTTTTGCCCCAACAGCCAGAGCCAGGTATGGAAACACCGGGTATTCAACATTTCGGTCGCATCGTCGTCCTGCTGGTTCCTCTTAATTCGGTGATGAATCTTGGCCAGATCACCAGTGCCCTCCAACTCATTAAGGTTATTCTCCAAAACGTAGCCAATATCTTTTTGTTAAGTCCGCTGGTCTTTCAACTCCTCTGGCTATGGCCCTGGTTGAGGAGTCGAAAACGGGTCTTGTGCTTCGGCTTTGCGATGAGCTTGTGGATTGAATGCAGCCAAGTTCTGTTAGACCTCTTGTATGATGCTAATCGTGTCTTTGAGCTAGATGATTTGTGGACCAATACCTTAGGCGCTTATCTAGCTTATCTAGGCTTTCAGTATTTCAGAGTACGATTGCTAGCAAAAAATGGGGAAATGTAAAATCCGAACATTTCAGCCGTTTTTTAAAATTTTTGTTGACAAAGTCAGAAGCGGGAGCTATAATAGCTTCAAGACATCAGAAAAGTAGAGATTTTTCTCACTTCCAGGGAGCTTGTGGTGATTGCGAACAAGCAGTGGTGAATCTTGAAATGGGCTGATGCGTTTATGATGATGAATTTGAAACAATAAAAATTCGGTGAGCACACCTTATCGTGCACCCTGTTGTTAGACAGGTCAGAGATGTAGGAGAAAAAATAGCCTCCTACAATTGAGGTGGCACCGCGGTATCGAATCGTCCTCACACAGATTTTTCTGTGTGAGGTTTTTTGTATCTCAAAGGAACCCAGTGAGACTGCAGCTCAAAGGACCCGCGAGAGAAAAAGATCATAAACAGGATTGAAGATATAGAAAAGAGGACACAATCATGACAGAAACAAAAGGCTATTTCGGACAATTTGGTGGATCTTTCGTACCTGAACCGATTCAAAACTTGCTCAATCAATTAGAGGAAACCTTTGAACAGTATAAAAATGATCCAGAATTTATCGCAGAATACAAACATTATTTGAAAGATTATTCTGGTCGGGAAACACCGCTCTACTTTGCGGAAAGTTTGACAGAGCATTTAGGTGGGGCAAAAATTTATTTGAAGCGCGAAGACTTGAATCACCTAGGTTCGCATAAATTGAATAACGTTTTGGGGCAAATCCTCTTGGCTAAACGCATGGGCAAAACGCGCGTGATTGCTGAAACAGGAGCCGGTCAACACGGTGTAGCTACAGCAGCTGCGGCAGCTAAGTTCGGTATGGCCTGTGATGTCTACATGGGGGCAGAAGATGTGGAACGCCAACGCTTGAATGTCTTCCGCATGGAAATGATGGGGGCAACCGTTCATGCGGTTGAAACCGGGACTAAGACCTTGAAAGACGCCGTTGATGCTGCCTTTGGAGCATGGATGGCGGATCTAGATGCCTTTTACGTTTTGGGTTCTGCTGTTGGCCCTCACCCATACCCAACTATTGTGCATGAATTCCAAAAAGTGATCAGTGAAGAATCTAAACGTCAAATCTTGGAAAAAGAAGGTCGTTTGCCGGACTATGTGATTGCCTGTGTCGGTGGTGGCTCCAATGCCATCGGTGCCTTTTCTGAATATGTCGCAGAAGAGGAAGTCGGCTTGATTGGGGTAGAAGCAGCTGGACATGGCTTGGACACCGATCAACACGCAGCGACCATGACCAAAGGGACTATCGGTGTGGTTGATGGTATGAGGACCTATGCAGTCTTTGGCGAAGATGGAAAAGTAGCGCCAGTGTACTCGATCTCTGCTGGTTTGGACTACCCAGGGGTTGGTCCAGAGCATGCTTTCTTTAAAGATTCTGGTCGTGTCGAATATGTGGCTGCAACAGATGATGAAGCAGTAGAAGCTCTTCTTCTCCTCAGTAAGACAGAAGGGATCCTCCCAGCTATTGAAAGCTCACACGCGATTGCAGAAGCGGTTAAGCGTGCTCCACAATTGGATAAAGACAAGATCATCATCATCAATGTTTCCGGACGTGGGGATAAGGATGTGGCTGCCATCGCCGATTATCTAGAAGCGAAAGCTGCAAAATAAAAAGAATTTATCTGCAAAACATCGTATAAAGCAGTAAAGCGTGATAACTGAGAAAGAGACAGGGAACAAAGGGAATCCGGTCTCTTTCTTTTTTGAGAGCAAAGACGAGAATGCCTAAGATGGATGCGATCTGAATGAGAATGAGGATCTGGGTAGAAGAAAAGCTTAGCGAAAAGGTAGCTAGTAAGAGAAAATCTCCTGCTCCCATTCCGATAAAGAAAAAGTGAGCTCCGATCGCAAGGAGTAAAAAGACCAGCATGAGGAGATTACTACCGGATAAAAAGAGGACCAGGGCATGGAGACAGCACCAGATGACCAAGGGGTATTCCATAAAGCGAAGGTCATAAATGGCTAAAACGGCAGCTCCCAGTAGTGTTAGAAGCTGAGGCAGAGAAAGGAAACCATTGGCGCAGGCTAAAAAGAGTAGGCCACTCCAGATCTCAAAAAGGCAGTACCAAAATGGATAGGTCTGATGACAATAGCGACAGCGAAAACGATGGAGTAGTTGCGAGATAATGGGGATGAGATCCCAAACTCCAAGGACGTGCTGACATTGATCACAATGACTACGAGGAGCGAGAATGGATTGGTTTGGGAAACGATCGACAACTAGCCCCAAAAAAGAGGCGATGCAAGTACCGATGGTAAAAAAAGAAAAGTTGATCATACTTATTTATTCGTAAAGAAATCGAAAAATGTCATCATTTGCTTGAAAATCTTGTAAAGCCTTTCTAAATTTGATACAATAATGAACATGAAAAACCTGTATGATGTTCAACAATTTTTAAAACGTTTTGGAATCATCATTTACGTGGGGAAGCGCCTCTATGACATCGAATTGATGAAAATTGAGCTTCAACGTCTTTATGATGCAGGCCTAATGGAGCGGCTCGATTATTTAGAAGCCGATACCGTTTTAAGAAGAGAACACAAGCAAGAATTAGAATTTTTGAAAAAGAGTGAGGTAGAGTGATGGGAAATATCATTGTTTGGTTGGCTATTTTAGGAGCATTTGGATGGATGGCGTTTAATTATTTCCGCATCCGTAAAGCTGCTAAATTTGTGGATAATGCCACTTTTGAAGAGCTGATTCGTAAAGGGCAGTTGATTGACTTGCGAGAGCCAGCTGAGTTTCATGCCAAGCATATTTTAGGAGCACGCAACATTCCTTCTACTCAGTTGAAGTTGAGTCTTGCAGCCTTGCGTAAAGATAAACCAATTTTGCTCTATGAAAATAGCCGTAGTTCGCGTGTAACCAATGCGGCTCTCTATCTTAAGAAACAGGGCTATACAGACATTTATGTCTTGTCTTATGGTCTTGATTCTTGGAATGGGAAAGTGAAAAAAGACGCCTAATAAAAAAGAGCTCTAACTGCACCAAATGTGTGGTTAGAGCTTTTTTATCTCGTTTTTTCAAGGAAGTCTTTGACCCATGTGAGTTCTACCTCATTTAAAGGTCGGCTTTCGCCAGGTGCTAACTGAGGATCCAAGGTGAAGGGGCCAAAAGACAAGCGTTTTAAGGTCATTACTTTGACTCCAATAGCCAAAAACATCTTTTTCACTTGGTGGTATTTTCCTTCTGAGATCCGGACTTGGGCCTTGCTGTAGCTGGGGCGGCTTTCTAGAATGGTCAAGGAGGCAGGCTTGCAGATAGGACCGTCTGTGAATGAAATCCCATTCTGAAATTGCTCGATGTGGGCTGCATAGAGCGGACCATTGACTTCTACCTCATAGACTTTCTCCACATGGTATTGAGGATGGAGCAGTTGAAAGCCTAAGGGACCATTATCTGTGAGGAGGAGCAGACCACTGGTATCGCGATCGAGGCGACCAAGTGGATAGAGGTCTGGGTACTCTTGCTGGGGGTCCACTAACTCGATCACCGTTGGATGGTGGGCGTCTCTTTTGGCAGTCACGGCCCCAATTGGTTTATGGAGCATGTAGTAGTGGTGACGCGGTTCTTGAATGATTCGTTCCCCGATTTGAATCTGTTGGAGTCCAGGGTCGATGTTTTGGGATAGCTTTTGAGCTGGTAGGTGATCGACCAAGATTTGCCTTCGGGCCAGAAGTTGTTTGATGTCTTTGCGAGCGTACTGATGGTCTGCCATCAATTGATCTAATCTCATGAGAGCCTCTTTTTCTGAAATTCTTATCATCAGTGTATCATGAAAAGAAAAGGAAATCGAGTCCGAGAAAAGAAATGAAGATGAAAACATTTACAACTAGCTGAACTGTGTTTTTTAGATAGGACTGTGGTATAATTGTTCAGTTAGAAATATTATTTAAAATTTTATAGAGGAAATCATGACAAAATTAAGAGAAGATATTCGTAACGTTGCGATCATTGCCCACGTTGACCATGGTAAAACAACCTTGGTAGACGAATTGTTGAAACAATCGCACACCTTGGATGAACGTAAAGAATTGCAAGAACGTGCAATGGACTCAAACGATCTTGAAAAAGAACGTGGGATCACGATCCTTGCTAAAAATACAGCCGTTGCTTATAACGGAACTCGAATCAATATCATGGACACACCAGGACACGCGGACTTCGGTGGAGAAGTGGAACGGATCATGAAAATGGTTGATGGGGTTGTATTGGTCGTCGATGCCTACGAAGGAACCATGCCTCAGACGCGTTTCGTATTGAAAAAAGCCTTGGAACAAGACCTTGTTCCAATCGTTGTTGTCAACAAAATCGACAAACCATCTGCTCGTCCAGAAGAAGTTGTAGATGAAGTTCTTGAACTCTTCATCGAATTGGGTGCGGATGATGACCAATTGGAATTCCCAGTTGTTTATGCATCAGCGATCAACGGAACATCTTCACTTTCAGATGATCCAGCTGATCAAGAGCACACAATGGCACCGATCTTTGATACCATCATTGATCACATCCCAGCTCCAGTTGATAACTCAGATGAGCCTCTTCAATTCCAAGTATCCCTGCTTGATTACAACGACTTCGTTGGACGTATCGGTATCGGACGTGTCTTCCGTGGTACTGTAAAAGTTGGGGACCAAGTAACCCTTTCTAAATTGGATGGAACGACTAAGAACTTCCGTGTTACCAAACTCTTTGGTTTCTTTGGTTTGGAACGTCGTGAAATTCAAGAAGCTAAAGCGGGTGACTTGATCGCTATCTCTGGTATGGAAGATATCTTCGTTGGAGAAACGATCACACCGACAGACGCAGTTGAAGCTCTTCCAATCCTTCACATCGATGAACCAACCCTTCAAATGACCTTCTTGGTCAACAACTCACCATTTGCTGGTCGCGAAGGAAAATGGGTAACCTCTCGTAAAGTTGAAGAACGCTTGCAAGCGGAATTACAAACAGACGTCTCTCTTCGTGTTGACCCAACTGATTCACCTGATAAATGGACCGTTTCAGGACGTGGGGAATTGCACTTGTCTATCTTGATCGAAACCATGCGTCGTGAAGGATACGAATTGCAAGTATCTCGTCCAGAAGTTATCATCAAAGAAATTGATGGTGTCAAATGCGAACCGTTTGAACGCGTACAAATCGATACACCAGAAGAATACCAAGGAGCTGTTATCCAAAGTCTTTCTGAACGTAAAGGTGAAATGTTGGATATGATCTCAACTGGTAACGGTCAAACTCGTTTGGTCTTCCTTGTTCCAGCGCGTGGTTTGATTGGATACTCAACAGAGTTCTTGTCAATGACACGTGGTTACGGAATCATGAACCACACCTTTGACCAATACTTGCCAGTGATTCCAGGAGAAATCGGTGGACGTCACCGTGGTGCTCTTGTTTCAATCGATAACGGAAAAGCAACCACTTACTCTATCATGTCTATCGAAGAACGTGGTACGATCTTTGTCAATCCAGGTACAGAAGTTTACGAAGGAATGATCATCGGGGAAAACTCTCGTGAGAACGACTTGACCGTAAACATTACGAAAGCCAAACAAATGACCAACGTTCGTTCAGCTACTAAGGACCAAACAGCGGTTATCAAGACTCCTCGTATCTTGACCTTGGAAGAATCTCTTGAGTTCTTGAACGACGATGAGTACATGGAAGTAACACCTGAATCTATCCGTTTGCGTAAACAGATCTTGAACAAAGCAGAACGCGAAAAAGCAAATAAAAAGAAAAAATCAGCAGCTGCTGAATAATACGAAAAGAAAGGAGAAACAAAATGGTCTATTTTATCTTAGGGATTTTGATTCTCCTTTTTTACCTTTTTATGACCCCAAAGAGTATTCGTGGTACCTTAAACAGTGTCACAATGGTGGTCTTGATCGTCTCTTTTATCGTCCTTGCTTGTCTAGCCATTTTTCAGATATTCCAACTACCGTCCGAGTTTTTTGTCGGTGCCTTTCTGGCCTTTGTTGGCTACATGGCTTTGGTAGATATTTCCAAAATGACGACCAAACAGAAAAAATAAACGGTGACGTGATTTTTAAAGCCCTTTGGGCTTTTTAATTTTGCTAAAAAAAGGTAAAATAGAGAGTGATAAAAATGGAGCGAAGAAATCATGAAATTTGTGAAACAATTTGAAAATAAAAAGGTTCTTGTATTAGGTTTGGCTAAGTCAGGCGAGTCAGCTGCCCGTTTGTTGGATCGCTTAGGAGCGATTGTGACCGTCAATGATGGCAAACCTTTTGAAGAAAATCCAGCAGCACAAAGTTTACTGGAAGAAGGGATTAAAGTTGTGACAGGAGGTCACCCTCTGGAACTGTTGGATGAAGACTTTGCAGTCATGGTCAAAAATCCAGGAATCCCTTATTCCAATCCAATGGTTGAAAAAGCGCTTGAAAAAGGCATTCCCATCCTCACTGAAGTGGAATTGGCCTATCTGATTTCGGATGCGCCAATTATTGGGATTACAGGATCAAACGGAAAAACGACGACAACAACCATGATCGGAGAAGTCTTGACGGCTGCCGGCCAAGGTGGTCTATTGTCTGGGAATATCGGTTTTCCAGCTAGTCAAGTTGCACAAACAGCAACAGAAAAGGATGTTCTGGTCATGGAATTGTCTTCTTTCCAATTGATGGGAATTGATGCATTCCATCCAGAGATTGCAGTGATTACCAACCTCATGCCAACTCATATCGACTATCATGGTTCTTTTGAAAATTATGTAGCTGCCAAATGGAATCTTCAAAAGAATATGACAGAAAAAGATGTCATTGTCTTGAACTTCAACCAAGACCTGGCCAAGGAACTCGCTACAAAAACCAAGGCAAGGGTCCTTCCATTTTCAACGGTTGAAAAAGTGGATGGGGCTTATTTGGAAGATGGACTTCTCAAGTTTAAGGGAGAAGCTGTCATGCGTGCAGATGAACTGGGCGTTCCAGGTAGTCACAATGTAGAGAATGCCTTGGCAACGATTGCTGTTGCAAAAGTCCGTGGTGTGGAGAATGAGGTCATTAAAGAAACCTTGTCAGCCTTTGGAGGAGTGAAACACCGTCTTCAATATGTGGATGAAATTCAAGGTGTCAAATTCTACAATGATAGCAAATCGACTAATATTCTAGCAACACAAAAAGCTCTTTCTGGTTTTGATAACAGCAAGGTGATCTTGATTGCAGGGGGGCTCGATCGTGGCAATGAATTTGATGAATTGGTGCCTCACATTACTGGCTTAAAGGAAATGGTAATTCTAGGGGAATCAGCTCCTCGAGTGAAACGTGCAGCCGATAAAGCAGGCGTCCCTTATGTCGATGCGACAGATGTGGCAGATGCTACAAAGAAAGCCTTCGACTTGGCTAGCCCTGGAGATGTTGTGCTCTTAAGTCCTGCCAATGCCAGCTGGGATATGTATCCGAATTTTGAAGTGCGTGGGGATGAATTCCTTGCTACAGTAAAAGGGTTGAAATAAGATGAAAAAAATAATGTTTACTGGTGGGGGAACCGTGGGACATGTGACCCTTAATCTCCTCTTGATTCCAAAATTTATCGAAGATGGATGGGAAGTTCATTATATTGGGGACAAAAAAGGAATCGAATACCAAGAGATCAAAAAGTCTGGATTAGAGGTACGATTCCATTCGATTGCAACAGGGAAATTGCGCCGCTATTTCTCTTTCCAAAATATGATGGATGTGTTCAAGGTGGCTTGGGGGACGCTCCAGTCCATTGCAATCCTGCTTCGTGTGCGCCCACAAGTTCTCTTCTCAAAAGGAGGATTTGTTTCTGTGCCACCAGTGATCGCAGCCCGACTCACGCGTGTTCCTGTCTATATCCATGAGTCCGATCTTTCTATGGGATTGGCCAATAAAATTGCTTATAAATTTGCTACCAAGATGTACACGACTTTTGAGCAAGCACATGGTTTGACAAAGAGTGAGCATATCGGTGCGGTAACCAAGGTCACAGATCATATACCGCCAACTTCAGAAGTTTTAGAAGAAAAAACAAAAGGTTTCCGAAAAGACTTGCCGACCCTTCTCTTTGTCGGAGGATCAGCCGGTGCGCGTGTCTTTAATGAATTTGTGACAGAGCACAAAGCAGAGCTCTTGCAGCACTACAATATCATCAATTTGACGGGTGATTCAACATTGAATCAGGCTGAGGGTGGCTTGTATCGAGTGGATTATGTAACCGATCAGTATTTACCAATGCTCCAAAAGGCTGATTTAGTGGTGACTAGGGGTGGAGCCAATACCTTATTTGAGCTCTTAGCTATGAACAAACTCCATTTGATTGTACCGCTAGGAAAAGAAGCCAGCCGTGGCGATCAGATTGAAAATGCCCAATATTTTGTGGATAAAGGTTATGCAGAGCAATTGCAGGAAGATCAATTGACGCTCGAAACCTTCAATGAAACCATTCAAGAAATGTTGAAGCAAAGCCAAGTCTACCACCAAGCAATGGAAAAATCGACAGAACTCCTTTCACTAGACGATTTTTATGGCCTGCTTCAAAAAGATATCAGTAAGGGAAAAGATGACGGACGACAATAAAAAAACGCCAACGGATGACAAAATTACAGAATTGTCAGCCTGGCAAAAAAGAAACAAAGAATATTTAGAAAAAAAAGCGCTTGAAAAAGCGGAAGAAGCTGAGACAGAGGAAACTGAAAGCGAAGAAGCAAAAGAAGACGAAGACCTTTCAGAAAAAGAAACAGCTTCTGTCTCAGAGGAAGAATCTGAAGAAATAGAAGAGTCTGAAGAGGAAGATGAATCTGAGGCCAAAGAGGATCCAGATGCGGATGGAGAAAGTTCAGAAGGAGAAGAAGTTGATCCGGCTAAAGAGGAGCTAGATCCTTCAGAGAAACAAGAGAAAAAGCCTTCATTTTTTAAAGGCTTGAAGACGAAAAAACCAAAGAAGGAACCGACAGTGGCAAAACGCCATATCTATCGTGCCCTTCCGGTAATCGGAATCAGCTCGATTGTCGCCCTTCTCTCAATCTATTTTTTAAGTCCCTTGTCCACACAGAAAGTGATTGAATTTTCAGGGAACAAGGCGGTTGATCAGCAACTCTTGTATGAAAAAAGTCGCATCAAAGAAGAAGATTATACTCTGACGACCTTCCTTCATAAATCGGTCTATGAACAAAATATGAAAACGGCTAGTCCGTGGATCAAAGAAGTGCACATGCATTATCAATTCCCAGTGACCTTTAAAGTCAATATCGTGGAACACAAAGTGGTTGCCTATTATGTGACGGGAGAAGACCACTATCCAGTATTGGAAAATGGAGAAGTAGTGGAGACAGTAACTCCAGCTTCGGAATTGCCGTCCTCCTATATTAGCTTAAAATTCTCAGATCGAGAATTAGTTAGACAATTTGTCCAAGAAATGAAGTCTATTTCTTCTTCCATTACGGATAAAATTGTTTCGGTAGATCTGACTCCGAGCAAGGTCACCAAGGATCTGGTGACCATCACTATGAAAAACGATAATAAAATCTTGGTGCCTGTTTCCCAAATTACCCGCAAGCTTCCTTATTATAAGGCGATCAGTAAGCAATTAGACGATGATTCCACCATTGATATGGAGGCTGGAGTATTCAGCTATAGTGAACAATCCATTGCAGCTGCCAAAGAGCAAGCTGAAAAAGGAAAGGCTGAAAGTACAGAAAAGCAAGAAGAACATTCTGAGGAAGCAAGCCAAGAACAGAATCCAGAACAGAATCCAGAAGGAGAGAATTCTTCTGGGAATGAGTAAAGCCCATAAATTATCTCAAATAATTGAAGAAAAAATGTCCATTTTAGGCTTCTTTGTGATATAATGAAGTTTGGATAGTTCCAACTAAAAGGGCTATAAATAGATGTAAAGTGAAAACAAATAAAGAGAGAGGACTGGTGTAATGGCTAGAGACGGCTTTTTTACAGGTTTAGATATCGGTACTAGTTCAATAAAAGTATTGGTGGCAGAACATGTCAATGGAGAAATGAATGTAATTGGAGTCAGCAATGCAAAAAGTGCTGGCGTCAAAGATGGAATTATAGTAGATATCGAAGCTGCTTCAAATGCAATTAAAAATGCAATCAGCCAAGCTGAAGAAAAAGCAGGGATTTCAATCAATCTAGTCAATGTTGGGTTGCCTGCAAACTTACTACAAATCGAAGCAACTCAAGGAATGATTCCAGTCACAAGTGATTCGAAAGAAATCACAGATGCAGATGTTGAAAATGTTGTCAAATCTGCACTCACAAAAAGTATGACACCGGATCGTGAAGTAATCACCTTCATTCCTGAAGAATTCACAGTAGATGGTTTCCAAGGAATCCGCGATCCACGCGGAATGATGGGGATCCGACTTGAAATGCGTGGCCTTCTTTATACAGGACCTCGTACAATCTTGCACAATTTGCGTAAAACCGTTGAACGTGCAGGCTTACAAGTTGAAAACATCATCATTTCACCGCTTGCGATGATCAAAACAGTCTTGAATGAAGGCGAACGTGAATTCGGAGCAACGGTGATCGATATGGGTGGTGGCCAAACAACGGTGGCATCTGTTCGTAGCCAAGAACTTCAATTTACAAATATCTACCAAGAAGGTGGCGATTATGTTACCAAAGATATTTCTAAAGTATTGAAAACTTCTCAAAAATTGGCAGAAGGCTTGAAGTTCAACTATGGTGAGGCCTATGTGCCATCTGCTGGAAACGAAGTCTTCTATGTAGAAGTCATCGGTGAAGTAGAGCCAGTTGAAGTGACTGAGAAGTATTTAGCTGAAATCATTTCAGCACGTATCAAACACATCTTTGAGCAAATCAAACAAGACCTTGAGAGAAGACATTTGTTGGATCTTCCTGGTGGTATTGTGATTATCGGTGGAGGGGCGATCCTTCCTGGTGTTGAAGAATTGGCTCAAGAAGTCTTTGGTGTAAATGTGAAATTGTTTGTTCCAAATCAAATTGGAATTCGCAATCCAGCTTTTGCCCATGTAATTAGCTTGTCTGAATATGCAGGCAATTTGACAGATGTGGATATTATTGCTCAGGCTGCGGTTCATGGAGACGAAGTCTTGCGTCAACAACCGATTCAATTTGATCGTCCAGTTCAACCACAAGTACAACCACAACCTGCTGCTCCAGCACAACCGGTAGTACCTGCATACAATGCTGAGAAGATTGAATCTCCAGTGGATGCTCAAGAAATTCCAGCAGCAAGCAATGATAGCAAACAAGAACCAAAAACTACATTCACAGACCGAATGAAAAATTTGATCGGTAATATGTTTGATTAAGGAGTGTAAGTATTTATGACATTTTCATTTGACACAGCAGCGGCACAAGGTGCAGTAATTAAAGTAATCGGTGTCGGTGGCGGTGGCGGTAACGCCATCAATCGTATGATTGACGAAGGCGTTGCCGGTGTAGAATTCATCGCAGCTAATACAGATGTTCAAGCACTTTCAAGTGCAAAAGCTGAAACAGTTATCCAATTGGGTCCAAAATTGACTCGTGGATTGGGTGCTGGAGGTCAACCTGAAGTTGGTCGTAAGGCAGCTGAAGAAAGCGAAGAAGTGTTAACAGAAGCTTTGCAAGGTGCAGACATGGTCTTCATCACTGCAGGGATGGGTGGAGGATCTGGTACAGGTGCTGCACCAGTCATCGCTCGTATTGCCAAAGCTGTAGGTGCTTTGACAGTAGCGGTTGTCACTCGTCCATTCGGGTTTGAGGGGTCAAAACGTGGTAACTTCGCTATTGATGGGATCAACGAACTTCGCGAACATGTAGATACATTGTTGATTATTTCTAATAACAACTTGCTTGAAATTGTAGACAAGAAGACACCGCTTCTTGAAGCTTTGAGTGAAGCAGATAACGTTCTTCGTCAAGGTGTTCAAGGGATCACTGACTTGATCACAAGTCCTGGATTGATCAACCTTGACTTTGCAGACGTGAAGACTGTTATGGAAAACAAAGGAAATGCCCTCATGGGTATTGGTGTTGGTAGCGGTGAAGAACGCGTTATCGAAGCGGCTCGTAAAGCCATTTACTCTCCACTTCTTGAAACTACAATTGATGGTGCAGAAGACGTGATCGTCAACGTAACAGGTGGTTTGGATATGACATTGATCGAAGCTGAAGAAGCTTCAGAAATTGTGAACCAAGCTGCAGGTCACGGAGTGAACATCTGGTTGGGTACATCTATTGATGAATCTCTTAAAGATGAAATCCGCGTGACGGTTGTTGCAACTGGTGTCCGTCAAGACAAGGTAGAACGCGTTAGCGGAATTGCTTCCTCACAACGTCCTTATAAAACAGGACCACGTGAACAACGCCCACAAGCTGCACCATTTGACCGTGAATTTGATTTGAAACAAGATGTTGAATTGCCAACAACTCCAAGTCGTCCAGCGGTAGAACCAAACCGTGGCTCAGCCTTTGGTGATTGGGATATTCGTCGTGAGAATATCGTTCGCCAAACTGAACCAACATCAACACATCAAGTTGATCGTTACGTAGATTCATCTTCAGATGATGATGAATTGGAAACACCACCATTCTTCCGGAATCGTTAATCATGAATCTGGTAGAGAATGCTGATCTTGTTCGGCAACAAGTAGAAACAGCAAGAAACAAAGCTAACCGTCAAGATCAAGTTAATGTGATAGCTGTCACCAAGTATGTGGATGTTGCTACAACAGAAGCACTGGTGAAAACAGGTATCCAACATATCGGTGAAAATCGTGTTGATAAATTCCTAGAAAAGTATCAAGCTCTAAAAGAGTATGATCTCACTTGGCACTTGATTGGGAGCCTCCAACGGCGGAAAGTAAAAGACGTGATCAATCTCGTCGATTACTTTCATGCCTTGGATTCGGTGAAGCTGGCTCAAGAAATTCAAAAGCGAGCAGAACACCCGATCAAGTGTTTCCTCCAAGTGAACATTTCTGGAGAAGAAAGTAAGCATGGATTTGCACCCGATGAACTGGGTGATTTTTTAGCGGAAATCGCACAGCTGGACAAAATTGAAATTGTTGGTTTAATGACGATGGCTCCTTTTGAGGCTAGTCAAGAAGAGTTGCAGGATATTTTTTCAAAAACTCACCAACTTCAGAAACAACTAGAAAAGAAACAATTAAAAAATATGCCTTTTTCAGAACTAAGTATGGGTATGAGTCGTGACTTTGAAGTAGCCATTGCGAACGGAGCGACTTATGTTAGAATTGGGACATCATTTTTTAAATAGGAAAGAACTATGTCATTAAAAGATAAATTTAACAACTTTATTGACTACTTCACAGAAGACGGTGAAGAAGTAGAAGTTCGCGAGGCAAAAGCAGCTGGGGCGGAAACACAACCAGTTCCACAGCCACAGCCGACTCCTCAAGTGACTTCTCCACGTCCACAGATTAGTCAAAGAGAACCAGTAAAACCAAAACCGACTCCTGTCGCACCTGTTACGACTCCAGTGTCTACAGCGGCAGTGAAGGAACCTGTTTCAACAACGAAAAATACATCTGAAAATATTACTCGTTTGCATGAACGTCAACGTGAATTGGCTGCTAATCGTGCGAATACAGATGAAAAGATTACCATTGATGTACGCTATCCCCGCAAATACGAGGAAGCGACTGAAATTGTTGATCTATTACTATCTAATGAGAGTATCTTGATTGACTTCCAATATATGACAGAAGTACAAGCACGTCGTTGTTTAGATTATTTGGATGGGGCTCGTTATGTTTTAGCAGGAAATCTTCGTCGTGTTGCAAGTACCATGTACTTGTTGACTCCAATTAATGTAGTTGTTAACATTGAAGATATCCGCCTTCCAAATGATGTGGAAGTGACAGAATTTGACTATGATATGAAACGTAATCGTTAAGATGGTTATCTTTCAATACTTATCAAATATCATTCAAATCTATTCCATCATTCTTGTCATCTATGCCTTACTATCTTGGTTCCCTGGGGCACCTCAGAGTACTCTTGGACAAATGGTTCACCGCCTAGTTGAACCATTTTTGAGCCTTTTTAGAAAGTTACCATTACAGTTTGGGGGCTTGGATTTTACGGTTCTTGTAGCACTTTTGGTCTTGAACTTGATGAATCAGTTATTAGCCCGCTTGTTCCTACTTTTGATTGGGTAGAAAACGATGGGACAGACAGAGATTTACCAACATTTCAATCGCGAAGATCACGAATTCATTGATCGTTGTATTGAATTGTCTGAAAGAGTGGTGGAACGCTATTCTGTTGAGGTGACGGGCTTTTTAAACCCTCATCAGGTCACTATTTTACGAAATGTCGCGGCAAGCTACCAATTACAGGTCTTTGCTTCCAGCGATGAGCAGAAAATGGAGTATGCCAAGGTTATTGTTGCTCCAGATTATTACCAATTAGATCCAAGTGACTTTGATCTGGCCCTATTGGAAATGGTCTATGCTTCAAAATTTCATCACTTGACCCATTCCCAGGTACTGGGGACCATTGTTCACCAATTAGGTGTGGAACGCAAGTCCTTTGGAGATATTCTAACGAGTGATGAAAAGATCCAAGTATTTGTTGAACAGCGTTTTGTTCCCTATTTCATGGATCACATCCAGAAAATTTCTCGGGTACCTGTTAAGCTGAGGGAAGTTCCTCTCTCTGAACAAATGATCGTAGAGGAAGAAAGCCAGCAGCGAGATATTCTCGTGTCGAGTTATCGGTTAGATAAGGTGATTGCTGGGACCTTCAAGCTTTCACGCTCACAAGCTAGTCAGTTGATTAGTTCTGGTTTAGTGAAAGTTAACTATGCTACTACTTCCAATGTTAGCTATGCTGTAGGTCTGAATGATTTAGTCAGTGTCCGACGCTTTGGGCGTCTTAAAATTGTTTCTGAAAATGGTATTTCAAAGAGTGGAAAATATAAAATAACTGTTGAAGTACTCTTAAGTAAAAAATGAGGAGGAGTTATGGCTCTTACTGCTTTAGAAATTAAAGATAAAACTTTTGGCGTTAAATTTAGAGGGTATGATGCGAACGAAGTAGAAGAATTTCTAGATATCGTTGTTCGCGATTATGAAGATCTTGTTCGTTTAAATCATGATCAAGAAGCAAAAATTCAAGCTCTTGAAGAACGCTTAAACTATTTTGATGAAATGAAAGATTCATTGAGTCAATCTGTTTTGATTGCACAAGATACTGCGGAACGTGTCAAACAAGCCGCTAACGAACGTTCTGAAAATATTGTTCGTCAAGCTGAACAAGATGCACAGCACTTAGTAGATGAAGCAAAACAAAAAGCAAATGAAATCCTTCGTCATGCAACGGATAATGCCAAGAAGGTTGCCGTTGAAACAGAGGAATTGAAGAACAAGACACGCGTCTTCCATCAACGTTTGAAATCAACCATCGAAAGCCAATTGAGCATTATCGATACACCTGAATGGGATGAAATTCTTCGTCCAACAGCTATGTACATTCAAACAAGTGATGAAGCTTTCCGTGAAATTGTGGAGAAAGCTTTGGGTGAATCAGTTCACCATCATCATGCAGAAGATGATAACATTGATTTGACTCGTCAATTCTCTCCAGCTGAAATCGAAGAATTGCAAAAACGCATCGAAGCTGCTAATTTAGAATTGGGTGCAACACAAGCGTTTGAAGGTTTGAATGAAAAAGTTCAATCCGCTTTAGAAGAAGCAGAGCACGCTCGTCATGAAAATGAGGAAGTCGTTGAGGTTGAAGAAACTGTTCAACCAGAAGATGATGCAAATCGTGAATCTGTCAATATTTTATAATTTTGTAAAAACAGGTCCATTAATGATAGGTCTAGCGAGCAGATGATGGTGGAAGATCTGCACTCCCTCTTAATGGATGATCCTTTTACAGTATTCGTTCTGAACCCTTGAGTAAGAACGGACGTTTCCCTCGTTACGGGATGAGAGGAGAAAGTCGTTTGCGACTTCTCGAACAAAGGTGGTACCACGAGCAATCGTCCTTTTTAGGATGCTCGTGTTTTTTTATAGCTTTTTAAATCAATAAGGAGACACAATGAAACTCAAAGAAACATTGAATCTTGGAAAAACAGCTTTTCCAATGCGGGCTGGGCTTCCAACGAAGGAACCAGTTTGGCAAAAAGAATGGGAAGATGCAAAATTGTATCAACGCCGTCAAGAGTTGAATGAAGGGAAACCGCATTTTACGCTTCATGATGGCCCTCCCTATGCCAACGGAAATATTCACGTAGGGCATGCCATGAACAAGATCTCAAAAGATATCATCGTTCGTTCTAAGTCTATGTCAGGATTTTACGCTCCTTATATTCCAGGTTGGGATACCCATGGTTTGCCAATTGAGCAAGTCTTAGCCAAACAAGGTGTGAAACGTAAAGAAATGGACTTGGTTGAGTATTTGAAACTCTGCCGTGAATATGCGCTTTCTCAAGTAGATAAACAACGCGAAGACTTCAAACGCTTAGGTGTTTCAGGTGATTGGGATCATCCTTATGTAACCTTGACGCCTGACTATGAAGCAGCACAGATCCGCGTCTTTGGTGAAATGGCCAATAAAGGCTATATCTACCGTGGGGCTAAGCCAGTTTACTGGTCTTGGTCTTCTGAATCAGCCCTCGCTGAAGCAGAGATTGAATACCATGATTTGGTATCAACGTCTCTTTACTATGCGAACAAGGTTAAAGATGGTAAGGGTGTCCTAGATACAGATACCTACATCGTTGTTTGGACAACAACTCCATTTACGGTTACAGCTTCTCGTGGATTGACGGTGGGTGCAGAGTTTGATTATGTCGTAGTGAAACCTGCTGGATCTGACCGCAAGTATGTTGTAGCATCTGAGCTCTTGCCAAGCCTTTCTGAAAAATTCGGTTGGGAAAATGCTGAAGTCCTTGCGACTTACCAAGGGAAAGAATTGAACCATATTGTTACAGAACACCCATGGGATCCTGAAGTGGATGAATTGGTGATCCTTGGTGAGCATGTAACGCTTGATTCAGGTACTGGTATCGTCCATACCGCTCCTGGTTTTGGTGAGGATGACTACAATGTAGGGATTGCTAATGGTCTCGAAGTTGCTGTTACTGTTAACGAACGAGGAATCATGATGGAGAATGCTGGCCCTGACTTTGCAGGTCAGTTCTATGACAAGGTTGTTCCAACAGTTATCGAAAAACTTGGCGATTTACTCCTTGCTCAAGAAGAAATTTCTCACTCCTACCCATTTGACTGGCGGACGAAAAAACCAATTATCTGGCGTGCAGTTCCACAATGGTTTGCCTCAGTATCGAAATTCCGTCAAGATATCTTGGACGAAATTGAAAAAGTGAAGTTCCACTCAGAATGGGGGAAAGTCCGTCTTTACAACATGATTCGTGACCGTGGTGACTGGGTCATCTCTCGTCAACGTGCCTGGGGTGTGCCTCTTCCAATCTTCTATGCAGAAGACGGAACGCCAATCATGACAGCTGAAACCATCGAACATGTAGCGCAACTCTTTGAAGAACATGGTTCCATCATCTGGTGGCAGCGTGAAGCGAAAGACCTCTTGCCAGAAGGATTTACGCATCCAGGTTCACCAAATGGCGAATTTACAAAAGAAACTGACATCATGGACGTCTGGTTTGACTCAGGTTCATCATGGAATGGGGTTGTGGTTAACCGTCCAGAACTCAAATACCCAGCCGACCTCTACCTTGAAGGTTCTGACCAATACCGTGGTTGGTTCAACTCATCACTCATCACATCTGTGGCGAACCATGGTGTCGCACCATACAAACAAATCTTGTCTCAAGGTTTCGCTTTGGATGGGAAAGGTGAGAAGATGTCTAAATCTCTTGGAAATACCATTGCTCCAAGTGATGTTGAAAAGCAATTTGGTGCTGAAATCTTGCGTCTCTGGGTAACCAGTGTAGACTCAAGCAATGACGTGCGTATCTCAATGGATATCTTGAGCCAAGTGTCTGAGACTTACCGTAAGATCCGGAATACCCTTCGTTTCTTGATTGCCAATACTTCTGACTTTAATCCAGCTGAGGATACAGTTGCTTACGACGAGCTTCGTTCAGTTGACAAGTACATGACCATTCGCTTTAACCAACTTGTTAAGACGATTCGTGATGCTTATACCAACTTCGAATTCTTGACGATCTACAAAGCGCTAGTCAACTTTATCAACGTTGATTTGTCTGCCTTCTACCTTGACTTTGCCAAAGATGTTGTCTATATTGAAGGTGCAAAATCCCTTGAACGCCGTCAAATGCAAACAGTCTTCTATGACATCCTTGTGAAAATCACTAAACTCTTGACGCCAATTCTTCCTCACACTGCTGAAGAAATTTGGTCATACCTTGAGTTTGAAGCAGAGGATTTTGTTCAATTATCAGAATTGCCAGAAGCAGAAACATTTGCCAACCAAGAAGAAATCTTGGATACTTGGTCAGCCTTCATGGACTTCCGTGGTCAAGCTCAAAAAGCCTTGGAAGAAGCACGTAATGAAAAAGTGATTGGTAAATCACTAGAAGCTCACTTGACAGTTTATCCAAATGAAGTTGTGAAAACACTTCTTGGAGCTGTTGATAGCAATGTCGCTCAACTCTTGATTGTTTCTGAGTTGACCATTGCAGAAGGTTCAGCTCCAGAAGGTGCAGTGGCCTTCGAAGATGTTGCCTTCACTGTTGAACGTGCAGCTGGTGAAGTTTGTGACCGTTGCCGTCGTATCGATCCAACAACTGCAGAACGCCACTACCACGCAACCATCTGTGATCACTGTGCAAGCATTGTCGAAGAGAACTTTGCGGACGCAGTCGCAGAAGGATTTGAAGCAAAATAATAAGAAATGAAAAATCGCAGGGAGAGAGTCTCCTTGCGACTTTTCAATAAAGAGGAAGTTATGTGGTACCAGAAAGAATTTAAGGAACTAGAACTGAAAGAGTTTTACGAGATCGTTCAGCTGCGATTAGAGACCTTTGTCGTAGAACAAATTAGGATCTACAATGATCTCGATGATGTTGATTATCGATCTATCCATCTTTTTCATCAAAATAGGGAAGGACGTGTGGATGCCTATGCTCGCATATTCGCAACGGGACTGACGATTCATTTTGGCCGAGTGGCTGTAGCCAAAGACAGTCGTGGCCAAGGACTGGCAAAAGACATGGTAGAGCAGATTTTGGACCTGTGTGAACAGAGATTTCCTGGACGGACCATTGAAATTGAGGCTCAAGAACAGGTGGTAGGCTTGTATGAAAAATTAGGTTTTCAAACGGTGAGCGAGCCCTTTATCTTGGCTTCTACCCCTCACGTAAAAATGATCTTTCAGAAATAAAGAATCCTTTCATCTCATAATCGAGGTGAAAGGATTTTTTTTGGAAAAAGATACCAAAGAAAAAAGCAAGGCAAATTGGCCTTACTTAGTAATTGGAAAGGAAATTTCAATTAGTTTATCAGAGTAGAGGGTTTTAATAGCGGATTGGTCAATGTTTTGAAGATCAATCTTACGTTTTAAAAAGAACTCACGAATTAATTCTACTTCAGTTTCACGAATAGCACGGTGTTTGTTACTGATCAATAATTCATAGTGAGTTGGGGCTTGTGTAAAAACAACATCAGTATTGCCCGCGGAATAAACCTCGACAAGTAAGGCGTCAGTGCTGGCAAGTTGGCTCTTGACCAGTGCAGCATGACTATTGGTGGTATTAATGAGCTTCATATGAGTTCCTCCTGACCTCTATCTTCATTTATTATAGCACTTTTTTTTATTTTGTGAAAGAAGTCCTTTAGTTTTTATGGGTATTTTTCCACTGTTCAATGCCCCATTTATGACTGCCACGTTTGAGTTTTTTAATAGCTTCATCTACAGGAAACCAAGCAAGATTGTTAAAATCTTCCAGTGGTTTTTGAGCTTCTGTATAGTCTACCACTTCATAAATATAGGCAGGATTGTAGTAGTAGGTATCGCGGTGGCTAGAATAGAAATACTCATCTGCTTGGCCATAGTATTGCCCTAAAACAGCGGTAAAGCCTAATTCTTCGATCAGTTCCCGTTTCAGAGCTTGTAAGTGATCTTCACCTGCCTCAATTTCCCCGCCAGGCAAGAACCAAGCCCCATTTGGAGCTTGAACGAGGATGATCTGATCCTTGTCCTTATTGGGAATAACAGCGTAGACACCATAGCGATTGACATAGGTCACATCTTGTTTCTTTTCACCAAAACTTGGAATGGTCATGGTTTTCTCTTTTCTTATTTTTTCATCATTATATCATATTTTTTAGCAAAAATCTGGAGGGAAAAAAGAAAGAGACTGGGACAAAAGTCCTAGCCTCTCAATTGTTTTTGGATTGTCGAGCAAGACGCAGTGGTTGAGTGGGCTCTACTACGCTGATTTCATCATCTTTTACAGCCCTACTCAACTGTGCGGAGGTGGGACGACGAAATCGAATTCTAACGAATTACCGATTTCTGTCCCACTCTCTGAATGTACATTTACTGATTATGATTCTGACTTCTTTTCAGCCGTCTTGTGAACAGCTTTGATACTAATATTCCCATTGCTGGTCATGACGGCTTTGAGTTGTTTCTCACTTGGATGTTCCAGGTAATAATCGGTAATGGCATCTTCGATATGGTCTTGGATGGTACGACGGAGTGGGCGGGCCCCCATTTTTGGATCGTATCCCAGATCGACCAATTTTTCTTTGACCTTCTCTGTCACATCCAGATGAATCTCATTTTGTGCGAGACGTTGACTGACTTCATCGAGCATGAGGGTAACGATTTGGAGAAGGTTTTCTTTTGATAGAGGTTGGAATTCAATGATGCCATCAAAACGGTTCATGAATTCAGGGCTAAAGAAGTTCCCGAGTTCTCCAAGTACAGAGTTGGTTCGACCTTCGCGAGCAGCTCCAAAACCAACATTGGCCTCAGCCTTGCCGGTTCCAGCATTAGAGGTCATGATGATAATGGTATCTTTAAAGCTGACGGTACGGCCTTGACCATCTGTCAAACGGCCATCATCTAAAACTTGCAAGAACATGTGCATGACATCTGGATGGGCTTTTTCCACTTCATCCAACAACACGAGGGAGTAAGGATTGCGACGAACCTTTTCCGTTAGTTGTCCAGCTTCATCGTAGCCAACATAGCCCGGAGGAGCTCCGACTAGTTTCGCTACGCTATGTTTTTCCATGTATTCGCTCATGTCAAAGCGGATCATATTGTCTGCAGAGCCAAAGAGCTCGATCGCTAATTGTTTAGACAGTTCGGTCTTTCCGACACCAGTTGGTCCGACAAAGAGGAAGCTTCCGATTGGACGGTTAGGCGATCCTAAGCCGACACGATTGCGTCGAATGGCTTTCGCGATTTTATCTACTGCATCGTCTTGACCAATCACATGAGCTTTCAAATCAGAAGCCAGATTGATCAATTGAGACTGTTCTTTTTCTTTCAAATCACCAACAGGAATATTGGTCTTTTGTTCAACGATGTGTTCAATCGTTTTTTCACTGATGACAGGGGTCTCCTGATCAGTGACATGTTGACCTTGCATTTCCTTGTATTTCGCGATTTGATCGCGGAAGTAGGCTGCTTTTTCAAAGTCTTCTTCGCGCGTCGCTTGAGCTTTGAGGTTTTCCGCTTCAATCAAGCGCTGATCGATCACTTTTGGATCCACAAAGTTTAGGGTCAGGTTCATCTTAGATCCCGCTTCATCCAACAGATCAATGGCCTTGTCTGGCAGGAAGCGATCTTGGATGTAACGGTTTGAAAGAATAGCTGCCGCTTCGATGGCACCGTCTGTATAGTGGACGTGGTGGTAGTCTTCGTATTTTTTCTGGATGCCCTTGAGGATGGTGATGGTTTCTTCAACCGTTGGTTCATCGACCTTAACGGGCTGCATCCGACGTTCCAAGGCCGCATCTTTTTCAATGATACGGTATTCATTGAGGGTAGTAGCCCCAACTAATTGGAGTTCTCCACGCGCCAAGGCTGGTTTGAGGATATTTCCAGCGTCCATATTGCCTTCGCCGGCTGATCCTGCGCCAACAATTTCATGGATTTCGTCGATGAACAGAATAACATCTTCGCGTTGACGAATTTCATCCATTAATTTTTGCATGCGTTCTTCGAATTGACCACGGATGCCTGTGCCCTGAACGAGGCTCACGACGTCTAGGCGGATGACTTCTTTTCCTTGCAATTTATGTGGAACGTCGCCATCGACGATTTTTTGAGCCAGGCCTTCCACAACGGCAGTTTTTCCGACCCCAGGTTCTCCAATCAGAACCGGGTTGTTCTTGGTTCGACGGTTGAGAATTTCGATGACACGGATAATCTCCTCATCACGGCCAATGACAGGGTCAATATCCCCTTTGCGGGCAATTTCTGTGACATTGATGCCGAACTCTTCTAAAAGACCTTTTGGCTTTTGAGGACGGGCTTGACGAGGGTCTTGACCACCACGGTTATTGTTTTGGCCGTAGCCGCCACCTCCATAACTGCCTCCGGATTGAGTTGGAGGGGTTTGAGGTTCTTGCGGACTTTGGAAGTTTCCAAGGTTATTGAAGAAATCTTCAAAAGGATCTCCAGTGAGTTGGCTACGTTGGGTCATGCCTTTCAAGAAGCTGTTATTAGGGTCTGTTTTCATAATTTTATAGCAATTTTGACAGAGGTCTACTTGCTGCTGACGTCCATTTACATTTGTATATAAATGGATGGTTGATTCATTTATTTTACAATTTTGACAAAGCATATACATACCTCACAGTAGGTTTTTGATGGTTTTCCATCAAGAGACGAGCCTATTTTTGAAAGGTCAAAAATAGTCAAAGATTTATAGTTTCATTATATCAGTATTCTAGAAGTTTGCAAGAATTTGCTACGGAATGTCGCTAAGGATTGAAGAAAGAGCAAATCAATGGAAAAATGTGAATTTTTATTGGAAGAGCTTTCTCTTTTATGATAAAATAGGAGAGTAGAAAGTAAAGAGGAGAAATAAAATGGAATCACATTTAGTACGGATTATCAACCGTTTGGAGACGATGACAAAAGACGGTGGAAACTTGAAACGTAATTTTGAACGTGACGGTGTTGTTGTCGCTGAAGTAGCCTACAACCACAATGAAGAAGAAGGTTCAACCTTTACACTTCGTGATGTTGAAGCGCGTGAAACCTATACATTTGATAGCATTGATTTAATTGCAATGGAAATTTATGAATTGCTTTACTAAGCAGCTGTGTGGATGAGTTTGGGGTGGTCTCAAGCTCATTTTTTGTCCATCTGGCTATAGTTTTCGTCTATAAGAAATTCTAATTAGGAACAGTTAGGTTTGAGAGTTGAAATCTGCTATAATAGAGAGGACTATTTTCATTACTTGACTAGAAAGAGAATTGACATGACGACAATCATTGATGGGAAGGCGCTCGCTACAAAATTACAGGGTGAGATTGCGAAGAAAACAGCACGATTAAAAGAAGAGACAGGAGTTGTGCCTGGCCTCGTTGTCATCGTAGTAGGAGATAATCCAGCTAGCAAAATCTATGTAAGAAATAAAGAGCGTTCTGCTATTGCGGCAGGCTTTCGGAGTGAAGTGAGACGACTTCCTGAAAGCATCAGCCAAGCTGAATTATTAGAAGTGATCGAACACTACAATCAAGATCCCCTTTGGCATGGGATTTTGGTGCAGTTGCCACTGCCTAAGCATATCGATGCGGATGCAGTCCTTTTAGCCATTGATCCGACAAAAGATGTGGATGGCTTTCATCCATTGAATATGGGACGCTTGTGGGCTGGAAATCCGATTATGGTGCCATCGACTCCAGCTGGTATCATGGAGATGTTCAAAGAGTACGGGATTGATCTAGAAGGGAAGCGAGCAGTCGTGATTGGTCGTTCCAATATCGTTGGAAAACCAATGGCGCAGTTGCTCCTCGCCAAAAATGCGACGGTAACCTTGACCCATTCCCGGACCCATCATCTGCCTAAAATTGCTAGAAGAGCAGATATCTTGGTTGTTGCGATCGGTCGTGCCAAATTTGTAACAGCAGACTTCGTGAAAGAAGGCGCCGTTGTTATTGACGTCGGAATGAATCGCGATGAGAATGGCAAATTGTGTGGGGATGTCGATTTTGACTCTGTTGCACCTTTGGCCAGTCATATTACCCCGGTACCAGGAGGGGTTGGGCCTATGACTGTCACCATGCTGATGGAGCAGACCTACGAAGCAGCTGTTCGTGCCTTAAAAAAATGAAAGTGTGAACAAGATGAAGTTTGTATTTGATTTAGATGGAACCCTGTCATTCGATGGTGTCACAATCGATGATGAAATCAAACAGGTCTTATTGAGAGCAGAAGAATTTGGCCATGAAGTTGCCTTTGCTTCTGCACGTTCTTACCGGGACTGCTTGGGTCTTTTAGGGGACCCATTGAGTCAGCAACTCGTGATAGGCTTAAATGGTGGATTGGCCTATCGCCAGGGGCAATTGGTATATGAGGAACAATTGGACAAGGATGTGTATCGGGAAGTCCTTGGCTTTTGCCGCCATTACAATCTACCATTTTTTGTGGATGATACCTTTGATTATAGCGGACAGATTTTGGAAAAGATTCCTTTTGTTGCTAATGTAGATCCCCTCAAGAAAGCCCAGTATCGTTCATTAGAGGAGCTGACAGATCCGATTAAGGTCGTGATCTATATGGGTGGCCATGAGGAGCTCGTGGATGAGATCATCGAGCGGATCGAAAAGACAGATAAGGCCCATATCCGCTATCATGCGCATGAAAAATGCATCTATCTCAATCCAGCAGACACGCATAAAGCGACAACCGTAGAAGAACTCTGTGGAGAGAATTTCGTGGCTTTTGGCAATGATCAAAATGATATCGAGCTCTTTGAAAAAGCTCTTTATGCAGTTCAGATTGGTGATTTTCCAGCCCTTCAGCCTTATGCGGATGATCAATTGGTAGCCAAACAAAATCAACCACAAGCTGTGGCTGCTAAGATCTTGCAAGTCTTTGCAGAATTCAGAGGAAAATAAAAGATGGAGGGGGAGTCGTGGCTTCTCCTTTTTCACTAGAAATGAGGAAGGTATGAGAACAGTTCAGAAAGAAGAGATCCAGCGTGTTATTGTGAAGCGAGAGGAGAATTCTTATAAGGGCGATTTTGGTCGCCTGCTCTTGATTGGGGGAACTTACCCCTATGGAGGAGCTATTATTATGGCAGCCCTTGCTGCGGTTCATAGTGGTGCGGGGCTGGTTACTGTCGCAACAGATCCTGATAATCTGACAGCCCTTCATAGCCATCTTCCTGAAGCCATGGGCTTTGATCTAGCCGATCACGAACTCCTTTGTGAGCAGCTCCAAAAAGCCGGTGTGATTCTCGTAGGACCGGGCTTAAAGGAAGCAAGAGAAAGCCAAGCGATCTTACACATGATTTTTGAGCATGTCTCTAGCCAGCAGGTCTTGATATTAGATGGCGGAGCTATTAGTCTTTTTGCAGCTTCTCAGTTTGACCTGCCAGAGGCTCAGTTGGTCTTTACCCCTCATCAAAAGGAATGGGAAAAACTGTCAGGGCTTGATCTAACAAGCCAGACTGAAGATAGAAGTCGAGAAGCGGTTCAAAGTTTTCCTAAAGGGACTGTCATTGTAGAAAAAGGGCCACACACCCGCATTTGGACAAGTGGGCAAGATGAGGGCTATCAGCTAGATGTTGGTGGTCCCTATCAGGCAACAGGGGGTATGGGAGATACCTTGGCAGGGATGATCGCAGGATTTGCGGGTCAATTTCCACAGGTCAGTCTCTATGAGCGCGTGGTGGTTGCGACCTATCTCCATTCAGCCATTGCAGAAGACTTGAGCAAGGAGGCTTATGTGGTTCTACCGACGACCATTAGCCAAGAAATCCCCAAATGGATGAAGAAGTGGAGTGACAATTCAAACGAAAATGTTGAAAATGAAACGTTTTCATGATAGTATGGATGAAAGGAGGTGAGAAAATGAATGAGCAAAAAAAATCGATTACGATGAAAGATGTTGCAGCAGAAGCTGGGGTTAGTGTTGGGACAGTCTCTCGTGTTATCAATAACGAAAAAGGCATTAAAGAGGTGACATTAAAAAAAGTTCAACAAGCGATTGAAAAATTGTCTTATGTGCCAGATGAATATGCGAGAGGATTAAAAACGAATCGTAGTAATATTATCGCTTTACTTATTCCAACCATTTGGCATCCATTCTTTTCTGAGTTTGCATATCATGTAGAAAAGGAATTGTTGAAAAATCAATGTAAATTATTGATTTGTAATGCAGATAAAGATGCTCAAAACGAGATAGAGTACATAAAATTACTTGAAAAAAATAAGGTAGATGGGATCATTGGGATCACCTATTCAGATATCGATAAGTATATCTCCTCTAATTTACCTTTTGTTAGTATTGACCGTCATTTTTCTGAAAATGTCTATTACGTAACCTCTGAAAATTATCATGGTGGTCAACTAGCTTGCCGAGAGTTAGTCAAACGAGGTTGCCAAAATTTAGCTTATATCAGCGGTGTGAACAAACATTTGAATGAAACAACGGAACGGGGAAGGGGGTTTAAAGATGAAGCTAAGCAGCAAAATACAAAACTCTGTAGTCTTGAAATGCCAGAACCGTTAGATCAAGCAGAAAGACAAATTAAGTCCTTTTTTGAAGCTCATCCTCAGATTGATGGGATTTTTACAGTAAATGATTTTATGGCTCTACGTGTTATAAAAGTTTTGACGGAGATGGGAAAAACTCCTCTAGAGGACTATCAAATTATTGGTTTTGATGGGTTAAGACCTGCTTTTGATCAACCGTACTTACTTTCGACCATTGTTCAAGAAATAGCTCAGATGGCCCAAGCGGCAGTAGAATTATTACTTAAATTGATTCGTAAAGAAAAAATAGAAAAGAATGTGATTAGTTTACCCGTACATTTCTTTGAAGGGAACACTACAAAAAAATTATAAAAAGTGCTTGACAAATTATGAAAGCGCTGTTATAATTTAGCTATAAAATGAAACGTTTCAAAAAACTCAACTATTTTAGCTTGAGTTGAAAATATAACCAAAAAAATGAAACGTTTCAAAAAGGAGGACGCTATGCGTAAAGGTATTAAGTTATCTGTAGTTGCAGCACTATCATTAGGATTGCTTGCAGGATGTGGTGGGGGATCAAAATCCAAAACTGCAAGTTCTTCAAATGAGATTAAAGTCTGGGTTCAGTTCTCAGATGAAACAGCTGAGGGAAAAGCTTGGCAACAAGTTGTTGATAATTTCAACAAATCAAAGAAAACAAAATATAAGGTTGTGACAGAATTTATTCCACGTAGCGGTAGTGGTGGTGGATATGAAGATAAGGTTAACGCCGCTGTTACGACAAATAGTTTACCAGATGTCATTACACTAGATGGTCCTAATACTGCAGCCTATGCAAAATCAAAGGTGATTGCTCCTTTGGATGATTATCTAAAAGACGATAATATGGATGATGTACTGGACAGTATTAAACAACAGGGAACTTATGATGGTAAATTTTATGCATTTGGTTATTCAGAATCCAATGTAGGTGTTTACTATAATAAGAAAATGTTTAAGGAAGCAGGGATTGATGAAGCTAGTTTGCCAACCCTAGAAAAACCATGGACATGGTCTGAGTTTAATGCCATTGCTAAGAAATTAAAAGATCATTTTAACAAACCAGCAATTGATTTCCGTTTGAATTCAAACGATGAGATGTTGCCATATGCTTACATGCCTCTTATTTGGTCAAATGGTGGATCTGTTGTGAATTCTAAAGGAACAAAAGCGGAAGGCTACTTCAATAGCAAAGAAAGTGTTGAAGCTGTTCAATTTATTCAAGATCTTGTGAAGGATGGATATACGACAGTTAGTCCTGTTGAAAAAGGTTTTGAAACCGGTGAATATCCTATGGTTCTGAGCGGTTCTTGGACGATTGCAGACCTACAAACAAATTACAAAGATATTGATTTTGGTATTCTTCCTTATCCAGTTTCAGATAAAACGAAGAAATTGGTATCACCTTCAGGTAGTTGGCAATTAGCCGTTACAACAAAATCTGATAAAAAAGAAGCAGCCGCTGAATTTGTTAAGTTTGCTACAAATACTGAATCTAGTGAAATTCTAAGCTTAGGTAACAGTGTTCTTCCAATCAGAAAATCAACAATTAAAAATATTAAGGACAAAGTATCTGAGCCAATGCGTTTCTTGATGGAACAAAATGCTAAAACGGCTCATGCTCGTCCAGTTGTAGTAGCTTATCCACAAGTTTCACGCGCTTTCCAACAAGCAATGCAAGATATCAGCTATTATAAAGATAATCCAGATGTACAAAAAGTATTAGATGCTCGTGCGAAAGAAATGCAAACAGCAATCGACCAATCTTTAAATAAATAGTTGACATTCAAAAAGGTGGAAGGTAAGTTATGGAATGTACCTTCCACCTTATTTTATTTAATAGTTTCATCTTAGGAGACGAACAATGAGCGAAAAAAATAAAGTCGAAACAAAAAAGAAAGAACGCCTTAAAGAAAATATTATGGGCTATAGCTTTTTAGCTCCAGCTTTAATATTACTTTTCATCTTTTTAGTGATACCTGTTGGTATGGTGATCTATTATGCCTTTACAGATTATTACCTATTAACGCCTGAGGATAGAAAATTTGTAGGACTACAAAATTTTATGCGCTTAGCACAAGATCCAATCTTTATAAAAAGCTTCTTGAATACCTTGAAATTTGTAGTTTGGATTATTCCAGTGCAACTTGGTGCGGCTCTCGGGATGGCCTTAATTGTTAATAAGAAACGTAAAGGAAATATGTTCTTTAAGGTAGCATTTTTTGCTCCTGTTGTGATGTCTCTTGTCGTTATCTCTATCCTCTGGTTATACTTGTTAAATCCAAATAATGGTTTGCTCAATGCTCTACTGAATAAAATTGGTATTTCTTCACAACCATTCTTGACAAGTCCAAAACAAGCCATGTATGCCATTGTATTTGTTTCTGCATGGCAGGGTGCAGGTTATCAAATGTTGTTATTCCTTGGAGGAATGCAAAATATTCCACAAGATATTTATGAGGCGGCAGAGTTGGATGGATTTTCAAAATGGGCTCAATTTAGATATATCACGATGCCTTTATTGAAACCAACTGCCTTGTTTGTACTCTTGACAACATTGATTTCAGCATTTAAATTGATTGTGCAACCAATGGTCATGACTCAAGGTGGTCCATTGAACTCAACAATCACTATGGTATATTACATTTATCAACAAGGTTTCACTGACCGTCTTGTTGGTTACTCAAGTTCGATTGCCTTAGTATTTACAACATTGATTGGTATGATTAGTCTTGTACAACGGCGAGTTTTGAAGGAGGATGATTAGGATGAAACGTTTAAAACCGACTATTATTTTAGAATATGTTTTATTAATTCTATTAGCAGGCCTCTTTCTATTTCCTATGATCTGGATGGTGGTTTCAGCAATGAAGCCAGAAGCAGATGTGTATAAGAATTTAACAAGTTGGAAAGCATTCTTACCTAGTTTTAATCCAGCTGATTGGTTTAAACCCTACCAAGAGGTTCTTGCCCGTTTTAGTATTCTAACATATCTAGGGAACAGTATTTTTTATGCAGGAACATTTGCACTTGGGTCTATTATAGTAAACGCCTTAGCGGGATTTGCATTTGCAAAAATTAATTTTACAGGTAAAAAAATTCTGTTTGGCTTTTTATTGGCCTTGTTAATCATTCCGATGGAAACAGTGTTGATTCCACAATTTACAATTATTAATTCACTTGGCTTAGTTAATAATCGTTTAGCGGTTATTATCCCTGGATTAGCTAGTGTCTTTAATATTTATCTTTTCCGAAACTTCTTTATTGCCATTCCAGAAGAAATTATCGAATCTGCAAAAATAGATGGTGCAAGTATCTTACGGATCTTTTTCAAGATTATGTTGCCGATGTCGAAACCAGCGGTTGCAACAGTAGGTGTTCTTTCCTTTATTTCTAGTTGGAATGATTATATCTGGCCGTTGATGGTTTTAACCGATTCGTCAAAATTTTCAATGCAGGTGGCAATTACAACCATTAATACAACTCAACCAGTTTATATCAATCAAGTAATGGCTGTTTTGACAATTTCTACAATTCCACTTATTCTAGTATATATCGTAGCACAAAAATATATTATTCAAGGTCTAGGTGGATCTGGTACAGGTATTAAGTAGGTGATCAGTATGAAGGAAAGCATTCGGAAGGCAAATCAGTATATCGATGAAAACAGGGAGAAGGTTGACCAGCAATATAGAGGGGCATTTCATTTGCTCCCTCCAATCGGCTGGATGAACGATCCAAATGGCTTTGTTTATTTCCGTGGGGAATACCATTTGTTTTACCAATTCTATCCCTATGATAGTGTTTGGGGACCCATGCATTGGGGGCATGCCAAATCAAAAGATCTCCTCCATTGGGAAGAATTGCCAGTAGCTTTAGCACCAAGTGAAAGCTATGACAAGGATGGTTGTTTCTCGGGTAGTGCTATTGTGAAAGATGACAAGCTTTATTTGCTGTATACGGGTCATGTAGACGATGAGGAAAAGCGAGAAGAGACGCAGTGTCTTGCGGTTTCGACAGATGGCATTACCTTTGAAAAGTTGCCTACTAATCCAGTGATCCATGCTCAACATATTGAGGGGATCGCAGATATTGCAGATTTTCGTGATCCTAAAGTATTTGAATACCAAGGAAGCTATTACGCTGTCGTTGCTTCTAAGACGCCAGATGATAGAGGTCAAATTCTCCTATTTGCATCAAGTAATCTAGTAGATTGGGCCTTTACATCAGTTCTTTTAGAAGGTGAAAAAGGGCAAGGGATTATGTGGGAGTGTCCCGATTTCTTCCCTTTAGATGGCAAATGGGTCTTGATCCTGTCACCCATTGAAATGGAAAGACAGCAAGAAAAATACTGGAACTTAAATTCGACGGTTGCCTTTATCGGTGACATGAATTGGGAAACAGGGCGCTTTCATGTCGATTCCTATGATGAAATGGATGGTGGTTTGGATTTCTATGCCCCTCAAACTTGTCAAGGACCAAATGGCGAACGATACATGGTTGCCTGGATGCAAATGTGGCACCGGTCTATCCCCAGTCATGATTTAGCTCATGGGTGGGCAGGTAGTATGACTCTTCCAAGAAAATTGTCTCTGAAAGACGGACGATTGGTTCAGGAGTTACCTGAGTCAGTGAACGAACACTTTCTTGTAGAGCATGCGTCAGAAACCATTGTTAAGGGCAATCAGATCACGATCCCAGCGAAAGGGAAACAAACCTTGTTTGAGCTAGATACCAAACCGGGTCGCTCCTTTATCCTTGGATATGGTGATGAAACTGATCCTGATAGTGTCTTGCAATTGGTTTATGATGCCTCTCAAAAACGCTTTAGCTTAAGTCGAGACCAATTTGGGCACCCCATTTCTGGAAAAGAAAATCCAGCATTTCAATCGAGATGGATTCAGTTGGATGCTGAAAAAGATCATCATTTTTCGATCATTCGCGATACCAACTCCATCGAAGTATTCGTGGATGGTAAAACTCTCTCCATGACCTTTTATGAAACGAGTCAGAATCCCGTCTATACCCTCACGGCAGATGAAGGGGTCGATTGGGTCTTGAAAACCTATCAAGAATAGGAAAGCAATAGCCTCCTAAAGAATAAAAGACAAGTTCTATGACTTGTCTTTTTGTTGTATCCTAAATAGGATTTGTGTTCATCGAAGAAAATTTGGGAATTGGTCTCATGACGGATCTGACTCTCTTTCCAGAATATCCAAATCTTGTCAAAATTCCGCTGGTTGAAGAGGAAAAAACAGTCTTCTATATTAGTTATGCCTATCCAAATGAAGGGGAACCCCAAGCACGTCTTAGCTCCTTTATTGAACGGTTAGAGAAGTGTGAAAAATAAGGAAGCTGGTTTAAAATAGACCAGTAGAAAGTGTCTTGAATAAAATGAGGCTTGTAGAGAAAGGAAATTCATGATTTCGCTTTGTCTGCCAGCCTTTTTTGGTGTTTTTTGGTATAATTAAACTTGATCATATTCTGCAGAAAGGAGTTCCTATGTCCAACTATTTATCCGTATCAAGTTTGACCAAATATTTGAAATTAAAATTTGATAAGGATCCCTATTTGGAAAGGGTTTATCTGACAGGGCAGGTCTCCAATTTCCGAAAACGCCCCAACCACCAGTATTTTTCATTAAAAGATGAAAAAGCAGTTATTCAGGCGACGGTCTGGGCTGGGGTTTATCGAAGCTTTGGTTTTGAGCTAGAAGAAGGCATGAAGATCAATGTCATCGGTCGCATTCAGCTCTATGAGCCAAGTGGGAGTTATTCCATTGTCATTGAAAAGGCTGAACCAGATGGGGTAGGGGCCTTGGCCATCCAATTTGAGCAACTCAAGAAAAAGTTGACCGAAGAAGGGCTTTTTCAGGATCGGTGGAAGCAAGCTCTGCCACAATTTCCAAGAAAGATCGGGGTCATCACCAGTCAAAGCGGGGCCGTGATTCGCGATATTATCACAACGGTGAGCCGACGCTTCCCTGGTGTTGAGATTGTGCTCTACCCGACCAAGGTTCAGGGTGAAGGTGCATCTAGTGAGGTGGTTGCTAATATTCAAAGGGCTAACCAACGGGATGATTTGGATGTCTTGATTATCGGTCGTGGGGGTGGTTCAATTGAAGATCTCTGGGCCTTTAATGAAGAAGCAGTGGTGCGAGCCATTTTTGAATCGCGGATTTCGATTATCTCCAGTGTTGGACATGAGACAGATACGACTCTAGCCGATTTTGTAGCAGACCGACGAGCCGCTACTCCGACAGCCGCTGCTGAATTGGCCACTCCAGTAACGAAGTTGGATCTCTTGTCCCATTTACAAAAGCAGGAAAATCGCATGGCAACAGCGATGTCCAATCGCTTGGCCTATAATCGTGAACGCTTGGCAAAATTAAGTCAATCGGTTATTTTTAGACAGCCTGAAAGACTCTATGATGGCTACCTGCAAAAGATTGACCAGTTGCAATTGCGATTGAAACAAGGGATGCGCGATGCTTATGGACAAGGGGCCAATCAGCTGCAAGGTCTGCGTCATCGCTTAGAAGCTACGTCTCCTTTGCATCGCATCGAGCGCTACCAAGACCGCCTGCTCCAAGATAAGAGAATCTTAACCAACCGAATGGAACAAGTCCTAAAAGAGCAAAAGATCAAGGTACAAGGCTTATCAGAAGCCCTCTTGATGCTTGATACCAGTCGGATTATTGCGCGTGGTTATGCCATGGTCAAGGAAGGAGATCAGGTTCTAGATTCGGTTGCGAAAGTAACAGAAGGGGACCCGCTGTCACTCATTATGAGAGATGGCCAGTTAGAAGTAGAGGTAAAACATGTCGAAAGAAAAGAAATTTGAAGAAAATTTAGCAGATTTGGAAGCTATCGTCCAAAAATTGGAGAGTGGTGATGTGGCTTTAGAAGAAGCTATTACAGAATTCCAAAAAGGAATGAAGTTGTCAAAAGAATTGCAAGATACCTTGGATCAAGCAGAGAAAACCTTGGTCAAGGTCATGCAAGCAGATGGTACTGAAGCGGATCTAGCATGAGACAAGAAGAAAAACGAAATAGAGTAGAGCAAGCAGTTCGCTCTTTTTATGAGGAGAAAGCCGTTGCCCCCCATTTAGTGGACTCGGTCCTTTATTCGATTCAGGCAGGTGGAAAACGCCTGCGCCCCTTGCTCCTTCTAGAATTGTTAGAGGCCTTTGGACTGGAATTGACAGAGCCTCACTTTCAAGTGGCAGGAGCTTTGGAGATGATCCATACAGGAAGTCTCATTCACGATGATTTGCCAGCCATGGACAATGACGATTACCGTCGGGGACAATTGACCAATCATAAGAAATTCGGAGAAGACCTGGCGATTTTAGCAGGGGATGCGCTTTTTCTCGATCCCTTTGGGATGATAGCTGCGAGTGCCCTTCCTGATGCGGTCAAGGTCTCCTTGATTCTTGAATTGTCAGATGCTTCCGGTAGTCGTGGAATGGTAGCTGGCCAAGTCCTTGATATGGAAGGGGAGCACAAACAGCTCACGCTAGCAGAATTGCAGACTATCCATGCCAATAAGACAGGGCGCCTCCTTGCCTATCCTTTCATTGCAGCTGGTTTGATTTTAGAGTTGCAAGCAGACATTGGTCAGCTCTTAGAAAAAATCGGGAAAAAATTAGGCCTGGCTTTTCAAGTGCGGGATGATATTTTGGATCTGGTCGCTGATTTTGAAGCTTTGGGTAAGACCCCTCAAAAGGACTTAGTAGCTGAAAAATCGACCTATCCAGCCCTGTTGGGATTGGAAGAATCAAAAGCCTTGCTGACAAGTGAATTAGACGCTTGCGAGGACTTGTTGGATCAGATTACAACTGCTTGCGACTTTGATCCGCGAGCGATCAAGAAATTAATAGAAGGATTACGAATAGATGGCTAAGGAAAGAGTGGATGTATTAGCCTATAAACAAGGCCTATTTGATACCCGCGAACAAGCCAAAAGAGGGGTGATGGCAGGTCTTGTCGTTGCCGTCATCAATGGTGAGCGCTTCGATAAACCGGGTGAAAAAATTGATGAAGCAACCGAGTTGAAATTAAAGGGTGAAAAGCTCAAATATGTCAGCCGGGGCGGTCTTAAATTAGAAAAAGCCCTGAACCAATTTGGTTTGTCTGTAGAGGACAAGATTGCCATCGATATTGGAGCTTCTACAGGTGGCTTTACGGATGTCATGCTGCAAAACGGAGCTAGCCAGGTCTTTTCGGTGGATGTCGGGACCAATCAGTTGGCCTGGAAATTGCGCAATGATCCTCGAGTGGTCTCGATGGAACAGTTCAATTTCCGCTATGCCGAGCCAGATGATTTTGAAGCGACACCGAGCTTTGCGAGCATCGATGTCAGCTTTATTTCCTTAGACTTGATTCTGCCAGCCCTTCACCGGATTTTGGCAGAAAATGGACAAGTCGTGGCGCTGGTGAAACCTCAGTTTGAGGCAGGACGCGAACAGATCGGGAAAAATGGGATTATTAAGGATCCTAAGATTCATTTAGCCGTTCTTGAAAAGGTCGCTGCTTTTGCAGGGACACATGGCTTTGCGGTAATGGGAGTGGATTATTCCCCTATTCAAGGAGGCCATGGCAACATCGAATTTTTGATGTATCTAGAAAAAAAAGAAGAGAAAACAAAGCCAACGACAGAGCAGCTGGAGGCTGTTGTGGAGCTGGCACACAAGGAATTTAAACATGAAGAGTAAGAATATCAGATTAGAAAAAATTCGTCGCTTCATTCGCGATCATGAAGTGGGGACGCAAGAAGAGATCGTCGAACATTTGAAAGAAGAAGGCATCTCAGCAACCCAAGCTACAGTGTCACGGGATATCAAAGAATTGGGCATCGTAAAACGCCCTCTAAAAGACATGACCTATGTCTATGAATTGCCACGTAAGCACCACCAGGGGATCGGGATGATCGAAAGCAATATCTTGTCTCATCGCCGCATGGGAGAATATGTCAATTTCACCATGGTTCCAGGGACGGCTCCTTTAGTCAAACGTCGCTTGCGGGAGATTTATAAGGAGCATATCTTTAGTATTGTTGCAGATGATGATACGATCTTGCTGATCGCCTATTCAGCTCCAGAAGCAGAGAATATCCTCAAATCAATCTTTGGGTGGTAAGAGCCTATGCTATTAGAAATGTCGATTAAGAACTTTGCCATTATCGAAGAGATTTCCTTAAATTTTGAAAAGGGAATGACGGTACTGACAGGGGAAACAGGTGCAGGGAAATCCATCATTATCGATGCCATGAACATGATGCTGGGAAGCCGCGCAACGACGGATGTCATTCGACACGGAGCCCCAAAAGCGGAAATCGAAGGTCTCTTCACTGTTGAGAGCAATCGCCATCTGACGGCTCTCTTTGAAGAGCAAGGACTAGAGTGGACCGATGAATTGATCATTCGCCGAGAGATCCTGCAAAATGGACGAAGTGTCAGCCGGATCAATGGTCAGATGGTGAATTTATCTGTCTTAAAGGCAGTCGGTCAACATTTGGTGGACATCCATGGCCAGCATGATCAGGAAGAACTTATGCGCCCCCAATTGCATATCGCTATGCTGGATGAATTTGGGGATGCAGCCTTTTTCCAAACCAAAGACGCTTATCGTCAAACCTTTGAAGATTACAAACGTCTGCGCAAACAAGTAGTGGAACTTCAGCGCAACCAGCAGGAAAACAAGGCCCGTATTGAGATGTTGGAGTTTCAAATTGCAGAGATTGAGGCAGCTGCCTTGGAAGTGGATGAGGACCTGCGTCTGGAGCAAGAACGCCAACGCCTGCTCAATCACAAGATGATTGCTGATACCCTAACCAATGCCTATACCATGCTGGATGCAGAAGAGTTTTCGAGCCTCTCCAATGTTCGCTCAGCCATGAATGATCTGGAAAGCATCGAAGAATACGATCCCAGCTACAAAGAGCTCTCAGGCCAGCTGGCGGAAACCTTCTATGCCCTTGAGGACATTACCAAACGCTTAGAAGATGTGGTCGATGGTCTGGAGTTTGATGGCAATCGCCTCATGCAGGTGGAGTCGCGTTTGGATTTGATTCATTCCATCACGCGAAAGTATGGTGGCCAAGTCAAGGATGTCTTGGAATACCTGGCGCAAATTACTAAAGAATATAGTCTCCTCACCGGAAGTGACCTCTCATCTGAGAAATTAGAAAAAGAACTCAAACGTTTGGAAAAGAGTTTGGTATCCTTGGCTCAAGATTTGAGTGATCAGCGGCATGCCCTGGCCCAAGCTTTAGAAAATGAAATCCAGCAAGAATTAGCGGACCTTTACATGGACAAGGCGCGCTTTCAAGTGCGCTTTAGCAAAGCTAAGTTTAATCGTGAGGGAAATGAAGCTGTCGAATTTTACATTTCGACCAACCCAGGAGAGGACTTTAAACCTCTTGTCAAGGTAGCATCCGGCGGAGAATTGTCACGCTTGATGTTGGCCATTAAGTCGGCTTTTTCTCGAAAAGAAGGAAAAACCAGTATCGTCTTTGACGAGGTGGATACAGGGGTCTCTGGGCGCGTGGCTCAAGCCATTGCAGCGAAAATTCATAAGATTGGTCAAAATGGCCAAGTGCTTGCCATTTCTCACCTGCCTCAAGTCATCGCTGCAGCAGATTATCAATTCTATATTGAGAAAATCAGTGATGAACACTCAACTGTATCTACTGTGCGTTTGCTCAATAGAGAAGAACGAATTGAAGAAATTGCCAAGATGCTGGCAGGAGAGGATCTAACGGAAGCTGCCCGTCAACAAGCAGAGCAACTTCTCAAGCGTTAAGAGAAAGAAGGTTTGAAACAATGTCAACATACTTTGTAGTCGGAGATATTCACGGAAAAGCACAAATGCTAGAAGAGCTCATGACAGAATGGGATGGAAAAGCTCAATTGGTCTTTTTAGGGGATTTGATAGATCGAGGCGAAAACAGCAAACGATCAATTGAAATCGTAAAGGACTACGTAGACCATCACGGAGCTGTTTGCCTTTCCGGGAATCACGAGTACATGTTTTTAGCCTGGTTGGACAATCCAGAAGAGCGTTATGACCACTACCGAAGAAATGGTGGCGATACGACTATCAACTCTCTGTTAGGCCGGCCGCTCGATGCTCCTGTAGATGGCATTGCGGATGCGCAAGCAGTAGAAAATGCCGTTCCTGACTTGGTGGCCTTCATCCGTAGTTTGCCTTTTGACTACGAGACAGAGACCTATTATTTTGTCCACGCTGGTGTGGATCTAACCCTTGAAAATTGGCGAGAAACCAGTGATTATCAAAAGGTCTGGATCCGAAAACCATTCCATGAAGCGGAGAATCATACAGGCAAATGGATCGTCTTTGGCCATACACCGGTCTATGGACTGCTCAATGAGCCAGTCGGTACCGAAAATCTTTGGATTTCAGATCAGAAAATGGGCGTCGATGGGGGCGCTGTCTTTGGTGGAGTCCTCCATGGATTGCTCTTGGATGATCAAGGAATTGTCCAAGACCATGTCCTTCATAATACAGGTTTTTCTGCTGCAGACGACTGAGGAAGCAGGAATAGATATCTTTCACTGCAAAACCCCGTGTTTTTTGATATAATGAAAGCAGAACATTCTTAGGAAGAGTATAGAAATATATGGCAAATATTAAAATAGTTACAGACTCATCTATTACAATTGAGCCTGAAGTGGTTGAAGAATATGGCATCACCATTGTGCCACTTTCTGTTATGGTGGATGGAGTCCTTTATTCCGACAGTGAGTTGGGCGAAGGGGACTTCTTGCGCTTAATGCAATCTAGCAAAAATCTTCCAAAGACCAGCCAACCACCCGTTGGAGTCTTTGCGGAGGTGTATGAAAAGTTAGCAGCAGACGGAGCTCATATCGTTTCGATTCATATGTCTCATGCCTTGTCAGGAACCGTAGAGGCAGCTCGCCAAGGGGCAACCTTATCAGGGGCAGAAGTAACTGTGATTGATAGTGGCTTTACAGACCAAGCCATGAAGTTTCAAGTGGTTGAGGCAGCTAAGTTGGCTAAAGAAGGAGCAGATCTAGACACCGTTTTAGCTCGTATTGAAGAAGTCAAAGAAAAGACAGAGTTGTATATCGGCGTATCTACCTTGGAAAATCTAGTTAAAGGTGGTCGGATTGGCCGTGTTACCGGACTTTTGAGCTCGCTTCTTAACATCCGTGTGGTGATGCAAATGAAGGACCATCAGTTGGAACCAATCGTCAAGGGACGTGGAAACAAGACCTTTAAGAAATGGTTGGATGAATTGGTAGAGAAACTTTCCCATAGTAAGGTGGCTGAGATCGGGATTTCTTATGCAGGGACACCAGAGTGGGCCAATGAAATGAAGGCTCAGTTGCAATCGCTCGTTGAAAAAGCGATCCCTGTTCTCGAAACTGGATCGATTATTCAAACCCATACAGGTGAGAATGCATTTGCAGTTTTGGTGCGCTACGAATAAGCTGAATAAATGTTTGAAAAAACAGGTTTAGTACTTGACCTAAAGGCTTTTTTTAGATATTATAGTACTGTTAAGGCGTAAAGCCTAAAAAAATTTGGAGGATTTGTTAAATGGCTAACAAACAAGATTTGATCGCAAAAGTGGCAGAAGCTACAGAATTGACTAAAAAAGACTCAGCAGCAGCAGTTGACGCTGTATTTGCAGCTGTTTCAGAATACCTTTCAAAAGGTGAAAAAGTTCAATTGATCGGTTTCGGTAACTTCGAAGTTCGTGAACGTGCAGCTCGTAAAGGTCGCAACCCACAAACTGGTAAAGAAATCAAAATCGCAGCTTCTAAAGTTCCAGCATTCAAAGCTGGTAAAGCTCTTAAAGAAGCAGTTAAATAATTGCATTTTGAAAAGCCATCCTAGATTTCTAGGGTGGTTTTTTTGTTGGACAGCTCTATAGGATAAGGGTATAATAGGAAAAAAGAAAGAGAGAGAAAAGAACATGCGATTCATTTTAGGACTCTTTGCCCTGTTGTTTATCCGACCTATTTTGTATCTACTGAAAGGGCTGTGGTTCGTACTGGAATTTTGCTTTATGATCCTCGTGGTCAAAATGATCCTAGGAACCGTGCGCTGGATGACCAGTTGGATCGGCTGAGAGTAGATTAGACTCGCTCTTCCATTTTCAGGCTCGTGAAAAAAATGTCCCCCGGACATTTTTTTTAATTAAAAGCATTCTAAATAGTGATTTATTTTGAAACATGATATAATAAGGGTAACGAATCGATTAAATCATATTGGAAAGGGGGAATCATAGTGAACGCATTGCATCGTCATGAAGAAGAGCGCGTGGAAGAAGTCTTGCAAAATTTGCGTGCCAAGGGTATTCGGATTACTGATACCCGTAGAGCAGTTCTTTCCTATTTAGTGGCGAGTCATGAACATCCAAGCGCTGAGAAGATCTATCGTGATTTATTGCCTCAGTTTCCAAGCATGAGTCTAGCAACTGTCTACAACAATATCAAGGTTTTAATTGATGAGGGGGTTGTCTCTGAGATCAAGGTTCGCAATGATACCACGACCTATTTTGATTTCATGGGGCATGACCATTTGAATGTGGTGTGTGAAAAATGTGGCCGTATCGCAGATGTGGACATTGAAGTCCCAGATCTTCGCGAAGAAGCAGCCAGTCAAAGTGGCTACCAGATCACCAAGACCCAGATGACGGTCTATGGCATTTGTCCCGACTGTCAGAAAAATTAATGTGAGAGAAAGCAGAGCCGTCAGGCTCTTTTTTGTGAGAAATTGCACTTTTCTATGGTCGCCACTAGATTTTTTACTGAAAATCTAGTAGAATAAAATAGATAAACGGGGGAAACCTCGGAGAATAAAAAGGAGATCCATCTAATGGTAAAATTGGTTTTTGCTCGCCACGGTGAGTCTGAATGGAACAAAGCTAACCTTTTCACTGGTTGGGCTGATGTTGATTTGTCTGAAAAAGGTACACAACAAGCGATCGACGCTGGTAAATTGATCAAAGAAGCTGGTATCGAATTTGACCAAGCTTATACTTCAGTATTGAAACGTGCGATCAAAACTACTAACTTGGCTCTTGAAGCTTCTGACCAATTGTGGGTTCCAGTTGAAAAATCATGGCGCTTGAACGAACGTCACTACGGTGGTTTGACTGGTAAAAACAAAGCAGAAGCTGCTGAACAATTTGGTGATGAACAAGTTCACATCTGGCGTCGTTCTTACGATGTATTGCCTCCTGCAATGGACCGTGATGATGAACACTCAGCACACACTGACCGTCGTTATGCTTCACTTGACGATTCAGTGATTCCAGATGCTGAAAACTTGAAAGTTACTTTGGAACGTGCCCTTCCATTCTGGGAAGATAAAATCGCTCCAGCTCTTAAAGACGGTAAAAACGTATTCGTAGGAGCACATGGTAACTCAATCCGTGCCCTTGTAAAACACATCAAACAATTGTCAGACGACGAAATCATGGATGTGGAAATCCCTAACTTCCCACCATTGGTATTCGAATTTGACGAAAAATTGAACGTTGTAAAAGAATATTATCTTGGTAAGTAAGATAACATAATTTGTTATCCATAAAAAAAAGCTGACTTCGGTCAGCTTTTTTGCTTGTCTTCCTTAGATCCGAGCTGGTTTTGGGTTTTCAGGGTCCCCTAAAAATGTTATAATAGAGTGTTACTAAATTGGGTTCCATTAGCCCTGAAAGGAAAAGAAAATGACAAAATCATTCTACATCACAACCCCTATCTATTACCCATCTGGTAAATTGCATATTGGTTCAGCTTACACAACGATCGCCTGTGACGTCTTGGCGCGTTACAAACGTATGATGAACTACGATGTTTTCTACCTGACTGGTCTTGATGAGCACGGTCAAAAGATCCAGCAGAAGGCAGAAGAAGCTGGGATCACGCCGCAAGCTTATGTAGATGGGATGGCCGTTGGAGTGAAAGAACTCTGGCAATTACTCGATATCTCATATGATAAATTCATCCGTACGACAGACGATTACCATGAAAAAGTGGTGGCCCAAGTCTTTGAACGCTTGCTTGCGCAAGACGACATCTACCTGGGTGAATACTCTGGCTGGTATTCAGTCTCTGATGAAGAGTTCTTTACAGAAAGCCAATTGGCTGAGGTCTACCGTGATGAGAATGGCAAGGTTATCGGTGGGGTAGCCCCATCAGGCCACGAAGTAGAATGGGTTTCTGAAGAATCTTATTTCCTTCGTCTCAGCAAATACCAAGACCGCTTGGTTGAATTTTTCAAATCCCAACCTGATTTCATCACGCCAGATGGCCGTCTCAATGAAATGTTGAAAAACTTCATCGAGCCAGGTTTGGAAGACTTGGCGGTATCTCGGACCACCTTTACCTGGGGTGTGCCAGTCCCATCTAATCCAAAACACGTGGTCTATGTATGGATCGATGCCCTTCTTAACTATGTGACCGCTCTTGGTTACGGTCAAGAAGATCATGAAAACTTTGACAAATTCTGGAACGGAACCGTCTTCCACATGGTCGGAAAAGACATCCTTCGTTTCCACTCCATCTACTGGCCAATCCTTCTCATGATGTTGGATGTTAAATTGCCAGAACGTTTGATTGCCCATGGTTGGTTTGTCATGAAAGACGGCAAGATGTCGAAGTCTAAAGGGAATGTCATCTACCCAGAAATGTTGGTGGAACGCTTCGGCTTGGATCCGCTTCGTTACTACCTTATGCGCAGTTTGCCAGTTGGTTCAGATGGTACCTTTACCCCAGAAGACTACGTAGCCCGCATCAACTATGAATTGGCTAATGACCTTGGAAACCTCCTTAACCGGACGGTAGCCATGATCAATAAATACTTTGGTGGCCAAGTTCCAGCTTATATCGAAAATGTTACTGCATTTGATGCTGATTTGGCAAAGGTGGTTGAAGAAAACATCGCTGAATACCACAAGCAAATGAACGCGGTGGATTACCCACGCGCTTTGGAAGCTGTATGGAACATCATCTCTCGTACCAACAAGTACATCGATGAGACAGCGCCTTGGGTCCTCGCTAAAGAAGATGGTGACAAGGAACAATTGGCAGCGGTCATGGCTCACTTGGCAGCTAGCCTTCGTGTCGTGGCTCACTTGATCCAACCATTCATGATGAACACCTCAAACGCCATCATGGAACAACTTGGCTTGGGCTTGGACTTCGATCTTGAAAACTTGACCTTAGCAGGCTTCCCTGAAAATGTCACAGTGGTTGCCAAAGGAACTCCAATCTTCCCACGTCTGGACATGGAAGAAGAAATTGCCTACATCCAATCTCAAATGACTGCTGGAAAACCACAAGAAAAAGAATGGATTCCAGAAGAAGTGGAGCTCAAGTCTGAAAAAGACGAGATCAAATTTGAAGACTTTGACAAGGTTGAAATCCGTGTAGCAGAAGTCAAAGAAGTGGAACGCGTCGAAGGATCAGACAAATTGCTTCGCTTCCGCCTAGATGCAGGAGATGGCGAAGACCGTCAAATCCTCTCTGGTATTGCGAAATTCTATCCAAATGAACAAGAATTAGTCGGTAAGAAACTCCAAATCGTGGCCAACCTCAAACCACGTAAGATGATGAAGAAATATGTCAGCCAAGGTATGATTCTTTCCGCAGAACACGGAGATCAATTAACAGTCTTAACTGTTGATCCATCTGTACCAAATGGAAGCATCATTGGCTAAACGATAGACAAAGAAAAAATCATCTAAAAAACTTTCCTTAGGTGAGTACGGACGTCAGCGAACTTCGAAGAAGTTCCATGACTTAGTTTTGGACCCTAGGTTCCAAAACTCCCGAGTGCTAGAAATACAATTGTTTCTAGCACTTTTCTCACGGCGGAAAGTTTCAGTAGATGATTGAATAATTCTAACGAATAAATTTTTTGATTTTTATAGAATTAATTTGATTTGTAAGAAAGAACAGATTGTCTACACTCTCAAGCACTCCCGCAGGAGTGCTTTTCTTGTGTCGATAAGGTTCCCATCATTGAATTTTACAAGGATGGTAGATGAGTCCTATTAGTAATGGGTGTTAACGGAGACTTCCGCAGTGAGAAAAGAGTCTGAAACATTTTCGTTTCAGACTCTCGGAAGATTTGAGACAGTGGGCTCAAATCTTAGGTATGGAATCCCAAAGGGATTCGCTACTGTCCGTCCTCACCTAAGGAAAGTCTCCGAATATAGTTCCTATTCATCTGGTCGATATTCCAGGATATCTCCGGGCTGGCAGTCGAGTTCTTTGCAGATGGCTTCAAGGGTGGTGAAGCGGATGGCTTTGGCCTTGCCGGTTTTGAGGATGGAGAGGTTAGCAGTCGTGATGCCGATTTTGTCGGCTAGCTCGTTGGATTTCATCTTTCGCTTGGCTAGCATGACATCTAGATTGACGATAATCATGGCAACCTCCTTAAATGGTTAGCTCATTTTCTTCAGCAATCTCAATACCTCTCTCTAAAATCTTGCCAGAGACCCAGACGATTGGAACGGCAAGGAGAAGCCCTGTGTTAAAGGTGAATTTGAAAGTGAAGGGAAGGAGATAAGCATTTCCACTGGTTTCAAGTGTGCCAGACATAAAGGACAATACCAAGAGAATCTTCCAAGCTCGGTTGCAAAGATCAATGTTGGAGTGAGAAAAGATCTTTTCTTGGTAGAGATTTTGGAGGAAGCTGCGAATGGTGATGAGAAGGTAAATATAGATAGCGCTTGAGGCTAGTGGGAAGAGCAACTGCCAGAGAGGTTGCAGATGTTTGGGGAAGAGCTGGATGCCATTCACATCAAAGGACAAGCGTCCAGTTTGAATGAGATCTTTAAACACTCCCATCCGTGAAAGCAGGTGGACGACCAGTGCAGCCACAGTCATAAAGCCACAGAAGTAAATGAAAGTCGTCAAGACTTCAATGACATTTTTTAAGGTTTTTGAGTTTTTCATCGCAAGCCTCCTTGAAGTTTATTTATTTTTCACTTATAGTATACTCCTTATAAAAAATTAGTCAATAAAAAAGTATCGAAAAACGATAAAAAAATAACGATAAACAAAATATTATTTTTGAAAAACAGGTATTCTCTGCTAAAACTAGTCGGTTTAAGCCGGAGAAACCACTACATAGAGGGGAATTTTACTATACTTTCGATTTAGGGTATACTAGTGTAAAGATCTTATTCCATGGAGGTAGTAAAATGAATCTTAAGTGGAAGAAAAAATACCTGGGGCCGATTCTGGGGCTGGTCGGAGCAGCTGTTCTGATCGGTGGAGTCTATCTCTACTCTAGCTCCAACATCCAACCAGACCATCAAAAGGAATTTAACCAGACCAGTAAGAAGGCCACTAAGCCAAAGGAAAAAGCTATTGACTTGAGTGGTGACTACGTCTCTAATGAACGGGATGAAGCCAAAATCGAGAAAAAAGGCAAGGCCTGGAAGATCGATTACCAAACGGCTGACGGCAAGGTATCTGCTGAATTTAGCACGAATTGGAAGGTCGAAGGATCTAACAAAATTTCAACAGGCAAGATGAAAAAATCCGATGGCAATACAGACTTTACAGTCACTGTTCGTGTCTTCAAATACAAGACAGATAAGAAGCCTTTGATCACGGTGACCATGTCTGACAAAAATCCCGACCACGAGATGGTCTTTGCCAATCGAGAGGATTTTTTCAAATCGACAGATCCCAATGATGTCGTCCTTGATGGCAATCTCTCACCGTTTGAAGGTGCTTATTCCAATGATACCTATGAAAAGGAAATCGCAGATTCCGGTTTTAAACTTTATGGCTATACTCCAGAAGAATATTACCAAAACAAGACCAATGCCTTTCCAAGTATTGTAAATGGGGAGACCGGCTGGACTTTCTGGAGTGGAGGCACTCGGGCGAGTTACCTGCTCAATAAAGAAAAAGAGCCCAAGAAGCGAAAAGGCTATTATGAAGTTTATTTCACTGGGGCAAACGGGACTGCGATCCAAGGGCAAGAGCAAACCTTGTACCTGATCCCAGCGGGTGTGACAGGTCCTGATGGAGTAGCTTCCCAAGAACGTCGGATTCTCTTTGGGGATGCGGCCTACCGGGATTATCATCTAGAGTGGTGGAAAGCATACCCACAACCGAAAAAAGAGAAAGACTTGGATATTGCGGCCATTAACGGAGGAGATTTCTCAAGCTTAGCTGGAACCTGGCGCAATGGCAAGGGGGCTGAAATCGTCATCCAAGCAGATGGAAAAGTCAAGGGCCAAGGCAGCCTCAAGGCTGTTGCAGACTCGGATAAGAAGAGCAAGATCCCTTATGTTGAGATGAAGATGGGTGAGACTGGTGCTGCGATTGGACTTCTGAAAATCGGTTTCCAAAATCCAGATGGAGACCAGTCTGATACCAGCAAGCCACGTCTAGTGGTCACTCAATCTGCAGGCAACTATCCGGCCGATCAATATTTCTACCGTCAATAAAAAAGGAGATTAAACCATGGGCCATCACATCAACTATAAGTGGGCGAGTCTTGGAACAGGCGTCATTGCCAATGAATTGGCGCAAGCCCTTGAAGCGCTTGGTGGGAAACTCTATTCCGTTGCCAATCGTACTTATGACAAGGGGGTAGCCTTCGCTGAGAAATACGGGATCGAAAAGGTGTATCATGAAATTGATGAAGTCTTTGAGGATCCTTAAGTGGATATCATCTATATCTCAACACCTCACAATACTCATATCCAGTATCTTCGCAAGGCCCTCGCAGCTGGCAAGCACGTGCTCTGTGAAAAGTCCATCACTCTCAACAGTGAGGAATTGGCAGAAGCGATAAAGCTTGCTGAAGAAAACCATGTCAAACTGGCTGAAGCCATGACCATTTTCCATATGCCTATTTATCGGAAACTCTCTGAAATTGTAGCAAGTGGCAAGCTAGGCCCTCTCAAGGTCATCCAGATGAACTTCGGTTCCTATAAAGAATACGATATGACCAACCGCTTTTTCAATCGTAATCTAGCAGGTGGGGCTCTACTTGACATCGGTGTCTACGCCCTGTCTTTCGTCCGTTGGTTTATGACCTCACAGCCGACAGAAATGGTTTCACAGGTCAAGCTGGCACCGACTGGTGTCGATGAGCAAGCAGGGATCCTTCTTACGAATCGTGAAGGGGAAATGGCGACGGTGACGCTGAGTCTTCACGCCAAACAACCGAAACGTGGGACGATCGCTTATGATAAGGGCTATATCGAACTTTACGAATATCCACGTGGGCAAAAAGCGGTCATCACCTATACGGAAGATGGATCACAAGAAGTGATCGAAGCAGGAGAAACCGCTAAAGCCCTCCAGTATGAAGTCCTCGATATGGAAGCAGCAGTCGCAGGAAGGGAAAATCATCTCTACCTAAACTACAGCCGCGATGTCATGGACCTCATGACTCAACTCCGCAAAGACTGGGGCTTGGTTTACCCAGAAGAAGAATAACGAAAGGAAAAGAGGCTGGGACAAAAGTCCTAGCCTCTCAATTGTTTTTGGATTGTCGAGCAAGACGCAGTGGTTGAGTGGGCTGTAAAAGCTGATTTCATCAGCTTTTACAGCCCTACTCAACTGTGCGGAGGTGGGACGACGAAATCGAATTCTAACGAATTACCGATTTCTGTCCCACTCTCTTTTTTACTGCAAGGAAGGCTCGTGGGGTCTAGGAAATTGCTAGTCTCTAGCATTAAAAGGAAAAAAATGTAAAAAAGGCTTGACAAAGCAAATGATTCGCAGTATTATTAACTAGTTAATTAACCGATTAATAAACTAGTTAATAAAAATGAAAAAGAGGTGAAGGATGAATAGGAGAAGAATGAAGGTTCTGGGACTCTTGTTTCTCGGTTTCTTTCTACTGACAGCTTGTGGAAGTCAAGGAAATGCGGGCAAGCCCCCTTCTAAAAAAGGTCTTAAAATTGTCACGAGTTTTTATCCTATCTATGCCCTGGTCAAGGAAATCTCTGGCGATCAAAATGACATCTGGATGGTTCAGTCCGGTGCAGGGATCCATGATTATGAACCCTCTACCAAAGAAGTGGCCCAGATCTATGATGCGGATGTTTTTGTCTATCATTCTCAGACCCTGGAATCGTGGGCCGGTCGCTTAGATCCCAATCTTCAAGGTTCCAAGTTGCGAGTGATCGAAGGCAGCCAAGGAATGACCCTTGATAAGGTGGCTGGATTAGAGGATATCGAGGCTGGTCAGGGAAAAGAAGCCAAGCACTTGTATGATCCGCATACTTGGTTGGATCCTGTAAAAATTGCAGAGGAAGGAAAGATCATCGCCCAACGCTTGGGAGAGATCGATCCAAAGAACAAGGAGCTCTATCAGGCCAATGCTCAAAAGCTTGAAAAGCGCTGTGAGGAACTGGTAGCCCGCTACCAGCCTCTCTTTGACAAGGCCAAGCAAAAGACTTTTGTGACCCAGCATACGGCCTTTTCTTATCTGGCCAAACGCTTTGGTCTCAAGCAGTTAGGGATTGCAGGGATTTCCCCAGAGCAAGAACCGACCGCTCGGCAATTGGCGGAGATCCAGCAGTTTGTCAAAGACTACAAGGTAAAAACGATCTTTGTGGAAAAGCACACGTCGTCAAAAGTGGCAGATAGTATTGCCAAGGCAACAGGGGCGCGTGTCAAGGTCTTGGATCCACTGGAAGCTGATCCGAAAAATGATAAGGATCTATTAGAAAATTTAGAAGAAAATATGGCGACTTTAGCCAAGGAATTAGAGGAGTAAATCAAGAATGAAGAAAAAGGGAACGATTGGATTGGTAGCGACCTTGGGGCTAGGACTCTGTGCCTATGCGCTCAGTCAGCAGCCACAAGTCAAGGAAGAGAAAAAGAATCAGATTCAGTATTTGCAAGCGGACAAGAAATCGTCATCGTCTGCCTCCAGCAAAAAGGAAGACAGCATCGAAGCGGTCAATGCCAAGGAAAAGACCCAGGCAGAGCAGATTGTCATCAAGATTACAGATGAAGGCTTTGTCACTTCTCATGGGGATCATTTTCATTACTACAGCGGGAAGGTCCCATTTGATGCCATCTTTAGTGAAGAGTTGATTTTGCGGGATCCAACTTATCAGTTGCAAGAAGCGGATATCGTGAGCAAGGTCAAGGATGGCTATATTATCAAACGCGCTGGGAAATACTATCTCTACTTAAAGGATGCCCAACATACGGTCAATGTGCGCTCGATCGAAGAGATCGCTCAGCAACAAAAAGGTGGCGCTAAAGAAGAAGGGGAAACAGGATCGGTACAGGCGAGCTCCTCGCACAAGGCAGGCAAGACCCGTGACTTCCGTCAACCTAGTCAAGCGTTGAAGGAAGGTAAGACCCTTGAGATGCTGACGGCTAAGAACCATACAGGTGGTGGCTACCGTACGGACGATGGTTATGTCTTTAGTCCTGGAGATGTCATTTCAGATACAGGGGACGGCTTTATTGTGCCCCATGGTGGTCATTTCCATTATATTCCAAAGAGTGCCCTATCTGCTGGCGAGTTAGCAGCAGCCCTCTCCGTCTTAGGTGGTCAAGCCGGTCATCAGGCTGGGAACTCACACCTAGCTGGAGCAAGCACAGAACAAGGGCATGGAACTTCAGATCAAGCCTCTCCAAGCCTTGGGAAGCAAGCAAGTAACCAGCCATCAGCCAGTCCAACCAATACACAGACAACCCCAACGACTTCTAAACCAGCTGCATCTAAACCGAGTCCAACCTTGACCAACTTGATCGAAGAATTGCAGAAAGCCCCGTTGTCTTCTCGTCATGTGGAGTCTGATGGTTCTGTCTTTGATCCAAGCAAGATTACCAAGTGGACCGATCAAGGGATTGTCTACCCTCATGGGGATCATTTCCACTTTATCCCTTACAGCTCCCTATCGCCTTTAGAGCGTGAGTTGGCGCGGCAATTCCAATTGCTTCGTGCTCAAGGAACTGGTAGTTCAACAGAAGGAAGTCCAAGCTTACCTTCAAATCCAAGCACAAGACCAGTTGAACATGAGCATGATCATGAGCATGGCGACAGTCACGAGCGCGAAGAGGAGCACGATCACGGCTTCCACGCAGACAAGGTCATCAGCAAGGACGAGGAAGGCTATATGGTCGCTCATGGCAACCATGCCCATTATTTCTATAAAAAGGACCTCTCTCCTCAAGAGATTGCAGCAGCGGAGGCAACTCTAGCTGGTAAGAAAGAAGAAGACAAGGGTCAGCCCCTGACAGATGACGTTGCGACCTATTCTCGTGATGCCTCAGATGAGGAAAAGATCCAGTACATCAGTAAGACCTACGGTGTCCCTCGCGAGGCCATTAAGATTTCCAATGGTTTCTTTGTCTTTAACAATCCAGACCAAGAATATGATCCGACCCACATCCATCCTTATGCCGTTCGGAAGGAACATGTCCGGATCCCACTTGAAACTGGCAATCCTGAACTAGACTTTATCAATGAACTCTATGCAACAGCGCTTCGTTCAGGGATTTCTCCTTATAGCCTCCAGATTGAAAATGGTCAGTTTGTTATCCCGCATGGCGATCACAACCACTACATCAAGGTACGTTCAGCAGGACTAGCAGACTACTTAGCCCACCGTCTTCCAACCATCCAATCTCCTTACAAAAAAGGAGACTTGGACAAGAAAGTCGTAGAGGACAAGGTCAACCAGCTCTTAGCAGAAAGCCGGACTCTCTATGCTTCTGATCCATTACAACAAAGACGGATTGAGCTGATCTTGGGCCACTTCTTGGAAAATGTCAAGAGTTTCCCAAGTAATTCAACAGAGGGCTATCTAGCTAGTCTCAAACAGGTTGATGCGCAGTACATTCATGCGACTCAAGCGGTCAAGCCAAAAGAAGAGACAGCCTTGGACCGTCGTTACCAAGAATTGCTGGAACAAGTGCGCTTGCTAGACACAGAAGCATTCCAATTGAAGAAGGAAGAGTTGGTCTCTCAACTGCAGGAAGCCTATGCTGCCAAGGACAGTAAGCGTCTAGAGCAGGAAGGGAAGCTATTAGAAGCTGTTCAGGAGATGCAAGATCGGACGGGTGTGACATCGGTCGATTACCTCAAGTATTTCTACCAAAGCTTGAGCGATGCGCGCTTGACACCAGAACTCCGCACTAAGGCAGCAGATCTAGCCTTGAAGCTCTACCGAGCTCAAGCCTTTGAAGAAGCTTGGGATTCCAAGTCTCACTTTATGGAACTCTACCAAACTAAGCAAGCTATTGACCAGCTCTTCTCCCAAGAAAAAGGCCAAACCTATCCTATTGAAAAAACAGTTTTGGATCAAAAAGGAAGTCAAACCCCATCCTACAACGTAGCGGTTTATGATTTCCTCAAAGGCTTGTATGGAGAGTTGGATAAGGCAACAGAAGCCCGTCAACAGAACAAGATTTTGACAGCTCTCTTAGAGCAAATCCAGTCGCTCTTGCCACAAGTCGAAGACCAAGGTAAACGAACGACTTTTGAAACAGGCTTGGCTCAACTTGGAAAAGAATCTGATCCAAACAAGGCTATTACAAGTGGGGAAGCACTTCTACGCGAAATCAGTGATACCATTGAAAAGCAAAAACAAAAGCAAACGGAAGAGCCTCAAATTGGGGATGTCGCTCTTTATCAACAGCTCTATAACCAATTAATGGCCTTGCACCAACAATTGCAGGACAAGGGAGCTAGTGATGCGGTGTTTGATCGCTTAGAAGCTCTCTTTGACCAATTGGCTAATCCAAAGAGTGATAAAGCAGCCTTACTACAGGCCATCCAAGCCTTCCAGGCGGAATTGGCAGCTGCGCCATCTGCAAACGAAGCGGGCAAATCAGCTTCCACAGCTGAAACGCCTGTCGCTACAGAAACTCCGGTGGAAAAAGAAGCAGCAGCTTCAGAAGGAAGCAAGCCTGCCACAACTGAGACAGAAACAGAGCCTGCAAGCGCAGCTGTAACAGAAGCAAGCACGCCAGATACTCCATCTCCTCAGAACCAATAGAAAATAGAAAAGAGGCTGGGACAAAAGTCCTAGCCTCTCGATTATTTTTGGATTGTCGAGCAAGACGCAGTGGTTGAGTGGGCTCTAATACGCTGATTTCATCAGCTTTTACAGCCCTACTCAACTGTGCGGAGGTGGGACGACGAAATCGAAATCTAACGAATTACCGATTTCTGTCCCACTCTCTTTTTGCGTTTTAGTGAATAGAAGAAGTCAGTAGTTGAGCCTCACTCCTTGTGCTCAAGAAGCAGTGGTGAGGAAGTCTCGACTGCTTTTTTTCGCTTGAAAAATGCGGCCATTTGAACCAGGATGCGGGGGACCGTTTGCCATTTTTTCCAAGCTTGAAAGCGAGTGTCGATGAGCTGCTTGGCTAAGCGTTCCAGCATTTCTCGCTCGGTCGGATCCAAATCTTGAGCATTTTGGAGGATTTCCTTGGCCTTGGCTAGCTGCTTGAGATCGATTAGGTCATTGATGGAAGTGATGCCGGCATCCAGAAAAATACCAAAAAAGGTATCAAAAAACTTCTTGCGCTCGTCTGCCGATGTTTCGCGAACCCATTGCTTCAAGGTCAGATCGGTCTGCTGGCTATCTGGACTGGTTTCAGAAACGGTCACAAAGCTGTAGTCCTTGATTTCCCAAGTAAAGGCATCATGCTGGGTAAAGCCACCAAATGCGCGACTTTTGACAATGGTCGTCGGTTCTGGCACTTCCAACATCATGCCAACGATGGATCCCTGAGGGACAAAGCGACGAATATTTGGAGACGTGCGCTGGTAGCCTTCGGTTTCGATAATGGTCTTGTTGAGGCCAGGAGCATCGTAGCTGTAGATCGCGTCGACCCGTTCAAATAAGGGATCAGGTAGATACGAGCAGGCATAGGTTGCGAGATTTCCCCCTTTGGAGTGACCGGCTACTAAGAAGCGCCCTTTTGGAAATTCCTTCATGACATGTTGCAGGTAGCTGGCTGCGCGCTTCTGAGCTGGAACATGGTCCATATAGGTCATGTGGAAGTCTTCCTTCCAGCCGATCAAGGTGTCATCCGTTCCTCTGAAAACGACCAAATACGTATCCAGACTAAGCCGATAGGTCATGGCTGCAAACTGTTTTTGTACATCGGGATCGTACTCATCGACATAGTTAAGGAGTTTGATGTTCTTAAAGCGCTTTGAAGTAGCCAACTCATCGACTAATTGCAGGTGCTGGTTACTCACGATAAAATCGGTAGTCCGATCGATCAGTTCCATCGCATCAGACAGGCGCACTGGAATCCCTGTTGTATCTCCTTGAGGCACAATGTGTCCAAAGGGCAGATAGGTCAGCTCTGTCAAAGCGAGGACATCCAGCTCCTTGAAGGGGCGGTCATATATGGAATCGTAAGTCACTTCTTTTAGGTAATCAAAAATAGTCGACATCTGTGCCTCCCGTGTCTTATTTCTTTCAGTATAGCACAAAAATGGATGTAGAAAAAGCGCCTCTTATCAAGAAAGTAGAGGCCAGTTCTTCTTTCCCTCTGAAACAGCCTTTTTCTCTGCTGTTTAATCTGTTATAATAGGAAGAAGAAAAAAAGAAGGAAAGAAAGCCATGCATAAAATTCTCTTAGTAGAAGACGATGAAATTATTCGCCAACAGGTCAAACAATTATTGGAACAATGGGGCTATGAAGTGGTCGCAGTAGAGGACTTTATGGATGTCCTCGGGATCTTTGTTGAAAGTGACCCTCACTTGATCCTCATGGATATTGGCCTGCCTCTTTACAACGGCTACCACTGGTGCCAAGAGATTCGCAAGGTTTCAAAGGTTCCGATCATGTTTCTTTCTTCACGGGATCAAGCCATGGATATTGTTATGGCCATCAATATGGGTGGAGACGACTTTGTCACTAAGCCCTTTGACCAAAATGTCCTCCTTGCCAAGGTTCAAGGACTCTTGCGCCGTTCCTACGAATTTGGGACAGATCAAAATCTGCTGGAGCACCGGGGAGCCATCCTCAATCTCAAGTCCACGGACTTGGTGTATGAAGGGGAAGTCATCAAGCTGACCAAGAATGAATTTCAGATCCTGCGTGTCCTGTTTGAGCATGCAGGCAGTATCGTGGCGCGTGATGATATGATGAAGGAGCTCTGGAATAGCGACCTCTTTATTGATGACAATACCTTGTCTGTCAATGTGGCCCGCCTTCGCAAGAAATTAGAAGAGGCTGGCTTGTCAAACTTCATCGAAACCAAGAAAGGCATCGGTTACGGGTTGACCCATGAATAAATTTGGAACGATCTTCTGGCAATATGTGGTATCCCGCAGGCGCCTACTCTATCTATTGGTCATCTTTTTGATCGTCGATTTGGTCTTTGCCTATCTCTTTCCAGAGACGGGGACGATTTTCCTCTATGCGACCCTGGTGTTAGGCTTTTTTGCCCTCTGTGTCTTGATCTGGGATTGTGCCATGACCTTTCAGGACTATCGCAAAGCAGCGCTATATGAGGAAATAGAAGTTGCCTCGCCACTAGAACATCTCCTTTATGAAAAATACACTGAAGAACAGCAGGCTCGCCTGGAGGAAGGCAAAACAGCCCAGGCCAAGTTCAATGACCTGATGGATTACTACACCCTCTGGGTTCACCAGATTAAGACGCCCATTGCAGCTAGCCAGCTCTTGGTGCAAGATGTCGAGACGCCCATTGTCAAGCAGCAGATGGAGCAGGAGCTCTTTAAGATTGACTCCTATGCCAATCTGGTTTTGCAGTACTTGCGACTGGAGAGTTTTCATGATGATCTGGTCTTAAAGCGCGTGTTGGTAGAAGATTTGGTCAAAGAAGTAGTCCGCAAGTACGCCCTCTTTTTTATCCAAAAGAACTTGACCGTGGATCTGCATGATTTGGAAGAGGAGGTCATCACCGATCGTAAGTGGCTCCTGGTCATTATCGAGCAGCTCTTGTCCAATAGCCTCAAGTACACCAGTACCGGTGGAATTGAAATCTATTTTAAAGACCAGACTCTCTATATAAAAGATAGCGGGATTGGGATCAAAAATAGTGATGTGCTTCGCGTCTTTGAGCGGGGCTTCTCCGGCTACAATGGCCACCTGACCCAGCAATCTTCAGGGCTGGGGCTCTATCTATCTAAGAAAATCGCAGAGCAATTGGGCCACAGGATCACCCTCCACTCAGAGGTCGGCCAAGGCACGACGGTTGCCATTCACTTTGAAGAGAAGAAGTTGGTCATGGATTAAGATTTCCCCATCTTACAAAAATGTAAGAAATAAAGGTCAAAATGAAAGGTTAGGTTATGGTAGCCGCCTTTTATTTTTTATACAATAGTCTCATCAAATGAAGGAGGTCAAGAAAATGAAACTCTTGAAATGGATGAAACAACTCAAAAAGACTGAGAAACACTGTAACCAACCCGATCTGGAAAAGACGGAATTTGGTCTCCAAGTCCTGCAACAAACCCAAGAATTTTTCTTGATCTACTAATAAAAGGAGAAAAGTATGTCATTACTAGATGTTCAACATATCAAAAAGATCTACAAAACGCGCTTCCAAGGAACCCAGGTTGAAGCCTTAAAGGATATTCACTTCACTGTGGAAAAGGGTGAATACGTTGCCATCATGGGGGAATCAGGGTCCGGGAAATCGACCCTTCTCAATATCCTAGCCATGCTGGATCAGCCGACGGAAGGGCGGGTCTATCTCAACGGCACCGACACTTCAACTATCAAGAACAAGGATGCCTCGAGCTTCCGTCGGGAAAAACTAGGATTTGTCTTTCAAGACTTTAATCTGCTCGATACCTTGTCCGTCAAGGACAATATCCTTCTCCCTCTCGTCCTCTCACGCAGACCGGTCAAGGAAATGATGAGTAAGGTGGATAGCGTGAGTCGGGAGTTGGGCATTCACCAACTCCTTGAGAAATACCCTTACGAAATCTCTGGTGGGCAAAAACAACGGGTGGCTGTTGCACGGGCCATCATCACCTCACCTGAAATCCTCCTTGCTGATGAGCCAACAGGGGCGCTGGATTCCAAGTCCTCGGCTGCTTTGCTCGATGTCTTTGAAGATATCAATAGCATGGGACAAACCATCCTCATGGTGACCCACTCAACCGCCGCAGCAGCGAGGGCCAAGCGCGTGCTCTTTATCAAGGATGGAATTCTCTACAACCAGATCTTCCGCGGGGAAAAAACAGAACGTCAGATGTTCCAAGAAATCTCGGATACCTTGACGGTCATGGCAAGTGAGGTGGAGTAGATGTTACGATTAACCACTAAATTAGCTTGCTCCAATCTGATCAAGAACCGCAAGCTCTATTATCCTTTTGCGATTGCGGTCATTCTCGCAGTGACCATCGCCTACCTCTTTGACTCCCTGACCTTTAATCCCCACATTCACGAGCTTCGAGGAGGATCTTCTATAGTGTTCACTCTCGGCTTGGGATTCTTCGTGGTCAATGCTGCGGGTGCTATTATTGTGCTCTATGCCAATAGCTTTGTCATGAAAAACCGCTCCAAAGAGCTGGGAATCTACAGCATGCTTGGCCTTGAGAAACAGCATCTCATCAGCATGGTCTTCAAGGAACTCTTGATCTTTGGATTTGTAACTGTCTCAGCCGGTGTCTTGATCGGAGCCCTCTTTGATAAGCTGATCTTTGCCTTCCTCTTGAAACTCATGAAAATGAAGGTCCAGCTGGTATCTACCTTCCAACCTGGGATTGTCGTCCTGGTCTTTGTCACCTTTGGTCTCATCTTTGGCCTTTTGGTTCTTCTCAATGCTTGGCGCATTCTCCGTTTGAATGCCCTGCAACTAACTCGTGAGAAAGCAAGTGGCGAAAAGAAAGCCCGCTTTTTGTGGCCCCAAACCATCCTGGGCCTAGCCTCTCTCGGTCTTGGCTACTACCTAGCTGTGTCTGTCAAAGACCCCATCATTGCGCTTGTGACCTTCTTTCTAGCCGTTATCCTGGTTATGATCGGGACCTACTTACTCTTTAATGCGGGGATCACCGTCTTCTTGCACCTGCTTAAGAAAAAGAAGAGCTATTATTACCAACCCAACAACATGATCTCGGTCTCTAACCTCATCTATCGCATGAAGAAGAATGCAGTGGGCCTTGCGACTATTGCCATCCTCTCGACCATGGTGCTGGTAACCATCTCTGCTGCCACCAACATCTATGTCGGTAGCGAAATGGTCAAGAAAATCATGGCTCCTCATGATTTCTCCGTCCAAGGAAAAGGGGTAGACTTGGAGCAGATTAATCAGAAATTTGATGAATTTGCTTCTGAGCATCATCTTGAGATCAAAAATCGCGATCTGATGACCTATGCCAACTTTGGGGTCAAATCACAAAAGGGCACGGATTTCACCGTCTATCCAGCTGATGAACGCAGCGTCACTCCTAAAACCGTCTTTATGGTCTTTGATGCAGCTAGTTATGAACAAATGACAGGCGAACAAGTCGATCTGACAGGCAACCAAGTCATCCTCTTTGCCCATAACAAGGCTCTTAAAGGGCAAAAGCAGTTCACTATCAATGGGCAAGACTTCCAAGTCAAAGAAGAGGTGAGCAAGGATTTTATCACTGATCATGTGCCAAATCAGTTTAACATGCTGACGGAGGATTTCAACTACCTGATCGTGCCGGACCTCTCAGTCTTTGTCGCTCAGTTTCCAAATCTGGCCATCAATACCAATATCTACGGTGGCTTCAATGTCAATGTCGATGAAGACCAGCAACTCAAGCTGGCAGCCAGCTATGACAAGATGATCGATGAATTGAGCAGCCAACAGGGCCAAGGGACCTTTATCTATGGAGGCAACCGAGCCAATGATGTGGCAGAGTTGAATAGCCTCTTTGGCGGCATCTTCTTTATCGGGATTTTCTTGTCACTGATCTTTATGGTCGGAACCGTCATCGTCATCTACTACAAGCAAATCTCAGAAGGTTATGAAGACCGTGATCGCTTCGTCATTCTCCAACAGGTGGGGCTTGATGAACACGAGGTCAAACGGACCATCAACCGTCAAGTGCGGACTGTCTTCTTCCTCCCCCTCATCTTTGCCTTTGTCCACCTGGCCTTTGCCTACCATATGATCCGCCTCATTCTCAAAGTGCTCGGTGTCATCAATAGTGGCCAAGTCCTCGTCGTAACCCTCAGCGTTTGTGGTGTCTTTCTCGTCACCTACCTGATCGTCTTTTGGATCACCTCTCGGAGCTACCGTAAGATTGTGCAGATTTAAGGAAAAAGAAGCTCGAATCAAATTAGAAACTTTCCTTAGGTGAGTACGGACGTCAGCGAACTTCGAAGAAGTTCCATGACTAATTATTGAGCCTAAGGTCTCAATAATTCCGAGTGCCTGAAACATGATTATTTCAGGCACTTTTCTCACAGCAGAAAATTTCAATATACTCTAAATAATAATCAGAAATCATTTGGATATTTTTGCACAATAGTCCAGATTAGGTTATTCAAAGTAAAAATTGTCAACTTTTTAAGCTCGCTCATGGCGGGCTTTTTTGTACGAAAACCGACTGCGATTGTTTTTGTTTTTCAAAGGGATACACAAAAAAGACTGAACCCGTAGAGTTCAGTCTTTGTTCACTTTCTATTAAAGTGATGTAAGGAAAGTCAATCCTCCTAGGATGACACCTGCTGAATTTGGAATGATCAAAATCCAGTCTTTTTTAGGTTCCTTTGTCCAACCATAAATGACCCAGATCAAGCAAGAAATAGCAGCTGACAAGGGTTGGAAAGGTTGGGCCTTATTTCCCTGTAAATTAGCAATAATTTGTGGGATGTAGGCAATGAAAACGATAATCCCAATAAAGGCACCGATCGAGCCAACGATTTGGTTGATTTTTTGTTTATTCATAAAATTTTACCTCTGTGTATCAAAATAGCATAAGTAGGAAGAAAATGCAATTAATTTGCATGCTATGCAAGATGAAAATGATTACATTCGCACAAAATTAGACAATGTGTCAAAAAAATAGCAACTAGAGAGAAGACTCTCTCGAAAAGAAATCCATCTTCCTGCAAAATCACAAGATTGTGACACTTTACAGTTCGGTAACATTTGAAAAAAAGACTTGAATTTGTAAAGGACAAAAGGTAGAATAGTGCATACTTAAAAAAAGAAAAGGAAATGGTAGTTTCAAAATGAATGAAAAACAAATGAAAATTCTTGGTTGGGTTGCGACCTTTATGTCTGTTATGATGTATGTGTCTTACTTCCCACAAATCATGGACAACCTCGCTGGTCACAAAGGAAACTTTATTCAACCGCTTGTCGCAGCCATCAACTGTAGCCTTTGGGTCTACTACGGCCTCTTTAAAAAAGAACGCGATATCCCACTTGCTGCAGCCAATGCACCAGGGATCATCTTTGGTTTGATCACAGCCATCACAGCCTTGTAATCAACGAAAGAGAGAGTGGGACAGAAATCGGTCATTCGTTAGAATTCGATTTCGTCGTCCCACCTCCGCACAGTTGAGTAGGGCTGTAAAAGCTGATGAAATCAGCGTAGTAGAGCCCACTCAACCACTGCGTCTTGCTCGACAATCCAAAGAAAATTGAGAGGCCAGGACTTTTGTCCCAGCCTCTTTTTGATAGAATGAATCATTTCCATGGTATAATGGGAGGACTATTCATAGAGAAGATCAAAAGGAGACACGAGTGGATCAAAAACATCACTGCCAAGTCCTATGGGCGAAAAATAAGTACCTGGTGCTGAGTCATTCCAGTAATATCTACAAGGAAATCCGGGAATACCTCAAGCAAGACCAGGTGGAGGTCAGCCACGTCGAGGACCTGATCCAGCAAGCGCTGGCCTTGCCGGAAAATCGTGGCCAGGTCTCTAATGCCTTCCAGCATATCTGGGGCTATTTCAAAAAGCAGGCGACTCCTGAAGAAAAGGCGGACTTTATGCTGCTACTTGAGAAATACCAGCATGGCCAAGCCCAGCAAGAAGATCTGATCAAGGGAATCCAGACTCTCCTTGAGCGCTACCCGAATCGCTACTTACAAGATTCAACGCTACTAGGAGGTCAATAGATGAGACTCTGGCACCAAGACTTGATTCCCAAACTCCCTCGTCCCCAGCTCCTGGGTCAACACCGGGAATGCTGTGCCCTTCGAGGCAATGGCTGGGGCAAGAAGCACGCGACGGTCAACTATGTCTTTGACTACTCGCCCTATCGCCTCTATGCCTATCACCGCCTGATCATGGAGGAGATGACTGCACGTGGCTACAAGGTCAGCCCAGAGTGGTGGGAGCCGACCTACCGAGGCAAGACCTGCCCAGCCTATCCAGAGCTGGAAGAGGAAGCCTTGAGCACCCCTATCTATCCCGAGCACCAGGATACTTATCTCAAAGAATGTCTAGACAATCTAGCAGAAAAAGGGATCCAACTAGACTAAGAAAGAACGAACCAGATCAGGTTCGTTTTTTTGCGCGAAAAACCAACAAAATGCTTTGAAAGCGTTAATTTCTTTCCCAAACATGCTATAATAATAGGAGATTATGCACAAGGAAAAGGATAGACGGATGAAGGCAGTAGCAACTCCAGAACTTGAGATTGAAAGACAGTTGATCCAGCAGTTGGCATCAGGAGAGAGTCAGTGGACTTATCGCGATGATCTCAAGAACGAAGACCAGTTATGGGACAATTTCTTTGACAAGCTCGCGCAAAACAATGTCGCCTTGCTGGCGGACCATCCCTTGACCGACCAAGAAAAGCGCCAGATCAAGAACCAGCTCAACTTTGTCAGCTATTATGAAGCGGCCAAGTGGCTTGCTGGTGAAAATGGGATCGCCAAGGTTGAAGTCCAGCGAGAAGATGCTAGTCTAGGGACCATCCGTCTAGCGGTCATCTGGCGGGAGAATATCGCAGCCGGTAAGTCGAGCTATGAAGTGGTCAACCAAGTCGAAAGCGCCAAGGCTTATCCGCTAGACCAGGATCGACGGCTCGATACGACCCTTCTGATCAATGGCCTACCTCTCATCCATATCGAACTTAAGAGTCCACGAGTGGCCTTTCTAGATGCCTTTCATCAGATTAAAAAGTACGACCGTGAAGGCAAGTTTCGGGGCATATATTCCAGCTTGCAGATGTTTGTCGTGACCAATAAAATTGACACACGCTATATCGCTGCAGCCCGTGAAAGCAAGCTAAATAAGCAATTCCTGACCAAGTGGGTGGACAAGGACAACCAACCCATGATCGATCTCAATAGTTTTGCTCATGAGGTCCTCTCCATCCCCCGGGCCCACCAGATGGTCATGCAGTACTCGGTCATCGACGATAGCAAGAAAGCCATCATCCTCCTGCGTCCCTACCAGATCCATGCCATCGAGGCCGTGCAGGAAGCCTCTCGCCGTCAAGAGTCGGGCTATATCTGGCATACGACCGGTTCAGGTAAGACCCTGACCTCTTACAAGGTAGCGCGCAATCTCTTGCAGATCCCAGCCATTCAAAAGACCATTTTTGTCGTCGACCGCAGAGACCTGGACCAGCAGACGACTTCGTCCTTCCTCTCTTATGCGGCCAATGATGTCATCGACATCGACGAGACGGACAATACCCATGAGCTGGTCAAGCGCCTAGGAGGCAAAGACAAGCGCGTGGTAGTCACGACCATTCAGAAAATCACGACCATGATGCGTAAGTTCGAAGAAGGAAAGTACCAGCGGGATGCCGGGAAGATCAAGGACCTGCGCGTGGCCTTTGTCGTGGATGAGTGCCATCGGGCGGTCACCCCACAGACGCAAAAAGAGATCAAGGCCTACTTCAAAAACTCTCTCTGGTACGGTTTTACAGGGACTCCGATCTTTAAGGAAAACAAACGCAAACAAGTGGGAGACCTGGCTCAGACCACCCACCAACAATATGGCGATCGCCTGCATGAATACACGGTCAAGGAAGCCATCCATGATGGAGCGGTTCTGGGCTTTAAGGTCGACTATCGCAATACCATCATTTCAGATCTCCTAGAAGAAGAGATCCCAGACCAGGCCTATGAGGACAAGGAGCACATGCTAGAAGTCCTCGATGCCATCCTCAATAAGAGCCAGCAACAGCTCAATATCCCTAAAGGGGTCGGAAAGAGCTATGAGGCTATCTTGACGGTCAAGTCCATCCCACGAGCACAGGCTTATTATAATTTGCTCAAGAGCATCCTCGCTGGCAAGGAGCGGGTCAAAGTTTCCGAGCGGGTCAAACAATACCTACCAGATTTTCCAAAATTTACCATCACCTACTCAGTATCTGAAAATGAGGAAGAATCCATCGGCTACCAAGACCACATGAAGCAGGTCATGGAGGACTACAACCAAGAGTTTGGTACGCATTTTAGCCTGGCGGATCTGCGGGGCTTTAATAGCGATGTCAACAATCGCCTAGCCAGAAAGCAGGACAAGTACCTCTACCGCAATGAGCAGTTGGATCTGGTCATCGTGGTCGACCGTCTCTTGACGGGCTTTGATGCACCTTGTCTTTCTACACTCTTTATCGATTGCAAGCCTATGCGCCCACAGGACTTGATCCAGGCCTTCAGCCGGACCAATCGGATCTTTGATGACAAGAAGCACTTCGGCCATATCATCACTTTCCAGCGCCCTCAAGCCTTTAAGGAAGCCGTCGACAATGCCCTCAAGCTCTACTCCAATGGAGGAGAAAATGAGGTCCTAGCACCAAGCTGGGAAGAAGAGAAGCGCAACTTCTTAAAAGCCTGGGCAGAGTTTAAAGGCCAAGTCACAGACTTGGAAGAAGAAGGAGTCGCCCTCGAGCAGGCCCCAACAGCCCAGCTCCGTAAGGTCGCTAAAGCCTATCAGGTCTTTGACAAGTACCAAGCCTCGATCCGCGTCTACTCGGAGTATGATAAGGAAGAGATCTATCGGGAAACAGGCCTCAGCGACAGTCAGCTCGAAGCCTATCTGGGCCTCTATCAAAATATCCTGGCAGAGATCAAGAGCAGGGATCCAGAAGTGGACAGCGAAGACGAGCTGGATATCCACTATGAGCTGGAGTCTGTCCAAGTCGATGAGATCAACTATGCCTATATCCTCACGCTGATCCAGAGTATGATCCAGCAGGAGGAAAATGACGAGCAGACCCTGAGTGACAAGGATATCGCAACCGTGGACAGCTATATCGAGAGCCTGAACCGGACCAATCCAAGCCTAGCGGAGATCATCCAAAACCTCTGGACCCAAGTCCAAGAAGAACCCGAACGCTACCGAGGACAATCCATCACCGGAGTTTTGGACCAGATGATCGAATCCATCATCGATAGCCATATCGTAAGCTTCGCCAAAAAGTGGTATATCGGAGCCGACGAACTCCGCTACTATATCCAACACTACCGCAAAGGCGCCAAAAAACAAGCCGGCGAAAGCCAGCTCACCAAGAGCCAACGCTACAAAGACTATAAGGCAGAAGTAGCAGATGCCCTCAACCCACTCAGCTACAAAAAACAAATCAAAGAAGCCTATACCCAACTGATCGAAGAGGTGATTGAACCACTGAGAGTGGGGAGGTAGGAAAAATTATCATTGACTTGAGGGAACTCTTTCATCAAACTTACAAATTAATCTCATAATGAATAATTCATTTTTACAGAAGATAAGTAAAATTAAAGATAATACTATACAAATGATTAAGAATAGAGAAATTTCAATTGATCAAGAGTATGAGAGTGTATTACTATGCTGGGAGTATGTACTATGAAAATTGATAAACATATTTTAGTTATTGATAAAAATATTTGCAAAAATATTAAACTTATAAAGGCGACTGGAGAACGGGGCTTTTCTTCACAAAATATTATGAATGAGCTGAGGAATTTTGTAGAACATATCGCCCTTAAAATATATAATCATGATAACGATGTAGACTTAGAATGGAATTTTGATAACTTGGATTTAGGGAAAAAATATATTTATGAGAATGCAAATTATATTTTTTTAAGGAAATTTCATCAATTCCTTCAGCCTTCAGCATCTCATTATACTCTTGGCGAGAATAATTCAGAGAGATTAATGCTTAAATATTATGAATATCTGCTTAAAATTAAAATTTTTTTGAATAATAATTATGGATTTTATGTATTAGAAAATCTTAATGACTTTCCACTTAATATGGATACAATGTCTGAGGAATATTATTCTAGAATAGCTAATGTTATTGATAATCCTATTTACCCTATTTCTTTTAACGAAAGATACTACATACAGAAAATCAAACCATTTTTCATTAATCAAAAGATTTATTATGAAGTAACATATACTAGTACAGATGGGGACCATAATAAATTTGAAAGAATCACAGCATATACCAATAAAGAGATACTGTCCAATTATGCAACAAAGCTATATATTCGAACAGAAAAAATTAATATATATGGTTCACCTCTCACAATATTAGTAATCGATGATTGGGAAGTCTCTATTCGACCATGTGAATTTAAATCTCTGAGTTCTATTCTAAAAATGGGGAATGATGAGATTAAATCTTCTCATGTGGAATATCAGATTCTTATGTCATTTTTGAAAAGATATCAAATGAATTTAGTTGATATTATAGAGTTAAATCAGGAATTATATTTAAAGACAAGAGCTTATATCAATAAAAAATCGAAGGTATCCTATATTTTTAACATATTAGATGAAGTTAGGACAATAGTTCAGGAAAAGAAGCCTGGTTTTAACATTCTGAAATACTTGTTATTCCATATGAATAATAGAGTTTTAAAAAATCAATATTATTATGATATTCATCCTCATAATCAGTATGAGGGAGGAAATATAAAATTATCAGGTTTACGGTTAAAATGGGGGTGTATTCCTTTTGATGAAATGCCATTTTGTACATCTTTAGTAAACCATAATCCCAAAATATATGATTTGTTAGAATGTATTGATGATAAAGGTAAAGACTATGAATTTCTGGCTAGGCTAGTAAAAAACAATACTGAAGTTCGTGGGAAACTGTACACTTTGATAGAAGAGTTACCAGAAGATTATTCTGAAAGAGTTGACGAATTAGTAAATCAGTATAATAGAAAAATAATTAGCAATCATTCAGGTAGGAAGCTGAAAGTAGAAAGGGGACAAATTTTTATTTCACAATATGAAATAGATGCGCTTGAAATATTAAATACGTTAAAAGAATTTTCAGGTCATAATAATATCAATCATTCTCAATCAGTCGAAAAGTGGCTAGAAGAGAACGGAGATAGTATAGATGATTCTTACAAAAAAGAAAAACTAACTTCGCTTTTTTCTAATTCAGCGGTAGCTTTAGTTTATGGTTCTGCTGGAACAGGTAAAACATACTTTATAAATCATATTGCACAATTTTTTAATTCAGCTGATAAATTATTTTTAGCTGTAACTCATACAGCGGTTGAAAATTTGAAGAGAAGAATTAATTCATCGAATTGCACTTTTTCGACAATTCAAAGTATCATACATAAAGCAGACATAAAGTGTGATATATTATTTGTTGATGAGTGTAGTACGGTAAGTAATGCTGACATGGCTAAATTATTGAGGAACATTTCTTGTAAATTTCTTGTTTTAGTGGGGGATGTTTTTCAAATTGAAGCAATCCAGTTTGGAAATTGGTTCGAACTTGCTAAGGAATTCATAAAAGTTGAAGCAATAGTAGAATTAAATATACCATTTAGGACCCAAGATGGTGGTTTGATTGAAGTTTGGAATAAAGTAAGAAAAATTGAACCTGACATTATGGAGCATTTATCAAGAAATAACCTAAGTTTCCCATTGGATGAAAGTATATTTGAAAAAGTGCATGATGACGAAATTATTTTAAGTTTGAATTATGATGGTATTTATGGAATTAATAACATCAATAGACTTTTACAAGCGGCTAATCCAAACCCAGGTTTTGAATGGAATTCACAGCTTTATAAAATTAATGATCCTATAGTTTTTAATGAGACAGGTAGATTTAATGGGGTACTATATAATAATTTAAAAGGTGTTATCCAAGATATTCAAGTAATTGATGATAGAATTTCTTTTACTATAGAATTACTAGATGTTGTTCTAAATGGCTTGGACGTTTCTGATAGTGAATTAGAGCTTATAGGTAACAGTAGCTCCAAAAACTCTATTGTCAGATTTTATGTAAATAAGTATAGTAGTACAGATGAGGATTTAGAAGATAACTCAGTAACTGTACCATTTCAAGTATCATATGCAATTTCAATTCATAAGGCTCAAGGTTTGGAATATGAATCTGTAAAAATTGTTATCACAAATGAAGTCGATGAACAAATTAATCATAACATACTATATACCGCTATGACTCGGACAAAAAAATATCTCAAATTGTATTGGAGTCCAGAGACTGAGAACAAAATAATCTCACGTTTAGAGAGGAAAGATATTAATAAAGATGTTATTTTATTAAGAATGAAGTTATAGTATAGAAAAGAGGTCTGTTTATTAAGATGGGAAATAAAAAAATTCCTAAAATTAGATTCAACAATTCCAAAATTGATTGGCAACAAGTAAAATTTAAAAATTTGCTTAATTCAGAAGAGGGAATTAGACGTGGTCCATTTGGTAGTGCTTTAAAAAAAGAATTATTTGTTCAAAATAGCGAGTATGTAGTCTATGAACAGCAAAATGCGATTTATGATCACTTTAACACTAGATATAGAATCTCAGAAGAAAAGTATCATGAACTAAAGAAATTTATATTGTTACCTGGTGACTTTATTATGAGTGGTGCTGGTACTATTGGAAAAATTTCACTAGTACCTGAGGGAATTGAGAAAGGTGTGTTTAATCAAGCTCTAATCAGATTAAGAGTTAATAAAAACACTGATAAGGAATTCTTTTTACAATGGATGAGATCACCAGAAATGCAAAACAAGATAACAAAAGCTAACCCAGCATCAGCAATGGTAAATTTGGTACCGATGTCTGAGGTGAAAGAATGGGATGTTATTATTCCATCTCTAGACGAACAATCCGCTATTGGCTCTCTTTTCCGCACCCTCGATGACCTTCTGGCCAGCTACAAGGACAATCTTGCCAACTACCAATCTCTCAAGGTGACCATGCTCTCCAAGATGTTTCCCAAAGCTGGACAGACCGTTCCTGAGATTCGTTTGGATGGATTTGAAGGTGAGTGGGAAGAAAAGAAATTAGGTAGTTTAGGCTCTGTTGCTATGAATAAACGTATTTTTAAAGATGAAACTAGCGACTATGGTGATATTCCTTTCTACAAGATTGGAACATTTGGAGGAACTGCCGATTCTTTTATCACAAAAGAAAAATTCAAAGAGTATAAAGAAAAATATCCTTATCCTGAAATAGGTGATATCCTCATATCTGCATCTGGTAGTATTGGCAGAACGGTTGTATACAATGGTGAAGATGCTTATTATCAAGATTCAAATATTGTATGGTTAAAGCATGATCAGCAATTAGATAACTCATATTTGAAGCAATATTATGGAATAATAAAATGGTCTGGAATTGAGGGAACAACAATAAAGCGGCTATACAATAAGAATATATTAGAAACGAATATCTTTTTACCTCCGAGTGTATACGAACAACAAGCCATCGGTTCCTATTTCTCTAACCTCGATAACCTCATCGCTGCTCACCAAGAAAAAATTTCTCAGCTAGAAACTCTCAAAAAGAAACTCTTACAAGATATGTTCATTTAACAAGGGAGTAAAATATGGACGAAAAATTCATAGTATTAGAACATATAGATACCTCAAATGCAGCGAAAAATTTTTCTAATTTACTTAGTGAGAGTAGAACATACTTTTTGAACGGTAGTTGGGGATCAGGTAAGACAGAATTTTTAAATGAGGTCAAGAAAAATTCACAACAAAAATTTATTACGGTTGATTTTTGGAGATTAACTGATACCCGAACAACTATTGAGATAGCATTTTCAAAACTGCACCCTTTTATTTATTGGTGTATAAGAATATTTGTCGTTTTATTAGTCGCTGTTTCACTTTTGATGACTAATATTGTTGATATAGGATTAAGTGATTATTTTGGTGACTTAAAACCTCTGTTTTTGAAACTAGGAGGAGTAGTTGCATTAATAGTTGCAATATGGCAAGTATTTAAGAAGAAATCAGATGAACTATACTGTTTCTTACTAAATAAAATGTCGAAATCTTCGAAAGTCTTGATTATAGATGATTTTGATAGAATGTCGGAGAAGCAACAAGAAGAAAGTTACAAACTTTTTAGTTTAATAAATGGCAAATTACCCATTGTTTTTGTTGGTGATATTCAAAGAGTATATTTAAAAGATGATAATTATTTATCAAAGATTATTGATCGACAAATTGAATTGCCAATTGTGTTGCATTCTTCTAATATTTGGAAAGAGTACTTTATTACTTTAGAAAATAAATTTAATCTAGTTTTATCAAATGATTTTAAGAAAAGAATTAGTTCGGACAATAGAAATTTACGAGATAGATTTCGCTTTAATGATTATGTGAATCAAGAATTTTTCTCCAGGGGAAAATTGGGCCATGTCCAAATTGAACAACAGCTTTGGATAATTTATGCTTATCTTTTCTATCCAGAATTTTATAATAAGCTTTTAGAAAACAAAAAGATTGAAATTTCAAAAGATGAAAAAGTTGATATTACAGAATTGATTAGTTTTGGTTTTACGATTAAAGAAACTTTTGTTGACATTCAACAAAAGGACAATAAACAGTATCCTTTATGTTTTGCCAAAAATAGAAAGGGATATTTACTTTATGAAGAACCGTTAAATAGAACTAAAGAGGAGTTAGATACTTTATTCAAAGATGATTCGAAAGAGTTAAGAAGAGAGTTAAGAATTTCTGATAATTCAACAGATTTTTATCAATACCTTGCATATCAATTCAGAACTTTCTCTTATAAAAAGAAAAAAGAATTACTAAACATAGTTATATCTGAATCTCTAAAATATTATGATAGTCCTGCAATGGATTACATTGTTCAAGGTGTTCTAAATGATTATTTACCAATATATAAAAGATCTCCTCTAACAGATGAAACAAGAGCTAAAATTGTTGAAAAGTGGGAAGAAATACTTAAGGAAAAAGGTTTAGACCAATCAGAAATAATATATTTCATTGAAAAGCATGGAATACTTAGTTTTCATGATTTAGGACTATATTATACAGATTTAGAACTAAATACTGAGTACTATAGAAAATTAAAACGCAAAGATTTTTTCCTAATAACTTATCTGTGTTCAGTTGATAAATCTGGTAAATTTGAAGAGTGGGATCATTATATATGGGAAGCTCTAGATTGTTTTAGTGATAGAGAATTTTTATCATTTTGGATACTACAATCAATCGTTTCCAATGGAATGGGATTTGGTAGTTATGATGTAATTCCCGAAAATAAGAAATATATTATTTGGACTAGAAGGTATCTATCATCTCATGAATATGTAGATTACAATGATACTGTAATCTCAAAAATTAATGATAGAATTTGTAAAATGAAATCAAATGGATACACATTTATTAAAGAAATAAAGAAAGAAAATTTAATAGAATAAAACTTTTAAAAGATATGTTTATCTAACCTTCAAAAATCCCCTTTATCAGCATCCATAAGCACATCCTTTTTCGAATAGTATAAGTGAACCCCTTTGATCCTTTCAAAGGGTGCTCCTTAGTATTTAATAACTTAAAAGTATTTACTTTTAATAACTTTAGAGTTATAATAAATTCGAAAAGAGGTTGCTTTGTGCACGCTATTTATTTTTATAAGGACAAACAAGGGAATCAACCGGTCTTGGACTACATGAGGGAGCTGGCTCGTCGTGATAATAAGGACAGCCGGATCAAACTCAACAAGCTCAATGACTATATCGAACTGTTGAGCCAGCAGGGAACACGTGCTGGCCAACCCTACATCAAGCATCTGGATGCGGAGATCTGGGAGTTGAGACCCTTGCGGGATCGGATTTTATTCGTGGCTTGGCTGGATGGGAGCTTTGTCTTACTACATCCTTTTGTCAAAAAGACGCAAAAGACACCTAGACGAGAGATAGAGAAAGCCAAGCGGGAGTTGCAAGATTTGAAGGAAAGAGGGCTAAGAGATGAAGAATAGTGCCATCGGCAGCAATTGGAAAGATGTGAGAGCAGAGCTCTTCACCAAGGAAGAAATCCTGGAAAGTGATCTGCGGGTCGCGATTATGACAGAGCTGATCGAAGCTCGGCATGAAAAGGGCATTAGCCAAAAGAAACTAGAGGAACTCAGTGGAGTCAGTCAACCGGTCATCGCTCGGATGGAGACAGGCAAGACCAGTCCTCAATTGGACACGGTCTTGAAAGTCTTAGCCAGTCTGGGCAAGACCCTCGCCGTCGTCCCACTGGAACAAGAAAAGGTTTAAAAGAAATCAGAAAGAATTACTATGGAAACAACTCAAACCTCCCAGTCGCTCTACCAAGCTCTGTGGAACTCAGCGGATGTGCTCCGCTCTAAGATGGATGCCAATGACTATAAGTCTTACCTTTTGGGGATGATCTTTTACAAATACCTCTCAGATAAGTTGCTCTTCTTCGTGGCGGAGACCATGGAGGAGGAGACAGAGAGTCTGGATGAAGCCTTGGCGCTTTACCGGTCCTACTATGAGGATTCAGACTCTCAAGAGGACTTGATCTCCGTCATCACCGATGAGCTCAACTATGTCATCAAGCCAGACTTGACTTTTACGGCCTTAGTGGACCGGGTCAATGAAGGGACCTTCCAGCTGGAAGATCTAGCTCAGGGCTTCCGAGACATCGAGCAAAGTGATGACCTCTATGAGAATCTCTTTGAGGACATTGATCTCTATTCCAAGAAACTAGGGGCGACACCTCAAAAGCAAAACCAGCTAGTGGCTGCGGTTATGAAAGAGCTGGCTGTACTAGATGTGGCAGGTCATGCGGGTGATATGCTTGGGGATGCTTATGAGTACTTGATCAGTCAGTTTGCGACTGACTCTGGTAAGAAGGCAGGAGAGTTCTATACGCCCCAGCCTGTAGCCAAGCTCATGACACAGATTGCCTTTTTAGGGCGTGAAGACGAGCAAGGCTTTACTATCTACGATGCCACCATGGGATCAGGATCGCTCTTGCTCAATGCCAAGAAGTTTTCTCACCAGCCTCAAACCGTCCAGTACTTTGGTCAGGAGCTCAATACCTCTACCTATAACCTAGCTCGGATGAACATGATCCTACATGGGGTCCCGGTGGAAAACCAGTTCTTGCACAATGCCGATACGCTGGACGAAGACTGGCCGACCCAAGAGCCGACCAACTTTGATGGGGTTCTCATGAACCCTCCATACTCTGCTAAGTGGTCCGCAAGCTCTGGTTTCCTCCAAGATCCTCGCTTCTCCCCATTTGGTAAGCTCGCGCCTCAGTCCAAGGCAGACTTCGCCTTTCTCTTGCATGGTTACTATCACTTGAAACAAGATAATGGTGTGATGGCCATCGTCCTTCCTCACGGGGTCCTTTTCCGTGGCAATGCGGAAGGAACCATTCGCAAGGCCTTGCTAGAAGAAGGGGCCATTGATACGGTGATCGGTCTTCCTGCCAATATCTTCTTCAATACCAGCATCCCAACGACGGTCATCATTCTCAAAAAGAACAGGACCAATCGGGACGTTTACTTTATCGATGCTTCTAAGGAATTTGACAAGGGCAAGAACCAGAATATCATGACGGATGCCCATATCGAGAAGATTCTCCAGGCTTATAAGAGTAGAGAGGATATGGATAAGTTCGCCCATCTGGCTAGCTTCGAGGAAATCGTTGAGAATGACTACAACCTCAATATCCCGCGCTATGTGGACACCTTTGAGGAAGAAGAAGTAGAGCCACTGACAGATATCGTGGCTAAGATCAACCAAACCAACGCCACTATTGAGACCCAGACAGCCTCCCTCCTAGACATGCTCAGCCAGCTACATGGAACGACACCTGAAGCCGACGCCGAACTCAAGAAATTTGTCGAGGAGTTTAAGGGGTAAGGTATGAGGAGATGGTAGTAGTGAAAGAATATTCCTTTCGATATTCCCAATTTTTTTCGAATTATAGAAGTAGAGGGACCTTCCCTCTATTTTTTATCGAAAAGGAGCAGGGATGCAAAAGAGACACGCGCATGTATCGCCGACCTTGGACATTATGGCCAAGAAGATTTTTAGTTTGCCGGAGGTGACGACGGCTTTTATTCGAGACATTTTGGAGCTGGATGTGGCGGACGCTCAGATTGTGGAGGGAAGCCAGCCCCATAGCATGGCCTATGAGGAGGACGACTTGTTCTCCACTGCGGTGGATGTGAGAGCCAAGCTCCATGATGGAACCGAGGTGATCATCGAGATCCAGATTCGCAAGCAGCAGTATTTCTTAAATCGGTTCCATTATTATTTGGCCAATCAGCTGGTGGAGAATGTGCAAAAACTGCGCCAGCAAGGACAGACACATAAGATGTACGAGCAGATGGAGCCCGTCTATGGGATTGCGATTTTGGAGAAGTCGCTCTTACTGGACGAAGAGGCTGCCATCAATAAATACTGGCTGACCAATAGCCGGTCTGGCAAGCAACTCAAGGCCTATTATAAAAATGGCAAGCACCAAAATCTTCTGCAGGTTGCCTTTTTAGAGCTAGACAAGTATAATAAAGATGAGAAGCTGACAGATGCAGGCAGACAGTGGCTGGAGTTTTTTGGGAATCTTCCCTTTACAAAAGCTCCCAGTCAGGCTGTGGCTCATGCAGATGCATTATTAGATTCATCTAGCTGGACCAAGGAGGAGAAGACCATGATAGACGAGCGGATTCGGATTCAAGAAAATTATGATATGACCCTGGAGACGGCGATTGACGAAGCGCGAGAAGAAGGTTTAGTACAAGGGCTGGAACAAGGACGTAAACAGTTGGTATGCGAGATGGTCTCACGAGGAATGTCGCCTGATCTTATATCGGAGATGACGGGCTTAACCATTGAAGAAATTGAGGCTCTTCTTTCCTGAGTCGTTAACGGAGGCATCGCCTCTTTTCTTTTTTGAAAAAACTTGAAAATTTTCCTATTTTTTCAATCCGCCTTTCTAGAATTGTGGTAGAATAGAGTCAACAAAGAGCTATCCTCACCAACAGTGTGATCGATACTAGAAAAGAGGATTCTGATGACAAGAAAAATTGGTATTATTGGTTTGGGGCATGTGGGTGCGACCTTGGCCCACAGCATGATTTTGAAACACACCTGTGATCACTTGGTCTTGATTGATACCAATGAGAAAAAGGTCAAGGCAGATGCCTTGGATTTCTGTGATACGGTTGCCAATACAGGGTATCCGGTTCATATCACGGTCAATGACTACGCGGCTTTAAAAGATGCGGATGTTGTGGTGTCGACTCTTGGAAATATCGAGTTGCAGGCTAACAACACAGATGACCGTTTTGCGGAGCTTCCCTTTACCAGTAAGCAAGTGGTGCAAGTGGCGCGTGATTTGAAGGCTTCTGGCTTTAGCGGGGTCTTATTGGTAGTGACCAATCCGGTCGATGCAGTCACTCAACTCTATCAACAATATACCGGCCTTCCAAAAGAGCAGGTGATTGGGACAGGGACCTTACTGGATACAGCTCGGATGAAGCGCGCAGTCGCTGATCGTTTGCAGGTTTCTCCTGCTAGTGTATCAGGCTACAACCTCGGTGAGCATGGGAATTCTCAATTTGTCGCTTGGAGTCAGGTCCGTGTCAAAGGACATGCTATTACCGATCTCTTCTCTCAAGAAGAGCTGGACGCCATTAACTACGAATCCTTGCGTGGTGGTCATACTGTCTTTTTTGGTAAATTCTATACCAACTTTGGGATTGCAGCAGCAGCCCAACGCTTAGCAGAAGCTGTGATCAATGATAGCCACGAGGAAATGCCGGTGTCTAACTATCGTCCAGAATATGGAACCTATCTTGGCTATCCAGCGATTGTAGGTCGAAAAGGAATTCTTGAACGATTGGACTTGCATTTGACAGAAGAAGAAAAAGAAAAATTACTCCATTCAGCCGAAACTATCAAGGAAAACACACGAAAAGGGCTGGAGCATGCATAAAAGAGAGGAGGCTGGGACAAAAGTCCTAGCCTTTTAATTGTCTTAGCCCTTGCTTAGTGAATTTAATAAAGCTTAGTAAATTCCAAGTTGTAATTCTTGACATTACATCTAGGGCATGTATAATAGTTAATATAACAAATATTCTTACAACAGAAAGAGAAAGCAACTATGAGAAACATTTTATTTATCGTCGGATCCCTTCGTCAAGGATCTTTCAACCATCAAATGGCCCAGAAAGCAGAAAGCCTTCTTGAAGGAAAAGCAACGGTGACTTACTTGGACTACAAGGGCATCCCAATGATGAACCAAGATTTGGAAACGCCAACCTTGCCAGCTGTGCAAGCAGCGCGTGATGCAGTCCTTGCTGCGGATGCCATCTGGATCTTCTCACCAGTCTACAACTTTGCCATTCCAGGTGTAGTGAAAAACCTGATCGACTGGCTCAGCCGTGCGCTTGACCTATCAGAAACACGTGGTCCATCTGCCCTCCAAGACAAGATCGTAACCGTCTCTTCAGTCGCTAATGCAGGACACGAGCCAATGTTTGCGGCTTACCAAGCACTCTTACCATTCGTTCGGACTCAAGTGGTTGGAGAGTTTACTGGAACAACCGTTAACCCAGAAGCTTGGGAAACAGGTGAATTGGTCTTGACAGATGAAGCAGTCGCAGGATTGGAAAAACAAGCCCAAGCCTTATTAGAAGCATAAGAAAAGCTGAGACAGAAGTCTCAGCTTTTTAGATACTAAAGAGTTGTCCGAAGAAGTATGTCACACCCATGGTGAGAAGGCCAATGATGAGATTGCGAAGCATGGCTTGCTTGGTTGGTGCTTTTCCCAGTTTCGCACTGGTATAGCCAGTGAAGATTAAGGATAGTCCAACAACGAAGACCGTCACCGGAATGCGATAGGCAGTTGGAAAGAGAATAATAGAGAGCATTGGAGGAAGGGAACCAACAGAAAAAGCAAGGAAGCTAGAGGCAGCAGCATGCCAAGGATTGGTAAACTCCTCGTATTCGATACCATATTTCTCTTCAACCAGGGCTTTGAGAGGATGTTTCAGAAATGCCCGCTCTGTTAGAATTTTTGCTGAAGTTTCACATTCTCCATTTTCAAGATAAGCATGGTAGAGAGAGTCTCTAGCTAACTTTGGATCGCGATCCAACAAGGCTTGTTCACGGTTAACAGCGGCCTCTTCCGTGTCTTTTTGTGTGGAAACAGAGACATATTCACCGCCCGCCATCGAAAAGGCACCTGCCAGAATCGCAGACAAGCCAGATAGGAAAATGATCCAGATGTTTGGTGTGGCACTGGCCACCCCAATCACCACTCCAGCGATAGAAATGATTCCATCATTGGCCCCTAGAACCGCAGCTCTCAAAATATTCAAGCGATCGCTAAATGATTCATCTACTCCATGTTTTATTTCAGTCATACAATGTCTCCTTTTCCTTATTTAGAATGATTATAAATAAAATACAGAAAGAAATCAAGGATTTTAACTCAAATGATAAAAGTTAGACAATTTAATGGAACCTTTTAGTTGTAAAATTTGACATTACAAGCAAAATGGAGAGAGAATTTGACATACACCTATCCTATCAAGGTTTATTTAGCAGAAGTGCATAATTTTTGAGGATCCTGATGGCATTCTAACGCGAGTGCGGAAAGGATAACAAAAAACAGCAGGCTTCCTGCTGTTTTTTGACGAGATAAATTAGTTGGTTTCATTATCTTTTCCCACAACCCAAAATAAGAGAAGGAGTTGGAAGATACCTAAGGCAAATAGGACCATAAAACCGTTGCGGCTTCCTTTAGCAGTGGCTTGGGTGAAGTCCATCTTTTGATTGGCTTGGCTCATGGCAACGATCAGTGAAGCCAGGGTTGTTCCGACAGCGCCTGCAAATTGTTGCAGGGTGTTAAAGATCGCGTTCGCATCAGGTTGCTCCTCCAGCGCCAGTTGTTTCTGTCCGTTTGTCATGATATTGCCAAAGGCAAGTCCCATACCGGTCATGAAGATCATGTAAAAGATAAGAATCAAGACATTTGATAACTTCAAGCCAAAGAGTGTGAAGAAGAAATGAGCCAGAAGGATCAAAACAGCTCCAAGGAGAATTGGTCTGCGGGCGCCTAGTTTATCTAAAATGAGACCGGAGAAAGGAGCAAAGCCAGCTCCGATGATGGCTCCTGGAAGCAGCATCAAAGCTGCAAGTGTGGTGTTAGAGTGGTTGACCAACTGGATATAATTGGGCAAGAGGAAACTCATGGCCAGAGAACCTAATTGGAAAGTGAAAAAGGCAAGAACATGGCCAGTGAGGAGATGGTTCTTTAAGATGGCAAGGTTGATAATGGGATTCTCCAACTGATTGGACCGCCAGACTAAGAGAACCAGTCCCAAGATTCCGATCATCAGCCAGCCAAGGACAGAAAAACTAAAGAAAGCATGATCAGAAAGACCGTGAATCCCTAAAATCAAGCCTAAAAATGAAGCAATAATAGCGAGAAGGCTCATGATATCAAGGGTTTCTCGCTTGACTATACTGATTTGTTCAATGGAGCGAAGTCCTGCAACTAGCGAAGCTAGAAGGATCGGGAATTGAACCAAGAAGATGGAACGCCAGCCAAAGTTAGCTGTCAAGAGACCACCGACAGTAGGCCCAATGGCGGGAGCGATAGCTGTAATCAGGGTCCCCACTCCCATCATGAGACCAATCTTGCGTTTTGGGACCTGCTCTAAAATGATATTAAACATCAGAGGAAGGGCAAAACCAACCCCCATTCCTTGGACCAATCGACCCAAAACCACAAAGCCAAAACTTGGAGCTAGGAAGTCAATGAGAACACCTAAAACAGATAGGAGATTTCCAACTAAAAAGATGGACTTCATTTTAAAAGAGCGTTTGAGGTAGGCAGATAAGGGGACTACACAGGCAACCACTAGAAGATAGATGGTGGTGACCCACTGGACGGTTGCGGTATTGATCTCAAATTCCTTCATCAATATTGGGAAGGTGATATTCATGGCAGTTTCTCCAGCCACCCCGCAAAAGGAAAGGATCCCTGTTGCAAAAATAGCGTAGAGGACCTTGGCTGAAATTTTTTCTTGTGACATAGACGTCTGATTCCTCCTAAATCTTCCTAAAGATATGGACTTTGGTATAAAATCGGATGAAAATCCATGGAAACGATTTGATTTTCCGTCAGCTCCAATCGCTAGGAGCATAGCAAGACCAACGGTAACCTGATCCATCGTTTTGTTAGCTAACAAATAGTATAGAGGAAATGAAGACCCCTGTCAAAGAGTTTTTGAAAAGTTTTGAAAATATTAACAGCATTCTCAAAAGACGATGCTTCTCCAAACGAAAGGAAAGGCTCGCCAGTATGATATAATAAGAAGAAAGCAGTAAACGTGAATAAGTCAATCAACTCGAACAGGAGGCCCCATGACCAAGTATTTAGTCCAGAAGTTTTTCTGGTTACGAGAAAAAAGTTTGATTCAAATTTCCCAGAAAACCCTGGTTTCCTTATTTCCTTTTTTCCTATTTTCAGGAATCGTTCGGGTGATTGCCTTATCGGTCTTCTCCGATCGAGGCTATATCCATCAGCTCTTTTCGATGGATAGCTGGTTGCCATGGGATCAGGCCATTAGTCAAGTCCTCATTAATTTTTCCAATTTTTTAGGAGGTCTAGCTGGGCCTTTAGTGACCTACTTCGCTGGAAAATATACAGCTGGGCACTATGGTAGAAGTACAGGGACAGCTGGAGTGACAGCTCTTTTGGTCAGTCTAATAGTAGGCTCTCAGGAATTGTTGGTGGGCCCCCTCCATGACGGGCAACTGACGCGTATCAACTTACCTGCGACGACCAATATCATCTTAGCCATTGTTTTAGGCTATCTAATCGGGCAAATCTTTCGTCTATCCAAGGCTAGTGACGACCAGATTGTGGACAAGGATTTCATCTATCAGCCCAAGACTGTTCGTCCCATTTTCTTGTCCTTAGTTCTAGGGGTCAGCCTCAATCTTCTTTTGGTTCTTGGAAATCAATTTAATATTTTTCAGACTATCCGACAGTTCTTGGCTTCTCTAACGGTAAGTAGTCATCATCTCCTGTCCACCTTTGTCATGGGACTATTTAGTGGGCTATCTGCTTGGTTTGGTAATAGTCAAGCCTTTGCCTTGAACTCAATTGCGGATGATAACTTTGCTTTGGAAAATCTCACCTACGCTGTGACCCATCATTCAACGACAGGCATTCCTCATCTCTATACCTTGACCAATTTGTACCGCAGTTTTGGTCTGGTAGGTGGAATTGGTGCAGTTCTAGCCTTATTGGTAGCGATCCTGCTGGTTTCGCGAAGTCAAAAGGACAAGAAAGTCAGCCTTCTCAGTCTGTTTCCAAGTCTCTTTAACAATGGGGCTTCTTTCATGGTAGGGATACCGGTCCTTCTCAACCTCCTATATGTGATTCCCTTCTTATTGATCCCCTTGGTGAATATGGGAATAGCAGCTGTAGCTTTGTGCTTCAAGCTGATGCCTGCAGCCGTCTATCCGGTGCCAGATGGGACTCCTAGCCTTCTCTATGCTTTTATTGGAACCGGAGGAAGTTTGAGGGCCTTAGCTGTCAGTATCCTTTGTTTTGCCATCGATGTGCTCCTTTATCTACCATTTGTCCGTATGGGAAATCGTATCCGAAAAGATTTAAAAGTGAAAGGAGAAAGCGATGAAACAATCTAAAAAAACAGCAATCGTCCTTACTTTGGTCTGTCTTTTCTTGATCGGTTTAGCCATACCTTCTTATAGCTGGACTCGAACCAATGTTTCAAAAATCGAGAAATTTTATAATTCCAAACTGTCGCCCATCATCATGATTCCAGGAAGCTCAGCAACAGAGGACCGCTTTGATGGCTTGGTGACCAAGCTCAACCAAGGCCGCCAAGGCACCAAGCACAGTCTTCTCAAGCTCAAGGTATGGAATGATGGGAATATCACCTATAGCGGTAGTATTGATGCCAAGGACAATGAACCAGTGATTGTGGTTGGTTTTGAAAACAACAAAGATGGCTATAGCAATATTAAAAAGCAGGCTAAACTATTCAATCAAGCCTTTGAAGCCCTTCAAGAAAAATACAATTTTAATAATTTCAAGGGCTTGGGTCATTCCAACGGTGGCTTGATTTATACAGCCTTTATTGAAAATTATCTGGGGGATTATGATATCGATCTCAAGACCCTCATGACCATCGGAACTCCCTACAATTTCACGGAGACCAATATCAAAAATAAATCTGAGATGTTGGCCGATTTTATCAAGGGAAAAGAAGCCATTCCTAGTACCCTCCATATGTATTCAGTAGCAGGGACCATCACCTATGATTCCGATGAGTTGGTCCCAGATGCCAGTGTTTCTGCTGGGAAATATATCTACCAAAACCAAGCTGCTAGTTATACGGAGATCACAGTGACGGGGGAAGATGCCCAGCACTCGGACCTTCCAACCAATGATGAGGTGGTTGCCTTGGTGAAAGAGCATATTGAAAGTCAAACGGATCGTAGAACTAAACCAAATAAAGAAAACTAAGTGTGAAGAAGGGATTCCGTCCTCACACTTTTTTTAGTATAATAAAGTTTAGTATGAAAATAAGGGAGACTAAAGGAGATCAGATGAAAAGAAAACATTGGATCCAGTTGGGATTAGTGGCTTCAAGTATGGTCTTGTTAACAGGATGTTACCAGAGATACCAGCGGCAGTCCAGTCCTAAAAAAGAGGTTGCAACGAGCCAGACTTCAGCAAAGAAACAAGCGAAAAAAGCAGATAACAAACAATTATACCAGTCTGTTTTTTCAGACTACCAAAAGATTTTTGCTACTTCAAAGGATTTGGATGCCATTTCCAAATTGAATGATGCATTAGCCAAAGAAGATCGGATGATCAATAGCTGGGTGATCGAGACGGTCATCAATCAGCCAGAAGCTGTTCGCTATGCCTTTAAGGACTTAAATAACGATGGGGTAGATGAGATGATCATCGCCAATCAGCAGACCGATGGAAGCTACTTTGCGACAGGAGTCTACTACCTCAAGGAGCAAAAACCGACTCTACTAGCTGAAGGTTTCGTCGCTGGACACGGTGGAGCGCGCAATGCGACGACCCTCTATCAGGGAGGAGAAGTCTTAGAAGTCAGCTGGATGTCAGGAACTGGCCGTGGTGTAGCCGTGCTTTCACAAATAGAAAAGACACCTCAAGCCGCGACAAAAGTCCAAGAAGAAGAAGTTCAGGTACCTGGGTCAGATCTGAATGCTCTCTTTGGAAAATCTGATGAGGATAAACTGGACCTCAAGAGTTTTGACTGGCAAACCTTTGAAAGCACACCATCAGGAGGCGATACCCAAAGCCAGGAGAAAACACCTTGGAATGCTGAAAAATCAGCAAAATTAGCAGAATTTATGAAGACCTGGGGCGAAAAGATGGGACAACCCAACTATCAAAAAGGCATCGCTGGTGGTGATGTAGGACCAGACAACCTCTATACTCTAGGGGAAAATAGTAAGATGGATGCCATTTATACAGATACTGGTCAGGGAAATGCAAAATACCGCATCGTGGAACGCTATAGCAATTGGGACAAGTATCCAGATGTGCATAGTTATTTCTTTGCTATTACAGATACAGGAGAAGGCATTGTCTTTCATTCGCCAACGACCAATGGTGGAAAGATGTATCTAAAGCCAACGGACAACAAGGAACTTCAAGAAGAATTTACGCAACTGCTTCATCAATAAAAAGAAGAATAAACCAGAAAACGACTGTTTTTCTGGTTTTGTTTATTCAATATATGAATAAAAATACAAAATAAACGATATTTTTTAGGATAGAAAATATGTTAAAAACTAGTGATAATTAACGGTGTAATTGCATTTGGAAACAGAAAATATTTGACAAGTAAAGGAAAATCATTTAAAATATATTCATTCTTTATTTATAGGAGAAAAAATATGAAAAAACTTCTTACAGCCGGTGTGGCTCTCTTGTCCGTTGCAACGTTAGCAGCATGTTCTGGTAAAACTGCTTCGGAATCATCAAGCAAAGATGCTAAAGCTTCTTCTAGCAAAGTAGAAAAATCATCTACTTCAGAAAGCAAATCAAGCAGTTCATCAAAATCATCTAAATCAGCAACCTCTTCTGTTAAAATTCCAGAAATTGTCTTGTTGACTGATGAAGAAATCGATAACGCCAAAACAATTGGTGATATGAAAACTCTTTATAGTAAATTAGTGGATAACTATAAAAAATATGCTCAAGATCTTGGCGATCAAATTCCAGAATCACATAGATCTATATATACTCAACAAGTAGAGCCAGCTCTGAAGACATTGGACGAATCAAAAACTCAATTTGATACAGCACTTTCAACTGGTGGTTCAGATGATACAGTTGTTCCTGAACAAGGACGTACTGCTTTTGCACAACAATTGAAATCTGGACGTGACACTATGAAACAAGCTCTTGAAAGTGCATATAAGATGATTTCACCTTATATCTCTTCATCTTCATCAGCTGAATAATTCATAAATGAAAATGAGAGTGGGACAGAAATCGGTAATTCGTTAGAATTCGATTTCGTCGTCCCACCTCCGCACAGTTGAGTAGGGCTGTAAAAGCTGATGAAATCAGCGTAGTAGAGCCCACTCAACCACTGCGTCTTGCTCGACAATCCCAAAACAATTAATAGGCTAGGACTTTTGTCCTAGCCTATTTTTGCTTTCTTACAAAAATGTAAGAAATAAAGGGGAAAATGTAAGGTTATGTTATGGTGAAAGCGTTTCAGTTTTAGTACAATAGATTTGTAAAAAACGATTGAAGCTTTTTCGAGCTAGAAAGGAATGGACCATGACCCTACTAGACGTTCAACATATCAAAAAAATCTACAAAACCCGCTTTCAAGGAACGCAGGTCGAAGCCTTAAAGGATATCCATTTTACTGTTGAGAAGGGCGAATACGTGGCCATCATGGGGGAATCAGGATCTGGGAAATCAACCCTCCTCAACATCCTGGCCATGCTGGATCAGCCGACGGAAGGGCAGGTTTACCTCAATGGCACAGATACCTCAACCATCAAGAACAAGGACGCCTCCAGCTTCCGCCGGGAAAAACTAGGCTTCGTCTTTCAAGATTTCAACCTTCTCGACACCTTGTCTGTCAAGGACAATATCCTTCTCCCTCTGGTCCTTTCTCGCAGACCGGTCAAGGAAATGATGAGCAAGGTGGATAGCGTCAGTCGAGAGTTGGGCATTCACCAACTGCTTGAAAAATACCCTTACGAAATCTCTGGTGGACAAAAGCAACGGGTAGCCGTAGCGCGGGCCATCATTACCTCGCCAGAAATCCTCCTGGCCGATGAGCCAACAGGGGCGCTGGATTCCAAGTCTTCAGCTGCGTTACTAGATGTCTTTGAAGATATCAATACCATGGGTCAAACCATTCTCATGGTGACCCACTCGACCGCAGCCGCAGCACGGGCCAAGCGCGTGCTCTTTATCAAGGATGGGATCCTTTACAACCAGATTTTCCGCGGGGAAAAGACAGAGCGTCAGATGTTCCAAGAAATCTCGGATACCCTGACGGTCATGGCGGGAAAGGAGGATTGTGATGTTTAAATTAACAAGTAAATTGGCTCTTTCCAACCTCAAACAAAATCGCAAATTGTATTACCCTTTCGCTATAGCTGTCATTTTAACGACCATGATCCTCTATAGCTTTATTGCCCTGGCAACGACCCCTCATTTAGAAACTTCTTACGGAGGACGAACGGCGAGAGCTGTCCTTGGTTTTGGTTGTTTCGTCGTCCAGCTGGTCGTCGTCATTTTAGTGGCTTATGCCAATGGCTATGTTATGAAAAATCGTTCCAAAGAATTGGGATTATACAGTGTTTTGGGGATGGAGAAGAAGCATCTCCTCGTCATGACCTTATGGGAATTGCTTATCTTCTATATCCTCACAGTTGGAGTAGGACTGGGCTTGGGGCTCTTGTTTGATCCCTTGATTTTTGCCCTCCTCTTAAAATGTATGGGGCTTCCAGTCGTCATTCAATCGACCTTCCAGATAGGGGCTGTTCTTAACACTTTATTTGGGCTAGCCTTAGCTTTTGCCCTCATTCTCTTGTTAAATTCTTTCCGTCTCTTGCGCTACAGTTCCCTCCACCTCATGCAACATAAAAAGGCAGGAGAGAAGAAAGGACGCTTCTTGCTGGTCCAAACTCTTTTAGGACTAGGACTCTTAGGAATTGCTTTCTATTTAGCGCTAACAGCAGAGCGTCCAGTTGCGGCTGTCCAAAGATTCTTTATTGCCGTTATCTTGGTCATTCTTGCGACTTATCTCTTATTCAACGCGGGCACCATTACCTTTTTAAGATTTCTCAAAGGTCGGAAATCCTACTATTACAAGCCAGAGAATTTTATATCCGTCTCCAACTTAATAGCACGGATGCGAAAAAATGCAGCGGGCCTTGCGACCATTAGTATTCTTTCCACCATGGTCTTGGTCACCTTAACAGGGTCGCTCAATCTCTTTATTGGAGGGCAGAATTACCTAGATACTATGTACCCTTCGGACTACAATATTAGTGTGGGGCATATGACTTCAGAAGCTGAAACAGAACCGGTTATTGAGGAGGTTCAAGCCCAAATTAAGAAAGTGGCCGATGCGACACATCTGTCCGATTATCAGGTGGCACAGACAACATACTGGTCAGCTAGCATTCGAAGGATTGGTGGAAAGGTGTTAGAGGTTTATGACCAGTCCGATCAAGAAACTGGTCAGGAATTGAAGACAGAAGGAGTAGTCTACTTTTTTGATCAGGCAACTTATGAGCAACTGACGGGTCAAAAAGTTGAGCTTGGGGAAAATGAAATCCTAGCCTATGGGTATCAGTATCCTGGAAGACTAGACTCGCAATTAGAAATCAATGGAAAGAGCTTCGCGATTAAGCAAAAACTAGACTCCAATTTTATCCAAGGGAAACTCCCTCAAGCCGACCTGTTTCAACACCAAATGGGCTTGTATCTTGTCCTCCCTGACTTGAACCAACTGGGATTAAAAATTGATAAAAATTTGGAATTCTCTATTAGTGCTAAAAATAAAGAAAACCAAGATTTTATAGCTGGAATGGCCAAAGAGCTTTATTCGACAGACAAAATGAGTCAATATGGTGCGACTTTGTTTGGTGGGGTTGATCGATACAGCATGGAGAAGGAGTGGCGTGAATCAGCAGGGACAATCCTCTTTATTGGTGTTTTCCTATCTGTGATCTTTCTATTGGCTACGGTTCTCGTCATTTACTACAAACAGATTTCAGAAGGCTATGAGGACCGGGAAAATTTTGTGATCTTGCAACAAGTAGGATTGGACCAAAAGCAAACCGGCACCACCATACGCAAACAGATTCTCACCGTCTTTTTCCTTCCATTATTCTTCTCCTTCCTCTACCTAGGAGTGGCCTATAAGATGATTGCAAAAATCGTTGCTCTCTTAGGAGCGAACAATGCGGGCTTGGTCCTTCAAACAACCTTAGCCATCTGCGCTGTCTTTTTCATCTCTTATATCCTCGTCTTTCTTCTGACTTCTAGAAGTTATCGGAAGATTGTCGTGAGGTAGCGCTGAGTCTATAAAAGATTGAGAAATGAAAAATCCAATAAATAGACAAACTGTTTTTTACATAGGACAAGCCAAGTGTTGCGGAAAGAATTATAATAATCTAATTTATTAAGCTTATTTAAACAAATACCGAAACTTTCCGCCGTTAGAAAAGTGCTAGAAATAAAGTATTTCTAGCATTCGGGAGTTTTGAAACTTTAGGTTCAAAACTAAGTTATGGAACTTCGGAGAAGTTCGCTAACGTCCGTACTCACCTAAGGAAAGTTTCAAAGATAGTTTTATCCTTAACCAAAAACACCGAGGATTATATCCTCGGTGTTTTTTATCGCGATTATTTCACGTGTTTTGCAAGTTCTTCTTGCGCTTTTTTGTTTGATTCTTCTTTTTCTTTCAACCAATTCTTATAAGCTTTTTCATGTTCGGCAGTTGTAACTGTCTTATCTTGAAGTTTTTGGTATTTGAAGAAGGTTGTTTCACCTTTAATACCAATTGCAGAATTTGCTGCTGAAAATGGTGTTACCTTCGTGATAGATGGTACTCCACCCTTAGAGTAGATTGGAAGAACCATTGCGTTTTCAGTCAACCAAGCTTGGGCATCAGCGTATTTTTCATAACGTGCATTGGTATCCAATTTTTCAGCATTGGCAGCATCTAGCAATTCTTTGTATTGGTTCAAACCAATTTTCTCGATGAGCGCTTGGTCTTTCTTAGGATCAAGTCCCATACCAGTCAAGGTTGAACCATCTGTTGGGTTCAAGATATTCAAGTAAGTAGATGGGTCTTGGAAGTCAGGTCCCCAACCAGTGATATCCATATCAAAGTCTTTTTGCTCTGGTGATTGGGCAAAGTAAGTAGCGTTATCTGCATCGTCTGTAGACAATTTTTGTACATCGATCACGACATTGTCTTTACCAAGAGCTGTTTCAATAGAACTCTTCATAGAGTCTGCTTGTTGGACAAGAGCATTAGAAGATTGGTCTACGACATAGTCGATATGGATTGGGAATTGAACACCTTGTGATTGCAATTCAGATTTTGCTTTTGCAAGTTCCGCTTTGGCCTTATCCGCATTATGCAAGCTATCTTGAGCATCAGCAAAGCTTACACCTTTCCACTCATCTCCTGTTGCGGCAAGTTTTTCTTCAACGAGCGTACCGAAGTCTTTTCCGTTGGCTTGCACAAATGTAGGTGGAACTAGTAGGGTACGAAGAGTTTTTGATGCTCCGTCTTTCCCGTTAACTTGAGCGCTGTAGGAAGTTCTATCCAAAGCGAAGTTCAAAGCTTGACGGAAGTTTTTGTTTTGAAGGGCTGTCTTCGTGTTGTTCTTTTGCTCATCAGATGTCTTCTTCGTATGGCCGTAATTTTGACGGTTGACGTTGAAGTAAGCGTAGTAAACAGTAGAATCTTGTGGGGAATAAACGATGTTATCCTTGAATTTCTTCTCAATCGTACTGTAAGTTGAGCTTGTTGGGAAGAGACGAGCAGTAGATAGGTTCCCATCTGAGAAGTTACGAGCAAGATAGTCTTGGTCAGATCCATCGAAGTAAGTCAATTTAACCGTATCGATGTGAACATTTTTCTTGTCGTAGTAATCAGGGTTTTTATCCAACTCGATTTGTGATTTTGAAGTGAAGGATTTCAAAATGTAGGCACCATTGTAGAGGATACCATTTGGTTTCACGCTACCAAAGTCTTTCCCAGCTGATTCCAAGAATTTTTCATTAACTGGCATCATGGTAGCAGTCGTCAATTTAGAATTCCAGAAAGATTCTGGTTGGTTCAAAGTGTATTGAAGAGTGTGATCATCAACAGCTTTTACCCCAACGGTTGAGAAGTCTTTGGTTTTCCCGTTTACATAGTCATCCAAGCCTTTGACTGAGTTTTGAACCAAGTAAAGAGCATCCGATTTTTTATCTGCTACGTATTTTAGAGATGTCACGAAATCTTGTGCAGTGACGTCAGCGTATTCATTTCCTTCTGAATCATACCACTTCGCGTCTTTTCGAAGCTTGTAAGTATAAGTCAGACCATCTTTTGAAACGGACCAGTCCTCAGCAAGAGCAGGCACTAAGTTACCGTATTGATCGTTTTCAAACAAACCATCGACCAAGTTGGTTGTAATGTCGCTTGTAGTTGAACGATTTGAAGTCAAATAGTTCAAGGAATCAGGGTCTGTACCATACACGTAGTTGTAGGTAGTCCCTTTTGACGCATTAGAAGATGAGCCACATGCAGCAAGGAAAAGCGTTGAAGCTGCGGCGACACCTGCTAAAAGAGCAAGCTTCGATTTTTTCATATTCGTGTCTCCTTTTGAATAATTTTAATTATTATACTCCAATCAATCTACAAAATAAAGTGTTTTTTGAACTTTTTTTGTATATTTACACACCAGTATACAGTGAAACCCTTGATTTTATGGGATTTTTAAGGAATAAAAATTTTTTTAAAAAAAAATTACTATTATGCTTTACATACTAGTTGAGAAAGAGTATACTGATAGTGAAAAGACTAGTATGTAAAACAAACTAGTGAAAAATGTGAAGAAAGAGGTGAGAAGGATGAAAGAGTCCCAATTACTAAAGGGAGTCTTGGAGGGCTGTGTGCTGGAGATTATTTCTAAAAAGGCCATCTATGGCTATGAATTGATCCAAAGTCTCAAAGAGATGGGATTTGATAAGATTGTCGCTGGGACCATTTATCCCCTGCTTCAAAAATTAGAAAAACAAGGAATTATTCATGGGGAAATGAGGCCGTCTCCAGATGGTCCCGATCGCAAGTATTTTTCACTCAGTGATGCTGGAAGAGAGCGCTTAGAGGAATTTTGGGACCAGTGGCAGGAGCTAGTCACAAAAGTAGAACGTATCAAGAAGGAGGGAGAAGAATGGTAGAAAGTTATACCGAAAAAATGTCAGATGAATTGATTCATCTAAACAAAGAGGATCAAGTCTATGTGAAAAAAATGGTGGCCTATATTGGGGCCAAGTCCTATTTTTATGATGATGAAGCGCTCGGTGAACAACTCTACAATATGGTTTGCGACCTGAAAGTTGCTGAAAAAGAAGGCATACGGGCGGTGGAGTATTTTGGAAAGGATCCACGGGAGATGGTGGATCAAGTTCTTTCAGACTTGCCTAAACGCTCTTTAGGATCTTATGTGGGACTCGTCTTCCTACTTGGAGTGATCCTAGTTGGCATGCGTTATTTAATGGATTTTACCTGGATGACACCACTGAAAATTGAACCTTTGACCTATGTTGTCATTCTCCTCAATTTCTTGGTGTTCAGCCAGTTCATCACGTGGCTTTGGTCTAAACAGAGCTATGGTGAAATGAAGTGGTCTTGGGCTACTTTTATCAGTGTGATCAGCCTGATGGTATTTCTGAACATTGTACGACTATGTTCGATCTATTTTGGCCACATTGGGAGTCTCTTCTTATCAGATGGTTGGGCGATTGTTCTCTCTGTCCTAGTCTTACTTGGGTTTGCAGTTATAGCCTATAGAAGCAGGAATCGTTTGATGTCGAGTCTACTAGTCCTGGGCCTGACTTTCCTAGTTACTGGATGCTGGATGCGTCTCGTGAATCAGGAAACTGCTCATTTAATAGGCTGGCTCCTTCCTCTCATGGGACTAGTCCTGACCCTTGTTGTATTTTGTCTCCAAAGAAAGAAGGAAGAAGCATGAAATCAGCAATGTATTTTGAAGAAACGCAGGCTTTGGTTCAAACCTTTAGCCAGGAGGACCAAGCTTATTTCCAAGATCTCTGGGATTATTTCAATTTCGCCGGTTTCTTATATGAGGAGAAGGCTTTGAGAGAGCAGGTCTATAATTTAGCACTAGACTTTTCGGAAGCAGGAGCGGATGGATTGACAGCAAAGGATTATTTTGGCCTCGATCCGAAGGGAATGGCAGACCAAATCATCGAAAATATGCCCAAAGAATCGACACGGTCTGTTTTAAAATATGGGGCTATCTTTTCAGGTATTGTGATTTTTTATCGCCTCTTAAGTGATTTTGCTTCTCAAGCGGTCCTTGTGCTCAAGCCACTAGTCTATTTAACCGACATCATTTTGGGACTCTTAGCTGTTGGGATAATCTTCTATCTCCTTCGTCGCCTCATTTTTGCAGAGGAAAAAGCGAAAAAAGCAATTTATGTAGCCTTTGTTCTAGTTCTAGGATTCTATTTTGTTGGTGAAATAGTGGGCGTCCGTTTCTTACCAGCTTTTGCTTGGTTTGTAGTCCCTAGTCCTTGGGATGCTCTTCTCATGACAGGGGCTAGCGGAGCTCTCATTCTTTGGCAATGGAAAGAAGAGTTTGGACGAGCTTTCATCTTTCCTATCGTCGCCTTTTTAGTGGTTGGATTCTTACATCGCTGGACCTTGGCACAAGGAGTTCAGAATCTTGGTATGACGGTTCTTCTGCCCACAGTGATCATCGTCTTTGGGCTAGTTATTTATTATTGGTTTACGATTCGTGCTTTGAAAAAGAATAGGACGGAAAGTGATAAATAGTAAGAAAAGGGGGGCTGGGACAAAAGTCCTAGCCTCTCAATTATTTTTGGATTATCGAGCAAGACGCATTGGTTGAGTGCTCAAAGCACTGCTTTGAGGTGGTAGATAGGACTTGCTAAGCAAGTTTCCTAAGTAGTTGTTCGCTTTTCAAGTTCCAAAGATGCCCTACTCAACTGTGCGGAGGTGGGACGACGAAATCGAATTCTGACGAATGACCGATTTCTGTCCCACTCTCTTTCTTGTCCAAGTATGATAGAATAAACTCATTAGATGGGAGAATATACATGAATCTATTTCGAAAAAAGGGACTTGGGCAAGTACACCCGGGTCTAAATCGCCATTTACGATTGTGGGATTTGATTATTTTAGGAATCGGTGCCATGGTGGGGACAGGAATCTTCACAATTACGGGAACAGCAGCAGCGAATTTAGCTGGTCCAGCCTTGATTATTTCGATTGTGATTGCTGCTTTTTGCGTTGGCTTATCTGCCCTCTTCTTTGCTGAGTTTGCGTCTCGCATCCCTTCAACCGGTGGAGCCTATAGTTACCTCTATGCCATCTTTGGAGAGTTTCCAGCCTGGATTGCTGGTTGGTTGACCGTGATGGAATTCATGACCGCCGTATCAGGGGTGGCTTCAGGTTGGGCTGCGTATTTCAAGGGCTTGTTGGCCAATCTTGGTTGGAGCCTGCCGACAGCTTTAAACGGGACTTTTGATCCAGCTAAGGGAACTTATGTGGATCTTTTGCCAATTTTAGTGATGGTGCTAGTCACCGCCTTGGTCCTCATGAATGCAAAAGCTGTCTTACGCTTTAATTCCTTACTGGTCTTACTCAAGTTCTCCGCTCTTGCCTTGTTTATCCTTGTCGGGATTTTTCATCTAAACCCTGGCAACTGGGCAAACTTTGCCCCTTATGGATTTGGCGAAATCTATGGTGGTCAGGCAGGGATTATGGCTGGAGCTTCGCTCATGTTCTTTGCCTTTCTTGGTTTTGAGTCCATTTCAATGGCGGTCGACGAAATCAAGGAACCACAAAAGAACGTCCCTCGCGGCATTGTCCTCAGTCTCTTGATCACAACCATTCTTTATATCTTGGTCACCCTGGTTTTGACCGGTATGGTTCCTTTTAAGAACTTAAATGTAGAAGACGCGGTTGCCTTTGCCCTTCGTCAGGTCGGAGCTGGTTGGGCTGGAAATTATGTATCCTTAGTGGCTATTTTGACCTTGATTACCGTCTGCATTTCCATGACCTTTGCCCTTTCACGGATGATTTACAGTTTGGCGCGGGATGGGCTTTTGCCAAAAGCTATGAAACAGCTCGATCCAAAAACTAGAATTCCCAAAAATGCAACACTAGTAGCTGGCTCGATGGCTGCCATTGCTGGTGGAGTCTTTCCACTTGCAAGTATCGCTTCCTTCTTAAATATTTGTACCTTGGCTTACCTAGTTATGTTGGCCTTTGCCCTCTTGAAATTGCGCAAGGAACACGGGGCTCCTGGACCTGGTGAATTTAAAACACCCTTGGTTCCAGTCTTGCCAATCCTGTCGATTGTGGTCTGTCTGTCCTTTATGACCCAGTATTCCCTATCGACCTGGCTGGCCTTCGGAGTTGCTCTCCTGATCGGGGTCGGAATTTATTTCGGTTATGGGTATCGCCATTCAGAAGAAAATCAATAAAAGATGAAAGCTAGAGTAGAAGAACTCTGGCTTTTTACATAGAGAAAGCTCTTTTTTTGGTATAATAAAGGGAGAAAGTTAACTAGATAACAAAGGAGAAGATCATGACATTTGAAGAGATTTTACCAGGCTTAAAGGCTAAGAAAAAATATGTGCGAACAGGATGGGGTGGAGCAGAAAACTACGTCCAACTCTTTGATACCATTGAGCAAAATGGGGTGGCTCTGGAAGTGACCCCTTATTTCCTCATCAACGTCTCTGGTGAGGGTGAAGGTTTCTCCATGTGGAGTCCAACTCCTTGTGATGTCTTAGCGACAGATTGGGTGGAAGTCCATGACTAAAAGGGTCTTGATTACAGGTGTGAGTTCCGGGATTGGTTTAGCTCAAGCTCGACTCTTTCTAGAAAAGGGCTACCAGGTCTATGGAGTGGACCAGGGAGCGGATCCCCAGTTAGCAGGTGATTTTCACTTCTTACAGAGGGACTTAACTCTTGATTTGACGCCGATTTTTGACTGGTGTCCTGAGGTAGAGGTTTTGTGCAATACAGCCGGAGTTTTGGATGATTACAAACCGCTTCTGGAGCAAAGCGCACAGGAGATTCAGGAGATCTTTGAGATCAACTATGTGACTCCGGTGGAGCTGACACGGTATTATCTGACTCAAATGTTGGAGAAGAAGCAAGGTATCATCATCAATATGTGCTCCATTGCTTCTAGCTTAGCGGGAGGCGGCGGTCACGCTTATACCTCCTCCAAGCATGCCCTAGCGGGCTTTACCAAGCAGTTGGCCCTGGATTATGCAGAAGCTGGAATTCAGGTCTTTGGCATCGCACCAGGAGCCGTCAAAACAGGCATGACCGCAGCGGATTTTGAACCAGGTGGATTGGCTGACTGGGTAGCCAGTGAGACGCCCATCAAGCGCTGGATTAAGCCAGAAGAAGTAGCAGAAGTCAGCCTCTTTTTGGCTAGCGGGAAGGCATCTGCCATGCAAGGACAAATCCTGACCATTGATGGTGGATGGAGTTTGAAGTAGGGAAATGAAAAAGCAGGAGCTAAAATCTTACTAAGAAATGTAATTGTTTTTTCCTTACTGAAAGAGTATCAAACCTAGGTGGACAATTGAGTTACGATAGTGGTGAGATAGGTATTTACCTCTATGCTAAAGAAGATCTTACTGAACGAAATTAAACCTACCAGAGTGATCAGGATGAATCAGATTTCTTTATGATTGGTCACGATGGAGATCTAGCCTTTTTCACCAAAAAAAGACAGGGATAATAACAATTATGAAGATAACTGAGGGTAAGTTCAGAAGAACTTTCTAAATGGGATACCTGAAACCTTAAGAGATTGTTTTAGAAGAAACGAATAGTATAACTGATTTGCTAAGTTATTGTGGAATGAAGGTGAAGTCATGATTAAATTAGTGAATGTTACTAAATGTTTTAGTGATGGATCGAATGTCAGATACATTTTCAAAAATTGTAATTTTGAATTTAAAAAAGGTAGCACGACTGCAATAGTTGGCCGTTCTGGATTAGGAAAAACTACTCTTGTTAAATTAATATTAGGGATTACCAGTTTAAATGAGGGGGATATCTTAGTCTGTGGTAGTTCCATTTTAGATATGAAAAATTTGAGTAAGGTAAGGCGTAGGAATATTGGCTGTGTCTTCCAAAACTTTAATTTGATTTCAGGTTTCACGGTGAAAGAGAATATTCTACTTCCAAGATATTTTTTTGAAAATGGAGAGAATAACATTAACGAAATTTGTAACACTTTAGGTCTTTCAAAGGAAATGTTAAGCAAGAGTATTGATAAGATTAGTGGAGGTGAAAAACAAAGAGTTGCTTTGGCAAGAGCTCTTATTAACAATCCAGAAATATTGATAGCGGATGAACCTACTGGTAATTTAGATGCTGCTAACGAACAAAATATAATAGAATTGTTGAAGCGGATCAATGAGGAGTTAGGTATCACGATTATAACAGTAACTCATAGTGATAAAGTGGCCAATAGTATGCAGTCTATTTGCACAGTTGTTGATGGCAAAATTGAGTACGTAAGGAGATGATAAAATGAATCATTCCATATTATTCATTGCTAAAAGAGATTTAGAAGTTAACAAACGAAGATATAGATTAGTTCGACTGTCAATAACGATCTCTGTTTTGCTAATTGTTTTAGTGATGCTCATTTCTAATTCTTTCTATAATAAAATGATTAAAGAAATGACTGTAGCAAATAAAAATGTTGTTACTGTTGCCTTTGGTAATAAAGAAAATTCTCTGAATTATAAAGCTTTGCCTTTATTTTCTAATGAAGATATTGATCGAGTAAAAAAAATAGATGAAGTAAAAAATATTACTGGTGTAAAACTATTATTTACGGATGATATCAAATTCCAAAATGGTAAGACATCGGTTTCCAATACTATCCATTGTCTAGAAGAAAAGTATTTAAAAAACCTGAATATTAGAATTGCTGAAGGGAAATTTCCAGAGAAGGACAATGAAATATTAATCGGAGATTCCGTACACAAGGCTACATCAATGAATGTCGGAGATACGGTGACTATTAAGATTGATAATCATTATGAAAAGTTTGTAATTTCTGGCATTATAGACAAGCAAGAAGCGCAGTTATTTTCTACCTTGCCAACAGAAATAAATCAAATGATGGCAATAAATGTAAAAAGTAGTAGCGTTTCATCAAATAAGTATTACTATCTGAATGCTACTGTAAAAAATGGAACCGATTTAAATGAAGTAGCAAACAAGATAGAAAAGACTGTTTTAAAAAATGAAAATTTAAAACAATCTTTATCAGGAACAGGATTAGATGTTGTTGTAGCAACACAACAGGATGTTATCAATATGCTATCCAGATGGTTTTCCTACATCGACCTTTTTATCCTCTTAATCATAGTTCTTATCTCTATTGTAGCGATTATTAATATCATCAATATTCTTGCCATTACCATTCAGGAGAATCATAAACAGATCGCAACTTTTAAAATCATCGGTGCATCTGATCGACAGATAAAAAGAATATATTTATTTGAAAGCTTCATGATGGGAGTACGAGGTACAAGCGCGGGATTGGTGATAGGAATTGCTATTTCTTATTTGATCATCTTTTTGAGTGGATTGCCACTAGATATTGAACTTACCAGATTGTTGTTCCCGGTATTAATAGGGATACTTACTTCAGTTTTTGCAGGATTATTGGTATCTAGAAAAATTACTAAAATTGATATTGAAAAAGTATTAAATCAATAGAGAAGAAATGATTAGGGTCAATAAGAGATGGTGTTGCAAAAAGAAAAGCTATACTGATTTCATTATCGACTGAGCTTTGAATGAAAGTAGGAGGATTTGATGGAAATCAAAAATCACTTTGGTGTGTACGGAGTCTGTCTTCAAGAGGGGAAACTGCTCTGCATTGAAAAAACAAGAGGCCCTTACCAACAGCGTTTTGATCTACCGGGTGGTAGCCAGGAAGTAGGGGAAGGGCTGACAGAAACCCTCAAGAGAGAAGTCTTGGAAGAGACAGGCTATACGCTTAGTCATTATTCCAATCCTAGGATGTATGATGTGCTGGTTCAAGAAGAGGGGAAAGACTTCGCTGTGCATCATATCATGGCCTTTTATGATATCGTACTCGATTTTGAACGCTCTCAAAAATCCCTTCCTCAGGAAGTTCTTGATGGAAGTAATGATTCAGCAAAGGCAGTTTGGTTGAATGTGGAAGAAATAACTGCGGACAATGCTTCTCCTTTAGTGTTGAAAGTGAAGGCGGAGTTAGGAGGATTTCCAGAATTAGACATGACAGGCTACAGAAATTGGAAGGTAAAACATGCAAAATCAACTGGCTCTTAGTGGAGAAAGAATTGTTGAAAAAATTTACCCACAACTATTTCATCATGTTGGTATGATTCGTGGGGAATATTTATTGAGAGAGCTTAATCAAAACATCCTATTAGCAAGTTGTCAACAATTTGTAAAAGATTATCTAGATACCATTTGCTCCTTGTACTCAGATGAAGAAGTCTGGTATCGCTTTTCAGAGTTAACAAATGCAGAAGCAAATAGTCTAGACGGGACAAAAGAGTATTTCGATGAACGCCACCCCTTATTTGGATATAGAGGGACTAGGCGTTTGTTAGCGTGTCCAGATGAATTTCAGGCTGAGACAAATGTTGTTACAGAAGTTTTTCAAACCAAACCCAATCTGTCTCTTATTTTTCCTTTTGTCAATGATGCCGAACAATTAAAACAAGCTATTACAGTATTGCGTCAGTATGGTTTTACCGGGAAAGTCGGCACGATGATTGAATTACCATCAGCTTTTTTCGACTTGGACAGGATACTGGAAACTGGTATTTCAAAGATTGTAGTGGGAATGAATGATTTAACTTCTTTTATTTTTGCAACTGTAAGAAACAGTCAATGGCATGATATGGAAAGTCCCATTATGTTAGAAATGCTGAGACAGATGCAGGAAAAATCAAATACTAAAAAGATTAACTTTGCTGTAGCAGGCTATCTGAATCTTTCTTTCATACAAAAAATGAATCAGATGGGGATTGAATGTATTCTCCATTACAGCTTTATTCCAGAGATTTTTGATTTAGAAATTGACCATCCAGACCATCTTAAACATATAAAAGAAGAAAGTAAAAAATTACAAAGGAGAACCCATGACACCGCAAGAAATGTGGAATGCATACAAGAAAATCAATCCCTCTATCGGTGATGAGATAGACGCCTGGGCCTTTGGAGTGGAACCAGACCTTTTAGCGGAACTGGTCTTTAAAGGCGAAAAAACAGCAACTGCCTCAGCTTACGATCTTTACGCAGTAGAGGACGAACCCCTTCCCCAAGAAGGGACCTTTGATGTCATTTTAGACAGTCAAGATCAGGCTGTCTGCATCGTCGAAATTACAAAGGTTTCCGTTCAGCCTTTTCATCAAGTGTCAGCCGACTATGCCTACAAGGAAGGTGAAGGAGACAAATCCTTAGCTTATTGGCGTCAGGTTCATGAGGAGTTTTTCACGGAGTGGCTGGAGGAAGCAGGTCTGACGTTTACAGCTGATAGCAAGGTGGTTTTAGAAGAATTTCGCAAGGTTTATCCATTATAAATGTGCTCCCCTTTTAGGAGAGTCATATTGAAGACAAAATCAATTTGAAAACTTTCCTTAGGTGAGTACGGACGTCAGCGAACTTCCTCGAAGTTCCATGACTTAGTTTTGAGCCTAAGGTCTCAAAACTCCCGAGTGCTTGAAATGATTGTATTTCAAGCACTTTTCTCACAGCGGAAAGTTTTAGTATATTTTTGATTAATTTTTAAAATTAAAACTATTATTACTGATTTGTAGAGTAACGTTACTTATCTTACTAAAAAAAAATTTGTCTACATCCGCGCTCTCCTTTTTGGAGAGTTTTTTGATTTGGGTCTTATTTTCCAAAAGGGCTAAAAAATGGTATAATGTAAGCGATATTGTACAGAAAAGAGAAATGTTATGCCAAATTATGCCATTATTTTAGCAGCGGGGAAAGGTACCCGTATGAAATCAGATTTGCCTAAGGTTCTTCACAAGGTTGCAGGGATCTCAATGTTGGAGCATGTCTTCCGTAGTGTTGGAGCAATCTCGCCTGAGAAGACTGTAACGGTTGTGGGCCACAAGGCGGAATTGGTGGAGCAAGTATTAACTGGACAAACAGAGTTTGTCAAACAAACCGAACAATTGGGAACTGGTCATGCGGTCATGATGGCAGAGCCAGTCTTGGAAGGTCTTGATGGGCATACTCTTGTCATCGCAGGAGATACACCTTTGATTACGGGTGAAAGCCTCAAACACTTGATCGACTTTCATATCAACCACAAGAATGTAGCAACGATTTTGACAGCAGAAGCAGCTAATCCATTTGGCTATGGTCGGATTGTCCGTAATGACAATGCGGAAGTGCTTCGAATTGTTGAGCAAAAGGATGCGACAGATTTTGAAAAGCAAATTAAAGAAATCAATACAGGAACTTATGTCTTTGACAATGCACGCCTCTTTGAAGCGTTGAAAAATATAAACACTAACAATGCCCAAGGTGAATACTATATCACGGATGTCATCGGTATTTTCCGTGAAGCTGGTGAAAAAGTTGGGGCCTATACGCTCAAAGATTTTGATGAAAGTCTCGGGGTTAACGACCGCGTAGCCCTTGCGACAGCAGAAGGCATCATGCGTCGTCGCATTAACCAAGCCCACATGGTCAATGGGGTGAGCTTTGTCAATCCAGATGCGGCCTATATCGATGTCGATGTTGAGATCGCACCAGAAGTGCAAATCGAAGCCAATGTTACCCTAAAAGGACACACAAAGATTGGTGCTGAAACAGTCTTAACCAATGGAACCTATATTGTGGATAGTGAAATTGGGGCAGGTGCCGTTATTACCAACTCCATGATTGAAGAGAGCATGGTAGCTGATGGCGTGACGGTAGGACCATATGCTCATATTCGCCCAGGTTCTAGCCTTGCCAAAGATGTCCATATTGGAAACTTTGTCGAAGTCAAAGGTTCGTCTATTGGCGAAAATACCAAAGCAGGTCATTTGACCTACATCGGCAACTGTGAAGTCGGCAGCAACGTTAACTTTGGTGCAGGAACCATCACAGTGAATTATGATGGCCAACATAAGTTTAAAACGACGATTGGAAACAATGTCTTTGTCGGCTCCAATTCGACGATTATTGCGCCAGTTGAATTAGGCGACAATTCCTTAGTCGGTGCTGGATCAACCATTACCAAGGATGTACCAGCTGATGCGATTGCGATTGGTCGTGGCCGTCAAGTGAATAAAGAAGAGTATGCCCTTCGCTTGCCACACCATCCTAAAAATAAATAGGAGATTCTCATGCAATTTGAAGAAAAAACCATTGAGCGCAAGGAGATTTATCAGGGACCGATTTTCCAAGTGGTCACTGATCAAGTAGAACTACCCGCTGGAAAAGGCCAAGCGCAGCGTGATTTAATTTTTCATAATGGAGCAGTAGCGGTTTTACCGATCACAGATGAGGGCAAGACTATTTTGGTCAAGCAGTACCGCAAGGCGATCGAGAGGACTTCAGTAGAGATCCCTGCAGGGAAGTTGGAAAAGGGTGAAAATGCGGATCCTCAAGCAGCTGCTCTGCGTGAATTGGAAGAAGAAATTGGTTACACAGCGGATCTAGAGTTGTTGTATGATTTTTATTCTGCCATTGGATTTTGTAATGAGCGGATTAAACTCTATCTTGCAACCAACTTGAAAAAGGTGGAAAATCCACGTCCACAAGATGCGGATGAGACCTTAGAGTTATTAGAAGTAACCTTGAAGGAAGCCAAGGACTTGATCCAAGCTGGCGAAATCTGTGATGCCAAGACCATCATGGCGATCCAATACTGGGACTTAATCAATAAATAGAGGAGGATCCGATGGGAAAACCTTTATTAACCGATGAAATGATTGAACGAGCAAGGCGAGGTGAGGACATCACCGGTCCTAATATGGTCGATGCTGAAGAGACGAAAATTATTCGGACAGACCACAGAGGATTTGGCTATGAACGTCCTATGAGAGAGAGTCGTATGGAGCGTCCGCAAGAGCGTTATTCTCAGGATACTGTGCAGATCCAAGTAGAGCCCACAGTGACAAAGAGTCGTCGCATTGAGGAACAAAAGCAAAGTGTGGTCCAATCCAAACTCAATAAGATTTTGTTCTGGATCATTGTGCTCCTCATTGCCTTGATCATTGCTATTTGGCGTCTGTAAGGTCGTCACAAGGAGAGAATGGATATGAAAATTGGAATTATCGCAGCCATGCCCCAGGAGTTAAAGATTCTGGTTGAAGCCCTTGAAAATGGGGAAAAGCATCTGCGTCTTGGAAAAGTCTACTATACAGGATCGATTGGTCGCCATGAAGTCGTTTTGGTTGAAAGTGGCATCGGAAAAGTCATGTCTGCCATGAGTGTAGCGGTCCTAGCCAATGATTTCAAAGTGGAAGCCATTATCAATACCGGATCTGCAGGAGCAGTCGCACCGGGAATGGCTGTTGGGGATATTGTCCTTGCCGACAAACTGGCCTATCATGATGTGGATGTGACAGCCTTTGGTTATAAGTACGGTCAAATGGCAGGTCAACCACTTTACTTTGAATCCAGTCGCTATTTTGTATCAGAAATGAAAAAAGTTCTGGAAGAAGAAGCTGCAACCACACATGTGGGCTTGATTACAACAGGAGATAGCTTTATCGCGAGTGAAGAAAAAGTCGCAGCAATTCGGGAGCATTTCCCAGAAGTATTGGCAGTTGAGATGGAAGGGGCAGCCATTGCCCAAGCCGCTCACGCAGCTGGACGTCCCTTCATGGTCATTCGAGCTATGAGTGATACGGCAGATCACGCAGCCAATATCTCTTTTGATGAATTTATCGTAGAGGCTGGCGAACGCTCTGCTCAAACCCTGATTACCTTCTTGAAGAGATTGGTGTAAAATAAACAATAGATAGAAGTGGGATTGGATGAGTTTTTTTACAATTCATTTTGTCCCTCTTCTTTTTTTGAAGCCGATTCTTCCAGAAATAGGGAACTTTCATGCTATAATAAAGACTAGTAATGTAAAGGAGAGAATATGGTTTTATCAAAGAAACGGGCACGTCATGTGATTGAAGAAATTATCGCCCTCTTTCCAGATGCTAAGCCAAGTCTGGATTTTCGTAATCATTTTGAATTGTTAGTAGCGGTTATGCTCTCAGCTCAGACGACAGACGCGGCTGTTAACAAAGCGACACCAGGTTTGTTTGCGGCTTTTCCAACCCCGCAAGCCATGGCAGCAGCCAGTGAATCCGATATCGCCAAGCATATTTCTAAATTAGGCCTCTATCGAAATAAGGCCAAATTTCTAAAAAAATGTGCCCAACAATTGCTGGATAACTTTGATGGGCAAGTACCTCAGACTCGTGAAGAGTTAGAAAGTCTAGCAGGAGTAGGACGCAAGACAGCCAATGTGGTCATGAGTGTAGGTTTTGGTATTCCAGCTTTTGCTGTCGATACCCATGTGGAGCGGATCTGCAAGCACCATGATATTGTCAAGAAATCAGCGACGCCATTGGAAGTTGAAAAGCGGGTCATGGATGTTCTTCCAAAGAGCGAATGGCTGGCGGCTCACCAAGCCATGATTTACTTTGGACGGGCTATCTGCCATCCGAAAAATCCTGAATGTGACCAGTACCCACAACTCTATCATTTTGATTAGGAATCAGTTCCTCTGCTCGAAAGAGCAGAGGTTCTTTTTTGTGATGAAACGTATATTTATTAAAAGGATTGAAAAGTGAACTTTTGCAAAGTTGTGGTAGTAGGTGCCTAGATTCGCCTATCCAGCTTTTTTGAGATCGATTTCAAGATGCTTTTTCTTGACATCTTATTATATTCATTCAGAAAAAACGAACTTTTTTAAAATAAATTTGGTTTTTTTTAAGAAATAGTGTATAATGGTAGAAAATCTAACATAAGGAGATAGTGATGAAAGCAAAAAAACTGTTAGCTCTTGCAGGAGTTTCTGTTGCAGGTGCCTTTTTCTTAGCAGCGTGTGGCGGTGGTAGTAGCAATCAAGCAACTTACTCATTCGTCTATTCAGCAGATCCAAATACCTTGGATTACATCGCTGCAACTCGTACAACAACTTCAGATGTCACAAGTAACCTTGTAGATGGTCTTCTTGAAAACGACCGATACGGAAACTTTGTGCCAAGTCTAGCAGAAGATTGGACTGTCTCTGAAGATGGATTAACCTATACTTACAAACTTCGTAAAGATGCCAAATGGTATACGAGTGAAGGAGAAGAATATGGTGCTGTAACGGCTCAAGACTTTGTTACAGGGATCAAACACGCGGTTGAGTCTAAATCAGAAGGTCTCTTCTTGATTCAAAATTCGATCAAAGGTTTGGATGCTTACGTAAAAGGGGAAACCAAAGACTTTAACACAGTTGGAGTGAAAGCTTTAGATGACCACACCATCCAATATACTTTGGTTCGTCCAGAAAGCTTCTGGAACTCCAAAACAACCTCAGGTGTTCTTTTCCCAGTCAATGCGGATTTCTTGAAATCTCAAGGAAAAGATTTTGGTTCGTTGAAACCTAGCAGCATCTTATACAATGGTCCATTCTACTTGAAATCTTTGACTTCAAAATCTGAAATTGAATTGGTCAAGAACAAAGATTATTACGATGCGAAAAATGTTCATATCGACAATGTCAAATTGACCTTTAACGATGGATCAAACCCAGATTCTATCATTAAGAACTTTGAAAAAGGTCAATATTCCTTTGCATCTGTTATGCCAAACAGTTCGACGTATAAGAGTGTCAAGAAAAACTTTGGCGACAACATTGTCTACGGTTTGCAATTGGGAACATCCTACTATCTTGGATTCAACTTGGACCGTCAAAAGTATGACCACACAGCCAAAACAACGGATGAACAAAAAGCTTCTACCAAGAAAGCAATCTTGAACAAGGACTTCCGCCAAGCGGTGAACTTTGGATTTGACCGCAAATCTTATGCGGCACAAGTATCTGGATCTGATGCGGCTGAAAATACCCTTCGTAGCACCTTGGTACCACCAACTTATGTCCAAGTCAATGGAGAAGATTTTGGTAAGGTCGTTGAAAAACAATTGGTTACCTATGGGGATCAATGGAAGGGTGTGAGCCTGGCCGATGGTCAAACGAGCCTTTACAACCCAGAAAAAGCCAAAGCTTCATTTGCGAAAGCCAAAGCTGAATTGCAAAAACAAGGCGTTCAATTCCCAATTCATTTGGACTACATTGTCAGCCAAGTGGACAACAGCATGGTCCAACAAGCTAGCTCCTTCAAACAATCTGTAGAGTCAGCGCTTGGTGCAGACAATGTCGTTGTAGACCTTCAAAAGGTTTCGGATGATGATTTCCAAAATATCACCTACTTCAGCGATACTGCTGCTGCGAGAGATTACGATATCTCAGGCGGTGGTTGGGCTCCTGACTACCAAGACCCATCGACTTACCTCGAAAGTATCAGCCCAGTAAATGGTTCTGTCTTCTACTATCTTGGTATTGATGCAGGTTCAAATAATCCAGCCATTGCAACAGTTGGTTTGGATCAATACGCTAACATGTTGAAAGACGCCGATGCTGAATTGTTGGATCAAGCTAAACGCTATGAAAAATATGCAGCAGCGCAAGCATGGTTGACAGATAGCTCGATTACGCTTCCAACTGTTTCAAATGGTGGTGCTCCAATGCTTCAACGGACCGTACCATACAGCCGTGCTGCTTCATGGGTTGGTACAAAAGGAACAGGAACCTTCTACAAATACCTTGAAATGTCTAAAGATGTTGTCACAACAAAAGACTTTAACAAGGCCAAAGAAGAATGGTTGAAGAAAAAAGCAGAATCCAATAAAAAAGCTCAAGAAGATCTCAAAGATCACATTGAGAAGAAAAAATAAATCAATCATTGTTCCATCAATGAGGATAAAAAAAGTCGGAACCTTCATGTGAGGGTTCCGGTTTTTTAGGTATCGAATGTTAGTCCATCTCGTTCTTTTAGATGAAAGATAGATCAACCACTGCATCTTGCTCGGCAATCCAAAAACAGTTAAGAGGCTAGGACTTTTGGCCCAGCCTCTTAACTATAGACGGGTGATCATCATTCTATTCACTAAATCTTAAAAAATAGCCATCTGGATCTAAAACTGCAAATTCATGAGGATAGATATAATGGTCGCCAACAAGAAATTCTCTTTTGTTGTACCCTATGCTTTTTAGCGAAAACGTTTCCTATTTAAATAAACTCTAAAAAATGATAAAATATTTGTAAGTCAACCACTTAAGGAGGTTAAGCATTGTGAAAAACAAAATCTTATTAGGTTCTATGACGCTCCTATCTGCATTTATACTATCAGCATGCGGAAATGGAGAAAAGAAAACAAACAAAACTACAGCAGCAACAACAGAAGTAACAACAACTGCTGACACTTCTTCTGAGGAAAAATCAGTCTCATATACGGACACCCAACGTATTGGACGTGATGATATTGGGTATGTTAATGTTCCAAAAGATTGGATAATCACTAAAAGCCCAGGTGCGGAATCTGCATTAGAATACTCTTCAAAACATAAATTCCCCACCGGCACACTAAATGCTTATACTGAAAATGAAGTACCTCTACAGGACCGGTTAAAGTACGTTGCTACTACTTTTTATAATACCCTCAAAAGTAATGAACATGTGACCAATAATATAGACGGCGAATGGACAAAGGTAGCTGGAGAGAACGCCTACGTCCTTAAAGCACAAGAAAAAAATGGCAAGTATCTTTATTATATATGGTTTTTCCAAAAAGGTGCGACTATATACGTATTTTCCCTTGAAGGTACAGAGGAAAATATTTCAACCTTCAGACCTATGCTAGAACAATCTTGGGGCTTAGATCCAAATACTCCTGGTAAATAATCATTAATATACTAAAAGAGACTGATTCGATTAATCAGTCTCTTTCTTTATCCCTATACTCTTGTGGACCACTCTTCGCGTAATATTCCATATTTCACACTGTCAGAGTACTGACCTTGGTAGTAGCGGATTTCCAAATTTTTCCTTCTTTTAGGACCCCAATTTCTCAGCAACGCCATCATTACACATTGCCACGCCCAATCGTTATACCAATATGTTCGAGCGCATCGATTTCTCGGAAAATGATACTGCACTACACAAATTCATTTTTTAGAATCTGTTTTTGCATCACGAGAATATCCGCATGCGAATCGATGCGAATATTCTCGTAATAGTCCTTACAGTAATCAACGACAGCTCTCATGATTTCCTTAGCATTGGCGCCACTGGATTTACAGATCTGTCAATTTATATTTATCTACTGAAAAGAGGCCAACAGCCCACTTTTTTTATTCACTAAATCTTAAAAAATAGCCATCTGGGTCTAAAACTGCAAATTCATGAGGATAGATATAATGGTCGCCAACACGAAATTCTCTTTTGGTCAAGGGGCGATGGATGGGATAGTCAGCTTCCAGTAGCTTTTGGTGGAGCTGAGGAACATCCTCAATGCCAAAGGAAATATTGATACCACGCCCGAAAGGATAAGTCAGCTGAGCTAATTCTTCTGCGTCGCCTTCTTCTAACATGAGTTGGCAGTCTTCAAGGGAGAGGAAGAGAAATTTTTCCTCGGGGCGTTCGTATTCGACAGAGAAGCCCAGCAAGTCGCAGTAGAAGGAACGCGACTTTTCGATGTTGGATACCACAAATTCGGGGATGACAGCTTGATAGTCCATTAGCTTTCTCCTTAGAGTTCAATCTCCAAGACAATCGGTGTGTGGTCTTGACGTGCGCCTGAATCAATCATATCTGACTTGGTAACCTTGTCTGCCACACGGTTACTTGTGAGCCAGTAGTCGATTCTCCAGCCTGTATTGTTGATTTTTGAAGTCTTGCTGCGTTGTGCCCACCAAGTGTAACGCTCCGGTACATCTCCGTGGAGGTGGCGGAAGGTATCTGTAAAGCCTGCTGCTAAAAGGTTGGTAAAGCCTTCGCGTTCTTCGTCTGTGAATCCTGGCGAACGGCGGTTACTGGCTGGGTTAGCAAGGTCGATTTCCTTGTGGGCAACGTTGTAGTCACCGGTTGCAAGGACAGGTTTTTCCTTGTCTAATTCAGCCAAATATTCAGCATATTTGACATCCCATACTTGACGTTCTTCTAAACGTTTGAGACCATCACCAGCGTTAGGTGTGTATACCTGAGTCACGAAAAATTTATCAAATTCCAAGGTAATGATCCGACCTTCCAAGTCCATGGTCGAAGGGGCTCCGATCTCTGGGAAAGTCACAACGGGTGTGAGCTCTTTTTTATAGAGGAACATGGTTCCAGCGTAGCCTTTACGAGCCGGTTCTTGAGAAGAGCGCCAGGTGTTTTCGTAGCCAGGGAAGAGCTCCTCAAGGATTTCGAGGTGTTTTTTAGTAGGACCTTTGGCGGATAACTTGGTTTCTTGAATGGCAATGATATCTGCATCCTCAGAAACCAAGGTTTGGAGGACTTCTTGAGAGAGTTTGGCGCGTGCTGAATCACTAGTTAATGCAGCATTAAGCGAGTCGATATTCCATGAAATGAGTTTCATTGTATTTCCTTTTCTTGACATGATAGATAATTTTATTATAACAAAAAATATATTTTTTTCTGATTAGAATGCCTTGAATTCTCCCCTGAAATCTATTATAATAGCTTGAATTCATTTGGAGAAAGGGAGTTCATTATGAAATTTTACTCTTATGACTATGTATTGAGTCAGATCAGTCAGCAAAACTGGGTGACCATTGGGATATCTGGCTTGCTTGTTCTTCTGACTGGTTTTTTTGCGGTGAAAGCCTATCGGGAGAAGCACGATAGCAAATTCCGCGAATTATCTATTATCTCCATTTTAACTCTGGTGGCAGTGGTCTTGATCAGTATCAGCAATTTCCAAAATAGCCAAAGTAATAATGATCAGTTCCAACGCTCACTCCATTTTATTGAGGTCATCTCAAAGGAGTTGGATGTCAAAAAAGAAGACGTCTATGTCAATACTTCAGCAGCCACAGATGGGGCGATCCTGAAGGTTGGAGAGGTTTATTACCGAGCTATCGCAGGATCTGACCCAGATAGCTACCTATTAGAAAAGATGGATCTGTATAAAACAGACGTGGAACTTGTGGAGGTGAACAAATGATAGTAAATTTTTTAAACATCTTGATTAAATTAGCTTTGGGCTTGATTTCCTTGGTATTTGTCATCAATGTGACCGGGAAAGGAAACTTAGCACCAAATTCTGCAGTAGACCAGATACAGAACTTTGTTCTTGGGGGCATTATTGGTGGGGTCATCTACAATAGCTCCATTACCATTCTTCAATACATTGTGATTCTCTTAATGTGGACTATTTTGATCTTGCTCTTAAAATGGCTCAATACCAATGTTCGTTTTATGAAGCACTTGATTGATGGAAAACCAACTGTCATCATTAAAAATGGGAAACTGGATCCGGAAGCGTGTCGTTCCAAAGGACTTTTTGCTTCAGATGTTGCTTTGAAACTACGTGGACAAGGGATTTTTCAATTAAAAGATGTGAAGCGCGCCGTTATTGAACAAAATGGTCAATTGATTATTGTCCGTGCGGGGGATGAAAATCCTAAATATCCGATCATTACGGATGGAGTGGTTCAGCTTGAAATTTTGGAAACAATTGGAAAAAGTGAAGAGTGGTTGTTGGCTGAATTGGAAAAAGAAGGCTATGATAATGTTTTGGATATTTTCATTGCGGAGTATGACAAAGGAAAAATCAATGTTGTGACCTATTAAAAGAAGAGATTGGACGAGCCTGTCCAATCTTTTTTCTTTATAAAATTCCAGGAAAGGCCTCTTCCTTTTCTTGAGATACTCTGGGAAAAATAGTAAAATGGAAGGTAAGTGTTCATTAGAAAAGAAGGATAGAAAATTTCATGAAGAAGAAAATACGGAAGTTTGAGAATCATTCGATTACACGCAGACTCTACCTGCTGTTTAGTTTGATTTGCCTTCTTTTTTTGGTGCTGATTGCCCGACTTGGCTATATGCAGATCACTCACCAAGCCTACTATACGGATAAATTGGCAAAAGCTACGAAAAAGACGGTCAAACAAGGGAGTGTGCGAGGGCAAATCTATGATGCTTCTGGTAAGCCCTTGGTAGAAAATGTGGGAAAACAGGTCCTGACTTTTACACGTGATCGTAAAATGACGGCCCAAGAAATGCGAGAGACAGCTGGGAAACTCTTACAGTATGTGGACGTAGAAAATCCTCAAGTAACCGAACGGCAAGAAGTAGATTACTATCTAGCCAATACCAAGGTCTACCAAGAGGTCGTGGAACACCTGCCTGAGAAAAAGAAATTTGATACCGATGGCAACCGACTGCCAGAAGCCAAGATTTATCAAGCGGCAGTGGATAGTATCGACCCTTCAAAACTCGGCTATACAGATGATGAGAAAAAGATTATTTATCTCTATAGCCAGATGAATGCGGTAGAGAATTTTGCGACGGGAATCATTTCGACGCAAGCACTAGGAGCTGAACAGATTGCGACCATCGCTGCGGACAGTCAGGACCTTCCGGGAATTGCCATCACGACTAGCTGGGACCGCAAGGTTTTGGACACTCCTTTAGCTTCTATTATTGGAAACGTATCGACCGAGCAGGCGGGGCTTCCAGCAGAAGAGGTTGAGGACTATGTCAAAAAAGGTTATGCTCTCAATGACCGGGTTGGTACCTCTTATTTGGAGAAAGAATACGAAAATGTCCTTCAAGGAAAACGCAGTGAAAAAGAAATTCTCCTAGATAAAAATGGCAACATGGAGAAAGTGGTTGACGTTTCAAAAGGGGCCAAAGGAGAAAACCTCAAGCTCTCGATTGATTTGGATTTCCAAAAAGGAGTGGAAGATATCCTTCGCTCCGCCTTTAGCGCAGAGTTGCAAGCTGGAAATGCGACCTACTCCGAAGGTGTCTATGCCGTAGCTCTGGAGCCCGATACAGGGAAGGTCCTTGCCATGGCAGGGATTAAACACCAGGCTGGTAGTCAAGATCTATCAGCAGATGCATTGGGAACAGTGACCAACGTCTTCGTTCCAGGATCCGTGGTCAAAGGAGCGACCTTGACTTCGGGATGGGAAAATGGAGCCATTTCTGGGAATCAGGTGCTGACCGATCAGCCGATTGTTTTTGCAGGATCAGCTCCTATCAATTCTTGGTTTACCCAATACGGTAGTCGTTCCATCAATGCGGTGGAAGCATTGGAATACTCTTCCAATACCTATATGGTCCAAATTGCCCTTAAGATGATGGGGCAACCTTACACCCCAAACATGACCTTACAAGTGGATCAGGTTGAACCGGCTATGAAAAAACTGCGCTCTACTTTTGCAGAGTATGGTCTTGGGACATCAACGGGGATTGACCTTCCCAATGAATCGACCGGTTTTATTCCAAAAGACTACACAGTCGGTAATTATTTGACCAATGCCTTTGGCCAGTTTGACAACTATACACCGATGCAATTGGCCCAGTATGCGGCAACCGTTGCAAATGATGGGAAGAGGGTGAGTCCTCATGTCGTCGAAGGTATCTATGACAATAATGATCAAGGGGGGCTTGGTCAGTTGAAAAAAGCGATCGAAACCAAGGAGCTCAATCAGGTCCATATCTCTGCTGAGGACATGGCTTTGATCAAGCAAGGATTCTACCAGGTTGCCAATGGTACGAGTGGGTTGACGACAGGGAAAACCGTCGGTCAAGGTGCTAGTGTCTCTATTAGTGCCAAGACCGGTACGGCCGAAACCACAGTCGATGGAGGCAAACAAGCCATTAATACCAATGTGGTGGCTTATGCACCGTCAAACAATCCAAAGATTGCAGTAGCAGTGGTTTTTCCACATAATACCAATCTACAAGCGACGGTCAGTCATTCCATTACGCGTGACATTATTAATTTATACAATCAGAAACACCCCATGAATTAGAGAGGAAACTATGCTTTATCCAGCACCTATTGCAAAATTAATTGACAGCTATTCGAAGTTGCCAGGAATTGGGATCAAAACAGCGACTCGTCTGGCTTTTTACACCATTGGTATGTCAGATGATGATGTGAATGAATTTGCCAAAAACTTACTGAATGCTAAGCGTGAGCTAGGGTATTGCAGTATTTGTGGTAATTTAACCGATGAAGAAACCTGCGAGATTTGTCGAGATGAAACGCGGGATCCATCCCTCATTCTGGTTGTAGAAGATAGCAGGGATGTATCTGCTATGGAAAATATCCAGGAATACCACGGTCGCTATCATGTCTTGCATGGCTTGATCTCGCCCATGAATGGTGTGGGACCTGATGACATCAATCTCAAAAGTTTGATTAGTCGCTTGATGGATGGAACAGTCACAGAGGTCATTGTTGCGACCAATGCGACGGCAGACGGGGAAGCGACATCTATGTATATCTCGCGTGTGCTCAAACCTGCAGGGATCAAAGTGACCCGTTTGGCACGGGGATTGGCAGTTGGAGCCGATATCGAGTATGCGGACGAAGTGACCTTGCTTCGCGCGATTGAAAATCGGACAGAATTATAAGAGAAGTTCTTTCGAAAGGGCTATCATTGTGGTATACTATCAAGTAAGAAATCAAGGGAACAATTAGGGAGAAACTATGAGTAAACAAGACTTAATCCTGTTGTATGGTGGACGTAGTGCAGAACGTGAAGTATCTGTTCTTTCAGCAGAAAGCGTGATGCGCGCGATTGATTACCAAGCATTTTCGGTTCAAACCTACTTTATTACGCAGTCAGGAGACTTCATCCAGACGCAAGATTTTGAAGAGAAACCAGCGGATGATGAGAAATTGATGACCAATGAGACAGTGGACTGGTCTAAAAAAGTGGCTCCATCTGCGATTTACAAGGAAGGAGCAGTAGTCTTTCCAGTTCTTCATGGACCAATGGGAGAAGATGGTTCCATTCAAGGCTTCTTAGAAGTCTTGAAGATGCCTTATGTTGGCTGTGGTATCCTAGCTTCTAGTGTTGCGATGGACAAGATCACGACCAAACGGGTCATAGAGTCTGCAGGAATTCCGCAAGTTCCTTATGTAGCTGTAGTGGAAGGCGATGACGTGGATGAGAAAATTGCTGCAATTGAAGCGACTCTCTCTTATCCTGTCTTTACCAAACCATCCAATATGGGTTCTAGCGTAGGGATTTCAAAATCTGAAAACCAAACAGAGCTTCGGACTGCTCTCGAATTGGCCTTCAAATACGATAGCCGTGTCTTGGTAGAGCAAGGGGTCAATGCGCGTGAGATCGAAGTTGGACTGCTTGGAAACTATGATGTGAAGAGCACCTTGCCAGGTGAAGTTGTGAAAGATGTGGCCTTCTATGATTATGATGCCAAATACATCGACAACAAAATTACCATGGCGATTCCGGCTCAATTGGACCCTGAGGTTGTGAAAATCATGCGGACCAACGCAGAAAAAGCCTTTCGTGCGATCGGTGGTCTGGGCTTGGCGCGTTGTGATTTCTTCTATACCGATAAAGGAGAGATCTTCTTAAACGAACTCAATACCATGCCAGGATTTACCCAATGGTCTATGTATCCCTTGCTTTGGGACAATATGGGACTCAACTATACAGATTTGATTACCAAGTTAGTAGAGCTTGGAAAAGAAGTCTTCCAAAAACACGAAGCGCATTTGTTGTAAGAAAAGAGAGAGTGGGACAGAAATCGGTAATTCGTTAGAATTCGATTTCGTCGTCCCACCTCCGCACAGTTGAGTAGGGCTGTAAAAGCTGATGAAATCAGCGTAGTAGAGCCCACTCAACCACTGCGTCTTGCTCGACAATCCTAAAACAATCAAGAGGCTAGGACTTCTGTCCCAGCCACTTTTTTTGTGGTCTAGAATATGGTATAATGAGAAGAATTTGATAGGAGCGTCCAAATCTTTGAGGACGCTACGGAGAACTGAGGAGTCGGATATGAATCTCACATTACATGAAGTTGCTCATCTAGTACATGCAAAAAATGATATCAGCCAATTTGAAGATGTGGCCCTCGTTAAGCCTGAATTTGACAGCCGTTTGATTGGGCCTGGAGACCTGTTTGTTCCTTTAAAGGGAGCGCGTGATGGTCACGACTTTATTGAGACTGCTTTTGAAAATGGAGCCGTAGCCACTTTTTCAGAGAAAGTGGTAGAAGGCCACCCTTATATTTTGGTGGAAGATGTGCTGAGCGCTTTTCAAACACTAGCTGCAGCCTATCTTCAAAAGACAAAAGTAGATGTTTTTGCAGTGACGGGGTCAAATGGTAAAACCACCACAAAAGATATGTTGGCACAGCTTTTGTCCACCACCTACCTGACCTATAAAACACAAGGAAACTATAATAACGAAATTGGTCTTCCTTATACGGTTTTGCATATGCCAGAAGGGACGGACAAACTCGTCCTTGAAATGGGGCAAGACCATCTAGGAGATATCCATCTCTTGTCAGAACTGGCGCATCCAAAAGCTGCTATTGTCACCTTGATTGGAGAAGCCCATTTGGAATTCTTTAAAGATCGAAGTGAGATCGCAAAAGGAAAACTCCAGATTGCGGATGGCATGCCAGAAGGTGGCCTTCTGGTGGTTCCAGCTGATCCGATCGTGAATGCCTACCTCCCTGAAAAGCAAACAGTCGTCCGCTTTGGTCCAGACGAGGAGATTTTTATTACCGAGTTAATCGAGCGAAAGGATAGTTTAACTTTCCGAGCGAATTTCTTAGAAGAAGCGATCGATCTTCCAGTAACAGGAAAATACAATGCGACCAATGCTATGATTGCAGCTTATGTTGCTTTGAAAGAAGGAGTGAGTGAAGCTGCAATTCGTGATAGTTTTGAAACCTTGCAATTGACACGCAACCGGACAGAATGGAAGAAGGCAAGTAACGGAGCGGATATCCTATCCGATGTCTACAATGCCAATCCGACGGCCATGCGCCTGATTTTAGAAACCTTCTCGACCATTCCTGCCAATCCAAATGGCCGCAAGCTAGTGGTCTTGGCAGATATGAAAGAACTCGGGGAGCAATCTGTAGATCTGCACAACCAAATGATTCTCAGCCTCTCACCGGATGTCTTGGATACGGTTATTTTCTATGGCCAAGACATTGCAGGATTGGCTCAGTTAGCGAGTCAGATGTTCCCACTCGGACATGTCTATTATTTCAAGAAGACAGCTGAGGAAGACCAGTTTGAGGACATGGTCAAACAAGTCAAGGAAAGTTTGAAAGAGCCAGACCAAATCCTCATCAAGGGAAGCAATTCCATGAATCTAGCCAAATTGGTAGAGGAGTTGGAGAATGGTAAGTAATAATGTACTGAAGGACATTCAGCGCTTGATTTCAATCACCAATACAGGCTTAGCGTTTTCAAAAGATCCATTTGATCAAGAGCGCTACCAGGATATTCGTGCTATTTTACAGGATCTTGTGAAAGAAACGACTGATTTGAATCCACAAGAATTATCGGATTTGTTTCGACCGACAGACCATTACGACACTCCCTTGATTGATGTTAGGGCATGGATTGTCAAAGATGGAAAACTTTGTCTGGTGAAAGGTCAGGGAGAAGAGACCTGGGCCTTGCCGGGTGGTTTTGGTGAAGTTGGCTATTCTCCGACGGAAAACATTTTAAAGGAAATCCAAGAAGAAACGGGCTATGTAGCGCGTGTAATCAGATTGTTGGCAGTATTTGATACCAATCGCTACCAATTGCAAAGTCGCCAATATGTGAAATTGGTATTTGAATGTGAATTATTAGATGGAAATTTTGAAAAGAACCAGGAAATTTCCGACCTTGCCTTTTTTGAGAGAGGGAAAATGCCTGCTCTTTCTACCAAGCGCAATACAGAAGAACAATTGAACTTCCTTTGGGAGGTTTATGATGGGAAACGAGATTTGTATTGTGATTAAAAACGATTTATAAATTAAAGGGATATAAAATGACACTTTGGGATTTATTGTTTACGAACCAAAAATCAGCCCCGCCTGAGTTTGGTCTCTGGTATTTCATTTTGCCAGCTTCTTTGTTGGTGGTTGGCTACTTTTCCATCAAATATGCGCAGTCCAAAAGCTACCAACGCTTTTGGTACGGGGCACAATTGATTCAAGTCTTGACCATCAATGCTTGGTATATTCTCGCCCACATGCCTCTGACAGATAATTTGCCTTTTTATCATTGTCGCTTGGCCATGCTTGCGATCCTCTTTGCACCGAGAGGAACCTATATCAAGCAATATTTTGCCTTGTTGGGAGTTCTAGGATCCATCGCGGCCTTGGTTTATCCAGCCTTTGACCCCTTCCCATTCCCCCATATTACCGTGCTCAATCTGATTTTTAGTCACTGGGCCTTGTTTGCCAATAGTTTGATTTACCTGCAAGATTTTTATCAGTCGGAAAAACAAGACAGCCTACGAATTGTTAAGATCACCTTTGGCATGAATGCCGTCATCTTTTTGGTCAACCTCTTGACCAGAGGAGATTACGGCTTCTTACGACGTCCACCAATCATTGGAGACCACGGTGCTCTCTTGAACTACCTCTTGGTCAGCATCGTGATGGTGGCGGGTATTTGCTTGGTCAATCAACGCTATAAATACAAATACAAGATGGTCGAAAAGAGTATAGTTTCGCGCTCAGAATAAAAAGAGCAGATAAGGGAAAGAAATCATGACACTTTGGGACTTATTTTTTACCAGTCAACCAACGGCCCCTCCTCAATTGGGGGTCTGGTATTTCTTATTGCCAACTTCATTGGTAGTAGTGGGAGTTCTGTCCATTCGATTTGCTCACTCTAAAGGCTACCAAAACTTTTGGTATTGGGGGCAGTTGATCCAGTTGCTCATCATCAACTCTTGGTATCTAGCTGCTCGCTTGCCTCTTTCAGAGAGTCTTCCCTTCTATCATAGCCGGGTGGCCATGTGGATTATTCTCTTAGCTCCTAAGGGCAGCTTCAAGCAATATTTTGCACTCGTGGGAGTCTTTGGCTCCATTATGGCTTTGGTCCATCCTGTTTTTTACCCCTATCCTTTTCCTCACGTATCCTCGATCAACAATGTCTTTGGTCACTGGGCCCTCTTGGCCAACTGCCTAATCTATCTGGTTCAATCCTACCAGGTGGAAGAAGGGGCTGTTTGGAAGATCTGTCAGATGACTTTTGGAGTCAATGCTATTATTGTTCTAGCCAACCTTGTAACGGGCGGAAACTATGGCTTTCTGCGTCGGCCACCTGTGCTAGGAGACCATGGCCTTGTGCTCAACTATTTCATCGTGACAGTCCTAATGACGGGGACACTGATCCTCATCAATACGATTGTTCAGTACAGTAAGAAAAGAAGAATACCTGAATCTGTTTAAATAAGGAGACTTTATGCATCATTTTTTCACTACAGAATCAACAGCACCACCAGCAATCTCAGCACTTTGGTATAGTGTGATGGTCTTGTTCGTTGTGACAGCGATCATGATGTCACTTCGCTATTATCAGAATGAGCAATTTCGCAAATGCTTTCAATACTTACAAGGCTTCCAGTTAATTTGCTTGTATCTTTGGTATTTTGCCTACCACATTCCTTGGTCCAACAGTTTACCATTTTATCATTGCCGCTTGGCCATGTTTGCGGTCTTGTTTTTACCAGACAGATGGAAAAGCAAACAGTTCTTTGCCTTGATGGGAGTGAGTGGAGCCATCTTTGCTTTGGGCTATCCAGTCTTTGATCCCTACACTTTCCCTCATATTACGAGCTTTTCTTTCCTCCTCGGACATTACTGTCTCCTGATCAATTCCTTGATTTATCTCCTGAGATGGTATGATCGAAACCTCTTAAAAAATAGTCAGATTGTTCTCTATACCTTTGTTTTAGATTTATTCCTGGTTGGAGTCAATCAATTGACGGGAGGTAATTATGGTTTGATGGCCCGCCCTCCGATTATGAGAGGGGATAAAGTCTGGCTCAACTACCTGGTTGTATCTAGTATTTTAGCCCTTGCTTTATTACTCTTTAATCAGATCTTCAGTCGCAGAAGTGAGCGGGTGAAAGTGAGAAAATAACCAGTATAAAGGTTGGGGCATCTCTGTCTCAACCCTGTTTTATATCAAAGGAGAATATATGAAGCGTTTCTTGCTAATGATCTCCCTCGTTTGGAGTTTGTTTTGTACAATAACGACAGCACATGCGGATGAAGAAGTTCGCTATTCGATTGAATCCTATGTGGGTCACCTCCAATTGCAGGAAGATAGCCAGGCAACATTTACACAAGAGATCACCTATCAGTTTCAGACAGGCTATCATGGTCAATATGTGACCTTAGGAAGCGCTGATCCTCTTCCAAAAGGGTTTAAGATTCATCGTAATCCTGAGGTGGAAGCCTATGTGGATGGGGAAAAACGAGAGATTCGTGTAGAGGAAACAGACCTGGAAGATGGCCGTCAATTAAAAATATACAATGCCCGTATCGTCGGTGGCACGGTCAAGATCAAAGTGAAATGGAAGATTGATCATCTCTTGACTTTCTACAAGGATATTGCAGAATTGAACTGGTTTCCTATTTCAGATGGAGATGAGAAAGTCGCGAAATTAGATTTTTATGTGGATGGCTTGGATGCCAAGCAGGGAAAACTGTATGCCCATACTGGTTACTTTAATCCACCAGCCCAAGTCGAACAGACTGCAACTGGTTATCATATTTGGACAAAGAATTTTCCAAAAAATGGAAAGCTCGAACTGCATGCCTATTGGCCAATGACAGAAGCCCTGCGTCGAGACCAAGCAAATGAGATTAACAAGGGAAATGGAAAAGAGAAATTTCTCAAAAAAGAGAAATCCATTGAACAAAAAACGTTCCTCTATCGGACTCTTCTACTCAAGGTTGTACCAATTGTATCGATTCTTTTATTTATTCTCGCTTTCATTCCATGGATCCGGTATTTTATCAGTACCAGAACTCGTCGGATTGCAAAAGGAGTACGATTATACGAACCACCACAGAATTTACCTCCTCTTGTCCTAGCTAAGGCACTGTATCAACTTGATTTTGAACGGATGGTGATGTCTAGAGAGAAGGGCCAACTAAAATTTAATCATCTCATTCAAGCAACCATGTTAGATCTTATTGATCGAGGAAATCTTCGTTTGACGAGAGATGAAAATGGGGAAACCCTGACTTGCCTTCACCATGAAGGCTTGGCTGATTTTGAATTGAAGTTTATTGAAATGATCTTTGATCAAGAAACTGAAATCAATATCAGTGAAGTATTTTCAAGGTATAAAATCGACAAAGCAGCCTTAAAAAAAGATTTTCGAGCTGCTAAATCAGACACACAACGAGACCGTATTCGAAAAGTCGGAAGTGCCGTTCAATCGCTTTTAAAAAAGGATGCCCAGCAATTGTCAAAAGGTGTCGACAAGGAGATTGCGAAATTAGGATTGCTCTCTTATTTTAGAGACTTAACTGAGAAAGAAGAAGCCCTTTCAAAAACAGGTTGTGCCCTACACTTTTGGCTCTTACTGATCTTATTCGTGAGTATGTGTTTCTTATCTTTTGGATTTGGTTCATATCTATCTTCCTTCTATTTTTGGATGATTGTATTGTTGGTCGTCTTCTTCATTCCATTTTATATTGTTGTGAAAATCCGTGAAGATCATCTACAATCCTTAGAGAACTTGGATGCACAATTCCAATGGATGGCCTTTCGAAATATGATCGAAAGTATTCCAAATTTCAACCAAGCAGAACTTGAGAGTGTCATCCTATGGAATCGCATCTTAGTCTATGCAACCCTGTATGGCCAAGCAAAAAAAGTGAGCCAGGTACTCCAAAATCATCAGATTTCCTTACCATATGAAGACTGGGACACTGTTCTTTGGCTAACAACCTCCCCAAATACTTTCCTAGACGGCTCTACCTTGATGAACTATGCAGATGATTCCTATAGTGTTTCAAGCTTCTCTATTAACTCTTCAGATGGCAGTGGCGGCTTTGACGGCGGTGGCTTCTCTGATGGTGGCGGTGGCGGAGGATTTGGTGCCTTTTGATAGCCGTGAAAAGAAGACTAGAATCTACGGATTTCGGTCTTTCTTTGCGTCCCCAAAAAGATCCATCGTTGAAAAAAGTGCCTATTTTCGCTATAATAGGACAGATAGAGAAATTGAGGAGAAATCCGATGTAGAGATGGATTTGTAAATTTATCAGAAAATAAGAAGAGAAAGAATTAGGAACATGAACGTACAAGAAGAAATTAAAAAACGCCGTACCTTTGCCATTATCTCCCACCCGGATGCTGGTAAAACGACGATTACAGAGCAGTTGCTCTACTTTGGGGGAGAGATTCGGGAAGCCGGTACCGTCAAAGGGAAGAAAACAGGAAACTTTGCTAAGTCTGACTGGATGGATATCGAGAAGCAACGTGGGATTTCGGTAACCTCATCTGTTATGCAGTTCGACTATGATGGCAAACGGGTCAATATCCTTGATACGCCAGGGCACGAGGACTTCTCAGAAGATACTTACCGGACCTTGATGGCGGTGGACGCTGCCGTCATGGTGGTGGACTCTGCCAAAGGGATTGAGGCTCAAACCAAGAAATTGTTTGAGGTTGTGAAACACCGTGGCATTCCAGTCTTTACCTTTATGAATAAGCTAGACCGTGACGGTCGTGAGCCACTGGACCTCTTACAAGAATTAGAAGAAGTCTTGGGAATCGCCAGTTACCCAATGAACTGGCCGATCGGGATGGGGAAAGCCTTTGAGGGACTCTATGACCTTTATAACCAACGTTTGGAACTCTACAAAGGGGATGAACGTTTTGCTAGTCTAGAAGATGGAGACAAGCTTTTTGCTAACAACCCTTTCTACGAGCAAGTAAAAGACGATATCGAACTTTTGCAAGAGGCTGGAAATGACTTTTCAGAAGAAGCCATCCTTGCAGGTGAATTGACTCCCGTCTTCTTCGGCTCAGCCTTAACCAATTTTGGAGTACAGACTTTCTTGGAAACCTTCCTCAAGTTTGCTCCGGAACCACACGGCCACAAGAAGACAGATGGAGAACTTGTCGATCCTTATGATAAGGATTTCTCAGGATTTGTCTTTAAGATTCAGGCCAACATGGATCCTCGTCACCGCGACCGGATCGCCTTTGTGCGGATCGTATCTGGCGAATTTGAGCGTGGGATGAGCGTCAACCTGCCTCGTACTGGTAAGGGCGCTAAGTTATCTAACGTGACTCAATTTATGGCCGAAAGCCGTGAAAATGTCAGCAATGCTGTAGCAGGAGACATCATCGGGGTTTACGATACCGGTACTTATCAGGTTGGAGATACTTTGACAGTGGGCAAAAACAAGTTTGAGTTTGAACCCCTGCCAACCTTTACGCCTGAAATCTTCATGAAAGTGTCAGCTAAGAACGTCATGAAGCAAAAATCCTTCCACAAAGGGATTGAGCAATTGGTGCAAGAAGGAGCTATTCAGCTCTATACCAACTACCAAACAGGTGAATACATGTTAGGTGCCGTTGGTCAACTTCAGTTTGAAGTCTTTAAGCACCGGATGGAAAATGAATACAATGCCGAAGTGGTCATGAGCCCAATGGGGAAAAAGACCGTTCGCTGGATCAAACCAGAAGACTTAGATGAGCGCATGTCTTCAAGCCGAAACATCTTGGCGAAGGACCGCTTTGACCAACCTGTCTTCCTCTTTGAAAACGACTTTGCCCTCCGCTGGTTTGCGGATAAGTATCCAGACGTTGAGCTGGAAGAAAAGATGGGGTAAGGAACGATTCAAAACCGATCCATAACAATAGAATAAGAAAACGAAAATCTATCCGTTTTCGCTTTTAAAGGAGAAATGATGGGATTATTAAGTGGTTTGATGGGCAATGCCTCTCAAAAGAATGTTGATAAAGTAGAAAGAGATCTGGAAGATATCTTGGTGCCGGGAGAGCAAGTCACACTTGCTTTTAGCCTGATTCGTGATTTAATCGTCTTTACAGAATTTCGTTTGATCTTGGTGGATAAGCAAGGAGTAACAGGAAAGAAAACGTCCTATAAATCCCTTCCTTATCGCTCCATCTCTCGATTTTCAGTAGAAACTTCCGGTCATTTTGATTTGGATGCCGAACTAAAAATCTGGGTTTCTTCTGCAGTCGAGCCTTCAGAAGTTTTACAATTCAAGAGTGACAACAGCGTCATTGAAATTCAGCAAGCATTAGCCAGTGCAGTTTTTAAATAAAAATATCATTTTGATAGAGAACAGTTGAGAAAGGAGACGGAATGTTTATCGAAAAACAATTGGGTCAAGATCGGAAATGGATCAATATCGACTCGGATATGATTGCTGAAAACTCATATCTTTATAAAAAATACGAGATTGACAAAGAAACCATTGAGTACGCGATGGATAAGAACGAACGTGCCCATATGGATTATAATCGAGAAAACGGTACGATCACATTTATCTACAATGTATTGGATTTAGAAAAGGACAAGGAATACTACGAAACCATCCCTATGACCTTTATCGTTCAAGATACGCGACTCGTGACCATCAGTAACCAGGACAATGCCTATATCATTGAACAAATGGTTCGCTATTTGGAAAGCCATGGGGAGTTGTCGATCTATAAGTTGCTTTTTGCAGGTCTTGAAATGATCAGTAATGCTTATTATCCGATTATTGATCGCTTAGATAAGCACAAGGATGAACTCAATCGTTTGCTTCGAAAGACAACGACGACCAAGAATCTTTATGCCCTGTCTGACCTTGAGACCGGTATGGTGTATCTGGTCGCAGCAGCCAAGCAAAATCGGATGTTGCTAGAACATATTAAAGCGCATGCCATTTATCGCAGGATGAATGATGTTGAAAAAGAGCAGTTTGATGATGCCATGATCGAAGCGCGTCAGTTGGCTTCGATGACTGAGTTGATTTCCAATGTCTTGCAACAGTTGTCAGGATCTTACAACAATATCCTAAACAACAACTTGAATGACAACTTGACAACCCTAACCATCTTTGAAGCCTTGTTGGCGGTTTTAGCCGTTATCACCGGTTTCTTTGGAATGAATATCCCTCTTCCTATGACAAAGGATCCCAATGCTTGGATTTATGTATCCGTATGTAGCTTTATATTATGGCTCATTTTGGGAAAGGTTATGCGGTGGATTGTGAAACAAAGATAAAAAAGAGGCTTGGAGAAATCCGAGCCTCTTCGTATCTAGAATAATCTGAGAAATAGGAACCATCTAGACACCTGCCCTCCTCTCCAAAGAAGGGGCAGTGTGAATAGTTCATTGACTGTACAAAATCTTCTTGGAAATAGTAGGAGTAGATTTAATAGTACTGAGTGGTTCTAAATAAATCAGAACGTAGAATAAATCGTTGAATCAGATAAAATGATCCTATTTCTTTATACAGAAATATTTTAGATACTAACTGTATTATACATATTTATTTGTAAAAACGCAAGAACTACCAAAAAAAGTTTTTCCGAAGTTTTTATACTCCTATTTAAAGGGATTCTTGAACGGTGTCAGAAGAAAGTCAGCTAAATCTAGGGGAAACTGCCCTCTTGACTATTTTCAAGTTTTTAAAAATTTTTCCTAAAAAATAAAATTATTCTCCTTTGACTATCATTTGGTCGTCCATTGTGTTATACTAGATAAGTTGCAAACTTGTATGAGAGAAATGCTGGTGAGATGGAACAATTAGAAAAGGAATGTTGGTCAATCTCCCACAAGGAGGATCTTGGTGTCTTTTCGTTTGGAAAACGACTTTAATCAACCAAATCCGCTAGTGCGAAAACATTTTTCGCAGAAGGGAATTCCATAAAAAAACGATTGGGTTTTCCTTTAGATGAGTCTTGCGACAGGTAACCGGGAAGGAGACTTCCTATGCAATCAGTGCGTTTTCGCATTGAAAAGAAGTGTGATAAAGTGGCTTCGCACCACTTTTTAGAAAGAAGAAAGAATTGAAATTCAATGAATTTAACTTATCTGCTGAATTATTAGCAGAAATTGAAAAAGCTGGCTTTGTAGAAGCGAGCCCCATCCAGGAACAAACCATTCCTTTGGCCCTTGAAGGAAAAGATGTCATTGGTCAGGCACAAACAGGGACCGGTAAAACGGCTGCTTTTGGTCTTCCAACTTTGGAGAAGATTGATGTTGATAACACAGTAATCCAAGCCCTTGTTATTGCCCCGACACGTGAGTTGGCGGTTCAAAGTCAGGAAGAACTCTTCCGTTTTGGACGCAGCAAGGGTGTCAAAGTCCGCTCTGTCTATGGTGGATCAAGCATCGAAAAGCAAATCAAAGCCTTGAAGTCAGGTGCTCATATCGTTGTGGGAACCCCTGGACGCTTGCTAGATTTGATCAAGCGCAAGGCCTTGAAACTCGATCATATTGAAACCTTGATCTTGGATGAAGCAGATGAAATGCTCAATATGGGCTTTTTGGAAGATATCGAAGCTATCATTAGCCGTGTTCCAGAAACACGTCAAACTTTGCTCTTTTCAGCAACGATGCCAGAAGCCATCAAACGCATTGGTGTTCAGTTTATGAAAGAGCCAGAACACGTTAAGATTGCGGCCAAAGAATTGACCACCGACTTGGTCGATCAATACTATATTCGTGTCAAAGAAGGCGAAAAGTTTGATACCATGACTCGATTGATGGATGTCGAGCAACCGGAGCTTGCCATTGTCTTTGGTCGGACTAAACGCCGGGTCGATGAATTGACGCGTGGCTTGAAGATCCGTGGTTTCCGAGCAGAAGGGATTCACGGAGATTTGGATCAAAACAAACGTCTCCGTGTCCTTCGTGACTTTAAAAATGGGAACTTGGACGTCTTGGTGGCAACGGACGTTGCGGCACGTGGGTTGGACATTTCAGGTGTGACCCATGTCTACAACTACGATATTCCACAAGATCCAGAAAGCTATGTTCACCGGATCGGACGGACAGGTCGTGCTGGGAAAACAGGGCAATCCATTACCTTTGTTTCGCCAAATGAAATGGGCTATTTGCAAATCATTGAGAACTTGACCAAAAAGCGGATGAAGGGAATGAAACCTGCAACAGCAGAAGAAGCCTTCCAAGCGAAAAAACAAGTAGCACTGAAGAAAATTGAGCGAGACTTTGAGGATGAAAAAATCCGGACCAACTTTGAGAAGTTTGGTAAGGATGCTCGCAAATTGGCTGCAGAATTCACTCCTGAAGAATTGGCTATGTATATCTTGAGCTTGACTGTTCAAGATCCAGACAGCCTTCCAGAAGTTGAAATTGCGCGTGAAAAACCACTGCCATTTAAACCATCTGGTGGTGGCTTTGGTGGGAAAGGCAAAGGGGGCCGTGGAAATGGCCGTCGTGGAGACCAACGCCGTGATCGAAATCGCAGAGATGACCGTGAAGGTGGACGCCGTGATTTCAAACGCAAGTCCAATAAAAATAGCCGAGACTTTGAGGGCAAAGGTAATAAACGTCCTCATCGCACTTCCAATGAAAAGAAGAATGGCTTTGTCATCCGCAATAAAGGGGATAAATAAATTTTAAAGACGGTCTAGTAATAGGTCGTCTTTAAAATGAAAATCAAAAATACAAGGGTTAACTTGCTGTTAACCCTTGTATATTTATAAGGAGACCTAAATGATAACTGACCCTTTTAGAAAAAATGTATCATGATAAGGAGCATCCTAAAAAAGTCAGAAAACAGAAAGAACGGATTCCTAAAAAGGAATTTTTCTGTTAACATATTAAGTTTACAATTATTTCTAAGCTTTGTCAAGGTTTTTTTCTTCTTTTTTTAAAAATTTTTAACGAAAAAGATAAAAATTGACAATCTTAGCTAAAAGGTTATAATGAATATGATAACTATATTAATTATAAAGAGGTGGCGTCCATGGTGATTGCATTAAAAAATGATGATCTAGAAGTACAATGTAAGACATTTGGAGGGGAATTGAGCTCCATTAGAAGTAAAGAAGGCATAGAATATCTCTGGCAAGGGGATCCAGAGTATTGGTCAGGACAAGCGCCGGTTCTGTTTCCGATTTGCGGGAGTGTTCGTAATGGCCAAGTGCAGTATCATCTAAAAGATGGAGTGAAGACAGGCCAGCTTCCAAGACACGGCCTCATTCGCAAGAGAGAGTTTGAACTCAAAGAACAAACAGACCATCGTCTTGTCTTTGAAATCACCTCTAACGACGAGAGCTTACAAAATTATCCCTACCATTTTCGAGTGGAAATCGATTATGAATTGAAAGGGAAAGAGATCACCATCACCTATCGCGTGCAAAATTTAGAGTCGGATCAAGTCATGCCTTATTTCATTGGAGGGCATCCAGCCTTTCGTTGTCCCCTTTTAGCAGATGAAGACTATGAAGACTACGAGTTGATTTTTGAAAAAGAAGAAAGCTGTAGCGTTCCTCTCTTGTTCACAGAAACCGGTTTGGTTGATCGCCTGCAGCGGACACCATTTTTAGACCATAGTCGTAGCTTACCTTTGCGCCATGAACTGTTTGAAAAAGACGCCATTATTTTAGATCAATTAGCCTCCAAATCTGTGCAGCTCCTCTCGAAAAAATCCGGTAAAGGTTTGGAATTTTCCTTTGCAGATTTTGAGAATCTCGTCCTTTGGTCTACCAATAACAAGGGGCCTTTCATTGCCTTGGAGCCTTGGACGGGTATTTCCACATCTGCAGAAGAGGGCGATTTCTTCGAAGATAAAAAAGGTGTGATCCAGTTGGCTCCTCAAGAAACACGGAGTCACCAGTACCGTATCACCATTTTGTAAATGAAAAACCGTTGGACTATGGAGTCCGACGGTTCTTTTTGATATAGTTTAGCTTTGCTTGGCGCGATTTCTTTTTAAAGAGAGACTCGGCAGACATAGCAGAGGGTTTATCTGGATAGGATTCTTGGTAAAGAAGTTTAACGGGGAGGCGAGCCCGTGTGTATTTGGCCCCTTTTCCAGCATTGTGAGTCTTCAGGCGTTTTTCGACATCAGTGGTATAGCCAGTGTAGAGAGAGCCATCCGCACACTCTAAAACATACATGTAAGCCTTAGTTTCCATAGTAGATCTCATGAATCTCGTCTGTATAGCTGCCATCTTCATTGTGAATAAAGAGAGGAGGCAGAATTTTTAAGCCATCCAGTGAGCCATCCTTGATCGCCTCAATCAATAACATATTCGCCTCTTTGGTCACTTTGGGATAGACAAACTGGATCCGCTTAGGTGCAAGATTGTAACGTTTCATGGTTTCGATGATATCTAAAAAGCGATCTGGACGATGAACCATCGCTAAGCGACCATTTGATTTGAGAACCCGCTGGGCCACATGGCAAATCTCATCTAAGTTGGTCGTAATTTCATGCCGAGCTAAGAGGTAGTGTTCACTCTCATTGAGATTGGAATGCTCATCCACCTTGAAATAAGGAGGATTGCAGAGGATAATATCCACCTTACTCCCCTTGATATGTCGAGGCAAATGCTTGAGGTCATCGGTGATCATGGACATTTGCTGGTTCAAGCCATTGAGGGCAATCGAGCGGGTAGCCATATCCGCCAAACGTTCCTGAATTTCGACACCAATAATCTGAGCTTCTGTCCGAGTGCTCGCAAAGAGTCCCACAGCTCCATTTCCAGCGCAGAGATCCACGATCAATCCTCGCTTGGGTAATTTTGGAAAACGCGATAGCAGGACGCTATCCACGGAGTAACTAAAGACTTCCCGATTTTGTATAATTTTCACATCACTTGAAAAGAGTTGATTGACGCGCTCGCCGTCTTTTAATTCGATATCTGTCATGGCTCTATTATAGCATGAAAAGAGGCTTGGGGAAAGATGATAATTTTTAATATATTAAAATGATATATTTTTGTAAAAACGCTTTCTTTTCTTGTTTAAATATGTTACTATATATTAAAAAAAGTGGGAGGTTTTGTAAATGAACAAAACGAAAAAATGGTTTGGCTTGGGGGTAACATTGCTTTCAGCAAGTATACTAGTAGCCTGTGGAAATTCTAGTAGTAAGTCTGATGATACTTCAAAAGAAGCTAAAACAGAGAAAAAGGCATCTACTGAGAAGAGTAGTGAAAAGAAATCAACCTATGCAATTGGTGATAAGATTGTTTTTGATAAACAAGCTGAGTACACTATTACAAATGTTGAATGGACTGATGAACGGAATGATTTTGATAAAACAAATCCCGATAAAGTATTAAAAGTGACCTATAATGTGAAAAATCTATCAGATAGTGATCTAGCAGTTGGGGTTGACATTGATCTATTTGTTGGTGGAAATAAAATGGAGACTTATCCTAATACAAATACAATGGGGTCAATTTCACCGGGTCGATCAATGGAAGGTGCTGTACAACATTTTGGTGTAAAAGGGGATGGCAAATTAGAACTGGAAATAAAACCATTTGCTGCATTTAATGAAAAACCTGCGATTGTTGCTTTTGATGCACCGTAAAAAAAGTTGAGAGTAAAACTCTCAACTTTTTTTAATCAAATTCATATTTTTGGAGAATCGTAGTGAGGATAAAGACTCCTGTAAAGATAGCCATCAATGCCAGATAAACTGGGAAAGTAGTGGCTGTAAGGAGGGAAATCTCGATCAAGTTTTTCAACACGACCGCAGATGCGTAGAATCCTACTACAGAGAAGAGGATGAGGAGGGCCCTCCAGATATTTAGTGGCAGGCAAGCACGGATAACGGATAGGAAACCGATGGAGCCAAGTAAGTAGTAGGATACAGTAGACATATCGGCTGCAGACCAACCATGGCTTGCTCCCCAAAGGCGAATAAACAAGACACTAAAGACGACCATCAAGGCGCTTGGTAAGGCTAACAGAAGGGAACGTCTCAAGAAGTGTTTTTCAACCGGTTTGATATTGCGTTCAAAGGTCAAAACAAATGGTGGGAATCCTTCGACGAATTGGTCAATCAGGGTGATTTGAATAGGGATGAAAGGGAAAATCAGCAAATAGTTGACGTTAAAGAAGAGAGCACTGGCAATACAGATGATAGCCAAGAGGAAGGAATAGATCGTTTTGATAAAGAAGATTGGAGCGATTCGTCCAATGTTATTCACCACACGACGGCCTTCAAAAAGAATTTCTGGAACGTCATTAAAGTCAGAGTTCAAAAGAACAATATTGGCAATTTGACGGGTTGCTGGATCTCCCTCTGCCATCACGATGGAGCAGTCTGCCTCGCGAAGAGCAAGGATATCATTGACCCCATCTCCTGTCATAGCAGTTGTCCGACCAGCTGCTTTCAAGGTTTGGATGAGCAGTTTTTTCTGGTGAGGAGACACGCGCCCAAAGATAGCTGTTTCTTCTGCTTGATCCACTAATTGGTCATCAGAAATTTTTGAACAATCGATGTAGTTCTCATAATTTTTGAAGCCAGCTTGTTGAGCGATATAAGAGACTGTCACAGGGTTGTCACCGGAGATGATTTTGAGATCCACTCCTTGAGAGCGCAAATACTCAAGAGTATCTGAAGCCCCTTCACGAATGGGGTCTGTAATCTCAATAACTGCAATCCCTTCAAGATTTTCAGGCAGTTTCAATTCCTGCATGCTGATCAGTTCTGAACTGTGAGCCAAGACGAGCACGCGCGATCCACGAGCTTGTGCTTCGACGACAGCAGCTGGATTTTCTTTAAGGAGCATTTCAGGAGCACCGAGAAAGACAGTTCCAAGGTTAGATAGGTGCATGGCTCCCCATTTCCGATCACTTGAGAAAGGAATAATGTTTTCCGCAGTATAAGCATGCTCCAACTCCCCATAAGCCTTGCGAATAGCTTGAGCAGTAGGATTGGTGTCCTCGCTATATTGCATGTAAGCAGAGAGAATGACCTGGATCGTCTGTTCCGAAAAATGATCAGATAAGCTATGGAGAGATTCGACTGTCATCTTCCCTTGAGTGATGGTACCGGTCTTATCTAGACACAAGGTATCCACACGCGCTAGGGTTTCTACTGAGTACATTTCTTGGACAAGAACCTTGCGCATACCGAGCTTAATAACCGCTGTCAAAAGAGACGTAACCGTCAGTAGGGCAATTCCTTTTGGCAACATTCCCAAGAGAGCTGTGGAAGAATTCACGACAGAATCTTTGATTGGCAGCATCTTGATCAACAGTGCTTCAAAGAAGAGGGCAAGGCCAAATGGGATGATAATTTTACCAGTGAAGCTTGAAATTTTCGCTAAGTTATAAAGAATACGCGAATTGATAGGCTTCAAGGTTTTAGCTTCCATCATCAGTTTGTTGGCATAGTTGTTTGCTCCAACTCGCTTGACACGGGCATAGACTTGACCACTGGCAATATAACTACCAGAAAGCAGTTCATCACCAACTTCTTTTAAGACCAGATCACTCTCACCAGTCAGCATAGCCTCATTAGCTTCTGCAATACCGGACATGACTTCAGCATCACTAGGAATCTGCTCACCCGAAGACAGAAGCATTAGATCACCTAGGACAAGCTTCTCTGGTGGAATCGCATCTTTTTCCCCGTCTCGAATGACAGTCACCAGCTCACGACTCATGAGATTGAGTTTATCAATCATCCGCTTGGCGCGCATCTCGGTCATGATTCCTGTAATGGCATTGAAGCAAATAACCGCGAAAAAGATCATATTGCTCCAGGCCTGTACAGCAGCCAAGGCTACGGCAATCACAAAGTTTAAGGTATTAAACAAGGTGAAGACGTTGCGCTTGATGATTTGCCAGGTACTGGTACTTGTATTCGTTGTAAAATCATTGGTTTGTCCGCGATCCATTTTCTTGCGGACTTCACTGAGGGATAACCCCTTTAATTCATTCGTTTCCATAGACAATATGATATCATTTTTTTGAGAAAAAGACTATCTAGAATCGGTCCGCTGAGACATTTTTTATCTAAAAAAAGTTTGCGGTCAAAATCAGGATACGGTATAATAAGAAAGAACGTTTTACAGGATTGAATATCTTGTAGAGATTAATGAAATGGATTTGAGGAACAACTATGTTTTATACCTATTTACGTGGCCTTGTTGCCTTTATTCTTTGGGTTTTAAATGGGAATGCCCATTACCATCATAAGGACAATATTCCAGATCAGGAAGAGAACTACATATTGGTATCGCCTCACCGGACCTGGTGGGATCCAGTCTATATGGCCTTTGCGACCAAGCCAAAGCAGTTTATCTTTATGGCGAAAAAAGAACTCTTCACCAATCGTATTTTTGGCTGGTGGATTCGTATGTGTGGGGCTTTTCCGATCGACCGTGAAAATCCGGGAGCAGAAGCCATTAAGTATCCTGTCAATATGCTGAAAAAGAGCAACCGTTCCTTGATTATGTTTCCAAGTGGAAGCCGTCATTCTCAAGACGTCAAAGGCGGTGTTGCCATCATTGCCAAAATGGCGAAGGTCCGTATCATGCCAGTGACATATACTGGTCCAAGAGACTTGAAAGGGTTGGCAACGGGTGAACGCATTGATATGAACTTTGGACATCCGATTGATATTTCGGATATTAAAAAGATGAATGACGAAGGAGTGGTAGAAGTTGCCCGTCGTATTCAAGAGGAGTTTGACCGTTTGGATGCGGAAGCGCAAGCGATCAACACCCCAACAAAACCGTTTATCTTGATTCGTTTGTTAAAAATCCTTTTGATTCCCCTTGTCTTAGTCGTGGCCATCTTGACCTTGCTCTTTAGTTACCTAGCCAGCTTTGTATGGGATCCGGACAAACATCGAAAAAACAAGTAAAAAAACTGAGAGTTTTTCTCAGTTTTTTTTTATTTTTACGAATAATAAAAGTGAGAGGAGGTTTCTTATGGAGGATATCATCGAAAAAATCAAAGAATATAAGCTCTTTTTAGCACTTACAGCTATCGGACTCTTACTTGGAGGGTATTTTCTTTTTCATCGACCTCAGTCGAGTACATCAACAATACCGGATCTCTATCAGACTTCCCGTTCAACTTCGAGCAAAGAAAAGACATCTGCTTCTAGTTCAAGAGAAGAAAAGCCAGCTGCTTCAGTGTCTGATGCGCCCGAAATCATTACGGTCGATGTCAAAGGGGCTGTTAAACAACCAGGTGTCTATGAGTTGCGCTCAGATAGCAGAGTCCACGATGCCATTCATAAGGCGGGTGGAATGACTGCCGAAGCCAATAGCCAATCGGTCAACTTGGCGCAAAAACTCTCTGATGAAGCAGTGATTTATGTTGCCAAAGAAGGGGAGGATGTTCCAGCACTTGGAAGTTCAGAAAGTCCTGCAACTTCGTCAGCATCAGCAGAAAAAACAGGCAAGGTCCATTTAAATCGAGCGACCGAGTCAGAGCTCCAAACGGTATCAGGAATTGGTCAGAAACGAGCCCAGGACATTATCGCCTATCGCGACGCAAATGGCCCTTTTCGATCAGTGGATGATCTGAAGAATGTTTCAGGAATCGGGGAGAAAACACTGGAGAAACTAAGAGATGCTTTCACGGTGGATTAAAGAGCTCCCTTTTTCGCTTGTACACCTCGCTTTTTTACTTCTTTGGTTGTATTTTAGTGTTTATCAACCATCTTGGCTTTCGATCAGCGGTCTAATAGTGTTGATATGTTTAGTGGTTCATCACTATAAGGAGGATCGCTCAAGTTTGCTAGGGCTTGCTTTAGCAACCCTTTGTTTTGCAGCCTTCTTTGTCTTTCAGCGACTACAGGATCATCCAGTACAAGCAGAAAGTCAGCCCCCATCCCACTTACGCCTGATTCCAGATACCATCAAGATCAATGGGGACGCCCTGTCTTTTCGTGCTAAAAATCAGGGAAGAACCTATCAAGTCTTCTACACTTTAAAATCAGAAAAAGAAAAACAGCAGTGGCAAAGTCAAACTCACTTGCTGGAGTTGACATATAAAGGTGTTATAGAAGAACCAGAAGGGCAGCGAAATTTTAGAGGATTTGACTACCGGTCTTATTTGCAAACACAGGAGATTCACTATCAAATAAAAATTGAAGCAATCCAATCCGCACTTCCTATACAGACTTGGAATGTTTTTGACTGGCTATCTCAATGGAGGCGCCAAGCTATTGTTTGGAGCAAGGAGCACTTTCCGCAACCAATGAACCAGTATATGACCGGCCTTCTTTTTGGCTATTTAGATACGGATTTTGAAGAGATGGACCAGCTTTACACGAGTTTAGGAATCATCCATTTATTCGCCTTATCTGGGATGCAGGTCGGCTTTTTCATCAATGGGATCCGGAAAGCTCTCTTACGTCTAGGAATCTTGCAAGAGACAGTCGATATCTGGATGCTTCCAATTTCTTTGGTGTATGCTGGCTTGACAGGTTTTTCAGTTTCAGTGGTTCGTAGTCTCTTGCAGAAGATCCTCTCTCAAAAGGGGATCCGAGGGATGGAGAATATGGCGATGACCTTGATGCTCTTAATGGTGCTCATGCCCAAGTTTCTTCTGACAGCTGGAGGGGTCTTGAGTTGTGCCTACGCCTTTATTTTGACCTTGGTAGATACCAGTTCTTATTCAGGACTTAAAAAGCTACTAGTGGAAAGTTTCTGGATTAGCCTGGGAATTTTGCCCCTTTTGACCTATTACTTTAGTGTCTTTCAACCGTGGTCACTCCCTTTAACCTTCCTCTTTTCTTTCTTATTTGACCTTGTCCTTCTTCCAGGTTTAACGGTGCTATTTATCTTATCGATTCTAAAGCCCCTTACAATTTTTAACAGTTTCTTTCTTCTCATAGAGGAGTGTATTCGTTGGATTTCAAAGCTCACGTCGCTACCTTTGGTATTTGGTCAGCCGACGGGACCAGCTCTGATCGCTCTCTTCCTTCTTTTAGGGATCTTGTATGATCTTCGAAAGCAAAAAAAACTTCGTTTCCTGTTAATAGGCATGATTCTACTCATCTTTTGTTGGACCAAGCATCCTTTAGAAAATGAGATTACCATGGTGGATATCGGTCAAGGAGACAGTATCTTTTTACGCGATTGGAAAGGAAGAACCATATTGATTGATGTCGGAGGACGTGTCACTTTTAAAAGTGGAGAAAAGTGGCAAGAGCGCAGTCAATCTGCCAATGCGGATCAAACCTTGATTCCCTATCTCAAGAGTCGAGGTGTTGGAAAACTCGATGCTTTGGTCTTGACTCATACAGACCAGGACCATATGGGCGATATGGTGGAGGTTGCCAAACAAATCCCGGTTAAAAAAGTGTATGTCAGTCCAGGCAGTCTCACCAATTCTCAATTTCAAGAGAAATTGAAACAGCTTCATAGTCCGATTAAAGTAGTCCAGAGAGGAGATCAACTACCTATTTTTGATGATCATTTAGAAGTCTTATCCCCTGATGAAGTGGGGGATGGTAAAAATGATGATTCGATTGTCCTCTATGGGCAGTTCTTTCAGAAACGATTTTTGTTCACGGGTGATTTGGAAGAAGCTGGAGAGAAAAAACTATTGAAAAACGATCCACAATTACAAGTAGATGTCTTGAAAGTAGGCCACCACGGTTCTAAAGGTTCCTCTAGTGATGTGTTTTTAGATCAGTTACATCCTCAGTTGGCCTTGATCTCTGTTGGAAAGAAAAATCGCTACCAACATCCCCATAAAGAATTGCTCGATCGTCTAGAGGAACGCTCTATTTCTTATCTTCGTACCGATGAAAGGGGAGCAATTCGCTTGATTGGGTGGGACCATTGGAGGGTAGAAACGGTCCACTAGAGACGAGGAGAGGTTTGCTTTCTATGCTGAAAATTGCTATTATAGAAAGTGAAATCAATGTAAAGGTAGAATCGTATGAACGCATTTAAGCAATTTTGGATACAGTATGCAGATTTTTCAAGTAAGACCAGTCGGGCCCATTTTTGGCTAGCTTTTTTCTGGAATTCCCTGATTTCTTTGCCTCTTTGGGTTTTTTACATCGTGACCTCTTTATCCCATCAAAATGCTCAAGAAACGCTCAATTTTTCAACTGTTCATTCTAAGACAGGTTTATGGGCGCTCGCTTTCTTAGCATTCTTTTACTTCCTCATTTTAGTACCCAGTCAAGCCATTTGTGTACGTCGCTTGCGGGATGCGGGAATCCATTGGTCTTGGATCTTTTTGAATCTTGGTCCGGTTCTGCTCTATTTGTTGACGGGGCTAGATATTTTCCTATTTCTTTGGGGGATTACAGTTATTTCTCTCTTGATTCTCATGATGCTTCCAGGGAAAAACACCTTCCCACAACCAGTAGAAACTCCTATGGGAGTGGCTTCTGAACCACAGGTCACAGCGACAGGGGGAAGCTTTGGAGGCAACTCCTTTGAGCAAATTCCAAATTTTGTAGCAGCACCTGATTTGTCTGATGAAAAACCACCATTGGAACAAAAAATGGCTGCTGAACACGAAATACACTAGACTGATAGAGATAAGAGAGTTTCATGCAAGCAATTACCGACATTAAACATCTGACGGTTCAAACTCTGCCTCCTATTCTTGTCTTGACGGGTGAGGATGTAGGTCAATTTGAATGGTTAAAAAAAGACATTTTAAAAAAAATAGGCTATGATCCCTCAGATTTGAATTATTCTTATTTCGATATGAAGGAAGCCTCCTATGCTGAGGTCGAACTGGATTTGGTCAGTCTTCCCTTTTTTGCAGATGAAAAAATCGTGATTTTGGATCACTTATTGGATTTGACCACTGCCAAAAAACGCAATTTAACCGATGAAGATCTGAAGCAATTTGAAAATTATCTGGAAAATCCTTCTGAATCAACCCGTTTGGTGATATTTGCAGAAGGAAAATTAGATAGTAAGCGTCGCTTAGTCAAACTCCTAAAACGGGATGCCCAGATCATTGAAGCAACAACACCTAAAGAGCAAGATTTAAAGCGTTATTTTGCAAGTCAGGCCCAAGAATTGGGCTTGCAGTTTGTGGGCGATTCCTTGGACCAGCTACTCTTAAAATCTGGCTATGATTTTGGAGAGTTACAGAAGAATCTCGCTCTGTTGCAGGCTTATAAAGAAGATGGTCAGATTACCCTCCAAGATATCAAGGAGGTTGTTCCAAAGTCCTTGCAAGATAATATTTTTGATCTGACACAGATGATTCTCAAACGCCAAATCGATCAAGCCCGGAATTTGGTTAAGGATCTCCGCTTACAAGGAGAAGATGAAATAAAATTGATCGCTATTTTGTTGGGACAATTCCGAATGTTTTCTCAAGTTAAAATTTTCTCAGAAGAAGGCCAATCCGAAAGCCAAATTGTAGCGAGCTTGTCGGAGTTGTCAGGACGCAAGGTCAATCCTTATCAGGTGAAGTTTGCCTTACGGGATAGCCGCAGGCTTTCCTTGTCCTTTTTGAAGCAAGCTATGATAACCTTCATCGAGACGGATTATGCGATTAAAAGTGGAACATATGAAAAAGACTACTTATTTGATTTGGCCCTGTTGAAAGTAGCGAATAACGTCTAACGATGAATGAAATCGCAAGCAGATTAGTTGAATAATTTAGCTGTTTACGTTATTATCAAGTCAGTAATAAAGAAAAGAGGACCATAAAATGGCTATCATTTTACCAGAATTACCATATGCTTATGATGCATTGGAACCTTATATCGATGAAGAGACCATGCATTTGCACCATGATAAACACCATCAAACATATGTAAACAATGTGAATGCAGCTCTTGAAAAACATCCTGAAATTGGAGAAGACCTTGAAAGCTTGTTAGCTGATGTTGAATCCATTCCAGCTGACATTCGCCAAGCTGTGATCAACAATGGTGGTGGTCATTTGAACCACGCTCTTTTCTGGAAATTGATGACTCCAGAACAAACAGCTCCTTCAGCAGAACTTGCTGCAGCGATTGATGCTACATTTGGTTCATTTGAAGACTTCAAAGCAGCCTTCACAGCAGCAGCAACGACACGTTTTGGTTCTGGCTGGGCATGGTTGGTTGTCAACAAAGAAGGCAAACTCGAAGTGACTTCAACAGCAAACCAAGATACACCAATCTCTGAAGGTAAAACACCAATCCTTGGTTTGGATGTTTGGGAACATGCCTACTACGTGAAATACCGTAACGTACGTCCTGACTACATCAAAGCTTTCTTCTCAGTGATTAACTGGAATAAAGTGAATGAATTGTTTGCAGCAGCAAAATAATAAAATGAAGGAATCTATAAGAGCAAGTATTGGCTCTTATAGATTTTTTTATTTGCATCCGAAAAATCGGAGTATAATTTCTTGCGTTTGGTCAGGAAAATGATACACTAGTAGGAGTGTGTCTTACTTGTCTGAAGCCTGGTTTGAAGGGCCTAGGCAAGGAAAAGATAAACCTTAAAATGAAAACTGAAACATTCAGGGAGAAATGAAATGACTAGTATTACCATTACTAAAGGAGCCGTTGAGACGCCTATCTATTTGCGGATGTTGAATCGTCATGGCTTGATTGCAGGTGCAACAGGAACAGGAAAAACGGTTACTCTCAAGGTCCTAACAGAAAAATTAAGCAAAGAAGGTATTCCGGTCTTTCTAGCCGATATCAAGGGAGATTTATCTGGCTTAGCCAAAGCCGGGCAATGGACGCCAAAACTGGAAGAACGCTACAAGCTTCTTGGGATCACAGATCCGTTTGAGCCACAAGCTTTCCCTGTTCGATTGTGGGACGTCTTTGGCCAAGCTGGTCATCCTGTTCGGGCGACTGTCGAAGGGATGGGGTCATTGCTTCTTTCTCGTCTGCTTGATTTGAATGAAACCCAATCAGGAATTCTCGCAATTGTCTTTAAAGTGGCCCAAGAGAAAGATTGGCCCTTGATTGATTTGAAGGACCTACAAAGCCTTTTAAAGGAAGTCAATGAGCACAGTTCAGACTATTCAGCCCAATATGGCAATATCACCAAACAATCTGTCGGAGCCATCCAAAGAAGTCTCTTGGTTCTTGAAGAAGAAGGAGCAGATCAGTTTTTCGGAGAGCCAGCACTTGATTTAAATGATTTCATGCAACTCGATGCATCTGGTCGTGGGTATATCAATATTCTTTCGGCTACAAAGCTCTTTAATTCACCAAAATTGTACTCAACCTTTTTGATTTGGATGCTGTCTCGTCTTTTTGAAACACTTCCAGAGGTTGGGGATCCTGAAAAGCCAAAACTGGTCTTCTTCTTTGATGAAGCGCATCTCCTCTTTAAGGATGCAAGCAAGCTCTTTCTTGAGAAGGTCGAGCAAGTGGTACGCCTGATTCGTTCGAAGGGTGTAGGGATTTACTTTATTACCCAAAATCCTCAAGACCTTCCAGAATCTGTTTTGGCACAGCTTGGAAATCGTGTTCAGCATGCACTTCGAGCTTATACACCCAAAGAAATGAAGGCGATTAAGGTTGCTGCCCAAAGTTTTCGTCCGAATCCAGATTTTGATACAGAAACAGTGATCACAGAGTTAGGGACAGGGGAAGCCTTGGTTTCTTTCCTCAATGAAAAGGGACAGCCTAGTGTGGTTGAGCGTGCTTATATTCTCTCTCCTCAATCGAGTTTTGACCTCTTAAATGAGAGTGAACAATTGGCCTTGATCACGACATCGCCCGTCCATCAAAAGTATGCGACGACGATTGATCGGGAATCTGCCTATGAAAAATTAGCAGCTAAAGCAAGCAAGGAAGTACAAGAAAAAGAGCAAAAAGAAGCAGAAAAGGAAGAGGCTGCAGCAGATAAGGCGGCTCAAAAACGTAGTCCAGGTCGTCCAAGAAAATCTAGTCTTGAAAAGGCAAAAGATTCCTTCTTGAGTTCCTTATTCCGGACGATTGCGCGTGAGATCGCTAAGCTAATTATGGGCTCCTTTAAACGAAAATAAGCCTTTGATGAAAAGAAATAAACTTTTTAAAAAGAAACCGTTTTCTCTTTCTGATAATTCTTGTTATTTTCAGTAGAATCTTTTATAATTAATCTCGTATGAAAAAATATTTTAATCTACGCTCGATCATGATTGCGGTCAGTATTTTATTGTGCTTAGTGGGAACAAGCGCACTGGGCTACTTGCATGTTACGCAACCAACAGCATCAGCAATTGAAAAAAAAGCAAAGAAAACAAAAGAAGCAAAAGAACAAGATATCGAAAAGTCTACCCCTGAGACGAAAAAACCGCGTGTCAAATCTCCTGAAGCTAAGCAAGCAGTAGTAGATGCAGACATGGAAACGATGAGCGCTTATGGCCTTGTCTATGATTATGCTAATAAAGGTTTAGTAGAGGTTGTCCAGGATTTCCTAGCAGAAAGTGGAATTGATCCGTCACAAGTTGCCTTCACGTATCGCAATGCCATTACAGGAGAGCAATTTGCCATGAATGATCTTCAACCAATGACGGCAGGTAGTACCTATAAGCTACCGTTGAACATGTTGGTGGTGGATGAAGTCGCAAAGGGCAAACTCAATTTAACAGACCGGTTTGACATTACCAATACTTACTATGAATATGTAGGAGAGCATGACAATTACGTTGCTGCCTTTGATGGAGCCATGTCTATTCCTGATATGCAGCGCTATTCATTGGTTTACTCTGAAAACACCCCAGCCTATGCTTTGGCAGATCGTTTAGGGGGGATGGAGCAAGCGCGTAAGTTGTTCAGTCGCTATGGTCAATCTCGTTCACCAGAGGTTAAAACCTTTAGCGAAGATAATAAAACGACAACGGATTATTACATCCATGTCTTGGAATATCTTTGGAATCATCAAGAAAAATATGCGGATTTACTAGAACTGATCGGGGAGTCTTTCCCAGGTGAGTACTATAAAAAATTCTTGCCAGATTTGGTGATTCAACAAAAACCAGGATATGTTGCTGAAGCACTTAATGTGGATGCGATTGTCCGTGAATCGACTCCTTATTTGGTTGCTATCTACACTGCAGGACTTGGAGGGACGACTCCAGAAAGTTCTGAAATCAGTGGCGTTGGTCTTTATCAATTGGGACAATTGGCTTATGTTATCAATGAATGGCATCGTGTCAATATGAATGAATAATCGACAGAAGGTCTGAGGGTTGCTCAGGCCTTTTATTCTATCAAAGTAGGATGAAATTCACTTGGTGTTTCGAATTACTTTTCTGTTCTAAAGAGACTTCTTTCCCTTTTCTATAAAAAGTATGTTATACTACTAATAGTAATAAGAGGAAGTATAGACATGATTACAAAGGAAGATTACCAGTTGCTCCGCTCGCATCCAGCCTTTTCTGCGCTACCAGTGGAGCTATTTGATAAATTAGCTGTTGAAATTCATGCCAGGGATATCCCTAAAGGACAAATTTTATTTTATGCAGGAGATAGGCGGGAGCGCATTTTTCTTCTGGCAAAAGGCTTTGCTCGTATTGAGCAATTTGATTCGTCTGACCAATTCTCCTATATGGATTATATTAAGAAGGGGGCTCTGTTCCCTTATGGTGGGATGTTCCAGGATGAGCGTTACCACTATACAGCTAGTGCGGTGACGGATTTGCGTTGTTTCGTGATTCCCGTCAATCTCTATGAATTATATGCCCAAGAGAGCAAGGAGCAGTTGCTCTTTATTATGAGAAAGCTCTCCTCCATCTTAGAATTTCAAGAGTTGCGCTTGCGCAATGTCGTGACAGCTAGTGCCAGTGAGCGCGTGATTCAATCCTTAGCCATTCTGTGCAAGGACTATGAAGGTCTAGGAAATCAGCTTCCATTTCCAATTAGTATGAAGGAAATGGCCAAATTAGCAGCCACAACTAGAGAAACCGTCAATCAAGTTTTAAAGAAACTCATCGATTCTCATAAGATCCAGTATGAGAGAAAACAACTAACTTTTCTAGATACAGCCTACTTTTTAAAAAGTTTTGAAGAGATCAACTAATTCGTTGATCTTTTTTTATTTTTTACAAAAAAATATATATTCATAAAAATAATATAAAAGGCAAAATATGCAAAGAAAACGCTTCATATTAACTAAAAAATAGGAAGGATTCAAAAAAACGCCAAATTCTTTGCATTCAAAAAGTAGAATCCTTTGTGAAAGCGGTACCAATAAAGAATATAATAACAATTGTAATAAGCTTGTGAACAAGCTCAAAGAAAAAAGGAGGACTATAGATGTCTACACACCCAATTCATGTTTTCTCAGAAATTGGAAAACTGAAAAAAGTTTGTTTGCACCGTCCAGGTAAAGAGTTGGAAAACTTGATGCCTGACTATCTTGAACGTCTTCTTTTTGATGATATTCCATTCTTGGAAGATGCTCAAAAAGAACACGACGCATTTGCTGAAGCACTTCGTAACGAAGGAATCGAAGTACTTTATCTTGAGCAGTTGGCTGCTGAATCATTGACTTCTCCAGAAATTCGTGATCAGTTCATCGAAGAATACCTTGAAGAAGCGAACATTCGTGGACGCCAAACAAAAATTGCGATCCGTGAATTGCTTCACAGCATTGAAGACAACCAAGAATTGGTTGAAAAAACAATGGAAGGGGTTCAAAAAGCTGAACTTCCAGAAATTCCTGAAGAAGCAAAAGGATTGACAGACCTTGTTGAATCTGACTATCCATTTGCTATCGACCCAATGACAAACTTGTACTTCACACGTGACCCATTTGCAACAATTGGTAATGCAGTATCATTGAACCACATGTACGCAGATACACGTAACCGTGAAACTTTGTATGGTAAATACATCTTCAAATACCACCCAGTTTACGGTGGAAAAGTTGAACTTGTCTACAACCGTGAAGAAGATACTCGTATCGAAGGTGGAGATGAGTTGGTACTTTCTAAAGATGTATTGGCAGTTGGTATCTCACAACGTACTGATGCTGCATCAATCGAAAAATTGTTGGTAAACATCTTCAAGAAGAACGTTGGCTTCAAGAAAGTATTGGCCTTCGAATTTGCGAACAACCGTAAATTCATGCACTTGGATACAGTATTCACAATGGTGGACTACGATAAATTCACAATCCACCCAGAAATCCAAGGTAACCTTCGCGTCTTCTCTGTAACTTATGAAAACGAACAATTGAAGATCGTTGAAGAAAAAGGTGATTTGGCTGAATTGCTTGCTGAAAACCTTGGTGTTGAAAAAGTTACATTGATTCCATGTGGAGGTGGCAACGTCGTTGCTGCTGCACGTGAACAATGGAACGACGGATCAAATACTCTTACAATCGCACCAGGTGTGGTAGTAGTATACGACCGTAACACTGTTACCAACAAGAAATTAGAAGAATACGGACTTCGTTTGATTAAGATCCGCGGAAGTGAATTAGTTCGCGGTCGTGGTGGACCTCGTTGTATGTCAATGCCATTTGAACGTGAAGAAATCTAATAGAGAAGACTGAGAGCTGGTCTTTGGGGATCAGCTCTTTCTTCTTACTGATCAATACTAGAAAGAAAATAGGAGACAAATAGAATGACAAATTCAGTGTTCCAAGGACGTAGCTTCTTGGCAGAAAAAGACTTTACACGTGCAGAGTTAGAATACCTTATCGGACTTTCAGCTCACTTGAAAGACCTTAAAAAACGCAACATTGAACACCACTATCTTGCTGGTAAAAACATTGCGCTTTTGTTTGAAAAAACTTCAACTCGTACTCGTGCTGCCTTCACAACAGCAGCTATCGACCTTGGTGCTCACCCAGAATACTTAGGTGCAAACGACATCCAACTTGGTAAAAAAGAATCTACAGAAGATACTGCTAAAGTTCTTGGACGTATGTTTGACGGTATTGAATTCCGTGGTTTCAGCCAACGTATGGTTGAAGAATTGGCTGAATTCTCAGGTGTTCCAGTATGGAATGGTTTGACTGACGAATGGCACCCAACTCAAATGCTTGCAGACTACTTGACAGTTCAAGAAAACTTTGGACGTTTGGAAGGTTTGACACTTGTATACTGTGGTGATGGACGTAACAACGTTGCGAACAGCCTTCTTGTAACAGGTGCTATCCTTGGTGTGAACGTACACATCTTCTCACCAAAAGAACTCTTCCCAGAAAAAGAAATCGTTGAATTGGCAGAAGGATTTGCAAAAGAAAGTGGCGCTCATATCTTGATCACTGAAGATGCTGACGAAGCAGTGAAAGGTGCAGATGTACTTTACACTGACGTTTGGGTATCAATGGGTGAAGAAGACAAATTTGCAGAACGTGTTGCCCTTTTGAAACCTTACCAAGTAAATATGGATTTGATTAAGAAAGCTGATAACGAAGACTTGATCTTCTTGCACTGCTTGCCAGCCTTCCACGATACAAATACTGTTTACGGTAAAGATGTTGCTGAAAAATTCGGCGTAGAAGAAATGGAAGTTACTGACGAAGTGTTCCGCAGCAAATATGCTCGTCACTTTGACCAAGCTGAAAACCGTATGCACACTATCAAAGCGGTTATGGCAGCTACTCTTGGTAACTTGTATATTCCAAAAGTTTAAGACTTTATAACCGTATACCAACAGCTATAGGGGCTGGACTGCTAGCTTTAGTCCTGCCCCTATTTTTTATAGAAAGGGAAAACTTATGTCAAGAAAAATCGTCGTTGCTTTGGGAGGAAATGCTATACTCTCATCTGATCCTTCTGCTCAAGCTCAACAAGAAGCACTTGTAGAAACAGCAAAACACTTAGTCAAATTAATCAAAAACGGGGATGACTTGATCATCACTCACGGAAATGGTCCTCAAGTAGGGAACCTCTTGCTCCAACACTTGGCAGCAAACTCTGAAAAGAACCCTGCTTTCCCACTTGATTCATTAGTTGCTATGACCGAAGGAAGCATTGGCTACTGGCTTCAAAATGCTCTTCAAAATGCTCTTCATGAAGAAGGAATCGAAAAAGATGTGGCTTCTGTTGTGACACAAGTCATTGTTGATAAGAACGACCCAGCTTTTGTCAACCTCAGCAAACCAATCGGTCCATTCTACTCAGAAGAAGAAGCAAAAGCAGAAGCTGAAAAAACAGGAGCAACTTTCAAAGAAGATGCTGGTCGTGGCTGGCGTAAAGTCGTTGCTTCACCAAAACCAGTGGATATCAAAGAAATCAATACCATCCGTACTTTGTTGAACGACGGTCAAGTCGTTGTGGCAGCCGGTGGTGGCGGTATCCCAGTTGTGAAAGAAGCAGATGGTAGCTTATCTGGTGTTGAAGCTGTTATCGATAAAGACTTCGCCTCTCAACGTTTGGCTGAATTAGTAGAAGCAGACCTCTTCATCGTCTTGACTGGTGTCGATTATGTCTTTGTGAACTACAACAAACCAGACCAAGCAAAATTGGAACATGTTAATGTGGCTCAATTGGAAGAATATATCAAACAAGACCAATTTGCACCAGGAAGCATGCTTCCTAAAGTGGAAGCTGCGATTGCCTTTGTAAATGGTCGCCCAGAAGGAAAAGCAGTTATTACATCACTTGAAAACCTTGGAGCTTTGATTGAGTCTGAAAGTGGAACAATCATCCAAAAAGACTAATGAAAAATTAGGAAAAAACTAGTATTTTAAAGCTTATTGTGATAGAATAAATCTATAGGTAAGCGTTTTACAAGATGCTCTTGTAAAACATCACTCACACTTTGTTGCGTTAGGAGGAAGACAAATGAGTGAAAAAACGAAAAAAGGATTTAAGATGCCTTCATCTTTTTCCGTATTGTTAATTATCATTGCTATTATGGCAGTGTTAACTTGGATTATTCCAGCTGGTCAATACAAGGTTGACGATGCAGGTGCTATCATTGCAGGTAGTTATGAATCTGTAAAAGCACATCCTCAAGGAATTTGGGATGTTTTGATGGCCCCAATCAATGCCATGCTTGGTAAAGCACCAACTAGTGCAGCGATTGACGTAGCCTTCTTTATCTTGATGGTCGGTGGTTTCCTTGGAGTTGTGAACGAAACAGGTACCCTTGATGTAGGGATTGCTTCTATCGTTCGTAAATACAAAGGCCGCGAAAAAATGTTGATTTTGATCTTGATGCCATTGTTTGCCCTTGGTGGTACAACTTATGGTATGGGTGAAGAAACCATGGCCTTCTATCCACTTCTTGTACCTGTTATGATGTCCGTTGGTTTTGACAGCTTGACAGGGGTAGCTATTATCCTTTTAGGATCACAAATCGGATGTTTGGCGTCAACATTGAACCCATTTGCGACAGTTATCGCATCTGATACTGCAGGTATCTCAAGTGCTTCAGGTCTCTTACTTCGTGTGATCTTCTGGATCGTATTGACAGGACTTAGCACATACTATGTATACCGTTATGCAGATAAGGTTCAAAAAGACCCAACCAAATCTCTCACCTATGCAACTCGTGAAGAAGATTTGAAACACTTCAATGTTGATAGTGGCGAAGAAATTCCTTCACAAATGAACAAGAAACAAAAACGTGTCTTGGTCGTCTTCATCTCAACATTCGTTATCATGGTTGCTGGATTTATCCCATTCAAAGATTTGGGTATTACATTCTTTAACAACTTTAACGAATCTCTCCATAAAATTCCAGTACTTGGTCAATTGATCGGTAACACAGATGCTCTTGGTACATGGTACTTCCCTCAAACAGCTATGCTCTTTGCCTTCATGGGAATCCTCGTTGGTATCATTTATGGCTTGAAAGAAGATAAAATTATTTCATCTTTCATGAATGGTGCAGCTGACCTCTTGAGTGTTGCTCTTATCGTAGCGGTAGCACGTGGTATCCAAGTCATCATGAACGACGGTATGATCACTGCGACAATTCTTCACTGGGGTGAAGAAGGACTGAAAGGTCTTTCATCTCAATTGTTCATTGTCTTGACTTACATTTTCTACTTGCCAATGTCATTCTTGATCCCATCATCATCTGGTCTTGCCAGCGCAACAATGGGTATCATGGCACCTCTTGGTAAATTCGTCAATGTACCAGGTAGCTTGATTGTCACAGCTTATCAATCTGCATCTGGTGTCTTGAACTTGATCGCACCAACTTCAGGTATCGTAATGGGAGCTCTTGCTCTTGGACGTGTTGACTTGAGTGCATGGTGGAAATTCATGGGTAAATTGGTCGTAGCTATTGTTGTGATCACCATTGCCCTTCTTCTACTAGGAACTGTGGTTCCATTCTTGCAATAGAATAAAGTAGGTGTTTCATGAAAAAAAGAATTAAGGACGATGTGAAAAAGCAGTTTTTAAACTCTCTTCAAACCATCATTTCTTACCCTTCTGTGTTAAATGAAGGGGAAAATGGAACACCGTTTGGACAAGCTATCCAAGATGTCCTAGAAAAAACCTTAGAGTTTGCTCAAGAATTAGGTTTTCAAACATATATAGATCCTGAAGGATACTATGGATATGCAGAGATCGGTCAGGGGGAAGAACTCCTGGCCGTTCTTTGTCACTTGGATGTTGTTCCAGCCGGTGATCTAAAAGATTGGCAAACGCCACCCTTTGAAGCGACTGTTGTCGGTGACTATCTAGTAGGTCGTGGTGTGCAGGATGATAAGGGGCCGTCACTTGCTGCTCTCTATGCAGTTAAGAGTTTGCTGGATGATGGCACCCAGTTTACCAAACGAATCCGCTTTATCTTTGGGACGGATGAAGAAACCTTGTGGCGCTGTATGAACCGCTACAATCAAATTGAAGAACAAGCAGATCTTGGGTTTGCACCGGATTCTTCTTTCCCATTAACCTATGCTGAAAAAGGCTTGTTACAAGTGAAATTGCATGGCCCAGGTTGGGATGATCTTCCTTTACAGGCTGGTCAGGCCCTCAATGTTGTTCCAGATAAAGCGACCTATGCAGGTCATCGTTTAGAAGAATTGCTTCCTGTTTTGGATCAAAGTAGGGTTCAGTATAGCCAAACAGAAGATTCTGTAACGGTTATGGGAGTTTCAAAGCACTCCAAAGATGCAGCCGAAGGAGTCAATGCCATTGTCGGTTTAGCGGAAAGTCTGTCCCTCATTCAACCCCATCCAGCCTTGCTCTTTATTGCAGATGCTGTTGGTGAGGATGCAACGGGAGAAGCGCTATTTGGCCCTATTTCAGATGAACCAAGTGGGGATCTTTCCTTCAATCTTGCGACCCTTGTGATCGATCAAGAACAATCGGAAATCGGAATTGATATTCGGATCCCGGTCTTAGCAGACAAGGATGCCTTGGTAGCTCGTTTGCAAGAAATTGCAGCCAGCTATCAGTTGGAATATGAAGAGTTTGATTATTTGGCTCCTTTATATGTTCCTTTGGATAGTCCTTTAGTCAGCTCTTTGATGGCAGTTTATCAGGAAGAAACTGGTGATAGGACGCCCGCTATGTCTTCTGGTGGTGCGACATTTGCGCGGACCATGGAAAATTGTGTCGCTTTTGGGGCTCTTTTCCCAGGTGCAGAACAGACTGAGCATCAAGCAAATGAACGAGCAAAAATTAACGATCTCTATGCTGCGATGGAAATCTATCGAGAAGCCATTCAACGCTTAGCCACCATATAAAAAAGTTTGGAAACTTGGTTTCCAAACTTTCATAACTAAGACAAAGTTATACTAAAAACTTTCCTTAGGTGAGTACGGACGTCAGCGAACTTCTACGAAGTTCCAAGACTAAATCAAGATACTAAGGGCGTCTGCGGATAAAGTCAAAATAGGAAGTTTGACGCGGAATCTTTCGATTCTAGGAGAACTTATCTTTTTGACACAATCCGCAGCCCGTGTTCAATTTGTATTGAGCCCCCTCGCTCTTTAATTTCTGGGATCAGGCTAAAACAGTTTCCCAAACTGTTTTACTCTCAATAATTCCGAGTGCCTGAAACAATTTTGTTTCAGGCACTTTTCTCACGGCGGAAAGTTTCAGTGTTTTCTTCATTCATTCAAAAAATTAGAACACATTTTAATTTTTTTGCAGAATCGCTCACCTTATTTTAAGATAGTTTGTCTACATTTTAAAAAGTTTGGAAACTTGGTTTCCAAACTTTTTATTTACTAAAGAAGAAGGGTGGGGTGAATTCTTTTAATTTTTCAAAGCAATCCAAAGCTCCTTGGTTGTCTTCGCAGATAACCAAACAGACATCATCTCCACAGATGGTGGCTACAATTTCTTGGAGTTCCAATGCATCTAAGATAGCTCCAAAGGATTGGGCAAGACCTGGAAGAGTTTTTACAACGACCTGGTTTTGAACGGGCCGTAACATGACTAAGGCATCTTCCATATACATCCGCAGGCGCTTTTCCCAACGGGAAGGAGCGATGGTGTTCATGGCATAGTAGGAACTATCCCCCTCGTTAATTTTTACCAAATTCAAGGATTTGACATCCCGTGAAAGGGTGGACTGGGTAACGAGAACGCCATTGGCTTCTAAGGCTTCTTGGAGTTCTTGTTGGGTATGAATCCTACGCTCAGAAATGATCGAGCGGATCAAGCGGTGGCGACTTTCAATTTTATTCATGAGAGACTCCTTTACTTGATGAACATGGCATCCCCAAAGCTGAAGAAACGGTAGCGTTCTTGAATAGCATGGTGGTATGCTTCGAGGGTTAATTCACGGCCAGCAAAGGCAGAAACCAACATGACCAGAGTTGATTTTGGAAGGTGGAAGTTGGTTGAAAAGGCATCGACAACTTTCCATTCATAACCTGGTTTGATAAAAATATTGGTCCAGCCTGAATCAGCTTGGATGTCTCCATCAAATTTGTTGCCAATCGTTTCAAGGGTCCGAATAGAAGTCGTTCCGACGGCCACGATGCGTTTTCCTGCAGCTTTTACCTGACGAAGGGTCGCGGCAGCTTCTTCAGAAAGTTGGTAAAATTCAGAGTGCATCTCATGGTCTTCAAGATTGTCCACGGATACTGGACGGAAGGTTCCTAGGCCCACATGAAGGGTCAAATAGACCAGGTGAACCCCTTTTGCTTCAATCTTTTGGAGCAATTCTTGGGTGAAATGAAGACCTGCCGTTGGAGCTGCAGCAGAACCATTTTCTTTGGCGTAAACGGTTTGGTAGCGCTCGCGGTCAGCAAGTTTTTCGTGAATATAGGGAGGAAGTGGCATTTCACCAAGGCTTTCTAGAACTTCTAAAAAGATCCCTTGGTAGTGGAAGCGAACGATACGGCCTCCGTGCTCTAATTCTTCCTCAACGGTTGCGGTCAAACGACCATCTCCGAAGCTGACTGTGGCCCCTACCTTTAAGCGTTTTGCAGGTTTTGCCAAGACTTCCCAACAGTCATCTTGCGTATTTTTAAGGAGAAGGAATTCGACGTGACCACCTGTTTCTGGTTTGACTCCATGAAGGCGGGCTGGTAGAACGCGCGTATTGTTCATGACAAGAGCATCTCCTGGCTCCAATTCATCCAAAATTGCATCAAAATGACGGTCTTGGAATTGCCCTGTTTTTCGATCAAGGATCAAGAGTTTAGAGGCATCTCGTTTTTCAAGAGGGGTTTGAGCAATCAGTTCTTCAGGCAAATCAAAGTCAAAGTCGTTAGTATTCATTTGCGCTCCTTTTATAATAAATTTGTGAGTAGATAGATGGTAGTCCCGACAGCTAAGAGCATCAGGCTGATTCCCATCAAAAAGATCAGGACCTTGAGAATCTTTCTTTGATGAATCAAGAAAGATAAGAGAAAGACAAGGAGTCCGATCAAAAAAATGATGAATAATAGTGATACAATCATACCTTTCATTATATCACGAATCGACTTGAAAAAGAAAAAAATGCCAGAAAAAGATAGCGGTTTCACTTGACAAAAATTGGTCTATACCATATAATAAAAGCATAGAGAAATAGGAGGTCTATCCAATGAAAATTATTGAAGTAAAGGACCAAATTGAAGGTGGAAAAGTTGCCTTTGATATATTAAAAGAAACCTTAAAGGAAGGTGCTCAAACCTTAGGTCTTGCGACTGGAAGCAGTCCCCTTGAGTTTTATAAACAAATTCGTGAAAGTGATTTGGATCTGTCTAATCTAATCAGTGTGAACTTAGATGAATACGTAGGGTTGACGGGAGATGATCCTCAATCTTATCGGTATTTCATGGAGAAAAATCTCTTTGATGCCAAACCATTCAAAGAAAGCTATCTCCCATCGGGTGTAGAAGAATCTGCCGATCAAGAAGTGATCCGTTATAACAAAATACTCGAAGAGCATCCAGTGGACCTTCAAATCTTGGGAATCGGACGCAATGGGCATATCGGTTTTAATGAGCCAGGGACATCCTTTGATAGTCAGACCCACTTAGTTCAGTTGGATGCCTCTACCATTGAAGCTAATTCTCGTTTCTTTGATAAGATCGAAGATGTACCAACCCAAGCCATTTCGATGGGGATTGCCAATATCTTAGCTGCGAAATCAATTGTCTTGTTTGCTTATGGGGAATCAAAAGCCCAAGCAATCAAAGGTACAGTAGAGGGTGAAAGGACAGAAAAAGTGCCAGCTAGTGCCCTTCAAGGACATCCAAATGTGACCATTATTGCGGATAAGGAAGCCTTGAGCTTGTTAAATCGATAAAAAACAGGACCTATCGCCGATTTATTCGGGCCAGATAGGTTTTTTTCTGCTTCAAAATATGGTACAATACAAGTAATTATCTGCTGGGATTAGCTCTTTTCATCTACTGGGAGACAAGAGGAAAGGGCATGAGGGCTAGAAGCTTATTTTAGCCTCCAGCTGATTAGTCTGTTATAAAGGAAAAGTTTATGATAAAAAAATATTTGATCCATATTTGCCTCCTTCTGAGTCTCTTATGCCAGCCAATTCTAGCGAGTGCGGATGAATTGGTGGATATGGCGCAAAAGATGTATCCAAATGACAATGTCCAAGCCATTAACCGTCCACATTCTTCGCTTATTATTGACGGCAATACGGGCAATGTTCTTTGGAAAGACAATATCGATGAAGTCAGAGATCCTGCCAGCATGAGTAAGCTCATGACGCTCTATCTCTTGTTTGAAGATATGGCAAATGGCAAGATCAGTAAGGATACAGTGATCAAGGCGACCGCTTCAGACCAAGCGATCGGAAAGATCTATGAGATCTCCAACAATAATATTGTTGCTGGGGTAGACTACACAATTCCTGAGTTGATTACCATGACAGTGGTTCCATCCTCAAATGTATCGACCCTCATGTTGGCCAATCTCATGTCCAACAATGATCCAGATGCCTTTATCGAGCGCATGAATGCCAAGGCTAAGGAATTAGGGATGACCAATACGGTCTGGAATAACCCGAGTGGGGCGGCCATCTCCACCTTGCAGGGCTACTATCAGGTCAACAATTATCCAAATGATGCGGCCAACCAGACAACTGCGCGTGATTTAGGGATTCTGGTTTATCATTTTATCAATCAATACCCAGATATTTTAAACTATACCAATCAAGCACAAGTCACGGTCAAAAAAGGGACTCCATATGAGGAAACCTTTGATACCTACAATTATTCATTGCCAGGAGCCAAGTATGCCTTGAAAGGTGTGGATGGTTTGAAAACTGGTTCAAGCCCTCGTGGAGCTTTCAACTATATCGCGACCATCAAACGGGGCAATCAGCGCTTAATTGCTGTCATTATGGGCGTAGGAGATTGGGCAGACCAAGATGGGGAATATTACCGTCACCCGTTTGGCAATGCCTTGATCGAAAAAGCCTATAAAGATTTTGGCTATAAAAAATTGCTAGATGCAGGTGTCCAGAAGATTGACGGCAAGACCTATACACTTGAAAAACCCTTCTATGCAACGGTCAAAAAAGGTGCTAAAGAACCGACCCTTGCGGTAAAAGATGGCTATCTGACAGTAGATAATGATCTCTACACGTTGTCTGAAGGTATCCGAGATGATATGAAGGTAGAAGAAGGGGCCAAGCCAGAGCTTGTCAAAGAAACAGCAAGTGGGAAAAAGACAACGGCTAAGCACAGTAAATGGCTTTCGCTGGATCACTTCCTGATCTTGATTCCAATTCTCATTCTTGTCATCATTCTCTCGATTGAAAAACAAAGTCGTGAGAGACGCAAAAAAGAGGCTCAAAAGCGCTATAATAAAGAGTAAAATAAAACCTAACTGATTGTCAGTTGGGTTTTGTCATTGTCTCATTCCGATATTTTTAGAAAGGATTCATATGAAAAAATTCCGAAATTCTTATGCGGCTTATATGTTGCTCTATAGTTTTTATTTTATGTCCACATCTCTCTTTACGACCCTCATTTCCGTCTATTTGATGGGAAAGCACTATAGTGCAACCCAAGTGTCGACCTTGGTATCGGTTGCTTTTTTCTTATCCATGGTAGCCCAACCCTTCTTTGGGTATATCAATGAGCGATTTGGAATCGTAAAAATGACGACCCTCAGTCTGAGTGTGATCATTGGTGGTGTCTTCGGTTTTCTTTGGGCCCCCAATCTCTTTTGGCTGACCGTTTTTTACGGAATTGTTCTAGTCTGTTTGAATGGGACAGCTCCCATGATGGAAGTTTTTGCAACGCAAAGTCCATACGCTTTTGGGAAGATTCGCGTTTGGGGAACCATTGGCTACTCGGTCGGTGTCCAAATAGCCGGCTGGGTCTATCATCAGTTTAGCCCCCAAGCTGTTTATTATACGGTTTTGATCACCATTTTACTCAGCATTTTCTGTCTAAGTGCGGTTCGAATGAAGAAAAAAGAGACAGTCGTAGAAAAGGAAAAACACCCTGTCTCTATTCGTCCTCTTCTTCACAATGGACCTTATCTCTTCTTTATTGTGTTGATTGGCTTGGCTTCAGGGGTTGGAAATATTGGTCATACCTATATTCCTGAGCTACTCATGGATAGTGGTCTACCAGTTCATATTGCCTCAACAGTTGTGGCTATCTCCGTCGTAGTGGAAGCCCCCTTGATCTTTTTCTCTGATCGATTCATGGACCACTGGCCTTTACGGGTTTTGATCGCTCTTCCAATTGGAATTATTTTCGCTCAATATGCTGTCTATGCTTTTCCAAGTCCTGTCTTCTTAAAAGTGATAATGACTCTCTTAGCCAAGCATACAACAGGGATGGTTTTGATTATGGTCTCCTTACGGTTTATTGCCCAACAGGTGAATGGCAAAGACTTGGTTCTTGCCATGGCCATTGTCCAAGGAGCTCGTTATTTAGGAACCATTCTTTTACAACCCCTCGCAGCCCTCTGTATTGAAAGAGGTGGTTACCAAGTCATGAGTTTCTTTTTAGCAGGGGTTGTAGGGATCGTCTTTTTGCTGAGCTTTGCCTTAAAAATGCCCCAAGGGAAAGCTCACGGACTTTTTGGTGGCAAAGTAGACTAATGAAATTGTTAAAATTGTATGACTAATCATCGAGGAGTTGGACAGAAACACTGATTTCACAGTGTTTTGTCCAACTTTTTTGCTATTATTAAGAACTAGTGATTAATTTGACAGTCAAAGTATTCGATGGTAGAATGAGGTAAAATAAATATAAAGGAGACCATTTTATGAAAAAAATGATCTTATCGACAGCTGCTCTTTTGACGATTGTTTCCCTTGCTGCTTGTTCAAATAAACAAGACACAAAGAAGGAAACTTCAAATAGTCAATCAACTACTAAAGTGACGAGCAAATCTGCCAACACTTCAAAAAGCAAGGATACTTCAACAGATTCAGAAGAGACTTCATCTTCTAGCCTCTTAACAGACGCTGAAATCAGCAAGGCTAAAACAGTTGGAGACTTTAAAAAGTTGTTTGCAAAATTAATGGATCAATCTGTTTCTATTACTGAAGAAGCAGGTACTTCTGTGACAGGTTCTGCAAAAGAACAATACGATGCAATGATTAGTACCTTAAAGCAAGGATTAGAAAACCAAAAAGATATCTTTAATGAAGGCTTGGAAAGCATCGGTTCAGATAGCACAGTCGTTCCTAAAGAAGACCGTGAAGCTTTGATCGAAATCTTGAAAGATGCTCGTGAAGAGTTGGAAAGTACTCGTAAAGAAATGAAAGATATGCAGAAAGAATTGAGTAAATCTCCTGTTGCTGATGATTCTAGTGACGATTCAGACTCAGATTCTGACGAATAATAGCAAAAAAAGGTTGGAAATTTCCAGCCTTTTTCTTATTTTTTTCGAATGATATAGATGAGGAGGTGGGGCTATGTTTATTGCTATGGATAACAATCAAAAGCGGTGGAACTGTATGGAAGAGATCCCAGCTGTGACAGAAGGTCCCTTCTATTGCTTAGCTTGTCATAGTCCAGTGCGTCTAAAAAATGGCTCGGTTCTACGGGCTCATTTTGCTCATGTAAAATTACAGCATTGTCCCTACCATCACGAAGCTGAGAGTTTTGAACATCTGGAATTGAAAGCCAGTCTTTATGATTGGGCCTCTAAGGAGTCTCATACAGAAGTAGAAAGTTATTTAGCAGATTTTCAACAAATTGCCGATCTTTTGGTAGTAGACAAGAATTTAGCTTTGGAAGTGCAGTGTAGCTCCCTATCTTTAGAACGCTTGAAGGAGAGAAGCGATGCTTATCGATCCCATGGTTACCAGGTCTATTGGTTACTTGGTAAAAAGTTGTGGCTCAAGAAAAGACTAACAAAGCTGCAGGCTGGCTTTCTTTATTTTAGTCAGAATCACGGGTTCCATTTTTGGGAATTGGATCTGACAAAGAAAGAGTTACGTCTGCAATACCTCATCCATGAGGATTTACGAGGGCGATTGCATTATCAAACAGAAATTTTCCCTTTTGGTCAAAGGTCCTTACTAGAAGTCTTACGAACCCCTTATCTTTCGCAACCCATGCAGCAAATGGCAGTCGAGCTCGATCGTACATTTTTAACGTATATACAGCAGCAGCTCTTTTATCGTCACCCAAGGTGGCTGAAGCTTCAGGAAGAACTCTATTTGCAGGGACACCATCTGATGGAACTGGGGCTGGATTTCTTTTATCCTCTTTGTCGTCCGATCCTTTCACAGAACTTGCTTCAAATTGAAGAGGATGTAGAAGGTTACTACCAGCAATTTATGACCTATTATCAGTCGCAAGGGATCCAACCTGTTCAGATCCTCTATCCCCCACGTTTTTATGATCAGCAGAAAAGCTAACTTTCTAAGATAGAAATCCTCCCGAAATGTTCATTTTTATGCTAAAATAGTAACATTGGAGGATTAATCGAAATGGTAAAACAACGTAATGAAATTGATGAAAAATACCAATGGGATTTGTCGACAATTTTTGCGACAGATCAAGCTTGGGAAGAAGAAGCAGCAAGCTTAGCTGCAGATATTAAAGCAGCAAGCCACTATGCTGGTCATTTGTTGGATTCAGCGCAAACACTTTTGGATACAACCAATGCATATTTGGAATTGAGCCGTCGCTTAGAAAAGGTCTACGTCTATGCCCATATGAAAAATGACCAAGATACACGAGTAGCTAAATACCAAGAGTACCAATCAAAAGGGATGTCTCTTTATAGCTTGTTAGGCGAAACCTTTGCCTTCTATGAGCCTGAATTCATGGCCATTACGGATGAGCAGTACAAAGCCTTTTTGAGTGAGGTTCCAGACTTGGAGCAATATGGTCATTATTTTGATCGTTTGCTTGAGAAAAAAGAACATGTCTTGTCTCAAAAAGAAGAGGAATTACTTGCAGGAGCTGGTGAGATCTTTGCGGCTGGTGGAGAAACTTTTGAAATCTTGGACAATGCAGATATTGTTTTCCCAACTGTACATGATGACAAGGGCGAAGAAGTTCAATTAACCCATGGGAACTATATTTCTTTGGTAGAATCAAAAGATCGTGCCGTTCGTAAAGAAGCTTACGAAGGTCTCTACAAGGTCTATGAACAGTACCAACATACCTATGCTAAAACCTTGCAAACCAATGTGAAAGTTCATAACTTTAATGCCAAAGTTCGCAAATTCTCATCTGCTCGTGAAGCGGCCCTTTCTGAAAACTTTGTACCAGAAAGTGTTTATGATAGCTTGGTAGCAGCGGTGAACAAACATTTGCCACTCTTGCAACGCTATGTGCAATTGCGCTCAAAAATTCTTGGAATCTCAGACTTGAAGATGTACGATATGTATACCCCATTATCTGATACAGACTACAAGTTTACCTATGAAGAATCATTGGCCAAAGCAGAAGAAGTCTTGGCTGTTTTGGGTGAGGACTACCTTTCTCGTGTAAAACGTGCCTTCAGCGAACGGTGGATTGATGTGCATGTCAACCAAGGAAAACGCTCAGGTGCTTATTCAGGTGGTTCTTATGATACCAATGCCTTCATGTTGTTGAACTGGCAAGATACATTGGATAATCTCTTCACCTTGGTGCATGAAACTGGTCACAGTATGCATTCTAGCTATACCCGTGAAACCCAGCCTTATGTCTATGGGGACTATTCCATCTTCCTTGCCGAAATCGCCTCTACAACCAATGAAAATATCCTGACCGAACGTCTGTTAGAAGAAGTAGAAGACGATGCAACTCGTTTTGCTATTTTGAATCACTTCTTGGATGGTTTCCGTGGAACCGTCTTCCGTCAAACCCAGTTTGCCGAATTTGAGCATGCTATTCATAAAGCAGACCAAGAAGGTACGGTATTGACTAGTGAGTTCTTGAATAACCTCTATGCAGAACTCAATGAGAAATACTACGGTCTTTCAAAAGATGACAACCCTGAAATCCAATATGAATGGGCTCGGATTCCTCACTTCTACTATAACTACTACGTTTTCCAATATTCAACAGGTTTTGCAGCAGCTTCAGCCTTAGCTGAAAAGATTGTTCATGGAACACAAGAAGATCGTGATAAATATATCGACTACTTGAAGGCTGGAAACTCTGATTATCCACTCAATGTCATCCGCAAAGCAGGCGTGGATATGGAAAAAGAAGACTATTTGGACGCAGCCTTTGCAGTCTTTGAACGTCGTTTGAATGAATTTGAAGCCCTAGTAGAAAAATTAGGACTCGCATAAGGTGGTAGAGTCTTATAGTAAAAACGCCAACCACAATATGCGTCGCCCAGTCGTTAAAGACGAGATCGTTGACTTTATGCGGACCCGTCAAAAGCCGGTAGCTGGTGCCTTGAAGGAATTAGAAGCATTCGCCCGCAAGGAAAATATTCCCATCATCCCGCATGAAACGGTAGCATACTTTAGACTACTCTTGCAAGCTTTACAACCAAAGAAAATCCTTGAAATTGGGACGGCAATTGGGTTTTCAGCGCTCTTAATGGCTGAAAATGCTCCCGATGCACAAATTACCACTATTGATCGGAATGAAGAGATGATTGGCTTTGCTAAGGAAAATCTGGCTAAATACGATCAGAGAAAGCAAATCACCTTGCTTGAAGGAGATGCAGTAGATGTATTGCAGGATTTAACAGAGACCTATGACTTTGTCTTTATGGACTCTGCTAAGTCTAAGTACATCGTCTTTTTGCCACGAATTCTCGAACTCTTAGAGGTTGGGGGAGTCGTGGTATTGGATGATATTTTCCAAGGAGGAGATGTTGCCAAGGACATCATGGAAGTGCGTCGTGGGCAACGAACCATTTACCGGGGGCTTCAGAACCTCTTTCATGCGACTCTCAATCATCCAGATTTGACCGCTAGTTTGGTGCCACTTGGAGATGGTATTTTAATGATTCGGAAAAATGCAGAGACGGTAACCTTGCCAGATCCTAGCTCTTTTTAGGTAAATTTAAGGTATTCTCTCTAATTTGTGGTAAAATAGAAGAAGTTTAAAAAGGAACGGAGAATAATTTTCATGAAGAAAAAACTTGTAGCAGGTGCTGTGACCTTGCTATCAGTCGTAACACTAGCAGCGTGTGCCAATGGCACAAACAAAGATATCGTGACCATGAAAGGGGACACGATTACAGTTTCTGATTTCTATGATGAAATCAAAACCAACCAAGGTGCTCAACAAGTTCTTTTCCAAATGACCATCAATAAAGTCTTTGAAAAAGAATATGGATCAAAAGTTTCTGATAAAGAAGTCGATAAAGAATTGGCTAAACAAAAGAAACAATTAGGCAACCAATTCGATGCTTACTTGGCGCAACAAGGCTTGACGGAAGAAACAGCGAAGAAACAAATCCGTAGCAATATGTTGTTGGAGTATGCAGTCAACCAAGCGGCTAAGAAAGATATCAAAGAGTCTGACTACAAGGCAGCTTTTGAATCTTACACACCAGAAGTAACAGCACAAATTATCAAGTTAGATTCAGAAGATAAAGCAAAAGAAGTGTTGGAAGCTGCTAAAGCGGAAGGTGCAGACTTTGCCCAAATCGCCAAAGACAATTCGACAGATACTGCTACAAAAGATAAAGGTGGCGAAGTCAAGTTCGATTCAGGAACATCAGGTATCCCATCTCAAGTCAAAGAAGCTGCCTTTAAATTGGATGAAAACGGCATTTCAGATGTGATCACAGTTTCAGCAGGTCAAAACTATTCTGCTAGCTACTATATTGTCAAATTGAATAAGAAGACAGAAAAAGGTTCTGACTGGAAGAAATACGAAAAACGTTTGAAAGAGATCATTGTTGACGGTCGTAAGCAAGATACCAATTTCATCCGTAGCGTTATTGCAAAAGCGATGACCAATGCCAATATCAAGGTCAAAGATGATGCTTTCAAATCAACATTTAACCAATATTTGCAAAATATCGGTGTTCAAACAAGTGATAGCAGCTCATCATCTAAAAAATAGTTGACGGTTCCATTTGGAACTTGTATAATGAAATAGTTGAGAATAAATCATTGTTACTCGGAATCAGAGAAGTGGCGGGGGTGCGAGCCATGGAAGAGAAATGATTTTGCTACTCGGCTGAGACAATTGCATATAAAATGAAGAATGGCAAGTTCATTGAATGAAGGTGGTACCGCGGTTTCTCGCCCTTCGTTTAGTGGCTTGTCTTTTGTTTGTGGGCAGTTGTCTGGAGCTTTTTAAAGGAGATCAAAAGATGCGAACCTATCAAGTGAAACAAAAATTTCGATTGGGTGGCGAGCGGTTCGATATCAAAGATGAGTTGGGAAATGTTGAGTACCAGGTTGAGGGATCTTTTCTTAAGATTCCCAAGACTTTTACCATCTATGATAAGAATGGACAAGAAGTGAGCCACATTACTAAAAAAACAATCAGCTTTCTTCCCAAATTTGTGGTTGAGTTGAAGGATGGGGACCGCTTTTTTATCCATAAAAAACTGACGCTCTTTAGAGACAAATACGATATCGAAGATTTGGGACTGAGGGTACAAGGAAATATCTGGGACCTAGAATTCAAATTGTTTGATGATCGGGATCAAATCGTCGCTGAGATTAGCAAGGAACTCTTTCATCTAACCTCTACCTACCAAGTATCGGTGTATGAGGATGAATACGCTGATTTAGTCATCTCACTTTGTGTCGCCATCGATTATGTCGAAATGTTAGAAGCTGGCGCAAATTAATCTTAAAAAATTAGGAGACAAATATGAAACAATTATCTAGTGCACAAGTCCGTCAAATGTGGCTTGATTTCTGGGCAAGCAAAGGTCACTCTGTAGAACCATCTGTTAGCTTGGTTCCTGTAAACGACCCTACACTTTTATGGATTAACTCAGGGGTTGCCACTCTTAAGAAATACTTCGATGGAACCATCAAACCTGAAAATCCACGGATTACCAATGCTCAAAAAGCCATCCGTACCAACGATATCGAAAACGTAGGGAAAACTGCTCGCCACCATACCATGTTTGAAATGTTGGGGAACTTCTCTATCGGAGATTACTTCCGAGATGAAGCCATTACCTGGGCTTATGAACTTTTGACAAGTCCGGAATGGTTTGACTTCCCCAAAGACAAACTTTACATGACCTATTATCCTGACGACAAGGATTCATACAACCGTTGGATCGCTGTTGGGGTAGATCCAAGTCACTTGATCCCAATCGAAGACAACTTCTGGGAAATCGGTGCAGGGCCTTCTGGACCAGATACAGAAATCTTCTTTGACCGTGGAGAAGCCTTTGACCCTGAAAATATCGGTCTTCGTCTTCTTGCAGAAGATATAGAAAATGACCGTTACATCGAAATCTGGAACATTGTCTTGTCACAATTTAACGCGGACCCAGCTGTTCCTCGTAGCGAATACAAGGAATTGCCACACAAAAACATTGATACGGGTGCAGGTTTGGAGCGTTTGGTGGCGGTTATCCAAGGGGCGAAGACAAACTTTGAAACAGACCTCTTCATGCCAATCATTCGTGAAGTTGAAAAGATGTCTGGTAAAACCTATGATCCAGATGGCGACAACATGAGCTTCAAGGTGATTGCTGACCACATTCGTTCGCTTTCATTTGCGATTGGAGATGGGGCTCTTCCTGGTAATGAAGGACGCGGTTACGTTCTTCGTCGTCTCCTCCGTCGTGCCTCTATGCATGGTCAAAAATTGGGGATTGAAGGAACCTTCTTGTATAAATTGGTTCCAACCGTTGGGAAGATCATGGAAAGCTACTACCCAGAAGTACTTGAAAAACAAGACTTTATCGAAAAAATTATCAAGAGTGAAGAAGAATCATTTGCTCGTACCTTGAACTCAGGTCAACACTTTGCAGAAACCATCGTAGAAGACTTGAAAGCCAAAGGCCAAACAGTGATTGCTGGTCAAGATGTCTTTAAACTCTATGATACATACGGATTCCCAGTAGAATTGACGGAAGAAATCGCTGAAGAAGCTGGCATGACGGTCGATCGTGAAGGCTTTGAAGCAGCCATGAAGGAACAACAAGAGCGTGCGCGTGCATCAGCTGTCAAAGGCGGATCTATGGGTATGCAAAATGAAACCCTTCAAAACATCACAGTTGAAAGTGTCTTTAACTACAATGCTAGTCAATTGCCTTCTAAGTTGGTGGCTATCGTAGCAGACAATGCTGAAGTAGAAGCTGTTTCAGAAGGAACTGCATCACTGATTTTTGCAGAAACTCCATTCTACGCTGAAATGGGTGGACAAGTTGCGGACCATGGTCAAATCTTGGATGCTCAAGGAAATGTCGTAGCGACTGTGACAGACGTTCAAAAAGCACCAAATGGACAAGCACTCCATACGGTTGAAGTTCTTGCTCCTCTTGCCTTGAACCAAGAATACACCTTGGCCATTGACACCAATCGTCGTCACCGTGTTATGAAGAACCACACAGCAACTCACTTGCTCCATGCGGCTCTTCACAATATTCTTGGTAACCACGCAACCCAAGCTGGATCTCTCAATGAAGTAGAATTCCTTCGTTTTGACTTTACCCACTTCCAAGCCGTAACTCCTGAAGAATTACGCGCTATTGAGCAACAAGTCAATGAAAAGATCTGGGAAGCAATCGCAGTAGAAACAATTGAAACAGATATCGATACTGCTAAAAAAATGGGAGCCATGGCCCTCTTTGGTGAGAAATACGGAAAGGAAGTCCGCGTTGTCACGATCGGTGACTACTCCGTTGAACTCTGTGGTGGTACCCACGTAGGCAATACTTCTGAAATTGGTCTCTTCAAGATTGTCAAAGAAGAAGGGATCGGATCAGGAACTCGTCGTATCTTGGCAGTGACCGGTAAGGAAGCCTTTGAAGCTTATCGTGAACAAGAAGACGCTCTGAAAGCAGTAGCAGCAACCTTGAAAGCTCCTCAACTCAAAGAAGTACCTCATAAGGTTGAAGGACTTCAAGAACAACTCCGTCAATTGCAAAAAGAAAATGCAGAATTGAAGGAAAAAGCAGCAGCAGCTGTAGCAGGTGATGTCTTCAAGAATGTTCAAGAAGCAAACGGTCACCGTTACATTGCTAGCCAAGTTTCAGTTTCAGATGCAACTGCTCTTCGTACCTTTGCGGATAACTGGAAACAAAAATACTACTCTGATGTCCTTGTTCTTGTCGCAGCAATCGGTGGCAGGGTGAATGTCCTTGTAGCCAGCAAGATAAAAGAGGTACATGCAGGTAATGTGATTAAAGAATTGGCTCCAATCGTCGATGGACGTGGTGGTGGTAAACCAGACATGGCCATGGCAGGAGGAAGCAACCAAGCGAAAATCCAAGAATTGTTGGATGCCGTATCAGGTAAATTGTAATAATGGAAAGGTTGGATGTTTGTCCAACCTCTTTTTTAAAAAAGAAGCAGATCCAATTAGAAAAAGATTGCAGCAAAAAAACCTTTCCGTCTGGAAAGGTTTCAGATTGAAGATAAAGTCTTCTAAAAAACTTTCCTTAGGTGAGTACGGACGTCAGCGAACTTCAAAGAAGTTCCATGACTTAGTTTTGGACCTAAGGTTCCAAAACTCCCGAGTGCTAGAAACATGATTGTTTCTAGCACTTTTCTCACGGCGGAAAGTTTTTAATCTTCAAAAAATAAAAGTCACTTTTTGAAAATCATCTATCTGTTTTATGTAAAACAATAGGTTGTCTATATTTAAAAACCTTTCCATCTGGAAAGGTTTTTGTCTTATAGGCCGTAGTTGTAATCGTCATCCTGCATGGCTTCTACTTCACCGAGAAGGTAACCATTTCCGACTTGAGAGAAGAAGTCGTGGTTAGAGGTACCGGTTGAGATTCCGTTCATGACGATTGGGTTAACGTCATCTGCTGAGTCTGGGAAAAGCGGATCTTGTCCCAAGTTCATGAGGGCTTTATTGGCGTTGTAGCGAAGGAAGGTCTTGACTTCCTCAGTCCAGCCCACACCGTCATAGAGGCTCTCTGTGTAGCCTTCTTCGTTTTCATAGAGGGTGTAGAGAAGATCATACATCCACTCTTTGAGTTTTTCTTGTTCTTCTTCTGGTAATTCGTTAAAACCAAGTTGGAACTTGTAGCCGATATAGGTTCCGTGAACAGATTCGTCCCGAATGATCAACTTAATGATTTCAGCGACGTTGGCCAATTTGTTGTTTCCAAGATAGTAGAGTGGTGTAAAGAAACCAGAATAGAAGAGGAAGGTTTCAAGGAAGACGCTGGCTACTTTCTTTTCAAGAGGAGTCCCATTGAGGTAGATTTCATTGATGATCTCTGCCTTCTTTTGAAGGAAAGGATTGGTATTGGTCCACTCGAAAATCTCTTCGATTTCTGACTTGGTATTCAAGGTCGAAAAGATGGAAGAGTAAGACTTAGCATGGACAGATTCCATGAATTGGATGTTGTTAAAGACGGCTTCTTCATGAGGAGTACGAATATCCGCACGAAGGGCTTGTACACCCGTTTCAGACTGCATGGTATCCAAGAGTGTCAATCCACCAAAGACTTTACCGACCAAGTCTTTTTCTTTGAGAGATAACTTTCTCCAGTCGTCCAAGTCGTTTGACAAAGGAATACGTGTATCCAACCAGAATTGTTCGGTTAGCTTTTCCCAAGTCGATTTATCGATGACATCCTCGATGGCATTCCAGTTAATGGCTTTGTAGTAAGTTTCCATTTGAAATCTCTTTCTTTTTCTAATTCATTCGATCATACAATCATTATTATTCTAACACAATTGTTAGAATACCGCACAAAAAGTCGGCGAACCGACTTTTTGGTAGCAATGGATCAGAGTGTCTTAGATGACACAGCTTTCACATTGGTTTGCGCCAACTTCTCCACCATCATCAGTAAAGGTACGGACGTAGTAGATAGACTTGATACCTTTGTTAAAGGCGTAGTTCCGAAGGATAGACAAGTCACGTGTCGTTTGTTTGTTTTCAGTTTTCCATTCGTAAAGCCCTTTTGGAATGTCACTGCGCATGAAGAGAGTGAGTGAGAGTCCTTGGTCTACGTGCTCAGTTGCAGCCGCATAGACATCGATGACTTTGCGCATATCCATGTCGTAGGCAGAAGTGTAGTAAGGAATCGTTTCCGTTGACAATCCTGCTGCAGGGTAGTAGATCTTACCGATTTTCTTCTCTTGGCGTTCTTCAATCCGTTGTGTAATTGGGTGGATAGAAGCAGATACGTCATTGATGTAGCTGATAGATCCATTTGGTGCGACAGCTAGGCGGTTTTGGTGGTAAAGACCATCTGCTTGAACTTTAGCACGCAGTTCTGCCCAATCCTCAGCACTTGGGATAAAGATATCTTTAAAGAGTTCTTTGACGCGATCAGATTTTGGTACAAATTCTCCAGTCGTGTACTTATCAAAGTAAGTACCATTGGCATAATCAGATTTTTCGAAGTTGTGGAAGGTAACACCACGTTCGCGCGCAATGTTGTTTGATTCTACGAGAGTCCAGTAGTTCATGAGCATGAAGTAGATGCTCGTAAACTCAATAGACTCCGGTGATCCGTATTCGATCAATTGTTGGGCAAGGTAGCTATGAAGTCCCATGGCTCCAAGACCAAAGGTATGCGCCAGTTTATTTCCGTGGTCAATAGTTGGAACGGCTACGATATGAGAGCTATCTGTAACGAAGGTCAAAGCACGAACCATGGCACGAATCGAACGACCAAAATCAGGTGAAGTCATCATGTTAACTACGTTGGTTGAACCAAGGTTACAGGAGACGTCTGTTCCCATTTGAACAAATTCTTGGGCATCGTTGATCAAGCTTGGTTCTTGAACTTGAAGGATCTCTGAACACAAGTTACTCATGATGATTTTTCCATCAACAGGGTTTGCCCGGTTAGCAGTATCAATGTTGACTACATATGGATAGCCAGATTCTTGTTGCAATTTAGAAATTTCAGTTTCCAAATCACGTGCCTTAATTTTAGTCTTGCGGATATTTGGATTAGCAACCAACTCATCGTATTTTTCAGTGATGTCGATGTAGTTAAATGGTACTCCGTATTCACGTTCCACAGAGTATGGGCTGAAGAGGTACATTTCTTCATTCTTACGCGCCAACTCGTAGAACTTGTCTGGCACGACGACCCCAAGTGAGAGAGTCTTCACCCGAACTTTTTCATCAGCATTTTCTTTCTTAGTTGAAAGGAAGGCGATGATGTCTGGGTGGAAGACGTTGAGGTAAACCACCCCAGCCCCTTGGCGTTGTCCCAATTGGTTAGAGTAAGAGAAGCTATCTTCGAAGAGTTTCATAACTGGAACCACTCCAGAAGCGGCTCCTTCATAGCCCTTGATCGGTGCGCCAGCTTCACGAAGGTTGCTGAGAGAAATCCCAACCCCACCACCGATACGAGACAGTTGAAGGGCAGAGTTGATGGAACGTCCGATCGCATTCATATCATCGGTTACTTGGATCAAGAAACATGATACCAATTCCCCACGGCGGGCACGTCCAGCGTTTAAGAAAGAAGGAGTAGCTGGTTGGTAGCGTTGGTGGATAATTTCGTTTGCGATGTCTCGCGCGATAGCTTCATTTCCATCAGCAAAATAGAGAGCATTGAAAAAGACACGGTCTTCCATGCTTTCAAGATAGTATTCTCCATCATTTGTTTTCAAAGCGTATTGGTTATAGAATTTGTAGGCCGCCATGAAGGACTTGAATTGGAAGTTTTGATCTTTGATAAATTGGGCCAATTCCTCTAAAAATTCAGGACGGTATTTCTCGATAAAAGCTCTCTCAATGTAATTGTGCTCGAGAAGGTACTGAATCTTGTCTGTAATCGAGTCAAAGGTTTTAGTATTTGGTACAACATTTTCTTTAAAGAACGCATCCAAAGCTTCTTTATCTTTATGAAGCATGATTTGGCCGTTTACTGGACGGTTGATTTCATTGTTAAGACGAAAATACGTCACATCTTCAAGAGATTTTAATCCCATAATAATCCTTTTCTAGTTCAAAAAAATGAAGAGGAGAAGTCCTCTCTTTCCAAGTAAAAAGTCTAGTGTTAGGTTGCTAACGCTAGACCCTATTTAAGCAAAATACTGTGTTTATTAAGAAAGTTTCTTCAACTTAGCTGGTTGAAAACCAGAAAATACTTCATCCGGTGTTTGAATAACTGGAGCAGCATTGAAGCCAAGGTTCTTAACATGCTCTACAAATTCTGGCTGTTCATCTAAGTTAATTTCGCGGTATTCCACATGATTGCTATCGAGGAATCGCTTGGTCATTTTGCATTGAACACAATTATTTTTTGAATAAATGGTTACCATTTCTTTTTCGTTCTCCTATCGAAATATAAATCTGTAAACAGTATAAACAAAATCCAGCAACTTGTCAACAAAATAAAACTAAATATTGTGCAAAGAGATGAAATTGAGTTTTCAAAGCACAATATATTGTGGTGAGCGAAAAGTGTGAAAATCGAAGAAATGGGATAGGAATAGGCTTTAAAGCATCTTTAATTAGTTATAATTTTTTGGTGAATCAATATCCTGTGGTTCAAGAGCTTTTTTTCATTGAAAGCGGAGGAAAATGTTACTTATAATATAGTAGAAAATTGAAAAGATATTTTCTCTATTCTTCAGGTGCTTCTTAAAATGTATCTAAATTGGGATTTTTCGCAGTCTTTTTCTGTAAGTCAGTGATAAAAATCTTGAAAAAAATTTCAAAAGATGATATAATACCAAATTGTAAGGGTTATCAAAAGGTAACTCAAAAACTATTTTTAAAAAGGAGAGTCAAACTATGGCTTCTAAAGATTTCCACATCGTGGCAGAAACAGGTATCCACGCACGTCCAGCAACTTTGTTGGTTCAAACTGCTAGCAAATTTGCTTCAGATATTACTCTTGAATACAAAGGTAAATCAGTTAACTTGAAATCAATCATGGGTGTTATGAGCCTTGGTGTTGGTCAAGGAGCAGACGTTGTAATCTCTGCAGAAGGTGCTGACGCTGATGATGCGATCGCAGCTATCTCAGAAACAATGACTAAAGAAGGATTGGCTTAAAAATATGACAAAAATGCTAAAAGGAATTGCAGCATCTGACGGTGTTGCTGTTGCTAAGGCATATTTGCTCATTCAACCAGACTTATCATTTGAGACTGTTTCAGTCGAAGATACAAGTGCAGAAGAAGCTCGTTTGGATGCAGCTCTTGAAGCTTCACAAAACGAGCTTTCTCTTATTCGGGAGAATGCAGTAGCAAGCCTTGGTGAAGAAGCAGCGCAAGTTTTTGATGCGCATATGATGGTTCTTGCTGACCCTGAAATGATTGGTCAGATCAAAGAAACGATTCGTACGAAAAAAATCAATGCAGAAGCTGGCTTGAAAGAAGTCACTGACATGTTCATTGCGATCTTTGAAGGAATGGAAGACAATCCTTACATGCAAGAACGTGCAGCAGATATTCGTGACGTTACCAAACGTGTCCTTGCCAACTTGCTTGGTAAGAAATTGCCAAACCCTGCTTCTATCAATGAAGAAGCAATCGTGGTTGCGCATGACTTGACTCCATCTGATACAGCACAGTTGAACAAAAAGTATGTAAAAGCTTTTGTCACGAATATCGGTGGACGTACAAGTCACTCAGCTATCATGGCTCGTACACTTGAAATCGCAGCTGTTCTTGGTACAAATAACATCACAGAACTTGTCAAAGATGGCGATGTTTTGGCTGTTTCAGGGATCACTGGTGAAGTGGTGATCAACCCTACTGAAGAACAAATCGCAGAGTTCAAAGCAGCTGGTGAAGCTTATGCCAAACAAAAAGCTGAATGGGCTCTCCTTAAAGATGCGAAAACAGTGACTGCTGATGGAAAACACTTCGAATTGGCTGCCAACATCGGTACACCTAAAGACGTTGAAGGTGTAAACGATAATGGTGCAGAAGCTGTTGGTCTCTATCGTACTGAATTCTTGTACATGGATTCTCAAGACTTCCCAACTGAAGATGACCAATACGAAGCCTACAAAGCAGTTCTTGAAGGTATGAATGGTAAACCTGTGGTTGTTCGTACAATGGATATCGGTGGGGATAAAGAACTCCCTTACTTTGATCTTCCTAAAGAAATGAACCCATTCTTAGGTTTCCGTGCTTTGCGTATCTCTATCTCTGAGACAGGTAACCAAATGTTCCGTACACAATTGCGTGCCTTGCTTCGTGCATCTGTTCACGGTAAATTGCGGATCATGTTCCCAATGGTTGCTTTGTTGACTGAGTTCCGTACAGCTAAAGGTATTCTTGAAGAAGAAAAAGCTAAATTGCTTGCGGAAGGTGTTGCTGTTGCAGACGATATCCAAGTTGGGATCATGATTGAAATCCCAGCTGCAGCAATGCTTGCGGATCAATTTGCTAAAGAAGTTGATTTCTTCTCAATTGGTACAAACGACTTGATCCAATACACAATGGCTGCTGACCGTATGAACGAACAAGTTTCATACCTTTACCAACCATATAACCCATCTATCCTTCGTTTGATCAACAACGTGATCAAAGCGGCGCACGCTGAAGGCAAATGGGCAGGTATGTGTGGTGAAATGGCCGGTGACCAAACTGCCGTTCCACTTCTTGTCGGAATGGGCTTGGATGAGTTCTCTATGTCAGCGACATCTGTCCTTCGTACACGTAGCTTGATGAAGAAACTCGACACAGCTAAAATGCAAGAATACGCTAACCGTGCTCTTACTGAATGTTCAACAATGGAAGAAGTTCTTGAACTTTCAAAAGAATACGTGAACGTAGACTAAGAATTCAACAAGACTAAGACAAATCTGTCTTAGTCTTTTTTTACATTGTTCATAAAAATGTTCATTTTATTCGTAATAAACTAGTTAGTAATAAAAATAGTGATTTAAATGTTCGGTTTTTGTTTGATTTTCCTCGTATATATAGTATAATCGTAAGTAAGATAAGGAGGATGACCAAGGAAGGATAGAAAAGGTTCGGGAAAGAAAATGGAAAAACTTTTCCTGATAATTTTACATGATTTTACAGGAATCAACTTGAAAATTAAGTGATTTTATAGTAAAATAAAAACAAATAGAAAACGCTTTCAAAAGCAAAGAGGTGAGTATATGGATAGAAGCACAGACTTATGGACATTTGGAAGAGGGGATAATTTCCATCTTCAAGAGTACTTAGGAGCTCACAAGGAAACAAGGGGGGAACAAGAAGGCTTTACCTTCCGTGTTTGGGCTCCCAATGCTCAGGCGGTGGATCTGATTGGTGATTTCACTGATTGGGAAGCTCGTAAAATTCCAATGGTTCGTAATGAAGGAGGCGTCTGGGAAGTCTTCTGTTCCGATGCAAAAGAGGGAGATATATACAAGTATTTGGTGACTCGACAAAATGGTCATCAGGTGCAAAAAATCGATCCTCTAGCGTTATGGATGGAAAAGAGACCCAATACAGGATCTATTATTAAGACCATTCCAGAGAAAAACTGGAAAGATGGTCTCTGGAGAGCACGCCGCAAAAAACTTGGTTTTAAGGAACGACCTGTTAATATTTATGAGGTTCACGCAGGATCGTGGAAACGTAATGAGGATCACAGTTCCTATACCTTCAAACAACTAAAGGAAGAATTGATTCCATATTTGGTGGAGATGAACTACACCCACGTGGAATTTATGCCAGTGATGGCTCATCCATTGGGCTTGAGTTGGGGCTATCAGCTCATGGGATATTTTGCACTCGAGCAGACTTATGGTAGCCCAGAAGAGTTTCAAGACTTCGTGGAAGAATGCCACCTCAACAATATCGGAGTGATCGTAGATTGGGTACCCGGACATTTCATTATCAATGATGATGCCTTGGCTTATTATGATGGAACACCAACCTTTGAATACCAGGATGAACATCGTGCGCATAACTACGGATGGGGAGCCTTGAACTTCGATTTAGGGAAGAATCAAGTCCAGTCATTCTTGATTTCTAGTTTGAAGTTTTGGATTGATACCTATCATTTAGATGGGATTCGGGTCGATGCTGTGAGCAATATGCTCTATCTTGACTACGATAGTGGTCCATGGACACCAAATATTGATGGTGGAAACCTCAACTACGAAGGCGTTCATTTCCTTAGACGTTTGAATGCGATTATCAAGAACGAACACCCAGATGTCATGATGATTGCAGAAGAAAGTTCTGCTGGTCAAAAGATCACGGGTCCTGAAGAAGAAGGTGGTCTAGGCTTTGACTATAAATGGAATATGGGGTGGATGAATGATATCCTTCGATTCTACGAAGAAGATCCCATCTACCGGAAATTTGACTTTAACCTGGTAACCTTTAGTTTCATGTATGCATTTTCTGAAAACTTCTTACTACCATTTTCACATGATGAAGTGGTGCATGGTAAGAAGAGTTTGATGCATAAGATGTGGGGAGATCGTTACAATCAATTTGCTGGACTCCGTAACCTCTTGACCTATCAGATTTGCCATCCAGGTAAGAAATTACTCTTTATGGGTTCAGAATTTGGTCAATTTTTGGAATGGAAGTCAGAAGAGCAACTGGAATGGGGCAATCTAGAGGATGAAATGAATGCGAAGATGCGTCGTTTCACTTCTCAGCTCAATCATTTCTACAAAGAACACAAGGAATTGTGGGAGATTGATGATAGCTTTGATGGCTTAGAGATTATTGATGCAGATAACCGGGATCAGGGCGTCTTGTCTATGATCCGGAAAAATCGTAAAGGCGATCTTTTGGTGTGCGTCTTTAATATGGCACCAGTAGAACGCAAGGACTTTACGATTGGTGTGCCTATATCAGCGGTCTATGAAGAAATTTGGAATACAGAATTAGAAGAATGGGGAGGTGTCTGGAAAGAGCACAATCCGACAGTTCAGTCTCAAGATGGACTGTGGAAGGATTATGAACAAACTTTGACCTTTACTTTGCCGGCTTTAGGAGCTAGCATTTGGAAGGTGAAACGGAAGGTTCGCAAAACGAAATCTAAAACATCAGATAAAAAATGATGATCGGTTGACTCTAAGGGAGTCCAAGCTTTAAAAAGAGGAAGTAGTCAATGAAGAATGAAATGCTCGCTTTAATTCTTGCCGGAGGGCAAGGAACACGTCTTGGAAAATTAACCAAAAACATCGCGAAACCTGCGGTTCAATTTGGTGGGCGCTATCGGATTATCGATTTTGCTCTCTCAAACTGTGCCAACTCAGGAATTCACAATGTTGGTGTGATTACACAGTATCAACCACTTGCCCTTAACAGCCATATTGGGAATGGTTCCAGCTGGGGCTTGGATGGAATCAATACGGGTGTGTCTATTCTCCAACCTTATTCAGCTAGTGAAGGAAATCGGTGGTTCGAAGGAACTAGTCATGCGATTCTCCAAAACATCGACTATATCGACAGCATCAATCCGGAATATGTCTTGATTCTATCTGGGGATCATATCTACAAGATGGATTACGATGACATGCTTCAAGCACACAAGGATAATAACGCAAGCTTGACTGTTGCAGTCCTAGATGTACCTTTGAAGGAAGCAAGCCGTTTTGGAATCATGAATACAGATGCCAATAATCGGATTGTCGAATTTGAAGAAAAACCAGCTGAACCAAAATCAACTAAGGCTTCAATGGGGATTTACATCTTTGACTGGGCTCGTCTGCGCAATATGTTGGTTGCTGCTGAAAAGAGTGATATCGATATGTCAGACTTCGGTAAAAATGTCATTCCAACTTATCTAGAATCAGGCGAAAGTGTTTATGCTTATGAATTCAACGGCTATTGGAAAGACGTTGGTACAATTGAGTCTCTTTGGGAAGCCAATATGGAATATATCGATCCAAATAATGCCTTGGATAGTCGCGATCGTCACTGGAAAATCTATTCACGCAACCTCATTTCTCCACCGAACTTCTTTGGGGAACATGGCCACATCGAAGATTCTCTTGTCGTCGATGGTTGTTCGGTAGACGGTACAGTCAAACACTCCATCTTATCAACAGAAGCTCAAGTTCGTGAAGGAGCAGTTGTCGAAGATGCTGTCGTGATGAGCAATGCCATTATCGGTAAAGGAGCTGTTGTGAAACGCGCGATTATCGGAGAAGGCGCAGTCATTGCAGAAGGTGTCGTGATTGATGGAACAGAGGAAGTACAAGTTGTCGGTTACAATGAAAAAGTGGGGGTAGCAACAGATGAAGATTGATAAATATTCAGCCATTTTAGGAAATACAGTTGGGTATCATGATATGTCCACTTTGACCAGCCATCGTCCGGTAGCATCCCTACCATTTGATGGGAAATACCGCTTGATTGACTTCCCGTTGTCTAGTCTTGCGAATGCTGGTATTCGTAGTGTTTTTGGGATTTTCCAACAAGAAAATATTAGTTCGGTCTTTGACCATATTCGTTCAGGTCGTGAATGGGGCTTGTCTACTTTATTGAGCCACTATTACCTCGGAATCTATAATACTCCAGTTGAAAATACAACGGTAGGGCCAGAATACTACCAACAATTATTGACCTATTTGAAACGGTCTGGTTCCAACCAAACAGTTGCTTTAAACTGTGATGTTTTGATGAATATTGACCTCAATCAGATTTTCCACCTTCATAATACCATCGATCGTCCGATTACAGTGGTTTATAAGAAGTTGCATCTTCAAAATATCTCTGAAGTCAATGCTGTCTTGGAAATTGATGAATCAGACCATGTTACAGATCAAAAACTTTTTGATGGTAAGAATCCGGATGAAGTCTACAACATGTCAACAGATGTCTTTATTGTGGACACTCCTTGGTTGATTGAAAAAATTGAAGAAGAAGCTAAGAAAGAATACCCACAAAAATTGCGCTATATCTTGCGTGATTTGGCGGTGGAATACAATGCTTTTGCCTTTGAATATACAGGTTACTTAGCCAATATTCATTCAGTTGAATCTTACTACCATGCAAACTTGGATATGTTGGAAAACCAAAAATTCATGAAGCTCTTTTCACCAAATCAAAAAGTGTATACGAAAGTGAAGAATGAAGAACCAACGTATTATTCCAAGACATCACATATTAAAACGTCTCAATTTGCTTCAGGTAGTATTGTAGAAGGAACCGTTGAACGTTCCATTGTTTCACGTCGGGTACGCCTTCATGAAGGTTCAGAGGTCCGCAGTAGTCTTCTCTTCCCTGGTGTAGTGGTTCGTGAAAATGCAATCGTTGAACATGCTATCCTGGATAAGGGGGTCGAAGTGGCTGCTGGCGTGACGATTCGTGGTACAGAGGAAACACCTGTCGTGGTTAAAAAAGGAACGATTGTTACAGAGGATATTGTCTAATGAAACTATTATTTGTTGCAGCTGAAGGAGCACCGTTTTCTAAAACAGGTGGTTTGGGAGACGTTATTGGCGCTCTTCCTAAATCCTTAGCGAAAAGTGGTCATGATGTGCGCGTGATCCTCCCTTACTATGATATGGTAGAGGCTAAGTTTGGAGATCAAATCGAAGATGTCTTGCATTTTGAGACCAAGGTTGGCTGGAGAAGTCAATATGTTGGTGTGAAACGCATTGTGCGCGATGGAGTCACCTTTTACTTTATTGATAACCAACATTATTTCTTTAGGGGCCATGTGTATGGTGACTTCGATGATGGCGAACGCTTTGCCTTCTTCCAGCTCGCGGCCTTAGAAACGATGGAACGGGTTGATTTCATTCCAGATGTTCTTCATGCCCATGATTACCATACAGCGATGATTCCTTTCTTGCTGAAGGAAAAATACCGTTGGATTCAAGCTTATCATGGAATTAAGACAGTGTTGACCATCCATAATTTGGAATTCCAAGGTCAGTTCGACCCAGGAATGTTGTGGGATCTTTTCGGAGTTGGATTTGAACGCTATGCAGATGGAACACTTCGATGGAATGATTGCCTGAACTGGATGAAAGCCGGTATTCTATATGCTGACCGTGTAACAACCGTTTCTCCTAGCTATGCGCATGAGATTATGACTGCTGAATATGGTTGTGGCTTGGATCAGATCCTTCGAATGGAGTCTGGCAAGGTGACCGGAATTGTTAACGGGATTGATGCGGATCTGTATAATCCTGAAACGGATCCACTCTTGACTCATCACTTCAGTCTCTCAGATCTTTCAGGTAAAGCAGCCAGCAAACGAGCTCTTCAAGAACGTGTTGGTCTATCTGTTCGCGATGATGTTCCTTTGTTTGGGATCGTCTCTCGTTTGACACGTCAAAAAGGTTTTGATGTGGTGGTAGAAGAGTTGCATCAACTTTTGCAAAAGGATATTCAGATTGTCTTGCTCGGTACAGGAGATCCTGGATTTGAAAATGCCTTTGCTTGGTTTGGTCAAGCCTACCCAGATAAACTTTCAGCGAATATCACATTTGATGTCCAATTGGCTCAAGAAATCTATGCAGCGTCGGATGTCTTCTTGATGCCAAGTCGCTTTGAACCGTGTGGCCTTTCTCAAATGATGGCCATGCGTTATGGAACCCTTCCTTTGGTGCATGAAGTCGGCGGACTTCGTGATACCGTTCAACCGTTTAATGCTGTTGATGGAAGTGGAACAGGCTTTAGCTTCAATAATTTGTCTGGTTATTGGTTTAACTGGGCGGTTGATGAAGCCTTGGCTGTCTACTACAATGACAAACAGGCTTGGTATGGTCTCCAAGAGCAAGCTATGACGCGTGACTTCTCATGGGATACGGCTAGTCAACGATACAATGATTTGTACCAATCCTTATAAATAGATCTATAATACAAACGCCTTTCGAGGCGTTTTTTGTGTTGCTTTCTTCCTATAAAGAAAACGGTTTATTTTTTTGAGTTTTAGAGCTTGCTAAAATAGAAGAAAAAAGATAAGATAGGTAAAGGTAAAAAATCCCGGGAAGGTTCTTATTTCTGGAAAGGATCCCATCCTCTCTAAAAATAATCAGGTCCCTGCTCGAGGGTTAAATATTACTATATAGGAATTTTAGGATGAAAAAAGCGAAACAAACGTTTGAAAAAATGACCAAATATTCGATTCGAAAATTATCTGTCGGTGTTGGTCCGGTAGCCATTGGAGCCTTTTTATTAGGAGGAAGCTTGTTAGGAGCTCGTCCTGTCCAAGCAGATCAGGTGACCCTACCTGATCATGTGCACTTAGGATATGTGACAGAAGAAGAGCTGACCGCTGAAGAAAAAGCACAGGTGATTCATGCAATCCCTGAAGAGTATCAAAATGAAGATACTTTCTATCTCGTCTATAAGAAGAAGGAAGCAATTCAGTCGGTTCTTCCTCAAACAGGAAATCAGGAAGTCGCCCTTTTTGGGCTAAGTCTAGCCACTGCTTCCTTTGCGGTCCTCTTACTCTCTAAAAAGCACCGGAAGAAGGTCATGGGCGTCCTTTTGATTGGAGCCATGGGACAAAGTCTTCTACTTCCAGTTGAAGTCGCAGCCCTACAAAATCAAGTTTTGCGCGCTTATAACCAGGATCTTGCGATCGCATCGAGCAAAGATCTTGCAAATGGTGTGATTCAAATTGACGGCTATGACTATGTTGGCTATCTGCGCTACCCGTCAGTCCAAAAGACGAGCTTACAAGAGCCAAAGGCTATGCAGGAAACGAAACCTTCTGTAGAAGGAACGATCAAAACAAGTACAGGGATTCCACAAGTGGAAGCACAAGCGCGTGTAACCCCAGAAGTCGCTCCAGCCTTTCCTCAAGTTGAAAAACCAAGCCTGGAAGTCTCTACTGAGCCTGTACCATTTGAAACCGTCAAGCAAGCTGATCCTACATTACCTAAAGGGCAAACCAAGGTGCTGACTGCTGGCCAAAATGGGGAGCGGACCCTATTGACGGAAGTGAGTGTGGTAGATGGACAAGAAGTTCGCAGAGTCGTTGAAAGCAAGGTCACTAAAGAACCAGTTTCACAAATTCTTGCTGTCGGGACAAAAGAAGATGCCCAACCAACCCCTCAACCCAGCCCTTCTCCAGTTGTAACGGCTAAGGGGACACAAGAAGAAGGCCATATCGGCGAAGCTCCTGTTCAACCAGAGAACCCAGCCTATACAGGTGTGGTGGAAGCTAAGGGGACACAAGAAGAAGGTCATGTCGGCGAAGCCCCTATTCAACCGGAGAACCCAACCTATACAGGTGTGGTGGAAGCCAAGGGGACACAGGAAGAAGGTCATGTCGGTGAAGCTCCTGTTCAACCGGAGAACCCAACCTATACAGGTGTAGTAGAAGCCAAGGGGACACAGGAAGAAGGCCATGTCGGCGAAGCCCCTGTTCAACCGGAGAACCCAGCCTATACAGGTGTGGTGGAAGCCAAAGGGACACAAGAAGAAGGCCATGTGGGAGAAGCTCCTGTTCAACCGGAGAACCCAACCTATCAAGTAACGGAAGGGACGGTAACAGAGACAGAAACGGTAATCCTTCCATATGAAACCGAGTATGTAGCGGATGCCAATCATTACACAGATGAAGAAAGCCTTCTTCAGAAAGGCGAGGCTGGTAGTCAGGAGATTCGTCGTGTTTATAAGACGGTCAATGGTGAGAAGATTGGCGAGCCCGTGAGCACGACAACTGAAACGGTAAAAGCTCCTGTGACAGAAAAAATTAGTCGTGGGACTAAGGCGATTGAAGGCCAAACAGAGGATGTTTCGTATGAGGAAATTCCATTTAAGACGGTAACCGAACAAGATGCCACCTTGCTAAAAGGATCAGAAAGGGTTTCTCAAGCCGGTAAAAATGGGAAGAAGAAAATCACCAAGGTTTACAAGACCATCAAGGGGGTTAAAACGGCGGATGCTCCTACTGTTTCTGAGGAAGTAGTTGAACAAGCCCAAGATCAGATCATTCAAAGAGGGACCAAAGAACTTGACAAGCCAACCTTGACTTTGACCCAGGTCGATAAGGAAGAATTGAAGCGCAGTGCTAAAGCTACTTATCATTTGGATAAACCAGACGGTGTGACCATCAAGTCCATCCAGGCTGTATTGAAGAAGGGTGATCAAGTGGTGAAAACCCTGACCCTTTCAGAGACGGACTTGGCAGCTGCTTTAGCGGACTTGGACTACTACAAGGATTATACGCTCGCAACGACCATGGTCTATGACCGTGGAAATGGGGATGAAGAAGAAGTTCTCAAGGAAGAACCACTGAGAATTGATCTTAAAAAAGTTGAAATCAAAAATATCAAGGAAACCAGTCTGATTAGCGTGGATGACCAAGGTCTTGAGACCGATAGCAGCCTCTTGTCTGAAACACCATCAGATGTGAAGCCTTACTACTTAAAGGTCACTACCTATGATAATAAGGTTACAAAACTAGCCGTTGATAAAATTGAAGAAGTAACGGTAGATGGCGTGACCCTCTACAAAGTAACAGCCAAAGCTCCTGATCTCATTCAACGGACTGCGGACAACCAGTTCAGTGAGGTCTATGTCCACTATATTGCGAAACCCAAAGCACATGAAGGTGATATCTACTACAATTTCAACGAACTTGTAAAAGCTATGCAAGCCAATCCGACTGGTACCTTTAAACTGGGTAGCAATATGAATGCGGCTAATGTCCAGCCAGCAGGGAAATCCTATGTGACCAATGCCTTCAAGGGAATTTTGGAAAGTATGGATGGAAATAAATTTGCCATCCATAACATTACAAGACCATTATTTGGGAACATCGAAGGTGGCTCGGTTAAGAATCTCTTGCTTGAAAATGTCAATATTGATCTACCTGGGACAGATCGAGTAGCACCAATCGCAGGTGTCATCAAAAACAATGCAACTGTTGAGAACGTTAAAGTAACAGGAAGTGTTGTCGGGAACAATGACGTAGCAGGAATTGTCAATAAAATTGATGGCAGTGGGAAAGTAAGTAATGTCGCCTTTATCGGGAAACTGCACGCTGCGGGTAACAAAGGTGGCTATCTAGCGGGTGTTGTTGGCGAGAACTGGAAAGGTGTTGTTGAAAAAGCTTACGTTGATGCTGAAATCACTGGGAACAAAGCCAAAGCTGCAGGTTTAGTTTATTCCTCTCAAAATGGAGCAAATAACCACACAGTAGGTAAAGAAGGAGTCCTTAGAAATTCAGTTGCTAAAGGTTCAATTGAACTCAAAGAAGCGGTTCAATCTGGTGGATTACTAGGGACCAACTGGGCCTTGGGGACTATTGAAGACAACATCACCATGATGAAAGTCAAAACTGGTGAGATGGTCTTTGGACATTCGGATATCGACGCTGATGATTACTTCACCTATTCAAGAACCAAGCGCAATTACAGTGTGGAAGGCGTGAGTGAAGGGAAGAAAACCTTTAACAACTCCCGTAAAATCCCAAGCATCTCGCTGGCAGAAGCTGAGCAGAAAATCGAAGCAATGGGAATAACTGCTGATAAATTCACCAGCAGCAAACCGATTGAAGATACGCTCAATCACCTTGTTAGCAAAGACGATCAATACAAGGCCATCACTGCTTACGATGCGACTCGTGAGCTAGCTTACCGCAATATTGCTAAATTGCAACCATTCTACAACAAAGAATGGATTGTCGACCAGGGGAATAAACTGGCTGCAACGAGTCCTCTCTTGACCAAGGAAGTCTTGTCTGTGACCGCTATGAAGGGCAATGATTTTGTCACGGAACTAGCTGATGCTGATCACATCCTGATCCATTATGCCGATAAGACAAAAGATATCTTTAGCATGACACCGAAAGACTCTAAAGTTAAACAAGTCAAAGAGTACAGTGTAGCGGAGCTCGGTGAAGTGGTCTACACGCCAAATATGGTGGACAAAGACCGGAGCGATCTCATTGGTGCGATCGTTGAAAAATTAAGCCCTGTCGAATTACAATCAGATCCAATCTACACTCACTTAGGTCGAACAGGACCTAACAAAGTCAATGCCATTAAGAACCTTTACCTTGAAGAAAGTTTCCAAGCAGTCAAGGACAATCTGACTCACTTTGTCAAACAACTGGTTGAAAACCAAGACCATCAATTAAATACAGATGAGTCTGCCAAACGGGCCCTTATCAAGAAAGTTGATGACAACAAGGCCGCTGTTCTTTTGGGTCTCTCTTACCTCAACCGCTATTATGGAGTGAAGTTTGATGATGTCAATCTTAAGCAGCTCATGTTGTTCAAGCCAGACTTCTATGGGAAGAATGTTGATGTCTTAGACCGTTTGATTGAAATTGGTTCAAAAGAAGACTACATCAAAGGGACTCGTACCCACGATGCCTTCCGTGAAGTTGTGGCTAAATCGACTCTTTCTGGTAACTTAAATGACTTCCTGAAATACAATATGGAGCTCTTTACAAGTGATAGAGACTTAAATGATTGGTTCATCAAAGCAACCAAAGACAATGTCTATATTGTGGAACCTGAGACGACCAATCCAGCATTCGCGTCTGCTAAACACAGAGCCTATGAGGGCTTAAACAATGATGTTCACGGTAAAATGATCTTGCCACTCTTGAACTTAAAAGATGCTCATATGTTCTTGATTTCAACCTACAATACCATGGCCTATAGTTCCTTCGAGAAATATGGCAAGAACACGGAAGCAGAACGCAATGCCTTCAAAGCCGAAATTGATAAGGTGGCAAAAGGACAACAGAATTACCTAGATTTCTGGTCACGTCTAGCAACGGATAAGGTTCGCAATCAACTCTTGAAGAGCAATAATATGGTGCCGACCCCTGTCCTTGATAATCAAAACTACAAGGGTATTAGTACAGACCGTTATGGACATACCAACAGTGGCAAAGATGTGGCTCCAATCCGTGAATTGTATGGTCCAACCGATCGTTACCATGCGACAGATTGGCGCATGGGGGCTGTGGCGCGAATTTATGGAAATCCATATAAAGATGACTCTGTCTTCTTCATGGTGACCGATATGATCAGTGACTTTGGCGTTTCTGCCTTCACGCACGAAACGACGCACGTCAATGACCGTATGGTTTACTTAGGTGGTTGGAGACACCGCGAAGGAACAGATATTGAAGCCTTTGCCCAAGGAATGCTCCAAACACCATCTGTATCCAATCCAAATGGGGAATACAAAGCCTTAGGGCTCAACATGGCCTATGAACGTCCTAACGATGGCAATCAATGGTACAATACCAATCCAAACGATCTTCAATCACGTGATGAGATTGATCGCTACATGAAAGGTTATAACGATACGCTCATGCTTCTGGATTATCTTGAAGGAGAAGCTGTATTGGACAAACATAGTAAGGACTTAAACAATGCTTGGTTCAAGAAGGTTGATAAACAATACCGAGGAGCGAACACCAAGAATCAATTCGATAAGGTGCGTCCTTTGAGTGATGAGGAAAAAGCGATTGCTTTACATACAGTAGATGACCTCATCACCAATAATTTTATGACCAACCGTGGTCCTGGAAATGGCGTCTATAATCCATCTGACTTTGGCTCCGCCTATGTGACGGTGCCGATGATGACAGGGATCTATGGTGGGAATACCAGTGAAGGGGCTCCTGGAGCAATGTCCTTCAAACACAATACTTTCAGGATTTGGGGCTATTATGGCTATGAAAAAGGCTTCCTAGGTTATGCTTCGAACAAGTATAAACAAGAGTCCAAACAAGCTGGACTTGCCACTCTAGGAGATGACTTCGTCATTCAGAAGATTTCTGATGGAAGATTCAGTACCCTTGAAGACTGGAAGAAAGCTTACTTCAATGAAGTTGTGACAAGTGCCAAAAGTGGAATTCAGGCTATTGATATCGATGGGAAGACCTACAATAGCTATGAAGACTTGAAACGTGCATTTGCTGAAGCAGTGGATAAAGATAAGGCTACTCTAAGTAACGGTTCTGTCAAATTTGACAATACGGTTGCACTGAAAGAAAAAATCTTTAAGAAATTGCTCCAACAAACAGATAGTTTTAAAACGTCTATCTTTAAATAATTGAATTCTCTCATCTGCTGAGCAGGTGAGAGTTTTTTAGAAGAAAAAATGAATAGAGGTGGACAAAGTATCTAAAAATTAAAAGAAATCAATCGTAGATCTGAAAATTTATCATATTAAAAAATAACGTAATTTAACAAAAACGCTTTCTTTTCTAGGAAATATTTGACTATTATATCTTTTAGGAGTAAACTAAGGAGGTAAAATTAATAAAAGGAGAATTCATCATGAATTTAACATTTTTAGGTCTTTGTTTAGCCTGTTTTGGTGTATCACTGGCAGAAGGTTTGATGATGAGCAGCTTATTGAAATCTGCGTCTCGTCAACCAGAAATTATTGGTCAATTGCGTAGCCTCCTGATTCTTGGTGTTGCCTTTGTCGAAGGTACTTTCTTCGTAACCTTGGTTATGGCCTTCATTATCAAATAGACGCTTCTATTTTAGAAAAGGAGGTGTCAAACCTTGGAAGAAAGTATCAATCCAACGATTACTCTTGGACCTGTATCTTTTAATTTGACCCTACTTGCTATGACCCTGATTTCTGTTTTCGCCGTTTTTGGCTTCATTTATTGGGCCAGTCGAAAAATGTCGATCCGACCAAAAGGCAAACAAAATGTGCTGGAATACGCATATGACTTTGTCGTAGGCTTTACAAAAGGAAATATTGGGGAACATTACATAAAGGACTATTCCTTGTTCTTGTTTGTTCTTTTCCTCTTTCTTTTAGTAGCCAATAACATTGGATTGATGGCTAAAATCGAAACGACCAATGGTTACAATTTGTGGACATCACCAACCGCTAACCTGGGTTATGACTTTGCCTTTTCATTTTTGATCACCTTAATCGCCCATGTAGAAGGAATTCGCAGACGTGGTGTGAAGGAATATTTAAAGGCTTTTGTGACACCCGGATTTATGACCCCCATGAATATTTTGGAAGAATTAACGAACTTTGCCTCCTTGGCACTTCGGATCTTCGGAAATATCTTTGCGGGTGAGGTACTAGCAAGCTTGCTTGTGACTTTGTCGCATCAAGCTGTTTATTGGTATCCATTTGCCTTTATTGGAAGCATGGCGTGGACAGCGTTTTCGATTTTCATTTCATGTATCCAAGCCTATGTGTTTACCATGTTGTCATCAATTTATATTGGTAAGAAAATTAATGGTGAAGAGTAAGTAGAGGAGGAGTAGAAGAATGCATGTATCAATGAGTGAAATTATTGGTAACTTTATTCTCATTGCTGGTTCCTTCCTATTATTAATCTTTTTAATAAAGAAATTTGCATGGAACAATATCAATGGAATTTTAGAAGCGCGTGCCAAAAAGATTACAGATGATATTGATGGAGCAGAATCAGCTCGTCAAAAAGCTGAGGAACTAGCAAGTAAACGTGAAGAAGAGTTGGCAGGTAGCCGCAAAGAAGCTGCGTCTATCGTCGAAAATGCAAAGGAAACTGCAGAAAAGAATAAATCTCAGATCCTTTCAGAAGCCACTCAAGAAGCAGTACGTTTGAAAGAAAAAGCGCAACAAGAAATTGCGCATAACAAAGAAGAAGCATTGAACAGTATCAAAGGTGATGTGGCAGATCTCACTGTCAATCTTGCCAGCAAATTGTTGAGCCAACAGCTGGATGCTGAAGGTCAACGCCAACTGATCGATCGCTATCTTGATGAATTAGGAGAAGCCTAATGGACAAAAAGCAACTGATGGTGATTGAGAAATATACCCAGCCTTTTGTTCAATTGGTCTTTGAAAAAGGAGAACAAGACCTAGTCTTTGAAAAATTGACTCAAATCAAGGGTATTTTTGAAGAGACTGGACTTGCTAACTTCTTAGCTCATATCGGTGTAGAGGATGAAGAGAAAGCAAAAAGTCTCAGACTTTTTCAACCCTCGGATTCACAATTACTCGACCATTTGATTGAAGTGGTTATTCTCAATCATCGTGAAGCCTTATTTTATGACATTGTAACGATTTGTTTGGATCAGATTCAACTGTTGAGCAACGCTTTTGTCGTCACTGTTACGACGGTTGCTGGTTTGGATCCTGTTCAAGAGCAAAAGCTAATCCCCATTATCGAAAGAAAATTTGGGATTCAAGTTCGCTCGATCCAACAAAAGATCGATCTAGATTTAATTGGTGGCTTTGTCGTGACAGCCAATCATAAAACGTTGGATACCAGTCTCAAACACCAATTGCAAGTTATAAAATCTAAATTGAAATAGAAAGTGGTGTGAATTTTGGCGATTAACGCACAAGAAATCAGCGCTTTAATTAAGCAACAAATTGAAAATTTCAAGCCAAACTTTGACGTCACTGAGACAGGTGTTGTAACCTACATTGGTGACGGGATTGCCCGTGCTCATGGTCTTGAAAATGCCATGAGTGGTGAGTTGTTGATCTTTGAAAATGGCTCATACGGGATGGCCCAAAACTTAGAGACAACGGATGTCGGTATCATCATCTTGGGTGATTTCACGGATATTCGTGAAGGAGACTCTGTCCGTCGTACAGGTAAAATCATGGAAGTCCCTGCAGGGGATGCCTTGATTGGTCGGGTTGTCAACCCACTTGGCCAACCAGTAGATGGTTTGGGTGAGATTGTAACAGATAAATTCCGTCCAGTTGAAACACCAGCTCCTGGTGTTATGCAACGGAAATCTGTCTCAGAACCCCTACAAACTGGTTTGAAAGCCATTGATGCCCTCGTTCCAATCGGACGTGGCCAACGGGAATTGATTATCGGGGACCGTCAAACAGGGAAAACTTCGATTGCCATCGATACCATCTTGAACCAAAAGGGTCAAGACATGATCTGTATCTATGTGGCGATTGGTCAAAAAGAATCAACAGTTCGTACGCAAGTAGAAACTCTTCGTAAATACGGAGCCATGGATTATACGATTGTGGTAACCGCTTCGGCTTCCCAACCGTCTCCATTGCTCTACTTGGCACCTTATGCCGGGGTTGCCATGGCAGAAGAGTTCATGTATAACGGTAAACACGTTTTGATCGTCTATGATGATTTGTCAAAACAAGCCGTAGCCTACCGTGAATTGTCCCTTCTTCTTCGTCGTCCACCAGGACGTGAAGCCTTCCCAGGGGATGTCTTCTATCTCCACAGCCGTTTGTTGGAACGTTCAGCTAAAGTTTCAGATGAATTGGGTGGTGGCTCTATTACAGCTCTTCCAATCATTGAAACCCAAGCAGGAGATATTTCTGCTTATATCGCAACCAACGTGATTTCGATCACAGATGGACAAATCTTCTTGCAAGATAGTTTGTTCAATGCTGGTATTCGTCCGGCCATTGATGCAGGTTCTTCTGTATCCCGTGTAGGGGGAGCTGCCCAAATCAAGGCTATGAAGAAAGTTGCGGGTACTCTTCGTATCGACCTCGCTTCATACCGTGAATTGGAAGCCTTCACGAAATTTGGTAGTGACTTGGATGCTGCGACTCAAGCGAAATTGAACCGTGGTCGCCGAACAGTTGAAGTCTTGAAACAACCTGTTCATGAACCATTGACAGTTGAAAAACAAGTCGTGATCTTGTATGCCTTGACTCATGGTTTCTTAGATAGTGTTCCAGTAGACGATATTCTTCGTTTCCAAGAAGAGTTGTTTGATTACTTTGAAGCACATTATAACCAAATCTTTGAGACGATTCGTTCGACACATGATCTTCCAGCAGAAGAAGAACTGGATGCAGCCCTTACAGAATTTGTCAACCAGTCAAATTTCAAATAGAAATAGGAGTGGAAGATGGCAGTTTCATTAAATGATATAAAAAATAAAATTGCATCCACTAAAAATACCAGTCAAATTACCAATGCTATGCAGATGGTGTCTGCTGCTAAACTCGGGAAATCTGAGCAAGCAGCCAAGGATTTTCAGGTTTATGCCGCTAAGGTACGTAAGTTACTAACAGACTTGCTCCATGGACATGAAACAGAAAATGCCAAATCCCATCCTATGTTGGTGAGTCGGCCGGTAAATAAGACAGCTTATATCGTGATTACATCTGATCGTGGTTTGGTCGGAGGCTACAATGCCTCCATCCTTAAAACCATGATGGAAATGAAGGCAGAATACCATCCAACTGGAGATGACTTTGAAGTGATCTGTATTGGAAGTGTCGGGGCGGATTTCTTCCGTGCCCGTGGGATTCAGCCGGTTTATGAATTGCGTGGTTTGCCTGATCAACCTAGCTTTAAGGAAGTTCGTACGATCATTTCGAAAACAGTCCAAATGTATCAGGAAGGCTTGTTTGACGAGTTGTACGTCTGTTACAACCATCACGTTAACAGTTTGACTAGCCAAATGCGGGTAGAACAGATGCTTCCGATTATTGATTTGGACCCCAATGAAGCAGATGAGGATTATGTATTGAATCTAGAATTGGAATCTAGTCGAGATGCCATTTTGGATCAATTGCTCCCTCAATTTGCTGAAAGCATGATCTATGGTGCCATTATTGATGCTAAAACAGCTGAAAATGCTGCGGGGATGATGGCCATGCAAACTGCAACAGACAATGCCAAGAAAGTCATTGATGAATTAACGATTCAATACAACCGTGCTCGTCAAGCAGCGATTACACAAGAAATTACCGAAATCGTTGCTGGTGCTAGCGCCCTTGAATAGTTGTCGGATACAATTTTAAATACAAAAACAGATGCTCGAAAGAGAACTTTTGAGCAGTAGAAATTACTTAGAATAGGAGAATGACATGAGTTTAGGCAAAATTTCTCAGGTCGTAGGTCCCGTCGTAGACGTTGCCTTTTCCGTTGGAGATAAACTTCCTGAGATCAATAATGCGCTTGTAGTCTATAAAAATGACCAACAAAAATCAAAAGTCGTTCTTGAAGTAGCTTTGGAACTTGGTGATGGGGTTGTACGGACCATCGCCATGGAATCAACTGATGGTTTAACACGTGGAATGGAAGTCTTGGACACAGGTCGTCCAATCTCTGTTCCTGTCGGAAAAGAAACCTTGGGACGTGTCTTCAATGTTCTTGGAGATACCATTGACTTGGATCAACCTTTTCCTGAGGATGCTTCTCGTGACTCCATCCACAAAAAAGCTCCATCTTTTGACGAGCTCTCTACTTCAGAAGAAATTCTTGAAACAGGGATCAAGGTTATTGACCTCTTAGCCCCTTATTTGAAAGGTGGGAAGGTCGGACTCTTCGGTGGTGCCGGAGTTGGGAAGACCGTCTTGATTCAAGAATTAATCCATAATATTGCCCAAGAACACGGTGGTATTTCTGTATTTACCGGTGTTGGGGAACGGACACGTGAAGGGAATGACCTTTACTGGGAAATGAAAGAATCTGGCGTTATTGAAAAAACAGCCATGGTCTTTGGACAAATGAATGAGCCACCTGGAGCACGGATGCGTGTTGCTTTGACTGGTTTGACCATTGCGGAATACTTCCGTGATGTCGAAGGTCAGGACGTTCTCTTGTTTATCGACAATATCTTCCGTTTCACTCAAGCCGGATCTGAAGTATCAGCCCTTTTGGGACGGATGCCATCAGCCGTTGGTTACCAACCTACTTTGGCAACTGAAATGGGTCAATTGCAAGAACGGATTACGTCAACGAAGAAAGGTTCTGTTACATCGATCCAAGCCATCTATGTGCCAGCCGATGACTATACAGACCCAGCGCCAGCAACCGCTTTTGCTCACTTGGATTCAACCACCAATTTGGAACGTAAATTGGTACAATTGGGGATCTACCCTGCGGTGGATCCATTGGCATCAAGCTCACGTGCCCTTTCTCCAGAAATCGTAGGAGAAGAACACTATGCAGTAGCTTCTGAAGTCAAACGCGTCCTTCAACGTTACCATGAATTGCAAGATATCATTGCTATCTTGGGGATGGATGAATTGTCTGACGAAGAAAAGACCTTGGTTGCTCGTGCTCGCCGGATCCAATTCTTCTTGTCACAAAACTTCAACGTTGCGGAACAATTTACAGGTCAACCTGGTTCTTATGTACCAGTTGGAGAAACTGTTCGTGGCTTTAAAGAAATTTTGGATGGGAAATATGACCATCTTCCTGAAGATGCCTTCCGTGGTGTTGGATCGATCGAAGATGTGATCGCCAAAGCTGAAAAAATGGGATTCTAAGAAGAGGTGAAAGATGAGTCAAATGAACGTCCAAATCGTTACACCGGATGGACTGGTTTATGATCATCATGCCGCATTTGTATCTGTCAAGACAATTGATGGTGAATTAGGGATTTTACCTCATCATATCAATACCATTGCGGTTTTGGCTGTAGACCAAGTAAAGGTTCGTCGTGTCGACGATGACAAACATATTGATTGGATTGCAGTCAATGGTGGGATTATCGAAGTAGCTGATAATGTCATTACCATTGTTGCCGATTCTGCCGAACGTGCTCGAGATATCGACATTAGTCGTGCAGAACGTGCCAAACTGCGAGCTGAAAAAGCGATTGAAGAAGCCAAAGATCAGCATTCGGTTGATATGGAACGTCGTGCTAAAATTGCTCTTCAACGCGCCATTAACCGGATTAATGTCGGAAATCGTTTATAAGATATTCAAAATAAGGTGGAGGTTTTGTCCTCACCTTATTTTTGTTGGGAGAGAATCAAAAGAAGAAAGTACGGACCAAATATGGTATAATAGCTGTATGATTCAAATGATTTTTAATCTTTCAAGCCATCTATTGTTTATCTTTTTTGCCTATTACCTATTGTTGAACCTGGTTCAATGGGAAAAGTTTTTAAAAGTAAGTGCTGAAAATGCGGTTAAAATCCGTTTTTTGATCTTGATGATCAGCGTCGGAATAGGCTATCTAGCCAGCTCATTTTTTATCAGTGTTTATGAGATGAGTCGGCAGATTTTTATTGGCCAATTCTAGCCACATTTTATAAAAAATATGGTATGATAGAAAGCGTGACTTTAAGAAATTGGAGAACAATCCCGTATGGAAAAAATAATCGTTAATGGTGGTCATAATCGACTGGTTGGAACCGTCAAAATCGAAGGAGCAAAAAATGCTGTCCTTCCTCTTCTTGCTGCAACAGTTCTAGCAAGCGAGGGCGTGACAACCTTGAAAAATGTACCTGTTTTATCAGATGTCTTTACAATGAACAATGTTGTTCGTGGGTTGAATGCACAAGTAACCTTCAATGAAGAAGACAATACGGTTGTCGTAGATGCACGAGAGAAATTGTCTGAGGAAGCGCCTTATAAATATGTGAGTAAGATGCGGGCTTCTATCGTTGTCTTGGGTCCTGTCTTGGCACGCAATGGCCATGCCAAAGTTTCCATGCCTGGAGGCTGTACGATCGGGAGTCGTCCGATTGACCTTCATCTCAAAGGTCTGGAAGCTATGGGAGCTGAAATTACCCAAACAGCCGGCTATATTGAAGCAAAAGCAGATCGTCTCAAGGGTGCACACATCTATATGGACTTCCCATCAGTAGGGGCGACACAAAATATTATGATGGCGGCAACCTTGGCAGATGGAGTCACGGTGATTGAAAATGCAGCTCGGGAACCTGAAATTGTTGACCTAGCTCTTTTGCTCAACAAAATGGGAGCTACTGTCAAGGGGGCAGGAACTGAGACCTTAACCATCGTCGGTGTGGAGAGCTTGCACGGGGCAGACCACAATGTTGTACAAGACCGCATCGAAGCTGGAACCTTTATGATTGGGGCAGCCATGACGGGTGGAGATGTCTTGATCGAAGATGCCATTTGGGAACACAATCGTCCGTTGCTGTCTAAGATGCAGGAGATGGGCGTGACGGTAACCGAAGAAGAAAATGGAATTCGGATTCAATCGGATATCAGTAAGCTCCGTCCAGTGACCGTTAAAACTCTTCCGTACCCAGGATTCCCAACTGATATGCAGGCTCAATTTACAGCCTTGATGGCCATGGCTAAGGGTGAGTCCACCATGATTGAAACCGTCTTTGAGAATCGTTTCCAACATTTGGAAGAGATGCGTCGAATGGGCGTTCACTCAGATATTATGCGGGATACAGCTCGTATCGTAGGAGGTGAAAGCTTCCAAGGTGCAGAGGTCATGTCGACCGATTTGCGCGCGAGTGCAACGCTTGTCTTGATGGGCTTAGTGGCAGAAGGAGAAACAAAGGTCAGCAAATTAAGTCACTTAGATCGTGGTTATTATCAATTCCATGAGAAATTGGTGGCACTAGGTGCAGACGTGAAACGTGTAGAGGAAGAAGACGATGAAAACTAATCTTCGCTATGTTGGAAAACAGCTAGGAATTGTCCTCCTGTTGGCTGTGATTGCCATCATCATTTTTGCAGTTGGTTTGGTCATTGGCTATGGAGTGATTGGAGATGGAAAAAATCCATGGTCCATTCTCTCTCCGGATACCTGGTCAGAAATCATTGGGAAGCTAACCGGCAAATAAGATTTAAATAACATTGAGTAAAAAGGAGAGCAGCGAATCGAGTCAGTGACCCATCTAGCGCTGCTCTTTTTTGGAGAGAGGCATGACAAAACAAACGTTAACCAAACGAACCAAACAAACCTTAGCAGGTTTTGTGGTGGCAACAGCCCTAGCAATCGGGGGCTATTATTTTAATCAACCGACGATAAAAGAAGCGACGGATCAGGTTGTTTCGGTGGTGACGAGTAGCCAACAAGAAACACCCAGTAAAGAGTTAGCTAGCTCTGTACTAACGAAATCTGCTCGTTCACAATTAGGAAATGACATAGAATGGAATGGCGCTGGAGCCTTTGTCGTTAAGGGCAATCGAACAGATTTGGATGCCAGTGTGGCTAGTCAACCCTATGCGGATAACAAGACAAAAGAAGTCAATGGAAAGACCGTACCGACAGTGGCCAATGCCATCATGACTAAGGCGACTCGTCAGTACAGAGATCGCGATGCAACAGGAAGTGGCCTAACCGATTGGAAACCTGCAGGTTGGCATCAGGTTCATAATCTGTCAGGCGAGTACGACCATGCTGTGGATAGAGGTCATCTATTGGGCTACGCCTTGATCGGCAATCTTAAAGGCTTTGACGCCTCTACTAGCAATCCCAAAAATATCGCCGTTCAAACGGCTTGGTCCAATCAAGCCAATGATCCTCATTCCACTGGTCAAAACTACTACGAGACCCTGGTCCGAAAAGCACTGGATAAGAACAAGCGGATCCGCTATCGGGTGACCTTGATCTACAACCATCCAGAAGATCTGATTCCATTAGGTTCTCAGATCGAAGCTAAATCGAGTGATGGGACCCTTGAGTTCAATGTCTTTGTTCCCAATGTTCAAAGTGGGATTAGCCTGGATTACCAGACAGGAAAAGTAACCGTTCATCAATAAGCTGGAAAGCGCAGTTATTTAAGTTATTTTTAAGAATGAGGTGTTACAATTGCATACCTTCTTTAAGAGAAAGGAGAATGTATGAGAACCATTTTTCGATTTTTCAGAGGAATCCTTCGCATGGCTTGGAGTCTTTTTTGGGGATTTTTCTGGACCATTGCCATCAGTTTTCTCGTCCTAGTGGGAATCATCTATTTCACAGATTCTCCTAGTTCTGGTATGGATGGATTTGGCCGAGCCGCCCAAAAGGTTGTCTATCAAGTCGGCAATTTATTTGGTGATCAAGGCTTTGCATCGCGCTTTGGGATGGCGCCTAGCTCACAGACCACGCAGACGGACAATCATGAGCATAGTGGCGCTCGCTGGGAAAAAGCGGAAGCTACGGTCTACCTGGATCCCAATATCAGTCAAACTTTTGTAAAAGCTTATCGGGATGCTATTGAGGCTTGGAACCAAACAGGCGCCTTTACCTTCAAGCTGGTTACAAATGAAAAAGAGGCTAATGTGGTCTTGACGGAAATGGATAACGCATCGGTTTCTGCTGCAGGAGAGACTGCTTCTCAGACCAACCTCTTAACCAACCGCTTCACCCACATCACAGTTCGTCTCAATCGCCATTATCTTTTAAACTATGTCTATAACTATAGTTATGATCGGATTGTCAATACAGCTGAGCATGAGCTAGGCCATGCGATAGGGCTGGATCACACTGATGGAGAATCGGTCATGCAACCGGCCGGCTCTTTCTACAGTATTCAGGATACAGATGTGGAAGCAGTCCGACAATTATACAAGGAAGAATAAGTTTTTAAATACTTTCTAAAAGTTCTGAGCCTCAAGGGGCTCAGGATTTTTTTGATGGCTCGTCTTTCCTTGTTTAATCTGAAAAAAGATAGTAAAATAGGGACATGATTATTTTACAAGCCAACAAAATTGAACGCTCTTTTGCAGGGGAGGTTCTTTTTGATAATATCAGCCTGCAAGTGGATGAACGAGACCGGATTGCCCTGGTTGGAAAGAACGGAGCCGGCAAGTCTACGCTCTTAAAAATCTTGGTGGGAGAAGAAGAGCCGACTTCTGGGGAAATCAATAAAAAGCGGGATCTTTCTCTCTCTTATTTAGCCCAGGATAGCCGCTTTGAGTCGTCCAATACCATCTACGATGAGATGCTCCATGTCTTTGACGACCTCCGTAAAACGGAGAAAACTTTGCGGCAGATGGAGCTTGAGATGGGGGAAAAAACTGGGGCTGACTTAGAAAAACTCATGCAGGACTATGACCGTCTCTCGGAAGAATTCCGTCAGGCAGGTGGTTTTACCTATGAGGCAGATATCCGTGCGATTCTCAACGGCTTCAAGTTCGATGAGTCCATGTGGCAGATGAAGATTGAAGAGCTGTCTGGTGGGCAAAATACCCGTCTAGCTCTGGCCAAGATGCTCTTAGAAAAACCAAATCTCTTGGTACTGGACGAGCCAACCAACCACTTGGATATTGAGACCATCGCCTGGTTGGAAAATTACTTGGTTAATTATAGCGGAGCTCTTCTCATTGTCAGCCACGACCGGTATTTCCTAGACAAGGTCGCCACCATTACACTGGACTTGACCAAGCATTCCTTGGATCGCTATGTCGGCAATTACTCCAGCTTTGTCGAGCAAAAAGAACAAAAATTGCTGACCGAAGCCAAAAACTACGAGAAGCAACAAAAAGAAATAGCAGCTCTGGAAGACTTTGTTAATCGCAATTTGGTGCGGGCTTCGACTACCAAGCGGGCTCAGTCTCGGCGTAAGCAGTTGGAAAAAATGGAGCGTCTAGACAAGCCGGAAGCTGGGACCAAGTCTGCCCATATGACCTTCCATTCCGATAAGACATCTGGAAATGTCGTCCTGACAGTAGAAGAGGCAGCCGTCGGCTATGACGATCAAATCCTCTCAGAGCCTATTAATTTGGATATCCGCAAGATGAATGCAGTCGCCATTGTGGGACCAAATGGGATCGGGAAATCTACTCTTATCAAGTCCATCGTCGGGCAGATTCCTTTTATCAAGGGTGAAGCTCGTTTTGGAGCCAATGTCGAGGTGGGCTACTATGACCAGACCCAAAGTAAACTAACGCCTCACAACAGTGTCTTGGATGAGCTCTGGAATGATTTTAAACTGACGCCAGAAGTGGAAATTCGCAATCGCCTGGGAGCCTTTCTTTTCTCTGGGGATGATGTCAAGAAAACCGTCGGCATGCTGTCGGGTGGAGAGCGGGCCCGCTTGCTTCTAGCTAAGCTGTCCATGGAAAATAACAATTTTTTGATTCTCGACGAGCCGACCAACCACTTGGACATCGATAGCAAGGAAGTGCTGGAGAATGCCTTAATTGATTTTGACGGCACCTTGCTCTTTGTCAGCCACGACCGTTACTTTATCAATCGGGTTGCTACACAAGTTTTGGAACTCTCAGAAGAAGGCTCAACTCTTTATCTAGGAGACTACGACTATTATCTGGAGAAAAAAGCTGAGTTAGAGGCCCTTGCTGCAGCACAAGCAGAATCTGTACCTGCTTCTTCATCGGAAGAAGTCACTAGCAATGACTATCACTTGCAGAAGCAAAACCAGAAGGAACTCCGGAAAATCACTCGTCGCATTGAGCAATTGGAAGCGGAGATGGAAGAGCTGGATCAAAAAATCCAAGACATCACCGAAACCATGCATAGCACCAACGATGCAGCCGACTTGGTTCAACTCCAGAGCGAGCTGGATCAACTGACTGTTCAGCAGGAAGCGGTCATGGAAGAGTGGGCAGAACTGTCAGAGCAGGTGGAATAGATGGAAGATTTAGGCAAAGTTTTTCGTGAATTTCGAATCAGTAAGAATTATTCGTTGAAAGAAGCTGCAGGAGAAGCTTGCTCGACTTCCCAATTATCCCGTTTTGAATTGGGGGAGTCGGATCTAGCTGCTTCGCGTTTCTTTGAAATTTTGGACAATATCCATGTGACGATTGAGAATTTTATGGATAAGGCCAGAAATTTTCAACACCATGAGCATGTCGCCTTAATTGCACAACTGGTTCCTCTTTATTATGCAAACGACATTGCGGGTTTTCAAAAGCTTCAAGAAGAGGAACTTGAAAAGGCTAAAGGTTCGACCAGTCCCCTTTATTTTGAATTGAACTGGATTTTGTTACAAGGGCTGATTTGCCAGAGAGATGCCAGCTACACGATGAAGCAACGTGATCTGGAAAAGGTGGCAGATTATCTCTTTCAAACGGAAGAATGGACCATGTATGAGTTGATCCTCTTTGGCAATCTTTATAGCTTTTATGATGTGGATTATGTCACTCGGCTTGGTAGAGAAGTGATGGAGCGGGAAGATTTCTACCAAGAAATTGGTCGCCATCGAAAACTGGTCTTAATTCTGGCTCTGAATTGTTACCAGCATTGTTTAGAACACCGTTCTTTTGAAAATGCCAGCTATTTTGAAGCCTATGTAGAAAAGATTATCGGGAAGAGCATCAAACTCTACGAACGCAATGTCTTTCATTATCTCAAGGGATTTGCTCGGTACCAAAAGGGGCAAGCAGAAAGAGGGCGGCAGCAAATGCAGGAAGCCATGCACATTTTTGATGTGCTTGGACTGCCAGAGCAGGTAGCTTACTATCAGGAACACTTTGATAAATTTGTGAAAGATAAATGTTCCTAAATAGGACAGAGATAAAGGAGATTTTATGAACCGACATGCGGTCCAATTAATTAGTCGTGGAGCTATTAACAAAATTGGAAATATGCTCTATGACTATGGAAACAGTGTCTGGCTGGCCTCGATGGGGACTATAGGAAAGACGGTATTAGGGATCTATCAGATTTCTGAATTAGTGACCGGGATTCTCGTGAATCCTTTTGGAGGCGTGATTTCAGACCGTTTTTCTCGTCGCAAGATTTTGATGACGACCGACTTGGTTTGTGGTCTCCTTTGTATGGCGATTTCTTTTATCACAAATGATAGCTTGATGATTGCGGCTCTTATTTTTGCCAATATTGTTCAGGCCATTGCCTTTGGTTTTTCTCGACCTGCCAATAAAGCCATTATTACCGAGGTAGTAGAGAAAGAAGAGATTGTGACCTATAACGCTCACTTGGAGTTAGTCTTACAGGTTGTTAGTGTCTGTTCACCTGTTTTTTCTTTCCTAGTTCTACAATTTGCCAGTCTTCATATGACCCTCTTATTAGATGCACTGACCTTTTTCATTGCTTTTGTCCTAGTGTCTTTCCTTCCGAAAGAAGAAGCTAAGGTTCAAGAGAGAAAACAGTTTACCGGGAAAGATATTTTTTCTGATATCAAGGATGGGTTAGACTATATCTGGCATCAGAAAGAGATTTTCTTTCTCTTATTAGTGGCTTCTAGCGTCAATTTCTTTTTTGCGGCTTTTGAGTTTTTACTTCCCTTCTCGAATCGTCTATACGGGGTTAAAGGAGCTTATGCGACCATTTTAACGCTGGGAGCTATTGGATCTATTCTAGGAGCACTTGTTGCCAATAAAATAACATCAAGTATGAAAATTCTCCTGTTTTTACTGCTCATGGCAGGGGTCGGAGTGTTCATGATGGGCTTGTCTCTTCCACCTTATCTTTCTTTTTCGGGAAATCTGGTCTGTGAATTTTTTGTGACCATTTTCGACATCCACGTTTTTACCCAAGTACAAACCAAGGTGGAAGATGATTATCTGGGGAGAGTCTTGAGCACAATTTATTCCTTGGCTGTTCTCTTTATGCCTATCGCCAAAGGGTTGATGACTTGGTTGCCAAGCGTCCGTATGGAATCATTTCTTTTTATTGGAGCTGGAGTTATTCTCTTTTCACTCTTGGCTCAGCTAGTAGCTAAGTAGCTTCAATCAAAAGAACAGTAGGGATCCTTTGATAAATTTGCAAACCATTATTTTTCCCAAATAGGGGACAAAATGAAAACCTCTTTCATGAACTGATACAATAGTTTCAGAAAATGAAGGAGGTTTTTTTATGAATCGACATGCAGTCCAATTAATTGCTCGTGGAGCTATCGATAAAATAGGGAATATGCTCTATGATTATGGGAATAGTGTTTGGCTGGCTTCAATGGGTACGGTGGGAAAGACGGTGTTAGGGATTTATCAAATTTCGGAGTTGGTGACAGCGATACTAGCTAATCCATTTGGTGGCGTGATCTCAGATCGTTTTTCCCGTCGCAAGATTTTGATGACGACCGACTTGGTTTGTGGCCTCCTTTGTTTGGGCATTTCTTTTATCACAAATGATAGCTTGATGATTGCAGGCCTGATTGTTGCCAATATTGTCCAGGCCATAGCCTTTGCTTTTTCACGACCTGCTAATAAAGCCATTATCACAGAATTTGTAGAAAAAGATGAGATTGTGATCTATAATGCTCACTTGGAGTTGGTCTTACAGGTTGTAAGTGTCAGCTCTCCTGTGTTCTCTTTCCTTGTTTTACAATTTGCCAGTCTCCATGCGACCCTCTTACTGGATGCCCTGACTTTTTTCATCGCCTTCGTTCTGGTGGCATTCCTTCCGAAAGAAGAAGCTAAGGTTCAAGAGAAGAAAAAATTTACAGGAAAAGATATTTTTTCGGATATGAAAGATGGACTAAACTACATCTGGCATCAAAAAGAAATTTTCTTTCTCTTATTAGTAGCTTCCAGCATGAATTTCTTTTTTGCGGCTTTTGAGTTTTTGCTTCCTTTTTCCAATCGCCTTTACGGGGTCAAAGGAGCCTATGCGACCATCTTAACCATGGGGGCTATTGGCTCTATCATCGGAGCCTTGATCGCTAATAAATTTAAATCAAGCATGAAGATGCTTCTCTTCTTATTGATTTTAACAGGAGTGGGAGTAGTTATGATGGGCTTGCCCCTTCCGCCTCTTCTTTCCTTTTCTGGAAATTTAGTCTGTGAACTCTTTATGACGATTTTTAATATCCACTTTTTTACCCAAGTGCAAACCAAGGTGGAAGGAGACTATCTGGGCAGGGTCTTAAGCACGATTTTTACCCTAGCCATTCTCTTTATGCCGGTAGCTAAAGGTTTGATGACCTGGTTACCAAGTGTTCGAGTAGAATCCTTTCTCCTGATAGGAGCTGGCGTCATTCTCTTTTCACTCCTAGCTCAAGTAGTCGCCAAGAAATTACAAGCAAAAGAAGGTACATCAGCATGAAAAAAGCACCGATCGGTGCTTTTTTAGTTGTTATTTTTTTCTTCTATTTTAACTTCTTTCTTTTCTTCCTCTAGTTGCTTTTGAGTGCTCTTGAGTTCTTTTTTTAGTGAGAAGCCCTTTGAAAAATTAACCAAGGTCATGACAAATGCACCCAAGAGGACACAGAGCAAGATCAGAATGATCAAGGGCAATTTAAATTGGACCAAGAGGAAATTTACGGTAACCGATTGCATGTTTGCAAGGGAAATACCAGCAATCAATAAAATTAAAAGTAATAAAGCAATGTAGTGTAGATTATTTTTGTTCATCATTATCTCCTTATTGTTCAGTAGGGGCCTTGCTTTTCACATCAGCGTACTCTTCCGGCTGCTCTAGGCTTAGAATCTCCTCATAAGCCGGTAGGGAAAGGTCCTTGCCATATTTATTTTTTAAAGCAGTGCTCACTAGGCGATAGGCCAAATTGGCATTTCGGGACAAGATAGGACCGTGGAAGTAGCTGCCAAAGACGTTCTTGTAATGAACCCCTTCGCATCCATCTTCTTTGTTGTTCCCATTTCCATAGACGACCTTGCCCAGTGGTTTTTCATCCTCAGCCAAGAAGGTCCGACCTTGGTGGTTCTCAAAACCATAATAGGTTTCGTTAAATTCTTCGTTATGGATTTTGATATCACCGATATAGCGGTTGTTGACTTGGTTGAGCGTATAGTGGCCCATAATACCGAGGCCCTCAATGCGTTTGCCAGAAGCTTCAATGTAGTATTGGCCTAGAAGTTGAAAGCCACCACAGATAGCAAGGACTACCCCATCGTCATGAATAAAGCGTTCGAGGTCTTCTTTTTTATCTGGTAGATCCTCGGATACAATGGTCTGTTCGTAGTCTTGCCCGCCGCCGAAAAAGGCGATATCGTAGGCATCAGGGTCGAACCGGTCTTTGAGAGAGACGATATCAACAGTGACATGGGCTCCAAGCTTTTCCGCAACGTACTTGAGCATGAGGATATTTCCATTGTCCCCATAGGTATTCATTAAGTTGCCATAGAGATGGGCAATGCGCAGGCTGTAGGGATACTGTGCCTGATCAGAAGATTCTAGGGAAGTATAAGTCATTAGTGCATCTCCTTTTCAATCAGGTGTTCTTGGGCCAAGAGTTCACGGAACTCAAGCATGGCCGTATAAGTGGCTAAGATATAGGCGTGAGGGGTTTCCTGTTGCTGGATGCGTTGGAAGACCTCTTTTAATTCAGCCATTTCTGTGATCTGGTCAGCAGGATAGCCAGTGACCCGGAGTCGCCGAGCGATCTCAGAGTGGCGTACTCCTCCGGCGTTAATCTCTGAGATGTCCATCTGGGTGATTTGCTCAAAGTCCGCATCCCAAATCCAGCTGGTGTCGATTCCGTCTGCATAATTCGCATTAAGGAGGACTGATAAGCTAAAGGAATAAGGGGCTAGTTTGATCATTTCGATAGCCTGAGTAGCTCCAACTGGATTCTTAATCAGAACCAAGGTACATTCCTTATCCCCAATCTTAAAGGTTTCCTGACGACCAAAGACAGCGCGACTGCGATCAAATCCTTGCTTAATCACTTCAGGTTGCACTCCAAAGAATCCAGCAACGGAAACAGCAGCTAAGGCATTGTAGATGTTGTAGAGACCGCCGATATTGATGTGGTAGTCTTGGCCTTGAATCCGGAATTGGGAAGAGCGCTGGGTTAAAGAGAGGAGGTCCGATACGGCATAGGTCAGAGGTGGCCGGTGGAAACCACAGTGCTCACAGATATAATCTCCCAGGTTAGCATAGGTATTGAGCTTGTACTTGAGGATGTTGTGGCAATGCGGGCACAGGATTCCTTCTGTATTGTAATGAGCTAGTTGTGGCTCTGATTTGTCTGTATCAAATCCATAATATTGGATCGGATTGGACAAGGTCTGACTATTAAAGAGCGGACTATCTCCATTTAACAGAACCGTCGCAGTTGGGACCTTGTGAATGGCATCCAAAATCATTTGGTAGGTCGTATAGATCTCACCGTAGCGGTCCATCTGATCCCGGAAAATATTGGTGACCACAAAAAGGCTGGGCTTAATATAATCACAAATCCGAGAGAGGCTGGCCTCGTCAATTTCAAGTACCGCAATCGGTCGATTTGATTTCGAATGCTTAGCCCGTAAGAAGGTCGTTGTAATCCCAGAGATCATATTGGCCCCGCTTGGATTGGTCAAAATCGGTCCAAACGCTTCTTGGAGAATACCTACGGTTAGTGCAGTGGTCAGGGTTTTCCCATTTGTCCCTGTAATCACAACAATCTCATAGTTTTTGGCCAGTTGACTGAGAATATCTTTATCAAATTTGAGGGCTACTTTACCTGGTAGGGTTGATCCCCGCCCCATTTTTTCTAGAATAGAGCCGGAAAGCTTTCCTGCCAGAAGGCCCAAGGTTGTATTTATCTTCATAAATCATATTTTATCATAAAAAGCATCAGAAGGTTACAGAAAAATCTGTTGAAACATGTTATAATAAGGTGATGTCTTTTAGAGAAGTGGTAGGTATGAGAATATGAATATTCAACAGTTTACAAATCCACAATTTTGGACCAGTTTGTTCCCGAATTGGTGGAGTATTATTATCAATATCATCGATATTGCCCTGGTGGCTTGGTTGTTGTATTTTTTGATCAAGGCCATCGTAGGGACTAAGATCATGATTTTGGTTCGTGGAGTTATTATCTTTTTCTTGGTGCAGTTTTTAGCCAATTTCTTAGGGCTCACGACTATTTCATGGCTGATCAATCAAGTGATTACTTATGGGGTTATCGCCCTGGTTGTGATTTTCTCCCCTGAGATTCGGATTGGTTTAGAGCGTCTGGGTCGGGCGACAGAATTCTTTACGACGAGTGAAGTCAGTCAGGAAGAGAAGATGGTGCAGGCCTACGTTAAGGCAGTAGCTTATATGAGCCCACGTAAGATTGGTGCCTTGGTAGCTATTCAAGGAGCTAGAACCCTTCAGGAATATATTTCCACAGGGATTCCTCTAGATGCAGATATTTCAGGAGAATTGCTGATTAATATCTTCATTCCAAATACTCCTCTGCACGATGGAGCGGTCATTGTTCGCAATGATAAAATCGCTGTTTCTTGTGCCTACCTGCCCTTGACCGAAAACACTGGAATTTCAAAAGAGTTCGGAACGCGTCACCGCGCAGCCATTGGTTTGTCTGAAGTCTCTGATGCTTTTACCTTTGTGGTATCAGAAGAAACGGGCGGGATCTCTGTGACTTACAATGGAACTTTCCGACACGATTTAACCTTAGACGAGTTCGAGGTAGAATTGAGAGCCTTCTTGGTTCCTGAAGAGAATAAAACGACTAGTTGGAAAGAGCGTCTATTTGGGAGGGTGACAAAATGAGATCGAAAAAAGAATTTCTTTATGTTTTCTCTTCCGTCTTATTGTCCTTTATCTTGTTTATCAATGCATCTTCCTTTAATTTTCAAAATAATAGCAGCGCTAGACAAGTGAGTTCAGAGACCTACACCAATACCTTGACCAATATTCCGATTGATGCCAAGTACAATGACAAGACATACTTTGTCAGTGGGTTAACATCGGAAGTAACAGTCTTTCTAAAGGGTTCAAACCGGGTCGCTCTAGCAAGCGAAATGCAGCCGGGAACTCGGAAGTTTCGCGTGGTAGCGGATATTCGTAAGGCCAAGGAAGGTACCGTTGAAGTGCCGTTGATTGTGGAAGATCTTCCGGCTGGTTTGACCGCAACCGTAGAGCCTCAGAAAGTTTCTGTAAAAATCGGGAAGAAAGCGAAAAAATCGTTTGCTGTTAGAGCAACGATTCCAGACAATCAAATTGTAGATGGAATAACGGTTTCGAATATTTCTCTTGAAACCACCAAAGTAGAAGTGACCAGCGATCAAGAAACCTTGAGTCGCATTGATCATGTCCAAGCGGTCTTCCCATCCAGTGAGATCATTAGTGGAAATTATAGCGGAACTATTTCCTTAAATGCAGTAGATGCTCAAGGAAATGTTCTACCAGGTTTGGTCAAGCCGAGTGAAACACGGATTCAAGTGACCACAAAGAGTAGCTCGTCTACGTCAAGCTCAAGCAGTTCGTCGTCGACTTCCTCCAGTTCAAGTAATTAGAAAGTAAAAAAGGTAATAAAGAATGGGTAAATATTTTGGAACGGACGGTGTCCGTGGAGAAGCAAATGTAGAATTAACGCCAGAATTGGCTTTTAAACTAGGCCGTTTCGGTGGCTATGTCTTGAGCCAACATGAAGAAGAAACACCTTTGGTGTTTGTTGGACGTGATACGCGTATTTCTGGTGAAATGTTGGAGCATGCCTTAATTGCTGGCCTCTTATCTGTTGGAATTCGCGTCTACAAGTTGGGTGTAATTGCAACGCCAGGTGTCGCTTATCTAGTTCGTACGGAAAAAGCCAGCGCCGGAGTGATGATTTCTGCTAGCCACAATCCAGCCTTGGACAATGGCATCAAATTCTTTGGTGGTGATGGCTTCAAATTGGATGATGATCGCGAACTTGAAATTGAAGCCTTGCTTGATGCGGCTGAAGATACGCTTCCACGTCCAAGTGCACAAGGTTTAGGAACGGTCATGGAATATCCAGAAGGCTTGCGTAAGTATCAAGAATTCCTTGTCTCGACAGGCGTTCAACTCGAAGGCATGCACGTAGTCTTAGATACAGCAAATGGTGCAGCCTCTACTAGTGCGCGTCAAATCTTTGCAGATTTGGGAGCTCAATTGACCGTCATCGGTGAAAACCCAGATGGTTTGAACATCAATGATGGGGTTGGTTCTACTCACCCAGAGCATTTGCAAGAGAAAGTAAAAGAAGTAGGCGCAGCGATTGGTCTTGCCTTTGACGGAGACAGCGATCGCTTGATTGCTGTTGATGAAAATGGAGAGATTGTAGACGGAGATAAGATCATGTACATCATCGGTTCTTATCTTTCAAGCAAAGGCTTGCTCGAAAAAAATACGATCGTCACAACCGTCATGTCTAATCTCGGCTTCCACAAGGCATTGGATGCGAAGGGGATTCAAAAAGAAATCACAGCTGTTGGAGATCGTTATGTGGTCGAAGAGATGCGCAAATCAGGATACAATCTTGGTGGTGAACAATCTGGTCACGTAGTCATCATGGATTACAATACAACTGGTGATGGTCAATTAACAGGCGTTCAATTGACTAAAATCATGCAAGAAACCGGCAAGAAATTATCTGAATTGGCTGCTGAAGTAACCATTTATCCACAAAAACTCGTCAATATCCGGGTTGAAAATAGCATGAAAGACAAGGCGATGGAAGTGCCTGCTATTCGTGAAATCATTGAAAAAATGGAAGCGGAAATGGCAGGAAATGGACGCATCCTCGTGCGTCCAAGTGGAACTGAACCCCTCCTTCGTGTGATGGCAGAAGCACCTACACATGAAGAAGTGGACTACTATGTAGATACCATTGCTGCAGTTGTTCAAGCAGAAATCGGACTTTAACCTTGTAAAAAACATGGCTCGCAAATAGGCGAGCAGAGGAGGTATATATGAAACAGGTTCGTCAAATTGTATGGGCACTTGCCTTAGTGCTAACGATTCTATTCACAGCTGGTTTGACTAAAACAATTCATGCTGCAGAAGTCTCATCATATACACAGACAGCACGTCTAACGAAAGACGGTAACACGCTAACAAATGGGAGCAAGGTGTTGACAAATGAAAAATTGTCAGCAAGTATTTATTTAGCCTTTCCAGATTCGCAAACTATTCAAGCTGGTGATACCTTAACTCTTAGTTTGCCAAAAGAATTAGCCCTCTACACAGCATTGGAATTCAATGTTCTTGAGGAAGGCCAATCAAATGGTCAGACGGTGGGGAAAGCTGTCGTTGATACAGCTAAGAAAACAGTGACCGTTACCTTTAATGATTATTTCGCATCTCATCCACTCAACAAACGAGTTGCTCTTCATTTTGATGTAAAAGTAGACTCAGAAGTAGTTACAAAAACATCTCCAATCCAGTTTAAACTAGGAAATACAGATTTTTCATTGAATTATGAAAAAACAGCTGGAGAAGCTGGAGACTATGAGATGAAATACGGCTACCAAGATAAGTCTGATCCAACCATTATCAAATGGCGGATTCTCTTAAATGCTCGCCAAGATATGCTTCGAGGAATGGTCATTAAAGACCAATTCGGAGATGGCTTAACATTGGTTGAAGGGAGCTTACGCGCTGTTCGTTATGCTCCTGTCCAAGGTGGGATTAAGAACGAAGCTCAGATCTTAAGTCTCCCAGTTCTGGATAACTTTACTAAAAAAGCTGTTTTCGATAAGAATGCAGATGGAAAGACCACTGGTTTTACAATTGAATTTGGTGATAACTACAATTGGCCAATGTATATTGAATATTCTACAAAAGTGGCACCTGGAACGAAAGTAGGCGATATTGTCCATAATACGTTAACATGGACGGCAACCAATTTCCCAGCACCGCGTAGTTTAACCCGTGAAGTGCGATTGGAAACAGGATCTGGCGAAGGATTGGGTGAGAAAGAACAAACGCCACCGACATCTAGCTCAACCTCCTCATCAAGTTCTAGTTCTTCATCAAGCTCTAGTTCTTCATCAAGCTCATCATCTTCAACGAGTTCTAGCTCTACATCGAACTCAACATCCACATCAAGTTCTTCATTGAAATCATCTTCATCTTCTGTTAAAGAAGAAGCTCCAAAACCTGGTAAGAAAAAAGTTCTTCCAAGTACAGGTGAAAAGATGACACCGGTGGTTCTTGTCATGGGTGTCTTCCTAGCAATTCTATCAGTTGGCGTTTTACGTGTAAGAAAAGATTCCTAAATCTATTCATAAAAGATCAGACATCTGTCTGGTCTTTTTGTGTAGGCTCGATTTGAAAAATCCCCTATTTCGTGGTAAAATAGGGCTAATGAATTTATAGTAATCGAGGTATTAGAAGTGGCTTTTGGAGATAACGGAAAACGTAAAAAAACACCATTTGAAATGATCACGATGGTGGTCATTGTGATTATGTTGATTGTAACGGTTGGTGCAATCTTTGCAACCGCAATTGGTGCTCTTTCTTACTAAGACGCACGCAGAAATAAAGGAAATCATCTATTTATGAGTATGTTTTTAGATACAGCCAAGATTAAGGTCAAGGCTGGAAATGGCGGCGATGGCATGGTGGCTTTTCGCCGTGAAAAATATGTCCCTAATGGCGGACCTTGGGGTGGTGATGGAGGTCGTGGTGGCAATGTCATCTTCGTAGTAGACGAAGGCTTGCGCACCTTGATGGACTTCCGTTATAACCGGCATTTCAAAGCCCAAAATGGGGAAAAAGGAATGACCAAAGGGATGCACGGACGGGGAGCAGAAGATCTCTATGTTCGGGTTCCTCAAGGAACGACCGTCCGAGATGCCGAGACTGGCAAGGTCATTACGGACCTAGTTGAAAATGGACAAGAGTACATTGTCGCCCACGGTGGCCGTGGCGGACGTGGAAACATTCGTTTTGCCACTCCTAAAAATCCAGCCCCAGAGATTTCTGAGAATGGGGAACCTGGTCAGGAACGTGAACTCGAATTAGAACTCAAGGTCTTGGCAGACGTTGGTTTGGTTGGCTTCCCATCAGTAGGGAAATCAACTCTTCTCAGTGTCATTACTTCTGCCAAACCAAAGATTGGAGCTTATCATTTCACAACCATCGTTCCAAACTTGGGCATGGTTCGGACGCCGTCAGGTGAATCCTTTGCAGTCGCAGACCTTCCTGGATTGATTGAAGGAGCTAGCCAAGGTGTCGGACTCGGAACCCAGTTCCTTCGTCACATCGAGCGCACCCGGGTTATCTTGCATGTTATCGATATGTCAGCCAGTGAAGGACGCGATCCTTACGAAGATTATGTTCAAATCAATAAAGAGCTTGAAACCTATAATCTTCGTTTGATGGAGCGACCTCAGATTATCGTGGCAAATAAGATGGATATGCCAGAGAGTCAAGAAAACTTGAAAGAGTTCAAGAAGAAATTGGCGGCCAATTACGATGAGTTTGATGAACTGCCACAGATCTTCCCGATCTCTAGTTTGGCGCATCAAGGTTTGGACAACTTGTTAGAAGCAACGGCAGAATTGTTAGACAAAACACCAGAATTCCTCTTGTATTCAGAAGACGAAATGGCCCAAGAAGAAGTCTACTATGGCTTTGATGAAGACCAGCCAGCCTTTGACATCAGTCGGGATGACGATGCCGCTTGGGTCTTGTCTGGTGAAAAACTTGAAAAACTCTTTAATATGACGAATTTCGATCGTGATGAAGCGGTCATGAAATTTGCTCGTCAATTGCGTGGCATGGGGGTTGATGAAGCTCTCCGTGCGCGTGGAGCAAAAGATGGCGATATCGTCCGGATCGGTAAATTTGAATTTGAGTTTGTAGATTAGGATAGATCCCCAGCGGATCAAGGATTCCAAATAAGAAGTGAGGCTTTTTCAGTGGGAGATAAACCAATATCTTTTCGAGATGAAAATGGAAATTTTGTTTCAGCAGCCGATGTTTGGAATGCTGAAAAACTAGAAGAACTCTTTAATACGCTAAATCCTAAGCGCAAATTACGCTTACAAAGGGAAAAATTAGCAAAAGAAAACCAGCAGAAGTAAATAGACTTGGAGAATACTATGGCAAAAACAATTCATACAGATAAAGCACCCGCAGCAATTGGACCTTATGTTCAAGGGAAAATTGTAGGGAATCTTCTCTTTGCAAGCGGACAAGTTCCCTTGTCACCTGAAACAGGCGAAATCATTGGCGAAACCATCCAAGAACAAACAGAGCAAGTCTTAAAGAACATTGGGGCTATTTTGGAAGAGGCTGGGACAGACTTCGACCACGTGGTGAAAACCACTTGTTTCTTAAGTGATATGAATGACTTTGTACCTTTTAATGAGGTCTATAAAACAGTCTTTACTACAGAGTTTCCAGCTCGGTCTGCTGTTGAAGTAGCACGCCTGCCACGTGATGTGAAGGTTGAAATTGAAGTTATTGCGGAAATCAAAGCCTAATAACCATTCAAAGACAAAAAAGACAGAGTGGAGAGCAGGAAACTGTAGGCCACTCTGTTTTATTTATGGGAGGAGAAAATGACAGAAAGTAAGATTCAACTGGTCATGGTAACAGGGATGAGCGGTGCTGGAAAGACCGTCGCCATCCAATCGTTTGAGGATTTGGGTTACTTTACCATCGATAATATGCCACCGGCGCTCTTGCTGAAATTTATTGAGCTCATGCGCCACAGTCCCGATAACAATAAATTAGCCGTTGTTGTGGACATGCGGAGCCGTTCTTTTTTCAATGAAATTCGCACCATTTTGGATGAATTGGATAACCAAGAAGACCTCGATTTCAAGGTCTTGTTCTTGGATGCCACTGACAGTGAGTTGGTAGCACGATACAAGGAAACTCGTCGTAGTCACCCACTAGCGGCAGATGGCCGTGTCTTGGATGGGATTGCCTTAGAGCGCGAACTCTTGTCACCATTAAAAAATATCAGTCAAAATGTGGTGGATACGACTGAGTTGACGCCTCGTAATTTGAGAAAAACGATCGCAGAACAATTTGCCAGTCAAGATAATCAGCCAGATTTTCGGGTTGAGGTCATGTCATTTGGGTTTAAATATGGCCTTCCGATCGATGCTGACCTTGTCTTTGACGTGCGTTTCCTTCCAAACCCCTACTACAAATTGGAACTTCGGAATTTAACCGGTCAAGATCTAGCTGTCTATGATTACGTCATGGATCACCCTGAATCAGAGGACTTTTATCGTCACCTCCATGACTTGATCGTTCCTATTTTACCGTCTTATAAACGGGAGGGTAAATCCGTTCTCACCATCGCTATGGGCTGTACCGGTGGGCAACACCGTTCAGTAGCCTTTGCAGAGCGCTTAGCGCATGATTTAGAAAAAAATTGGCAAGTCAATTGCAGTCATAGAGACAAGGACAGACGGAAAGAAACGGTGAATCGCTCATGAGAAAACCTAAAGTAACCGTTATTGGAGGAGGAACAGGAATTTCTGTTATCCTCGATAGTCTGAGAAAGAAACCGGTCGACATCACTGCCATCGTAACCGTTGCAGATGATGGCGGGAGTTCAGGTGAATTGCGGAAGAACATCCAAAAATTGACACCACCTGGAGATCTTCGAAATGTGCTGGTTGCCATGTCAGATATGCCTCGTTTTTATGAGAAGGTCTTTCAATACCGCTTTGCTGACGATGATGGCCCTTTGGCCGGTCACCCTTTGGGAAACTTGATCATTGCAGGGATTTCAGAGATGCAAGGCTCGACCTATAATGCCATGCAATTGTTAACCAAGTTCTTTCATACGACCGGCAAGATCTATCCTTCCAGTGATAGTCCCTTGACCCTTCATGCCGTCTTTCAAGATGGAAAAGAAGTGGTAGGAGAAAGCCACATTGCTAACTACACTGGCATGATTGATCATGTCTATGTGACCAATACCTTCGATCAAGAGCGGCCAAAAGCTAGTAAGAAAGTGGTGGAAGCTATTCTTGAAAGTGATATGGTTGTCTTGGGTCCTGGTTCGCTCTTTACCTCGATCCTTCCTAATTTGATGATCGATGAGATTGGGAAAGCCATCCTTGAAACCAAGGCTCAGGTAGCCTATGTTTGTAACATCATGACCCAAAGAGGAGAAACCGAGCATTTCACAGATAGTGACCACGTGGCCGTGCTTCACAAGCACTTGGGAGAAAAGTTCATCGACACCGTCCTTGTCAATATCAATCAGGTTCCCGCAGCTTATATGAACAGCAATAAATTTGATGAATACTTGGTCCAGGTAGAGCATGATTTTAAGGGCTTGCACTCGCAAGTTCCCCAAGTGATTTCTTCCGATTTCTTAAAGCTGGTCAACGGGGGAGCTTTTCATGATGGTGAAAAAGTGGTCGAAGAGCTGATGCAGATCGTGCAGGTGAGAAAATGAGTTTTACGGTTCGTGTCAAAGAAGAATTATTGTCTCTCAAGCGATTTGAAAAGAGTGAATTAGCTGCTATTATCAAGATGTCTGGGAGCCTCGGCATATCAATGGGCGGCTTGACGCTCTCGGTAACGACAGAAAATGCCAAGATCGCTCGCCATATCTATGAATTATTGCATCATTTTTATGAGGCCAAATCAGATATTCGCCACCATCAAAAAACCAATTTGAAAAAGAATCGTGTCTACACAGTATTCTTGGATGAAAAGGTAGAAGAAATTTTAGCTGACTTGCATTTGGCAGATGCCTTCTTTGGGATTGAGACAGGCATTGATGCTAGTGTTTTAGAAGATGAAGCAGCTAGCCGTGCTTATCTTCGAGGAGCTTTTCTGTCGAGTGGTTCGATAAAAGATCCTGAAAAAGGGAAGTACCAGCTGGAAATTCATTCTGTTTATACAGACCACGCGGAAGGAATTGCTCTTCTCATGCAAGGATTTTTACTAGATGCGAAAACCATCGAGCGTAAAAAGGGTGTCGTAACCTATTTGCAACGAGCGGAAGATATTATTGATTTTCTAATTGTAGTAGAGGCCATGCAAGCCATGCAAGAATTTGAGTCCATCAAGGTCATGAGAGAGACGCGCAATGACCTCAATCGGGCTAATAATGCCGAGATGGCCAATATCCAGCGCACAGTCACAGCCAGTATGAAAACCATCAATAATATCAGTAAAATTGTGGATACGGTTGGTCTAGGAAGTTTACCAAGTGACCTGCAAGAAGTTGCCTATATCCGGATGAATCATCCAGATTATTCTATCCAGCAGATCGCTGATAGTTTGCAACAACCTATTTCAAAAAGCGGTGTTAACCACCGCTTACGTAAGATCAATAAGATCGCAGACGATTTAGACAAATAAAAAAGGCCAAAGGCCTTTTTTATTATAAACTAGTTGAGTGCGTTGGTTGGACTTTCTTATCTGGATAGATGTAGTTGATGGCATTGTTTACAGCTGTTGGAGCTTCCCCCAGACCTGTAGCGATGAGATCAATCTTTCCTTCGTAGAAGCAGCAGTCTCCACAGGCATAAATTCCAGGAAGGCTGGTTTCTTGTTTTTGGTTCACCTTGATTTTATGGCGTTGCAATTCTACACCCCATTCTTTCAAGTTTCCGATAGAAGATTTAAAACCATAGTTGACAAATAAGTGATCAATCGGGATAAGTTCGGTTTCATCGGATTTGACTTTTGTGATTTCAAGATGAGTGGCATGACCATTTTCGCCAATCAAGCGGCTAGGAACAAATGGTGTTTTGATGCTGACAGAAGATTGTTTGAGCTCTTCTACGCTATGTTCCAAGGCACGGAAGTTGTCCCGACGGTGAACGATTGTAGTTGGAGCAATCTTGTCAAAAGCAAGAGCCCAGTCCACAGCAGAGTCCCCCCCACCAAGGACGGTCACCTGCTGTCCTTCATATTGTTGGATATTTGATACGTGGTAGTGGACGTTATCAAAGTCTTCAGCCCCCTCGATATCAAGAGCACGTGGTTTAAAGGCACCGCCACCCATGGCAATGATGACGGCTTTAGACTGATGCACTTGGCGAGAAGTAGTGATAGTGAAGAGGTCGCCCTCTTTTTGAATATCCTCTACAGTTTCATTGAGGAAGATCGGTGTATCGAATCGTTTGACTTGCTCGATCAAGCGGTTGCTCAATTCTTCACCTGTTAAATTGGTAAATCCGGGTACATCGAGGATACTTTTTTCTGGATAGAGAATGGCTGGTTGTCCTCCAAGTTGAGGTAAGGAATCAATCAGTTTGACTTTAACTTGGCGCATATTGCCATAAAAAGCAGCAAACAGACCAACTGGTCCGCCCCCAACAATCGTAATATCATAAATTTCTGACATGGTATCTCCTTCAGGGTTTTCTTTGTTTCCATTGTATCATAAAATAGGAAGAATGAAAAAGTCGGAAAAAGAAATAGCATGAAGGCTAGGAAGGCTAGAAAAGTTTCAAAAGATCTTGACAGCACCTTTAAAGTATGATAAAATAATTAAGATTTTAGGCTTGAAGGGAGTGAAAAATATGTCAAAAACAGTAGTACGTAAGAATGAATCTCTTGACGATGCTCTTCGTCGTTTCAAACGTGCGGTTACTAAAGCTGGTACTCTTCAAGAAACACGCAAACGTGAATTCTATGAAAAACCTTCTGTAAAACGTAAACGTAAATCAGAAGCAGCTCGTAAACGTAAAAAATTCTAATTGAATACAGAAACAGACTTCGGTCTGTTTTTTGTTTTTTCTCATCCATCAAAGACAAAAAAACCGACCTTCCAGCTAGAAGATCGGATCTTTTTATCTGATTATTTGTTTGCAAGCAAGTCGCGGATTTCAGCAAGCAACTCTTCTTGAGTAGGAGCTGGAGCTTCTTCTTCGACAGCTTCTTCTTTTTTACCAAGGTTCTGTGCTTTTTCAGCAGCTTTAACGATAAAGAAGAGAACAGTTCCGATGACGATGAAGTTGATTACTGCGCTCAAGAAGCTACCGTAAGCAACACCGTTCCATGACAATTCGGCGATTTTATCAACACCAGCAGATTTCAAAGCTGGGTTCAAAATAAGTGGTGTGATGATATCGTTAACAAGTGATGTCACGATGGCACCAAATGCAGCCCCGATAATCACTGCAACAGCAAGGTCAACAACGTTTCCACGAAGGAGGAAAGCTTTCAATTCTTTTAACATATCCTATATATGTCCTTTCATAATAATTTTTTACTATGATAGTATAACGGAAAAATATGCGACTGACAAGAAATATGCCTAATTTTCTTAAAATTAGTGATAAAGGTTGAAAATCTTTTCTTTTCTGTTTGAAATCGGTAGGAAAAAATTTACTTTTACTAACTTTTAGTATAAAATATAAAGTGATAATCTATGGTAAAATGGAGGCACTGTTTATGGTTGATAAAGAGCTGATTGCAGAAATTAAAAACAGTGTAAACATTGTTGAAGTCATTGGAGAAGTTGTTTCTTTGACCAAGGCTGGCCGTAACTTTTTAGGCCTTTGTCCTTTTCATGGTGAAAAGACTCCTTCCTTTAATGTCGTTGAAGACAAGCAGTTTTACCATTGCTTCGGATGTGGTCGCTCTGGAGATGTCTTTAAGTTTATTGAGGACTACCGTGGAGTCGCCTTTATGGATGCGGTCCAGATCGTAGCAGACAAGGCTGGCATTGCGCTTCAGTACCAGGCAAGACCTGCCCAATCAGCGTCTGTCAATCCAAACCAAGAACTTTATGAGATTCATCAGGAAGCTAGTAAGTTTTATCAGGCGATTTTGATGACGACTAAGATGGGGGAAGAAGCGCGACACTATCTGCATGAACGTGGTCTGACGGATGAAGTGATCCGACATTTTCAATTGGGTTTAGCACCTGCAGAAGGAAATTACCTCTATCGCAATCTCTCTGAGAAATTCTCTGAGAAAGTCATTACCGATTCAGGTTTGTTTACAATCTCAGATGCAGGAACGGTTTTTGATGCCTTTCAGGATCGGATCATGTTTCCCTTGACGGATGATAGTGGACGGGTCATTGCCTTTTCTGGTAGGCTGTGGAAAATGACGGATGATGGCAGTCATCAAGCCAAGTACAAGAATAGTCGTAGTACCCGTCTATTTAATAAAAGTTATGAACTCTATCATTTGGATCAAGCCAAGACGAGCGCCAAAAAGCAACATGAAATGTATATCATGGAAGGCTTTATGGATGTCATTGCGGCTTATCGAGCTGGGATAGAAAATGCAGTCGCCTCTATGGGGACAGCCTTGACACCAGAGCATGTCCAGCACCTGTCTCATTTTACCAAAAAGGTCATCTTGACCTATGATGGGGATAAGGCAGGACTTGAAGCAACAGCTAAGGCCTTGGATGTCTTGCAGGATCTGGAGTTGGAGATCGTCCGTATCCCTGATCAGATGGACCCTGATGAGTACCTCAAAAAGACGTCCCCAGAAGATCTAGCTACCCTCTTGAAGAATTCTCGGATTAGTAAGGTTGAATTCTTGATGCACTACTGGAAACCCCAGTATATTGAGAACTTGCAAGCCCAAATTGAGTTTGTCGAAAAGCTGGCACCGATGATCGCCCAGACGCGCTCCATTACAGCGCAAAACACCTATATTTATAAGTTGGCCGATTTATTGCCGGACTTTGATTACTTGCAGATTGAGCAGATTGTCAATAATAGTCGTTTGCAACAACGGCAGGAGGCTCAAAGTGGTGGACGATCTAAAACATCGCATTTTTCAGTAGAGCTCTTGCCGAATCGTGGGATGACGCGCTTGATCAAGGCAGAAAATCATTTGTTAAGTAGGATGAAGGATTTTCCAATGGTGCTCAATGATTACCGTTTGCGACCTGATTTTGCCTTTGACACGCCGGAGTTACAGATCTTGTATCAATTGCTCTGTCAAAATGGAGAAGTCACCTCTCAGGATTTATCTGAGCAGCCTGAAGGGGTCCAGCACGCCTGGTACCGCATGTTAGAAGAAGATTTACCAGATGAGATAGCAGATGGTGAGTTAGAAGAAGTAGAAGCGACACGGAATCGTGAGCTTCTTCGCAAAGAAAGTCAACAAATTGGAAATAAAGTGAAGGAAGCTTCCTCAATAGGGGATGCGGAAAAAGCTTTATTGGAACTCGAGCGTTTAATCGCTCAAAAAAGAAGAATGGAGTAAGAATGGCTAAAGAACAAAAAGATATTACAACATTGGACGTTCAAATTGCAGAATTTATTCGCAGCCACAAGAAAAGCGGAACTGCAACAGACGATGAAATTAATGACCAATTGGTTATTCCATTCACACTCGATGCAGATGGGATTGAAGATCTTTTGCAACGTATTCAAGATGCAGGGATTTCGATCACTGATAAAGACGGCAACCCAAGTGCGCGTGTGTTGAACAATGAAGAAGAGCCAGAATTGTCAGATGAGGAATTGCTTGGAAGCAATTCTGCCAAGGTCAACGACCCAGTACGGATGTACTTGAAAGAAATTGGGGTTGTTCCTCTTTTGACCAATGAAGAAGAACAAGAATTGGCTATACTAGTGGAACAAGGTGATTTGGAAGCTAAGCAACGTCTTGCAGAAGCCAACCTTCGTTTGGTTGTATCCATTGCGAAACGTTACGTTGGTCGTGGAATGCAATTTTTGGATTTGATCCAAGAAGGAAATATGGGCTTGATGAAGGCCGTTGATAAGTTTGACTATACCAAAGGGTTCAAGTTCTCTACCTATGCTACTTGGTGGATTCGTCAGGCTATCACTCGTGCCATTGCAGACCAAGCACGGACCATTCGGATCCCTGTTCACATGGTGGAAACCATTAACAAGTTGGTTCGTGAACAACGCAATCTCTTGCAAGAATTGGGACAAGACCCAACCCCTGAACAAATCGCTGAACGCATGGATATGACGCCTGATAAGGTGCGTGAAATCTTGAAGATTGCCCAAGAGCCTGTTTCTTTGGAAACGCCAATCGGGGAAGAAGACGATAGCCATTTGGGAGATTTCATCGAAGATGAAGTGATTGAAAATCCAGTAGACTACACCACTCGTGTTGTTCTACGTGAACAATTAGATGAAGTCCTCGATACCCTGACAGACCGTGAAGAAAACGTCCTTCGTTTACGTTTCGGTTTGGATGATGGAAAAATGCGGACCTTGGAAGATGTGGGTAAAGTCTTCAACGTGACCCGTGAACGGATCCGTCAGATCGAAGCCAAAGCCCTCCGCAAACTCCGCCACCCAAGCAGAAGCAAACCATTGCGTGATTTTATTGAGGATTAAAAAGATCCTGTGGATCTTTTTAACCCGAGCTGAGAAATTCGGAAGCGAGGAATGTCCGGGGGACATTTTTAACGGTCGCCTAGAAATGAAGAAGCGACCCAGGTCCAGTGGACATTTTTAACGGTCGCTTAGAAATGAAGAAGCGACCCAGGTCCAGTGGACATTTTTAACGGTCACCAAGATATGAGAACATAGCAAGGTTTAGTGAGTTTTATAAACCTAGTATATCGAATGATAATAGCACAAAAAGGAAGTGTCATATGGCATATACAACTGAGCAAATTGAAGAAATTAAAAATAAAATCTTAAATGCTTTGGAAGAGGTAATCGATCCTGAGCTTGGGATTGACATTGTTAATTTAGGTCTTGTTTACGAGATCCATTTTGATGGTGAAACTGGAGCGACCATTATTGATATGACGCTAACGACCATGGGATGTCCATTAGCGGATCTTCTGACAGATCAAATTCATGATGTTTTAGCAGAAGTAGAAGAAGTGACATCAGTGGATGTGAAGTTGGTCTGGTACCCTGCTTGGACGGTTGAAAAGATGAGCCGTTATGCCCGGATCGCACTTGGAATTAGTTAAAAATTCTATTCATCAAAACAAATCAGAGGTTAGGGGCTTCCCTAACCTCTGATTTGTTTACACCTGTATTTTTGAACAACCATTTTCAAATTCTTAGCAAATTTTCAGATAAAGTTGCAATCATCAAGAGGACAAGGTATAATAGCATAAATAGAAAATAAAGGAGATTTACATGAATCAGTATCCTTTGGTCTACTTGGACCATGTGACAAAGAATTATGGGCATGAAGTTGCTCTCATGGATGTTAGTTTGAACATCCAACCTGGCCGTATTATTGGCCTTTTGGGGCCTAATGGTAGCGGGAAAACAACCATCATTAAATTGATTAATGGTTTGTTGCAACCAAGCCTTGGAAATATCTATATTCATGGTCAATTACCATCCCCAGCTTCTAAAAAAGTTGTTTCCTATTTACCGGATACGACTTATCTGAGTGAAAATATAAAAATTAGTGATGCTATTAGCTATTTCCAAGATTTTTATGCAGATTTTAATGTCCAACGAGCTTACCAATTGCTCAACGATTTGCATTTGCATCCAAATCAAAAATTGAACAGCCTTTCAAAAGGGAACAAGGAAAAAGTGCAATTGATTTTGGTGATGAGCCGTGAAGCGGACTTGTATGTCCTTGATGAACCAATCGGTGGGGTTGACCCAGCGGCGCGTGATTATATTTTGCGGACCATTATTCAAAACAGACGTCCAAACTCTTCTGTCTTGATTTCTACTCACTTGATTGCGGATATTGAGCAAGTTTTGGATGAAGCGATTTTCATCAACCAAGGAAGAATCCTCTTGCATGAAAATACGACTGTTTTGCGCAATCAACACGGAAAATCAATCGATGAGATCTTCCGTGATCAATTCCGTGTTTATTAGGAGGACCCCATGTTTGGTAAATTATTAAAATATGAATTTAAATCGACAGCTAAGTGGTATTTATTGATCACCCTGATCGCACTAGGTTTGTCAGTGATTACAGGTGTTATTGGTGGAAGTGCTACAAACGGTTTTGTGGATATGGAAACCAATAGTATGCAAATCATAACGGGGACTCTTGGGATTCTCATTTTTGGAGGAGTCATTGGTCTTTATCTTAGTAACTACTATATTATTATTCGTCGTTTCTATTCCAACTTATACGGACGTGAAGGTTACTTGACCTGGACCCTTCCAGCTAGCCCTCATGCGATCATTTTGTCTAAATTTGTGGGAGCTTTAGTAGCGAGTCTTTACTGCCTATTCCTTCTATTTTTTAGTGGTTTTATCACAATACTTGTGATGGGCGCTGTCATTGGACAAGACCTCTCTCCTGTATTTAGTATTATCGCTGAGGCTTTTAGTCATTCTATTGCTTATTGGATTATCATCTGGTGGATTTTTACCACAGCTTCAGGAATCTTACTATTTTATGTATCAATCGCACTTGGCCAACTGTTCCAAAATCGTCGTGGATTGAAGGCTATTCTGTTTTTCTTTCTCTTGTGTATTGTGTTAAGTATCATAGGTACAGCAGTCAATCCATTAAAAGATTCATATGCTGTCGGATATGCATTGGTTTATGGAAATATTGATGATTTTGGACCAAACTTCATCCCAGGTCTCATTTATGAAGTTATTAAGATTGTTTCTATGTACTTCACCATTCACTACATCAGCAAGTACAAGTTGAATCTTCAATAATAACAGCAAATTGAGCAAGGAGCTTCCCAGTGGAAGCCTTCTTGTTCAATTTTTTTCTTTTGCATTTTTAGCTACATTTTGATATACTAATTGTATTCGTTTTGGGGTCGTTACGGATTCGACAGGCATTATGAGGTATATTTTGCAACTCATCTAGCGGATGTAAAACGCCAGTTAAATATAACTGCAAAAAATAATAATTCTTACGCTTTAGCTGCCTAAACACCAGCAGGCGTGACCCGATTCGAATCGCTCGTGTTTGATGACAGGTCTTAATTTTAGCGAGATACGATCTAACTTTGTCTAGAAGTTAGATAAGAGATTGATAGACTCGCAGGTACAGGACTTGAGTTATGTGTCATGTAGCTGTTAAACTAAGACATAACCTATGGTTGTAGACAAATATGCTGGCAGGTGTTTGGACGTGGGTTCGACTCCCACCGGCTCCATATATACTTTTTGAAACTTATTAAAACTTCTTAAAACGTTGATGATTCAACGTTTTTTATTTTTATATTTTCTATTCTTTCCCATACCTTTTTGAAATGGACAGACCCAAAAACAGACCCTTTTTTGAAAAGAGTCTGTCTTGATGCTGAAATATTTAAAAATCTATATAATTAGCAAATTTCTCACCAATATCATCTTTGGCTTGCTTTGTTATATGTGTGTATACATTCATGGTTGTCTTTAGATCGGAATGACCAAGACGATGCTGGACCTGCTTCAATGTCATTCCTGCTTCAAAGCACAAGCTGGCATGTGTATGTCTGAAGCCATGTATTTTGATAGGCTTGACATTTGTCCCTTTTATAATTTGCAAAAGCCACTTCCTTGGTAGTGAACTTGGAATAGGCTTTCCTTCAGGGCTTTCAAAGATGAAAGTGGTAGCAGGATTCATTTCTCTATACTCTGACAGCAGATCAATTGTTCTTTGATCAAGGCTAATTAGTCGGACACTACTCTTATTTTTAGTAGCCCCCACAGATTCGCCCTCAAAACCCCTTGTAATGGCCTTGTTTATGTTTAAGGTATTATCTATCCAGTCAGTCCATTTGAGAGCCAAAATCTCCCCTTTCCTGGCCCCTGTGAACGCAAGAAGACGAAACATGACTTTCTTTCTCAAATCATCCATATCATCCACTAATTTCATGAATGCTTTTAACTCATCTTTATCATAGAAATCACTAGAAGAATCGGTCTCTTTTTTGACAAGAGTGGTGACACTATCAACAGGATTGGTTGAAATATAACCATAACGGATGGCATACTTGAAAATGTTATTCATCAGACCTTTCAGCTTGCGCCCATACACTAATTTTCTAGACCATTCATTGATCTGTTCTTGCAACTGAAGAGGAGTGATAGAAGCTATTTTTTGATTCCCAAAAACAGGATAGATGTGATTTTTGATATTCCTTTCAGTCTTGATATAGGTGCTATCCTGAACAGTGTCAGCATACTCTTTGAGCCATTTCTTTGCTACCTCTTCAACTGTGATATCTTTTTTTGTTCGCTCCCCATTTTCCAAATCGTCTTGAAGTTGCAAGAGCGCTGCCCGTGCCTTTGCTTTGGTTGGAAATCCTTGACGCTTTACATACTTATCTTTTCCGTTTTCCTTGCCTACATAAATCCTAAACCCGTAGGCAGTATCACCATTTTTCTTTTTGTAAGATTTAATTTCCATTGCCTTTTCCCTCTTTTATTGGTACAATAGGCATAGTGAAAAGGGCTTTTTCAAGCCTATTTTTACGCCTTAACAATATCCCTGTACTCTACGCCCCAAATGTTGAGTGCAGGGCTTTTTTGTTTGTCTTAATTGTTTATCAATGCCTTCTCAATAGCATTTTTGATTTCTAATATTTTGGCCTTGTCTTCTTTGTTGAATGTGATTGTATTTTCATCTTTCACAGCATCGAAAACCCCACCTTTTGATTCAAGACTGCCAGGAAAAATCAACTGAAGATAGCCTACTGTTTTACCTGGTTCTTTTAATTGGTAAGCAGTAATCTTTGATAGTAGTATAGATTTTTCCCCATCCAATCCTTGCAACAAAGCATTGCTGATTGTATTTTGTCGAGCTATACGAATGAAATGATCATCAATTCTTACTAGAGTTTTTTGATTAGCAAAGAAAAATGTCTTTTCATTTTCAGTAGATTCAAAGAGTTGAATTTCTTCTGATTCATCGTGTTTCTTCCCAAAAATAGCCATTGTATTTCTCCTTTTTTAACTAATTAGTGAATTATATTCGTCTTTGACCATCGTTTCACTTGCAATGGTCTTCAGACTGTATTTCTCCATAAAATGCAGGTAATTGAAATCTCTAACATCATCCATCAACTTCAATTCTTCTTCCAGCAAATGATGAATCATACTTCTATCAGCTTGCAGTTCACAGTATTCTCTATTTAGTTCATATTGAGCAGGAGTATGCTCTTTGTGACCCAATTCATGCAAAGCAACTTGCTTTTGATCTTCAACTGACAAATTAATATCTAACGCTAAAATGTTCAAAGTAGGATTAAAGAAACCAGGACTATGCCAGTCGCTCCCGTCAAAGTAACATAGGCTTACACCCTCTTGAGCGCAAAGCTCTTTTACAGTCATAAATGCACCTCTATTTATTTTTTAAGTGTGCCTCCAATACCGCTGTAATAAAATCAATATCTTCTTCGGTAAGTGGCTTACCATCAAATAACATAGATTGTGCTGCGATGTCTCGGAGGTCTAATGGTGCAGAAGCATCACCATCTTTCGCAATGTTTGGATTTTCCGTGCGTCCCAAGAGGTAGTCGGTGGACACATTAAAATAATCAGCGATTTTTTGGAGATTATCAGCTTTCGGATTTCCCTTTTTCATACTATAAAGATAATTTGTACTAAAATTTAGTTTTTCTTCTAATTGGTTAAGCGAAATTCCTTGCTTTTGGCAAAGTTCTTTAATTTTATCGAACGTCGAAAACATTGATATATCAACCTTTCTAAGATACGACAAAAAATATTTAAAATTAATTCTAAAAACTATTGACAAAAATTAGAATTAGTTTTAAAATAGTTTTTGTAAAGTAAAAGAGTTAGCAAAACAACATATAAAATCTTTTTTAAAAATGATAGCTTTGGCGAGCGAGAATCATTAAAGATAAAAGGTTTTAAGATGTCTTTTAACTATGCCTTAATTTTAGAATTAATTTTAAAAAATGTCAAGGAATTTTATAAAGTTTTTAACTAATTCTTTTACTGTTTTACAAAAAGCAGAAAGGAGCCAATATGATGAGCCGACAACATAAACGATGGAATTCATTAGTAGAGGAAGCTCTCGAAAAAAGAGGGTGGTCACGATCAGACTTAGCGACTGTCGTAGGTGTAAGTCCAGCTACAATAACTCAACTTTTCAAAGAAGGAAAAGGTAGCGATGACTTAAAACTTCGCATTAACAAAAAATTGCGAATCAATGAGTCATGGGAAAAATTTGAGGAGTAGGAGAAAAGAATGAAGGAACTAAAAATAAGAAAAGACGGCATTTATTTGAATAACCAAAAATTAAATGATGTGTAGGCAATCAAAACAAAAAGCACGGCTGAAAGCAACCATGCTACTGTTTACTTAAAATTTACCGCCAAGTTGATTTGAAATGAGGTTGGTAATAACTTGTGATGAAATATCTTTCAGAACATCCAGTGAAAAAGAGCCGACACTTTTGGCAATTTCCTTTGTTTTACTCCAGTTATTATCTTGACGTATATCATTAATGAAACGATGACCATAAGGTGATAGATCCTCAATGGAGAAGCCTCCAAAATAGTGTACTACTTTGAGGAATAATCCACTGTATTCGCATTGTCGTACATGGTAGAGGATTTCTTCTCGAGAATATTTTGGAGTAAGTTCTTTGAAAATCGTTTCTTCAGAAACATCATTTGAATACGTCGCATTATTTTCTACAACAAAAAGAATATCTCGAATACAATCGGGATTTAGTCTCATAACTATCACCTCGTTTTATTTTTATTATACCAAATTTAGGAAGGAAAAAGCGTGTGAACGAAATAGCTTTATCAAATAATCTATCTCAGATAGAACTCGAAATCAGTCATCACAAGCAAATAGCTGGTCAGTCGATTTGGGAAATCGGCAGACGATTGAACCATGTGAAAGAGCACGATCTGGTACATGGGGAATTCATGGATTGGTACACTAACCTTGGAATTGACAAAGATTTTGCTAGTAAATCAATGAAGATAGCAAAAGAACTTCCAAATTTCGAAACGTTACGAAATTTAGGAACAACAGCACTTCATCTGATTGCAACTCTTCCAGAAGAAGAGAGGAAGGAGCAGATTCAACGCATCGAAGATGGCGACAATCCGACGGTACGAGAACTACAGGAAGTCAAAAAGAAACTCAACCTCAGCAAGCTAGTGAACGAACGCCTACGGGCTGAGAACGAGAAAATCAAGTCTTCCAAGATCGAAGTTAAGGAAAAGATCAAGGAAGTCATCCCGGACGATTACAAAGCCACGCAGGACCTAAACAAGCAATTGCTAGAAAAGAATAAGGAACTATCCAAAACCGTTAAGGCAATGGAAGAACGCTCCGAATTCATCGAAAAGCAACTTGCTGACACATTGGCCCAGCGTGAAGAGGTCGATAAGAAATCTTCTCAGTACGATGAATTGACACGAGCGATTGAAGAATCACAAGGGCAACTCAATAGTGTACAGAAGCAAATCTCAGCCTACAAGAACATCACAAGCCTATTGCAGAAGGGTAATGACTTTTTAGCAAGTATGGGCGGTCTAATCTACGCAGACGAAGAGAAAGTTCTGAAAGCAGACGGGATCATTCGAAATGAATTTGATAGTTTTATCAGCCGAGGGCTTCGATTTTTTAACGACCTAAACGATATCCGCAAAGAAAGCAACATTTTAGAAGGAGAATTTGAATAATGAATGAAGTGACAATTCAACCTACCGAGTTAGTGGTAGAAGACGCAATGATCCATGCGCTCCAGGAATTGAAAAAGCTGAAAGAAGGACAGTCCATCTTATCAGCCGATGTTGATTATCTGAAGAATGAGCAACCGGTCAACCCTTCGGTTTGTCTGGCATTGGAAAAAATTCGTAAGAAAAAAGTCGTGGCATTGTTAGGTGGTAAAGACAGCCAGGCATACCGTGACCGACATTTCGCACAATCCGTATTTTCACAGGCTGCTAAAGACTTCAAGGACTACTTCTGTATTCCACGCTACGACTTATTGAAGCGCAAGGACGAGGAAAAAGCTTTCGACTATTGGGATAGTTGGGAGCCATCAGCAAATACCAAGCTAGAAATCAAAGCCCGAAATGGACAGATGAGCTTAGTCGGGTAAGGAGGCTTACATGGTTCTAGAATTATTTGGAACTGAATTTAAAGATAAACTCTTTGAAGAGCTGGTTTCACTCAACATCAAAGCTATGGAAGAAGCTAAGCGTAGATCAAGCAGACATACTACATGGGTGCCGATCAAACAGCTACAGGAAGCGACCGGATGGGGTAGAACTAAACTAGAAGAATGGAGAGACCAAGGGAAATTTCAATTTCAACAGTCCGGAAAGGGCGGGAAGTATCTCTATAATTTGGAAGATGTTCAGCGATTCTGTCGAAGTTTGCAAAAATAAAAAAAGCGCCTTGAGAAAGGCACTTTGAAAGAACTATAACTTAATTATAACACAGGAATTATTTTTATAAAAGAATATTGGAGGAATTAAAATGTTAGCAGAAATCTTAGTCGGAGTATTAATCATCGTGGTCCTATTTCAAATGATCATCATCAGCTCAATTAGCGAGCGATGCAAAGAATCAAAACGAGAACTGAAAAAGATGATTGCTGAACAGCAACGCATTCAAGAAGCACGAGAAGCAATGCGTTTCGGATATCGTAGATAGGAGCTAGTTATGGCAGAAAATAATACAATCCTGCCTCACGATCTTCTTGCTGAACAAGCAGTAATTGGATCAATTTTTGTAGATCCAGATAAAATCCTAATTGCTTCAGAGTACCTCACAAAAGAAAGTTTTTACAAACTATCACACGGAATTGTCTTTGGAATCATGGAAGATTTGTCGGACAAGGGAGAACCTATCGACCCCGTATCAGTTAAATCAGCTCTTGATTCAATAGGAGAATTTGACCGAATTGGAGGGATGGCATTTCTTGCTAGTCTCATAAATGCCGTACCAACCAGTGCTCACATTGAGCATTATGCCAAGGTTGTAGCTGAAAAAGCAAGAGCACGAAAGGTTATTGAAGACCTCAATCAAACGATAGCAAACGTATATGATGGTCAATCAGATCTAAATGACATACTCGTTCAGACTGAGCAAGCGTTATCAAATATAGCAAATGACAAGCAGACTGGTTTCCGTCCAATTATTGATGTAATTGATTCTACGCAGTCAATTATTGACGAGCGCTCACAACGTGTTGGTGATGTAACAGGGACACCAACAGGCTTCACAGATTTTGACAATATAACGACCGGTCTACACACTGACAATCTGATCATTCTTGCAGCACGGCCAGCAATGGGAAAAACAGCTTTTGCTCTAAATATCGCTCAAAATGTGGCAATACGAGCTGGAAAACCAGTGGCAATATTCTCTCTTGAAATGGGAGCAGAAAGTCTTGTAGAACGTATGCTATCAGCAGAAGGCTTGATTCCATCGTATCATGTCAGAACAGGAAATCTATCTGAAAGCGAATGGCGCAGGATGATCCTGGCACAGGAACAGCTTGCAAAAGGAAAGATCTATATTGACGATACAGCAGGAATTCAGATTGCTGAGATCCGATCTAGAGCCAAGCGATTATCTCAAGAAACTGGCGGTCTTGGATTAATTGTAATCGACTACCTCCAACTAATTACTGGTAGAGGCCGAGAAAATCGGCAACAGGAAGTGTCTGAGATTTCAAGGCAATTAAAAATATTAGCCAAGGAATTGAAAGTTCCAGTAATTGCATTAAGTCAGCTATCTCGTGGGGTTGAGCAACGAAATGACAAAAGGCCTGTGCTCTCAGATTTAAGAGAGTCAGGATCTATTGAACAAGATGCTGATATAGTAGCATTTCTCTATCGAGAAGCTTATTACAATCGTGAAGAGCAGGAAGAACCTGATAATGTTACAGAATTGATCCTTGAAAAAAATAGACATGGCAGTTTAGGAACAGTCAAACTATTCTTTCACAAGGAATATGCGAAATTTTCAAATAAGGAGGCTTGATGAATGGTAACTGAGAATCGTAGATATTACTGGTTACAACTAAAAGATGACTTTTTTAATTCCAAAGAAATGAAGCTCATGAGAAAGCTTCCTGGGGGAGAGGAAATCACAATCATCTACCTAAAAATGATGCTGGCAAGTCTGGCAGAACAAGGAAAACTATATTTTGAGGGATTGGCAGAGGATCTAGCTGAAGAACTTTCTCTCTTAATAGACGAAGATCCAGAAGCAATCAGATTGACACTGATGTTTTTAACAAAAAAGAAACTATTGACTACATCAGACAATTATCAGTTTAATCTCGAACAAGTTCCAGAAATGGTAGGAAGTGAGACAGCAAGTACACGTAGGTCTCGCAAGCATCGAGAGAATCAAAAAGCGTTGCAATGCAACACCGATGCAACAAAAGGCAACGGAGATATAGATATAGATATAGATATAGATATAGATAAGGAGCAAAAAGCTCAATCTGATGTCTATGACGAAATTATCAAATATCTAAACGACAAAACAGGATCTCATTTTAAACCTACTAGCAAATCAACTCAAAGATTAATCAATGGTCGTTTAAGTGAGAATTACTCAATAGATGATTTTAAACATGTTATTGATGTAAAAACTCTTGAGTGGAAGAATGATTCCAAAATGTCCAAGTATTTAACTCCAGATACATTGTTTAATGCAAGTAAATTTGAAAAATACTTAAATCAGAAAATGCCTTCGAGTGCATCAACTCAACAACAAGATGAAAGGTTGGGATTTTAATGCATCAGGATTATGAAGTAGGTTCAACTAGTGAACCAAAAATATGTAATAAGCACGGATCAAATATGATCACTGCAAAAGTTATGATTAATGGATCCCAGCGATTGCTCCACATTTGTCCAGAATGTGAAAAAGAAGGAATCAATGAATTGCAGGAACACTTAAATCAAGAAGCAGTTATCCAGTCAATTCTAGCGAATACATACAAAGTATTTAATCGTGAGAGCACCTATTCCAAGGAATTGGAAGACAAAACACTTGATAATTACGATGCTGGAAATAAGTTGTGTGAGCGAGCTTTGAATTTTTCAAAAAGAATATTGCGAGACTTCCTAAAATTTGAAACAGGAAATGTAATCTTGAGCGGTCCTCCAGGAGTTGGCAAAAGCCATCTATCCATTGGAATAGCTAAAGCATTAAATGAAAAATTTAAAGAATGCAAGCAACCAAAGAGTGTGCTATTCATTTCGACTTCTGCGCTCTTTTCAAAGATTGAAGAAAGCTTCAATGGTCGAGGAGACTTTACAGAAAGTTATGCTGTGAATCTACTGAGCAAGGTTGATTTTCTTTTCTTTGACGATTTAGGAAAAGAAAGCAGTATGAGCGGAAACCTCAAAGAAGCGAATGAATGGAGACAACGAGTACTGTTTAAAATCTTGGACAATCGTCAAACAACATTTTTTAACACAAACTTATCGAGCAACGATATTAAAACAATTTACAACAAGGCCCTTGCTGACCGGATCTTCAAGGGCGCAAGCAAACATATTTTTAAATTCCCAGAGAACACAGAAAGCAGGAGATATTGATGGAAAACAAACAATTAAAAGATTTAATCGCAAAAGTTCAGCGCTGGTTTTATGACCGGAATTTGCAAACACAGGATCCAAACAAGCAATTTTTGAAATTGTATGAAGAGATCGGTGAATTATCACGAGGACTGGCAGAAAACGATGAGGAAGTCACGAAAGATAGCATCGGAGACATCACTGTAGTATTAATCGGTTTGACGTTACAGTTAGAAATCAAAACAGAAGAGATTTTCCCAGAAAATAATACATTCGTATTTTCCAATGCAGCAAAGTCAGAAGATTATTTCGTCTTGATGATGGACCAATCATTGGCAGCTTATTTCAATCGACAATCATACCAACTAAAAAATGTTGTTTATGAGTTGATGCGAATTTCAGCATTGCTACATCATGACTTCGTTGAGTGCTTGAATATAGCTTATGAAGAAATCAAAGATCGAACAGGAAAATTAGTGGATGGTGTTTGGATTAAGGAGGAACGACTAAAATGACAGAAGAAGTTTTAAACAATGGCTTTGACAAAGTAAATAAACCTAATCACTACTGTGGGCAATATGGTCTTGAATCAATTGACATTATTCGCAATTTTGCTGGAGGACCAAAAGAAGTCCGGGGATTTTACTGGGGAAATGTCATCAAGTATCTTTGCTGCTATCAAGAGAAAAACGGATTGGAAGATCTAAACAAGGCAAAGAAGTACTTAGACTGGCTCATCGCAGATTTGAAGCGTGAAGATCTCGAAAAGACAGCGATTGTTAAGCAGGAGTGAAAGTTATGAGACATTATACGAAAAATCAAATGGATCACTTTCGCCAGCAACTGCAATTGTTGATTTTAGGAAAAGGTCTTACTCGCAAAGAACTTTCTAGGAATCTTTATCGTGGTGAACAGACGATACAAGAATGGATCACAAAAGACGATATCAAACCAAGGAATGTCCAAGAGCTGTGCGAGTATTTCGGTATCGAGGAAAAAACGTTGATGGGTGATCCGGAAGAACTTGCTGATTATAAGTTATATGATCGTGATAAGTACATCTGTACAGGGACTTTAAAAGAACTGAGCAGAATTACTGGAAAAGATAGTGCATTACTCAAATATTACATCCACTTAAACGAGCAAGGAAGAAATGTAGGACATCTAAAACTAGAAAGGGTAATCGAAGATGAAACGTAAAATCGATTGGCTAATCATTAACTTGGTATTACTAGCAGGAATTACATTGGTGATTGCTATCAATCTCAATTCTAGATTAGTTGAACAAGAAAAAACAATCAAGGATATGCAGTGGACCATCCAGGAGCACGAATTAAGTATTCAGCGCTTTGCTGAACAAAACACTGCACAAGAGGTAATCCTAAACAAATTAAATCGGGAGTACCAATTGCAGGAACGGAAAAAGGCAGAAGCAGTTAAGGAAGCTGCAGAAATGAACAATGTTGGAGGATAATAATGATCAACAATGTGACTCTTATTGGTCGGTTAACCAGAGATGCAGAGCTACGCTATACACCGAATAATATCGCAACAGCACAATTTAATATTGCATGCAATCGAAATTTTAAAAATGCAAATGGTGAATATGATGCAGATTTCATCAACTGTGTGATGTGGAGAGAGCAAGCGGAAAGATTTTGCAATTGGACCAAAAAAGGAATGTTGGTTGGAATTACAGGAAGAATCCAAACTCGAAGCTACGAAGGCAATGACGGTAAGCGAGTATATGTTACTGAAGTTGTCGCAGAGAATTTTCAAGTTTTGGAAAAGCGTGACAACACCGCCAACCGGAACAGCATGACTGAACAGATGCCACCTAACTATGCAAATCCGATGGACATTGATGAAAGTGATTTACCATTCTAAAAACAAAAGGAGAAAGAAAATGAAACTGAGTGATTTTATAGAAGGATGCGAAAGAGTGTCTTGTTTTACAAACGAGGTCAATATCCATATTCTTATCAGTGATTTAAAAAAAATAAACGAATCACAAAAAGTAACAGTTCCTAAGTTTATAAGTGATTGGATTTTCAAGGCTCAATTGGTAGATAGACGTAGCATACGTTCTGCATTGGAAACAGCTACGATCAGACTTTATGCCGCAAATAGCGATGAGGTTATCGCCTGGGTAAAAGACATAAGCAATCAAGACACCTTTGCCAGAGCTTGGGCAAATGATTACACAGTCGAGAAAGAACCAAAGTATACAGTTAAGTGTAAATCTACTAAACAATACCTTTCTAATGATGAACTAGGTCCACATTTCGATCCAAGTTTTAGATCTAATTTTACAAAATCTGATCTTGAAGAATTAGGTTTAGGTTGGGTGTTCGATTGCGAAGGTATGGAAGTTGAAGAGGTGTGAAAATGAATAAGCAGGAGTTAATTGAGAAATACGAAAAGCTTGAAGGTGTATGTAAGGATCCAGGAGCAGAAATCGCTCGTCTAATTTTTTTAGAAGATTTACGGGAACTAGACGAACCGCAGAAAGTCACAGTACCACAGCTTGTTGCGGATTGGTATGAAGAATGTAAGGACGATTTTGAAATAAGTTTGTTTCAATGTATTTATGAACTTTCCGAAAAACGAAATGACAATGAATTAACAAAATTTGAAGAATGGATTATTGAGTGTGAAACTGAACCATTTCAAACTCTAGTTAATATGCACCAATTTGGCTACGAGGTCGAGAAAGAGAAACGGTATATTGTGAAGATAAAGGGACTCGATTCTAATTATAGTATTTTGAAATATCAGCCGTTTAATAACAGTTGGTTTATGGGTAGTGAACAGGAATACGAATTTTTTAAATTTAAACACACCCACAAAGAGCTTGAAGAGGCTGGATTTGGGGAAGTGTTCAATAGTCCGTTGTTTGAAGTTGAGGAGGTGGAAGGATGAAAAAGCAGGAATTAATTAAAAAGTACGAGGATCTTTTTGAAAAGCTTTATGCTTTTCCAATCGTTACGATCAACGGAATTATAGAAGATTTTAAGCAGTTAGATGAACCACAGAAAGTAATGATCCCACGTTTTATTGCCGACTGGATCGTGCAAGCAAAAGAAGACGGGTATAACATCGCTGGTGCAATCAACGAAGCACCAAGAGGTGCGGTTAACGATTGGCTTGAGTTAGAAAACGTAGATATCTTTGCAGAAGCTTGGATCAATGGTTATACAATTGAAAAAGAGAAGCGGTATACAGTGAAGATGAAGGGGATGGACAAAGAGTTTACGATGTTCAAACTGGATAAAATTAGGGGCAGTTGGTATTTGGGGAATGATACTGAATATAGCTACACGAAAACCACTCACACTCGCAAAGAGCTAGAAGAAGCTGGCTTTGATTGGCTATTTGATTGTACAGGAATTGAGATTGAGGAGGTGAAGGGATAATGCCAAATTGGGCCGAAGGATCTCTTAAATTAAGAGGAAGAAGCGAAAATATTGCATCAGCATTGAAATACATGTTTTGTACTGCTGATAATGTGGAAATTGAAGAGGATCTTGAAATTGGATTGTTCGAATTAACAACCACGGCACCCTATTTTTATATCAATGGTACAAGAAGAGCCTTTATTCAAAATAATAAATTGAGTTTTTGGCTTGATGATGATTATTTGGTTATTGAGATAAATGACTTTAATCAGGCATGGGCAGTAGAACCAGAAAATTATCAAAAAATTTCAAGTAAGTTTGATGTTGATATTAAAATCTTTACATTTGAATGTGGAATGGAATTCACGCAGGAAATTGAAATTTCCAAAGGTGAAATCATCAAAAACGTTTGTTATGAATATGATGATTATCGGTGGGAAGTTCCATTTAGCAACTTAGGAGGTTGAGTGATGAAACAACCTGAACGAGACCTATCTAGATATTTTATTCCTGAACTTATTGAAGATGAAGATATTATCTTCAATAAAGACAGTGAATATCACAAGCAGAGGAAAAAAGAAAAGAAGAACCCTATCTTCAAACGGAATAATTCAAAAAAAGTAAGGAGGTAACAGAATGAAATTATTGTACTTAAGATACGAGAATACACATAGCGATTTCATTCTCGATGCTAGTGTTATTAAAACAATAGTACCAGTAGGTAGTTATCAAAACGCTTCATTTATGATCTACGACGAAAATGATGAGACTTATGAGTTTGATCACATATATCATAATGATGAGTTTATTCGAGTATATGAAATGACTACGTTATATAAATATTTAACGGATTAAAACAAAGGAAGTGGGAGAATGAGTAGATTTGAAATATATTTATCTAAAAACGACCTTGAGCATATTGCTAACGGGTATGATATAAAAATAAAAATCGACGGTAAAAGATTTTTAAAAACAAATGAAATCATTTTGAAGCCTGCATTGGTAAATGATTTAACGAATCCGATATTGAATTATAAAAATAAAATAATCGACACAGAACAGCAAAACCTTGTTAATAATTTTATGGGAGGTGCAAGATGACTCCAAAATTTAGAGCGTGGCATCATGAATTAGGCAGAATGATGCTAGTAGAAACTATGTATTTCTTCGCCAATGGGTTTGAAGAACTTTAATTGAATGATTCAGTCATGAACGACAGCATACCAGCATCCCCTGATGAAATTGAACTCATGCAATCCACAGGACTCAAAGATAAGAACGGCAAGGAAATCTTTGAAAAAGATATCCTTGATTATAAAGGTAGAAATGTCATTGTTAAATGGCACGGATCTTATGCTAGTTTTATTTACGAGTTTGTAGATGAATTGCAAAATAGAACAACAGAATGGCAACCACTATATCTCTCTTATTATCACTTTGAAGTTATCGGCAACATTTACGAAAATCATGAATTGCTGGAGGTAACAGAATGAGTTATGATTTGGAAATATTAGCAAAAATAGAAAATGGAGATTATATTTGCATTGCCGAACCCAAATATAGTTCTCCAACCTACAATCTTGGAAGAATGTTCAGAGTTGCCATGAATTGGGATTTTAACCAAAACACAACATACAATGTTGCTGACATTTTAGATAATATCTCCCGTGGTATATCTGAGTTAGAATGGTATCCAGAGAAGTATACTCAGTATGAACCTGAAAACAAATGGGGGACAGTCAGCGGAGCATTGGAAGTTTTGAAGTCGTTGAAAGAGTGTATTTTAGAACAGGATATTGATACGAAATATTTATATATGAGGTGGTAATATGACACGACCAAGCAGATACCCATATACTAAGAATCAGTGGGAAGAGACAACGACGGCGGTTTATTCGTATAACAAAGGAGAATATGAACTGTTTAGAGGTCTTGAAAGCAAATTCACAGGAGAAAGAGTAGAGGTGAAATAATGGAAGAAGTTATCATGGCATCCTTGCCAAATAAAGAATTAAATCGTTTGATTAAAATTGAAATTGCCGTTGAGAATTTAATTGAGAATGGAGTTCTTGACGAAGGTGTATTTAACCAGTATTTGAATGAAGCATAAGAGGAAGAGGTAGAAATATGATAAAAAAAATATTGATCACAGTTTTTGTTTGTTTGTCTTTTATAACACTATCGGGGTGTGGAAATAAAGATATTCTCGGAACAACTTTTACTTTCAAATACGCAAAAATCAGACTAGTTGACGGACGAATTGTCGAAGGTGAAGTAAAGCAATGGGCAAAATATGACAAACAAGATAGCATTCGTGTAACTTTTGAAAATGGCGAGGAATATTACACTCACTCAAGCAATGTAATACTGTATAACAAATAGATGGGAATTAACATGAACCTACAAAACTTTATCTATTTATTATTCGCATTGGTCTGGATCTCTGGCTTGATCTGGGCTAGTGTGATCGCTTTTAAAAACAGAAAGGAGAAATGATGAGTTTGGATAATGTACATATACCAATGCGAGCGAACAGAATTCTATCTATTGCCCAAATAAATGGCAAGCTAGAGATAGCTATACTTGGGGAAAAGTTTTTTGTAACCGATTCATATTTTGAAGATCTGCACGATGCAGTGCTGCCATTTGACAATATTAGAGATTTAAAGCGTATTATTGATCATATCATCGATGTGGAGGACAATAAATGAGGGTATATGTTGTTAGGAAATACCATGGACGCTCAAGTTGGAGCGATCCTAAACACTTAGCAAAGTATACAGAGAAAGAATTCCATGATAGATCCGAGGCACTTGCTTACCGTGAAAGTTTAGGATTGAATGGAATTATAGAAGTATACTGCAGGGAGGTTAGTAAATGAATTTAAGAAGCAGGTATGGGTATTTAATACTAGCTTTGAAGCAGTATCCGTTTGAAAAAGAAATTAAGGAACGTATCGAAGAAATTGAAGTACCTTGGAAACCAACCGATCCAAATACAGGGATCAAGAGTAATAAGGTAATGACACCGAAAGCGCTGGCCGATATCATCAAGAAAGAATCGGATCCAGAACTGCATCGTCTCGAACTACTTCGAGAAGCAATCAGCACTATCAAAATTTTGACACCCGAAAAACAATGGGCAGCAATCAAAGAAGTATACATTGATGGAACTCTAACTGTGGAGGGAGCATCAATCAAATACTTACATTGCAGTAAATCTCTTGCCTACAAGGAAGTGATTGAGCCATTCTTTAGCGGGCTAGAAAAGAAAATCTATGAACTATCTGTGAACACTAAGATTAATATTAATTTGGAAAAAAGTTAAAAATACAGTCGAAAGTGTGGAAAAAATTTAAAAATAAGGTGGTAAAATTATATCATCGGGTAAAACCGAAGAGAGGTCTCCTTATAGAAAATTGGTTGAGGATTAGCTTAATTTGGACAAGAGCACTGGATTTTTAATCCAGGGACACAGGTTCGAATCCTGTATTCTCAATAAGTGTAAGTCAGCAATGCTGGCTTTTTATTTTACCTTGGAAGGAGGTGAGTCGATGAACATTGTGGACCCAATCAGGGATAAGGATGATATCCAAGCTATGAAGGAATATCTACGAGAATGGAATGAGCGGAACTACTTGCTCTTTTTATTTGGAATCAATTCCGGATTACGAGTGGGCGACATTCTTCGAATACGAGTAAAGGATGTGCAAGGTTGGTATATCAAAATCAAAGAGCAGAAGACTGGAAAAAGGAAACAGCTCAAGATGACAAAGACTTTGAAAAAAGAAGTCAGAGAGTACATCAAAGATATGCCACTGCATCATTATCTGTTTCAAAGTCGCATCGGAAAAAACAAACCACTGGACAGGCGGACAGTCGATTGGATATTGAAGACCGCAGCTATCGAGTGTGGGATTGAAAACATTGGCACCCACTCGATGAGAAAAACATTTGGCTATCATTACTACAAAAAGACTAAAGACGTGGCAATGCTCATGGATCTATTTAATCATTCATCTCCTGCAATTACGCTGAGGTACATTGGGATTAGACAAGATCAACGAGATAAAGCCATGTCTAATTTTGATTTATAGTTACCAATTAGACACAACGAGTAAAACGCTAATTAGTTTTATTAGTTACCTGCTATTCATTTATTTCACTGGCTTTTTAATGCCGGGGCGAATCAGACAGAATATAAGATATGTCTAATTCAAGAGAGAAAAACAATATAGTTTTCAGAAATAATATAATGAATTTCAGAAATAGATAATTGAAAGTATGAAATGTTACAGAGGATTTGAGAATTGAAAGTAGATGTTTCGACAAGAGAAAGTCGCAGAGAGTTTTATCTTTCAAAATCATGGAGACAATTAAGACTCGAAGCAATGAGTCGAGATCATTTTGAATGCGTCTGGTGTCGAGATGAGGGGAAGGTGACTACAGATAACCTCGAAGTCGATCACATCAAAGAGCTGGAATATTATCCAGAGTTTGCTTTAGATATAGACAATCTTCGTACTCTGTGCAAGGAGTGTCATAACAAGCGACATCATCGCTTCCAATTTCGCAAATCATCCAAACTGCAAAATAAAAATTTTCGTTCTGACGAATGGTGGGGATGAAAATTTAAAATTTTGAAAAACTCAAAGACCCCCCGGTCGAAAAAAATCGAAAAAAATCGGTCTCTGGGAACCGGTGGGAGGGGTCGATTGTCCAAATGCAAAGCACTATTTTTTAAGGGGGAGGGGGCTCATGGAAGAATACTCAGAAAAAAATATAAAAGAATTGGAAAATCAGTTACTTTCCAAAATCGGCAATTTCAGCACACGAAAAAAAGATGCGATCCAGTATGAGAAAGTTCATCGCTATCTATACCTGGTCCGTCTACTGTATGAATTGAAAGAACGGCTCAAACAAGACGGTTTAGTTATAACCGTCCATAACGGTCAGCAAAGATTTCAAAAGGCAAACTCGTTGATCAAAGAAATCAATACGACCAGCAATCAGCTACTAGCGATTGAACGATCATTTGACTTTGAGGTTGAAAATTCACCAGTTGAGAAGAAACCACCATCAGACGGAAGTGATCTATTGTGATTTCTCATCCTCTGATTGATGAATACATCGAACTTGCCGAATCAGGAAAAATCAAAGTCAACAAAGAACGCTCACTGTTATTTAAAATCATCAAAGAAAAGATATATCCAAGGGATGATCTTTATTTTCACAATGAATTGATAGAAAAATATATTCAGTTCACTGAAAAAAATTTCTTTCCACTTGCTAAATATCAAAAATTCTTGACACCGTTTATATTCCTTTTCAGGAAAGAAGATGGCGAACCTCAATTCGATGAATTCCTTCTTACTTTGGCCCGTGGTGGTGGTAAGAATGGTTTTATGTCTAGTCGAGATGCGTTTTTTATCAGCCCACTGTATCCTATCCGAGATTATGATGTGACTATCACAGCCAATTCGGAGAAACAGGGGAAGGTATCTTTTGAGGAGGTTTATGAAACCGTCCAACGAAGAGGATTGGAAGATCATTTTTATTTAACAAAAATGTCTATTACAGGCCGAGGGAACAACTCGGTCTTTTCTTATCGGACTAACAATCCAAAGACAATGGACTCAGCCCGTGATGGTTGCCTTGAATTCGATGAAATTCACCAGTTTGAAAATGACTCTGCTGTTAAAATTCAGCGGTCAGGGCTTGGTAAGATCGCCCATGCTCGCACCTTCTACAACGGTACCAACGGGCATGTCCGTGAAGGTTTTTATGACAAGCTGATTGAGAAGTCGATGAAAATCTTGAACGGTGAACTTGATGAGTTCCGCTTTTTTCCGTTTATCTGCAAGTTGGATGATCCGGAAGAAGTGGACGATATGAGCAATTGGCCAAAAGCGAATCCTATGCTGGATGAGACAACTCCTTACGCTAAACGTCTGCTTGCCAGAACGAAAGCTGACTATGACGATTTGGAATTAGAACCGTCAGGCAGACAAGAGTTTATGACAAAACGGATGAACCTGCCAGAAGCAGACATTGAAAAAGATGTGACCACTCGTGAAAAGTTAATGGCTGCATTGAGAAGCCCTGGCATAGATCTCTCAGGAAGATCTTGCGTTGCTGGTTTTGACTACGCAAGCATCAGAGACTTTGCCAGTGTTGGACTGCTATTTAAAAACGGTGATGAGTTTATCTGGAAGCAACACAGTTTTGCAAGAAAACAATTTTTGGATATGTTTAAAATCAAGGCTCCAATTCGTGAATGGCAGGAGCAAGGCCTCTTCACCATCGTAGATGGTCCAAGTATAGATCCAAGATTACTTGTTGATAAATTGATTCAGTGGCGCAAGCTGTACAATATCGAAATTGTCTGCGCAGACGGATTTCGAATGGATCTGCTGAAACCATTGCTGGAGGAAGCTGATTTTGAATATGAATTTTTACGAAATCCAGGAGCGATACAGTCGAAGGTAGCTCCAATTATTGAGGACGGATTTGCGAACGAAAGATTCATTTTTGAAAACGACAAATCAATGCTCTGGTATACCGATAATACCTTTGTCAAAGAAGACAAAGACGGAAACAAGAGATTTTTGAAAAAGGAACCGCTGAGACGAAAGACTGACGGTTTCCATGCCTTTATTGCTGCTCTCTACAAGAGAGAAATCATTCAAGAGAGTACTGTTGGAGACTTTCTTGATGTGATCAAAGATTGGGAATTTTAGAAAGGATAACAAAATGAACAAACGAATGAAAAAGAAACAGCAACTTGAACAAAAGATTCAAGGACTTGAATGTGAGCTTGCAGTAGTAAGCAAAGAAAACATGGAATTGTTGAACAAGATTGGTTCAATTAGTGCTGAATTGAATGCTTTGAGCCAGTCCGTGAAACGACATGAAGATATTTGCGGTCAAAATGTCTTACAAACAAATAAAGAGTTTGAATCAATCAAGAAGGAACTCAAACGCTCCAAAAAGACTTTCTTTAAACGATAAAAAAATATCCGGGTGGGTGGTAGGCAGAAAATTTTAGAAAGGAGGAGGTGCCTTGGGATGGCTAAATTTATTCAAGCGAGAAGTTCCGGAACCAAGTTTTGAATTTGATGAGCTGGAGCGGATCTTTGGAAATTTACAACTAAAGAGCCTGTCGATTGACAAGGCTGCTGAGTTCGTGGCCCGCATCTTTGCGAGATCTGAGTTCAAATTCATCGATAATGGGAAAAAGAAGGCTACTGATTGGGATTATCTGCTAAATGTAAGGCCCAATAAGAATGAATCAGCTTCTGAGTTTTGGCAAAAGGCGGTTTATCGCTTATTGACCAAAAACGAAGTACTAATTTTCTTATCGAATGACGATCAGTTATTAATTGCTGACTCGTACATCCGACAGAAATATGCTGTATTTGATGACACATTCACATCTGTAAGCTGTCAAAATTATACTTTCCAGAAACCATTCAAAATGAACGAAGTCATTTTCTTACAATACAACAACAATCGTCTCCAAGAATATTTCACTCAACTCTTCAACGATTATGAAAAACTACACACTCGACTGGTTGAAGCACTTGCACGGAATAATCAAATCCGTGGAGTACTCAGCACTAGAACGAATGCAAGTTTTGACGAATCAAAACGTGAAAAGATGCAACGATATGCAGACGGTCTCTTTAAATCATTTACGACCAAGACAGTAGCGATTGTCCCAGCTCAAGAGGGGATGGAATACTCTGAGCTAACCAATACTACAGGTACATCGAATTTGTCTGTAGATGAGCTGAAAAAGCTCCGTAGGCAATTCGATGATGAGGTAGCCGACATCTTAGGGATTCCCACTGCTCTGATGCATGGGGACATGGCTAATCTGGAAAATAGTCAGAAGATGTTTAATAGCTATTGCTACCAGTCGCTTGTGAAGAAAATGAGCGATGGTCTGAACTTTGCTTTACTAAGTAAAAGCGAGTACAAGGACAATAAGCGACTAGTCATTGTTGGTGAAGGGCAAAGAGACAAATTCTCGCTTGCTCAAAGTATTGACAAGCTAATTTCTTCGGGATCCATGCTTATCAATGAAGTCCGTGAAGAACTCGGTCTTGAAGCTGTACCGTGGGGCGACAAGCCTCTGATCACTAAGAACTATCAACTTGGTGAGGATGTAGAGAAGGGAGGTGAGAAAGAAGATGAAAGTGATTCCGATTAAAGGAACAATCGTGTCAAACGATGATGTTTGGCTTTATGATTGGTTTGGTTGGGACTGTACCGCCCCTAAAAACGTAGTACTTCCAGAAACTGGTGAGGACATCGAAGTTCACATCAATTCAGGAGGAGGAGATGTATATGCAGGTAGCGAAATCTATACTGCATTACGGGCCTACTCAGGGAAAGTAGTTGTTAAAATCGTGGGAATTGCTGCAAGTGCAGCGAGCGTTATCGCAATGGCTGGTGATGTCGTAGAAATTAGCCCTACTGCTCAAATCATGATCCACAACGTGTCATCACGAGTTGACGGAGACCACAACACTCTACTACATGAAGCTGGAGTACTTGAAGGATTTAACAAATCAATCGCAAATGCTTATGTTGATAAGACTGGAAAAGCATTGGATGATTTATTGGATCTGATGAACAAAACTACCTGGTTCGATGCTGAATCAGCAGTAAATCAAGGATTTGCTGACAGGATCATGTTTTCTGGAGAAATTGCTCCTGCATTTGCTGCAAGCGAAACTCCAATGATTCCACATGATTTTATTGACAAGACGAAATCAGCAATGACTCCTGATGTTGATAAAATTGCCGAATTGGTAGCTAATAAGCTGGAAGCTCGACAAATCGCAAAAGAGACTTTTGAAAATAGTGAATTTGTACAGAAAAGATTCACCCTTCCAGAAAGTCCAGAAAATAACACAAACGAGGCTGCACCTAAAGGGTTCGGCTTTTTTGCATTTTAGAAAGGAAAAATAATAATGACAATGAAATTATCAAACAAATTCAACGAAATTCGTCAGAACTTCTTGAACGCTGTAGCAAATGGCGCACCTCAAGAAGAACAAGCGAAGCTCTACAATGAAATGATCGAGTCAATGACAAATGAAATGATGGAGCAAGCTCGCAATGCCGCTCATGAGGAAGTTTCAGCAATGAACCCTTATGATGCTAAATTGACTGCGGAAGCTCGTGAATTCTTCAACGACATCGACAAGACTGCCCCTGTGGGAGTAGAAAAACTCTTCCCACAAGAAACAATCGACCGTATCTTTGATGATATGGTGAAATCTCGCCCACTCTTGCAACACATCGGATTGCGGAACGCTGGCATCCGCCTTAAATTCCTCAAATCAACTCAGACCGGAACAGCTCTTTGGGGCAAGATCAACGGGGAAATTCAAGGCCAATTGAAACAAGCCTTCAACGAAGAAGAAGCAATCCAAAACAAATTGACTGCATTTGTAGTCATCCCTAAAGACTCTGAAAAATTCGGACCTGCTTGGTTGCAATCATTCGTATCTGCTCAAATCACAGAAGCGTTCGCTGCTGCTTTGGAAGCTGCCTTTTTGAACGGTGACGGAGACGGCAAGCCCATCGGTCTTTCTCGTACCCTCACTGGAACTGCAGCTGGCAATAAAACAACTTTTGCAGAAAAAGAGGCCCAAACTACAAACCTTACATTTGCTGACTCTGCGACAGTTGTTAAAGAATTGACTGTGGTGTACAAACATCACTCTGTTAAGTCTGACGGCAACCCAGTAGCAGTTGAAGGAAATGTCGTGATGGTAGTCAACCCAGCGGATGCGTGGGATGTCAAGAAACAATACACTTCCTTGAACGCTCAAGGAACGTATGTAACTGCAATGCCGTACAACTTGATCTTGGTTGAATCAGTTGCTCAAACCGCTGGTAAAGTGACTACATTCGTCAAAGGTCGCTACGATGCCTTCGTAGGTGGTGGAATCGAGTTTGGTCGCTTCACTGAGACTTACGCTCTCGAAGATTTGAACCTCTACACTGCTAAGCAATTCGCTTATGGTAAGGCTCATGATGAAAAGACTGCTGCTGTCTGGGTATTGAAAATTAAATAATAGGTGGTGACACCGAATGGAAGACACAAAACAATTTCATCCGCTTCTAGGAACATTCAAGGAGCGGATGAAAATCTTTCATGATGCAGAAGACTGGAATCTTTCAAGGATGTTAGTCTCATCCGAAAAAGCAATTCTCGACTTAACAGGAGCTTTTGATTTGTCAGATTCTCGCACTGAAGAGCTTGTCTTGGAACGTGCAAGATATCTGTACAATGATCAGGTCGAGTTTTTCTTTGCAAATTTTCAAGGAGAACTCCTTGAGTTATCACTTCAAAACCACCCAATAGGAGGAAAAGAGTGCTAGAAACAATCCAAGATTTCTTTGACTTGAAAGAAAATGTTGTCCGACACGTTGGAGACATTTTTGAAGTTGATGATGATCGAAAAAACGAATTGATGAAGAAATTACCTGATTTTGTTAAAGAATACGATTTAGTAGCTTCGAACAATCTAAGCAAAGATGTAGTTGTGGAAGATGAATAAGCCTGAGTTTAAATACAAGAAACCAGAAACCAATACAAGTGAATTAAGAACTCCTGTGGAGTTTTATAACTCAAAAGTACTTGAAGGATTAGATGGCAGGGATGTGAGCTTTGAAAAAGTATTTTATACATTTGCTAAAGTTTACTCACCTAGTTTAAAGGATATCGAAATTTCAACAGGAAAATCAATGACTGCAAAGATGACCTTAAAAATAAGAGATCCTTTAACAAGTTATCAACCTGACAATAAGCATTTTGTACAAGTGAATGATCACCGATTAGAAAATAAAAAATGGCAGATCATTGATGTTCGTCCCGATTATGACAACCGTGATTATTTAATTGTTGTTATTGGTGGATCAAATGACTAGTGGCGCTACATTAAGAGGCTTCGATGAAGTCATCCGAAATTTAGAAGCAAAGCTTGGCGATGCGAAAGTGAGAAGGTCTGCGAATAGAGCTTTGAAAGGCGCAGCAACTGAAACGCTTGAAGACTTTCAAGTAGCTCTAGAGGTTTTCAGAAAAACCGGAGAAACAATCGAAAGCGCAACAGTCGGAAATGTAACGGGTGCTTTTGAAGGAGTGCCAATGGTTAAGCTTGGTTTTGGTGCTGGTTCACGTTGGCGGTTAGAACATTTGAACGAATTTGGATATGCCAAAAAAGCCCATCCAAGGGGATTTGGTGTTATCCGAAGATTTTCGGAAGCCAACAAAGAAAAATTTAAGTATAGGTTAGCAACTAAATTGAAAGGAGAAGGGCTTGGATGATTAAAGACAAGATATCAGAAATATATGATGCTCTGATGAGCGATGAGGAACTTTCTAAGATCACTATCAAATCGTTTGAGCGTCCTGAAACCTTACCAACAGATCAGACGAGTATTGTTATTATCCCACTAGGGCCACCTATCCAAAGTGACCAGGGAAGTAATACAAGCTTTTCGAAAACATTTCTTTATCAAATCAACGTTGAATCGACCAACCGAATTGAATGCAAAAAATTGCAAGGGTTAGTCGAAAAGGTGATGGAATCGCAAGGATTCTACCAAATTGCTGGGGGCCTAGATGAATGGATCCCTGAAATCAAACGCTATGCAGATGCTAGGACCTACAAAGGGAAGAGCAAACTGTATGACGATTATTAGAAAGGAAATTTAATATGACACAACAAAAACAAGGTACAGCGACAGTCGGTTTTAAAAGTTTGACAGTTCGCATTTTGGATGGGAATCAAACCCCAACAGAAGGAGAAAACCTCTTCATCATCCAGGGTAAAAAAGGAGAAGGTGCGACTCAAACCGCTAAGATCTCTGGTCTTGCAGTTGACCCTACAAAAACATTTGGAAGCAACATCGCTTACCATGTAAACAACCGTGGAGTAGGAGATGTCAAGGTAGAGCTTGGCCTCTTGGACATCCCAGTAGCACTTTACGTTAAAGCTCTCGGCTACGAAAACGATGATGACATCCTTGACTTTGGAGCTGACACTGTTTCAAAAGATGTTGCGATCTTGCTCGAATCAAATACCGCAGATGGTAGTGGAGCTTACTACGGTTTCTACAAAGGAAATCTGTCAATGGATGCAATCGATCTAAACACGATCAAAGATAAAGCTGAAGAGCTTGCTACTACAGATGTATCGTTTGCTGCAGGCGCAAGTACTGATGAGCAAACCAAGAACAAGTACGGTACAATGTACTTTGGTAGCGATGAAGCAAAAATCAAGAAATTGAAAGCCAAACTTGGTATGGCAGTAGCAGGATAATAATTGGGGCATTTAGCCCCTTTATTTATCTTTATATCGTTGTAAACCTTTACAATTATTGATATAATAAGTTGTGGAGGTTTTGTTATGAAAAATAAGAAAAATACAGTTTTAATAACATTAACCATTATGATCACTCTAGTTTCCATTGTACTTGCTATTATGCTCGTAAATTCCAATAATCAACTTTCTAAGACACACAAGGAATTAGAGAGCGTAAAGGAAGAGAAGGACAGAGCTGTCATGGTAAAAGATAAGCTCTCTACATACGTATCAAACGTAGATCACGATTTATTTCTGGAAGCAAATGATTTCGTTCTTGGAATGAATTCATTGACTAGTTACAAATTTGGGGACGGAGTTCTTTTCGACAAAACTCAAATTGCTGTCAGCGAACCGAAAAAACAAACTTCCGGAATGCTTGCGATGAACCATGACTCTAAAAGTTTCATCCCAGTAACGGCAACACTGACTATAAAAAATAACGACTCATCGAATATTGAATTCAATCCAGGTAAATTCCTTGCGAGCGATGACAAAGGTAATTATCTTGCTTATGATTCCGTTATGTCTAACGATGATACCGTTTCTGTTCAATCGGATAAAAGTGTCGTCATACAAGCCGGGAAAGAGGCAACCATAACTATATTTTATGCGATGGATAATGACCATTCGGATAATGATGTCAATAAAATTGAATTTTTAAATAAAACTTGGACAAAATGAAATAAGCACCATTCGGTGCTTTTTTAATTATAGAAAGGCAAACAATGTCAAAAATTACATTTACCATGAAGAACGAAGCTGGAGAAGATGTACTTTACTCTAGTAAAGAAATTACTACTCGTGATTATCGTGATTACCTTGTACTAAACGACTCACTCACATCAGACAAGACAGAAGTCGAAAAATTGGATCAGCAATTAGGCTTCATTGCGTCACTATTTGAGAATGTGACAGTAGAGCAATTGCTAGAACATACTGATTTTGCTAAAATCATCGAAGTGTTTACGGAAATTTATGCTCATCTTGTGGGTGATGTAGACCCAAAGGGGAAAAAATAGATCCTAAAAACGCATTAAAACGTTTCTACAAATTCGTTAAGGAAGTTGCTGATGGACCATATAACATGAATGTCCATGATGTGATGGAATTAAGCTGGGAAGATCTGATCGGAATTATTGATCTTGATAAAGATCAAGCCGAAAATGCGTCTTTAGATCTAGCTGACATTTTTGGAGAAATGGAAGCATAAAGCCTCTTTGGGCTTTTTTGTTTGTAAAAGGAGGAAAAATGGCAGGTGGAACGCCACTAGGACAAATGTATATCGAACTAGGGCTGGACGTGTCAAAGTTCAATCCTAGCTTAACAAGTGCAAAGAACGCTGTGAAGTATTTCCAAAATAATGTCAAAGCGCTCGATAGCACATTGAAAAACAATGGTAAGAGTACTGAACTCCTCAAAGCAAAATACAAGTCTTTAGGACAAGCCATTGAAGCACAGAAAAAAGTACTCGATCAAATGAAGCAGAACTTCGACAAGCTCGATCCTGGATCTGCTAAATTTGACAAAGCTGCTGCTGATATTGAGCGAGAAAATGCTAAGTTATCAGCAATGGAAGGGCAACTGTACAAAGTTGAACAAGCATTGAAGGCTGTAGGCCGTGAAAATAGCTTTTCAGGTAAAATGGAAGCCCTTGGGAAGAATTTGGTTAAAAGTGGAGATCACATTCAAACATTCGGTAAGAAAGTTTCTGATTTTGGTGGGACATTGACAAAAGGTGTCAGTGCTCCATTGATTGCAAGTGCTGGATTTGCCTTAAAAGCTGCAATCGACTATGAAACGGCATTTGCAGGAGTCAAAAAGACTGTAGATGGAACACCGCAACAGTTTGATAAGCTATCTGCTAGTATTCGTGAGATGGCAAAAGAAATGCCTTCAAGTGCAGTTGAAATTGCCAATGTTGCGGAAGCAGCTGGACAATTAGGGGTGCCAATTGGAGCAATCAAGGACTTTTCAAAGACCATGATCAATCTTGGTGTTTCTACCAACTTGAGTTCTGAAGAAGCAGCATCATCAATTGCTAAAATCGGAAATATCATGCAAGTTTCTGGAAAAGATCTGGGTACATGGTCTGCGCACTTTGGATCAGCGGTAGTAGATCTTGGTAATCATTTTGCAACAACAGAACGTGATATTGTCGAAATGACCAATCGTTTGGCAGCGGGCGGAAAGCTTGCTGGATTAACAACGCCTGAAATTTTAGGGCTTGCCACTGCAATGAGTAGCGTAGGTATAGAAGCTGAAGCAGGTGGAACTGCGATGAACCAGACACTTACTGGTATCGGGAAAGCTGTTGCTGGAGTTGGCAAAGGAGCAAAAGAAAAACTTCAACTTATTGCAAGCACAGCAGGAATGACAGCAGAACAATTTTCTACTGCATGGAAGCAAAAACCAGCTGAAGCTTTGCAAGCATTTATTAAAGGGCTCCAGAAAGCTCATGAAGAAGGCAAAAACATGGATGGTATCCTTGCTGAACTCGACATGTCTGGAATTCGTCAAGGGAACATGCTCAAATCACTAGCTTCTGCGTCTGACAAGATGGGAGAAGCTGTCCGTAGGTCAAATAGTGCGTGGAAAGAAAATACAGCTCTTACTACCGAAGCTCAAAAACGCTATGAAACGACAGAATCTCAATTAAAAATTTTTAAAAACCAGATCACTGATTTGGCAATTGAATTTGGTGGACCACTTTTGAAAGCTATGAATTCTGGCTTGCAAGCTGCAAAACCTTGGATCCAAAAATTGGCGGACATGGCTAAGGCATTTAGTGAAATGAGCGAGTCTCAACAACAGAATATCATCAAATGGGGACTGCTTGCAGCAGGCGCAGGCCCAGCCTTGTCAATTCTTGGTAAAGGTATCGGTGTGATCGGTGGTATTACTAAAGGCATCGGCTTCCTTACTCAAGGAATTGGTAAAGTCGGAGGTGGACTTTCTGTATTAGGCAAGACCTTCGAATTGTTTAAACAAGGAAACAGTCTTTCTTCTGCGTTTAAAACAGCAACAACAGGGATCACAGCAACAGGAGCGGCTGCAGAAAGCGCAGCAACCAGCACATCATTATGGTCTAAAGCTCTTGGATTTTTAACCAGCCCCGCAGGATGGATAACTGGCGGTTTATTAATTGGTGGTGTTGCCACTAAATACGCTTTAGATGCACAAGAAGCGGAAAAACGTACTCATTTATGGGGCACTGCTGTCAATGAGTTACAATCTAAGGAATTGAGCGGATTGTACGACAAAGTACAAGAAGCAAAGAAAGCAATGGTTGACTTTGGTGCAGGATCAACTAAAAGTGTTGAAGAAGTCCGTAAAAGCGTGCAAAGTTTAGGGCAAGATATTACCGATTTAGTTGACAAAAATACCAAAAAGAAAATTGAGCTAGCTGAGAAATTGGGTCTGTCTAAGGAATCTCAACAAGCAATTGCTGAAGGCGCTGAACGTACCAAAACAGTTGTTAACGATTTGACAAGTCAGATCACAGATATTTATCAAAGAGCATCAGACCAGCATAGAAATATCACCAGAGAAGAGCAACAAATTATTACAGCTAACCAAAATGAGTTGATTAATATCCAACTCAAGAATATGAAATATTCGGGCGCTGAGCGTGTAGCAATTACAAAAGCAATTAATGGTGAAATTAGCGGGTTAAATCGTGAGCAAGCTCAACGATCGCTGAGCGAACTTTTGAAATGGATGGCTGATGAGAAAAAAGCCTACGATGATCGCAAGAAAATTTTGAAAGATGCAATTGATAGTATCAAGGGAACAGATGCGGAAAGTGTTGCATCACGCAAAAAACTAACTGCAGAATTGCAACAAATCGAAGCAGATCACAACGCTAAAATGGAAGCCTATGGAGTCCGCTATGCTCAACTGGTCAAGAAATTCCGTGAAAGTGGAATTGATGGGATTGGTGAGCAGGTCGCTAAGATGTACCAAGAAGCCTTTGAAAAGACTGGTCTATCGTTCGAAGAATTTGAAAAGAAAGCTATTAAGGCTGGAAACTCGATCCAACAAACCAGCTCACTTTGGGCACACGAAATCGACGGTATGTCTGAGAAGCAAATCCAAGCTAACACTGCATGGAACTCAATGGTCTGGGATTTGAAAGAGGGCAAGGTTAAGACTAACGCTCTCGATATCATTAAAGAAGCAGCAAGCGCAGAAGATGGCTGGAATCAAATGGAATTCCTCTTGAAGAATGCAAATCTTGAGACTAACGCTAAAATGATGATTGGCCAAGCGCTTGTGGAAGTCGATAAGTGGAACACACTTACACCAGAGCAGAAAGAACTTGTTGTTGGTAATAATCAAGGGATGAAAGCTGTTCTCGATAGTAAGACATTGCTCGAACAATACAACGCTATGCCAGCAGCAGTCAAGGAACTCTTGATGAAGAATACTGACTTTCTTTCGTCTGGTGAACGTGCCACAGCAATCATTGAACGCTGGAATACACTCACACCAGAGCAGAAAGAACTGATCTTAAAAGATGCTGCAAGTGATAAGGCTGAACGTGTAAGACTGGCAGTTGATTCGTTAACTGGTATGGCTCACGTAGTCAACTTGGACGCAGAAGACAAGACAAAGAGCGCTATCGCTAGTGCGATGTCTAGCATCTTAACACTACCTACCGACCATAAGACGGACTTGATTGCAACTCCAGACGGTGTGACACTGGGAACTAACCAAGCTATGGGGGCTTTAGGACTATACAACGGATTCGCTGTACCAACCAAACAAATTACCGCTGATCCAAGCAATGCGAATAATGCTGCACAACAAGCGATTAATAAGCAACAAGAATGGAACAGCACACCGTCTCCTGTCAAACCACAGTTAGGTGATCCAACGGGCGCTATCACTGCTGCACGACAAGCGATTGATAATCAAAACGCTTGGAACGCTACACCAAGCCCAACTAAGTCCATAACAGGCGATAGCACTAGTGCGGTTAATGCTGCGAACAGTGCTACCAATGCTATCAACGGTATTCCAACAAGTCACCACACGACTATCACTGCTACAGAAGTAGTAAATAAAGTGGTCAACTCATTCTCCCGTGTTTTTGGATCAAGACACGAAAAAGGTACGAACTTCCACGAAGGTGGTCTTGCAATGGTTAACGACCAGCGAAATGCAGTCTATAAAGAAATGGTAACATTACCAGACGGGAGCTCATTCATACCAGACGGACGGGATGTTGTACTCAACTTGCCTCGTGGATCCAAAGTATTGCGAGCCGATAGAACTAAACGATTGATGAAAAATCTCGGTTTTCCAAGATATGCGGCAGGGGTCGGAATCCCAGAAGATGCTAAATTCTTGCGAGAAATCAAAAATGCCAGCAAGCAATTTTCGTTTAAAGATAATTCTACCGGAAATAGCTACAGTGGTGAAAATATCGTTGCTGAGATCGCAATTCTGAGAGCAAGTTTAGAAAAGATCCTTACTGCTATTCTTGAAAAACCGTCAGAAACCTATTTGGACGGTGATGTTTTAGCGCAGAACAGCTATCAAAGATATTCTAAAATTATGGCAAGGGAGGGAATCTAATGTTTAACATGATTATAAATGGATTTGACACTGGATCAATCCCAAACTGCTATGTGACAGATTTTGGAGAAGACCAGACGGCAACACCAAGGGTCGAATCAAATACGATCTATGGTGCCAACGGAGATTATAATCTTTATGATGGAGCTTATGACGGGTACGATAAGACAGTAAATCTATACGTTGTTAAGACAAGCGAAATCGAAACGATTGTAAATCAATTTAAGCCGGAAGATAATAAAATAGAGTTTAGTCATCGACCAGGCTCTATTTTTTATGCTGATTTTCAAAGCGCATCCTTTAAACAAAATGGCTTGCACGCTTGGACCTTAGAAATTAAGTTAAAGATGCATCCATTCCGTTACTTAAATAATAATGCCGTAGTCACTTTGGCAGGTAACGGTACAGTAAACAATCCAGGAACTGTATATTCTGAACCAGTCATCACAATCGAAGGCAATGGAGATGTATCTCTCACTATCGGGAAGCAAACCATGCAACTCATGATTGATACAAAGGCAACAATCGATTGCCGTCATAAAAAACAAAATGTCTATGACAAAAATGGAAATCTGAAAAATACATTGAGAAAAAGAGGTGGATTCTTCGAAATTGCTCCAGGTACGTCTGGTATTGCAGTTTCAGGCACCGTCTCAAAAATCACAATAAAAGGGAATTGGAGGTATAAAGTATGATCTATCTGCAAGAGGGAAATTTTCCTCTTAATGAAGCTTTTAGCTCCGAAATCGTTCAGGAAGCTAACAGCACCTACCAGCTTACCTTTAAATTTCCCACATCAGACCCAAAATGGGCATTGTTAATTCCGGAAACAGAATTAGTTGCTGATGACTTGCACGGAGAACAGTACTTTACTATCTTTGAAGTCGAAAAGCAACACGGATATGTCACAGTATACGCCAATCAAGTAGCTACATTGTTAAATGGTTATTCTATCAACAAGATCAATGTCGATCGAGTGAATGGAGCAACCGTAATGAATGCGCTTGTTGCCGGGTTCAAACGAGAAACACCATTCACATTCTTTTCTGATGTAATGTCAAAACACACCCTTAATTTAAAAGATATCTCAGCGATGGAAGCTTTGGCCAAAGACAAGCACTCCATCGTTGGGCAGTGGGGTGGAGACCTTGTCCGGGACAAGTACAGCGTCCGATTGCTAGAACATGGTGGAATCGAAAACGAATCATTATTTGCCTACAAGAAAAATATGAAGTCGTTCCAAGAAACAAAATCCACCAAAGAGTTGAGAACACGGATCCATTTTAAAAAGGTTATTGAAGCGCACGAGGAAGGAAAGAAAGATCAGATCCTAACCGTGACCATTGATAGCCCACTGATCAATAAATACAAGCATATCTACGAAGCAGATATGGAAGTACAAGACCAGGATGTAGTGGATCAAAAGACACTTGAGGAATACGGCAAGCGCTATTTCCGTGAAACTCTGTGTGACATGATCGAAGAAAGCCTTGAGATTGATGTTGTCGGCCAGGCAGATCAACCAGTACACATGTTTGATATCGTGAGCATCTTCCACGAGGGCTACGATGTCGATTTGCGAAAAAAGATCACGAAATACAAGTTTAATCCAATGAGCATCAAGCTTGTCAGCATCGGTTTCGGTGAAGTTACTAGAACTTTAGCAGACTCGATTTCAGGAATGGTCAATGATTCCGTTGAGAAGAAAATGAAGTCTTATGATGCTGAATACGAAGCGAAAGTGCAGAAGCTTGTAGACAATGCTAATGCTGAGTATGACAAGCAAGCAAAAGAGCTGGAACATAAAATCACTGATGGAATCGAACAAGCGAAAGCGCAAGCTGAAGTAGTCAAGCAGGAAATTTCGGCTAAAGTAACTGAGAAAATCAATGCAGCAAACCAAGCAAATAAAAATGAAATTGTAGAAGAATTCAAAGCTCAGTACAATGGCATTGAAGTGAAGATGCAAGGATTGAAAGCTACTACTGACCAATTAAAGACCAGTGATGCAGATATCAAGAAAATAATCAATGACTTCAAAGATCAAACACAAAGCCAATTTGTAGGAGTCCAAGGCGCACAATCACGATTTGAACAGACGACTGAAAAAGCTATCTCCGACCTCACTAATGTGGCCAATGGCAAGGCTGATCGCTCTTATGTCGAGCAGACAGTGAATGGAATTAAAGAGCAACTTACCTCTTCGAGAATCGGTGGGCCTAACTTAATTCGTGATACTGCTTATAAAGAAGGTACGAAGTATTTTGGCAGCAACGGGATTACAAAAATAGGGAACCATCCATTCTATTTTAACGGTTCAAAACCAATACTTATTTTCTCCAACAATGACCGAACCGAAAAAGTTATAAGTTCCAATCGGTTTTTGTTAGAAAAGAATACAGATTACACTCTTAACTTTAGAGGATTTAACAATTCAGCTTTAACATCTTATGATGTTTTCGTTCTTGGCAGACGGAATGGTGAAACTCAAGGCTTCACTATTATCAAACAGTTGATTAATGGCAAGAAATTAAGCATTAGTGACCTAGAAAGTGTATCGGTCCAATTTAATTCTGGAGATATTGATAATGCCTATTTACGTTTTGATAATAACGGAACAAATGGCGGTCAATCTGATTTATATATTGCAGAAATTGACCTTTATAAAGGGACTCAAAAAAGGCCGTGGCAACCAGCACTTGAAGATCAAGAATATTTAGTAACACAGGCTCAAGCTACTTTTGAAAGAACTATCCAAGGTCTCTCGACCCAATTAACACAACTAGAGAGCAAAGCTGGTCCAAATGGCGAACTTGAACAGCGCATGCAGACCTACTCTGAGAAGGCTGCAGTTGATGCCCTGAAAGCAACAAGGCAGATTCTAGAGCAAGGCTACATAGCAAAAGCTAAATATGATGAAGATGTAGCTGGAATCAATCGAAGATTTGAAAGTGTTGCGACAGATACAACACCAGACAATCTTATCAGATTTGCGGACACATTAACTGAATACAGTGTATCCAATAATAATAATAATAATAATAGGCTTTCAAGGTCGGAAGACGGAATCTTCAAAATGAAAATTGATGGGTCTCCGTCCACAACATGGCTAGGACCTTGCTTCCCAATCTATATTGATCGTATTTTGCAAGGTGATGTATACTCTATCGCATTTGATTACATGATCAAATCTAGTGTAGAGGTAGACAAAGGACTAGCATTTGCATTAAAAAACCATTCAAACAATACTGCCATATTTGCTCAAGGTTTTGCTGACAAAAATACACCGAAAGATAGATGGATTCGAGCAGAATTCCATTTCACTGCCAATCGTGATTTTGAGTTTAACAAAACAGGAAATTTCCCATTCTACATCTATGCTATCAATAACGGAGAGTTTTGGATACGAAATCCAATTTTAGTCCGTGGATCTAAGATTCCAGCATTTAGGCCCAGCCCACTGGATAAAGCTGGCACTTCAGAGACTAAAATTGAGTCTAAGATTGCCGAATACAAACAGACCGTAGATGGGCAATTCACAACAATAACCAATCAAATGGGTGACATGTTGAGAAAAACGGATATCCAGATCACTCCTGGGCAGATTAGTTTTGGTGTTGGTAAGGAAATTAGTGGAAGAACCATCAGTTCCTTGCTAGTACAAGAGCCAGAATCCATTGCTTTAATTGCAAAATTGATTAAAGTAAAAGGGGACATGGTAGTTGATGGATCTATTTTAGGCCGTCATATTGCAAGCGAGAGCGTGGAAACTGGTCACATGAAAGCAGGATCAGTAACTACACCAATTTTGTCCTCAAACTCAGTCACGGCTGATAAGGTGTTGGTAGATTCGGCTATGATTGATAAGCTGGTGTCAAATCAAGCTTTCATCAGAGAATTAATGGCCCAAAAAGCCTTTATCACGCAACTTGCCTCGATTGATTTCTCTGCTGAACGTATTAGTGGTGGTAGGATTTTATCTAATAAGGGAGCGATGAAAATTGACCTAGATAACTCGGAAATTGATTTTAATGAAAACGCTCGAATTGAATTTAAGTCTGGTAAAAATGTACTCTTTAGACAACGCACACATCCTCAGAAGAAGCACAACACTATCGGAGCGTTGATGTTTAAAGATTCCGTACATGGCGGTGTTGCGACCACTTTAGGAAATACATCTCATAAATGGATCAACGAAATGACCGACAACCCATCAGATGCTGGGGCGGACGGATCTTTCGCCGGTATCAGAATATTTCGTGATAGTCGTGAAACTCCTTACGACAGGGTGGAATTAGTCGGAGACCGAATCCAATTTAGACACTCTGTGCGTCAAAATGGCGGACTACAATTTCAAACTACTGGATTCACAGTTCCTTCGCACGGGGAAGGAGGGCATGCCGGAGCGTGGAATTTAGGCGTACTACTTGAACATTTCAGACAGAATTTTGAAATAATACGCAAAAAAAACCCTTCATGGGGGCTTAATATATATGACTTCCCATTCTACAATATCAATTCTGATCAAACAATTCCATTTGACCAATATATCTAATAAGAGGTAGCAAAATGAACGAAAGCACATACATAGCAATCATCACTGATTTAGCCAACCAATTGGCGAATAAGACAATCAACGAGGCTGAATTTAAAGCCCGACTTACTAAATCTCAGGAACATGTAGCACAACTTGTAAATGAAGTTGAAAGCTATCGCTCTGTCCTAGAGTCTGACAAAGATTTAAAGGATCTATTTGAAGAAATTAAAAACAAAAACGAGGTAACAAACTAATGGATTACAAAGTACAATTTAAATCATACGATGCAGTAGCCAACACTACGAAAGTAGCAATCAAGCAAGATTTTCCGTACCGTGTCTTTGAAGAAATCTTGCCAACCAATCGCATGACCGAAGATGATGCGACACTGGTTGAAGCAGTATTGAATATCGTCCGCATGGAGTTTGACACATCTGGCGCAGTCGTAGCGATCAAGAAAGAGCTAGACAAATCTGTCGAAGCTAACAATGATGCTATTGCTAAAATCCAAGCTCTAACCAAAGACAACGAAGAAAAAGCGAACCAAATCCAGAAGATCAAAGAAGTGGCAGAATGGAATGTATTGGCCCGTGTGACCGATGTTGAAAATCCACTTGATCCTACTGTATTTAAACGTGGTCTTGAGTTGGTAGACCTTGGTCAATCTGGTAAAACTTACCAACCACAAGAAATCTTTACTGTTGAAGATCCAAATCATACAGAAGCATTTGGTGAAGGCAAGCGTGTCATGATCCAAGTGACCGAACCATTTACTTATCAGGGCGAAACCTTGGATCAATTAAACAGCCTTTTCCAAAATGGTAAGATTGGCATCTGGAAATGGGCTAGACCAAAAGAAGAGAAGGAAGAGAAGCCAGGACAACCTTCTGGTGACCTTGAAACTCAACCAGTGGCGACAGCTACACCACAACCAGTACTTTAATTAGAGAGGGGCGTGATCTATGATCCACTTTACACCAGAAGATATCTCGATGATGGTCGGATTTGTCGGGATCTTACTTGGAATTTACGGTAATTTTAAAGGAAGTGTCGTGGCACAAGAAAAACGCATGGTCGTGATCGAAAAAGACATTGAAAACATGCGTGATTTTCGTCTGACAGCAGTTAGACGACTCGATAACCACGATGAACAGAATAAGTCTCTATTGATCCTCGCAGAGCAGGTCAAAGCCTTGAGCGAGGATATGAAGGAACTTAAAGCATTAATTCAAAACAAAAAATAATTAAGAGGTAACATTATGAAAATCAACTGGAATGTACGTTTGAAAAATAAAAACTTTTGGCTTGCCCTTGTACCAGCTTTGGCTTTGCTTTTCCAAGCATTTGCCGATATCTTTGGCATCAAATTGGAGTTTGGCCAAACAATTGATAAAGTCCTTGTATTTATCAATGTACTGTTTGCCTTTCTTGTACTTGTAGGGATTGTTAACGACCCTACAACATCAGGATTGAGTGATAGCACACGAGCATTAGGTTATGAAGAACCTAACCAAGATTAATATTTTCGTACTAGCGACTATCTTCTTTTGGATAGTCGCTTTTGATTTTAGAAAGGATTGAAAAAACATGAGTGTACAACAATCTATAGTTAACGGTTTTACAAGCCGTCGTGGGCTGATTACATATTCGATGTTAGGTTCTCGCAACGGTTCAGATGGGACAGGGGATTGCTCTGGTATCATGTCGCAAGTATTGAAAGAATCGGGTATCCCAATTCAAGGTTTGCCATCAACGGTGACACTTGGGCAGCAACTCGCAAATAACGGCTTCTATCGTGTGAGCCGTAACCAACCATGGGACGCTCAAATGGCCGATATTATTCTAATGTCATGGGGTGCCGATATGTCTTCATCTGGTGGCGATGGTGGGCATGTCGGGGCAATGATCGATGATACATACTTCATTTCTTGCGACTATTCGACACAAGGAGCAGTCGGACAAGCTATCAATACCTATCCTTGGAACGACTACTACAGCTGGAATAAACCAGCTTATATCGAGGTTTGGCGATATGCTGACACAGCACCACAGACAAACAACCAAGCAAACACATCCGTACAACCGCAAGAAAAGGCTTACTACGAAGCAAATGAGGTCAAATACATTAATGGTATCTGGCAAATTAAATGTGACTATCTAGCGCCCGTTGGCTTCGATTGGACTGAAAACGGTATTCCCGTTTCGATGGTAAACTGGGTCGATAAGGACGGAAACAACTTACCAGACGGAGCAGATCAAGACTTTAAAGCCGGAATGTACTTTAGCTTCGAGCTTGATGAAGCTCATATCACGGACACTGGCAAAGGTGGCTATTATGGTGGCTATTATTGGCGATTGTTTGAATTTGGCCAATTTGGACCAGTCTGGATTTCATGTTGGGACAAGGACGACCTGGTGAACTATTATAGCTGAGGTGGTGAATTATGCGCATTAATTCAACGAACCTAAAACAATTTGAAGGAGGGGCAGTCGTCAAGCAAGGCGACTCTGCCTCACTTTTTGGATATGAGCTACTGGACGAGCAAATGCGACCAATCAGTGATCTAAATGGCAAAAATGCCACAATCCGGATCTTTAATCAAAAAGGAAAGGCTACATTTGAGAGTACAGTAGAGAAATCAAAAGTTACTTTTAAAATTGGGAAAGCCCTACCTATTGGATCTTATTTGGTAGAAGTCGTTTGTGACGGGTATATATTCCCCAGTGATCGCTCAACACGCTTGGATATTACCCGTTCAGCGGACGAATTTACAAGCGTGGAAGTTCTTTCGCTTGTAAGAAACGATGTCAAGACTGAAATCGACAAGTACATTGCAGAACATCCAAATGGACCACAGACGGAAGAACTCCCAGATCTAACCGTACTATATAACCTAGCTAAAATTTAAAAGGAGAAATAAATGACTTTAAACACACAAAACCTCACACAATTTGCACAGGCCGTTGGTGCTGACGTAAAAGAAATCAAGACCACGCTTGCTAATAAAGCTGACAAGTCTGAGCTTGGTCAAGGCGGGATCACACAACAACAATTGGAAACAGCAATTCAAGGGGTGAAAACCGCAATCCTTGGCGAGGGTGTGCCAGAAGAACTTGACACTCTCAAAGAAATCGCAGACCGTATTGCTAACGGTGCAGGATCAGCAGATCAGGCTATCGTGTCTAAAATGACAGAGCTTGGTCAAAAATTTACTGACTTGGAAAATACCGATTTTGCACAGATTTATAATACCGCTAAAAATACCCTCTAAGGAGGTGAAGCATGGATAAACTAAAACAAGTTATTCAGGCGATTGGGGTTGATATAGGTGTGCTTCAAGGACAACAGACTTCATTTTTATCAACCTCTAAAGCATACGAACTATTTCCAACCTATACAACCTTGCAATCCCAGATGGCCAATAACATCAAAGACAAGCACCTTGAATTGGGTCTGGATGCATTGATTGATACAAAATTGGCAAATGGCGGTGATCCATTCGTAACACGCTCTAAAATCCCGACAATCGACACAAGCCAACTGGCCAGCAAAAACGATCTTGAGGAATTAAAGCGTTCGGTAGGATCTGGTGGCAGTGCTGGAACGGAATTAAAAGGTCAAGGCTTCCCGTATAATCTAAACGCTGACATCGGTACAATTTATACTGATACCACGGCTAAAAACGGAGCGGTGAAGTGGATCAAGAAAGGCTCCGGAACCGGCTCTAACGCTTGGTCGGTCTTGTTTGGAGATGTCAAAATTAAACCAAGAAATATCAACTCAAATCAAACTAATGCGTATGTCGAGTTTAGACGTATAAACTCCACGGTTGAGATCGGCTTTGGTGGCCTCTCTTGGGGTTGGTTTGGAATCGTGAGACGAGGTGCGCCCAGCTACGTTCCACAGGGGTCTGACCGTGAGCGAAATGTTGTAATCTTAAACGTCGGTGGTATACCCGTCGGTTTTCGTGCGACTAGCTCAAAACTTGGCGTCATGACCAATGACAAGGGCAAGCGCCTTGGCACTTTTTATCTAGGCGGGCCGGGTGATGGCAACCAGCTACGCTTACAATTTGATGATCCAGTGCCTACTGACCGAGACATCGGAGATTTACGATTTACTGATATGTCATATATCACAGATGACCCGTGGCCAGAGACTTTATAGGATAATTTAACCCCTCCTTTTTTGGAGGGGCTTTTTCTGTTCTAATAGACATTTTTAAAATTGTCCGTTATAACCTCAATAGAATGACTATGTTTTTTTGATTCTGTGCTATAAGCAATGGGTCTTTAGATCAAAAAAGTGATGATTAAATAACCATCACTTTTTGTTTTTTAACTGATTGGCGTATTCTGTCATTTTAATTGCGTGTTTCAAACGCATATTCATAATATCAGAAATACCATTCTTATATTTGTCTACAGCTTGGGTGGATAATCCACAATTTTTACTAATAGAATAGGCTGTGGCATTTTCTAGCAGCCATTTAATAGCATTGATATCAACTAACATATTTACCTCACAAAAAACCAAATGATCACTACGATCAACAGAAGCCCTAAAATAAACTCAAGTTTTTCTCTAGCTGTGGTTTTTTTAACATTAAATTTTACTTTCATCCTGATACCTGTTATAATTAAAGCAAGCCCCTATTAGGGGCGGATAGTGATTGCTCACTATCCGAATTCGATATGCCACTCAATGCTTATGATGAACAAGTTGATTTTGACTACTAGCTTATTCGTTTTAGCTTTGATTGGCTTTTTTCTTCGCCTTAACATTTATTTTTCCTTTCTTTAGTTTCCTTGTCTAAGGTTTCCTCCTTAACCTTATGTATATATTATACAACTAAAGTTACATAAAGTCAAGAGGTTTTATCAACTTTTTTAAAAAAAATAAAAGATTTTTTCCTATTAAATAACTTCCTTTTGCGTCCAAGAGAAAAAAATAAAACTTGAACTTTCTCGAAAGCTATGCTAAACTAGCAATGTGAGCAATGAAGTTGTGAAGTTTTAGAAGCAGTCCTTAAAACAGACCCAAAAAGCTAAAAACAGCGAATTGATTGACTTTCAGAAACTCCCACCGGCTCCATATTTTTATTCATGGAAGATTACTCAAGAGGCTTAAGAGGCCGTGTTGGAAACGCGGTAGGCGTGTAATAGCGTGCGTGGGTTCGAATCCCATGTCTTCCGTTGTTGAGACATCATTGTGTAGCAGTGGTGTTTTTTTGTACAAAAAGGAGTTACCAAAGGAGGCACCAAAATAGACAATGCAGAAAGGAGAAAAAGTGATTACACAGCTAGATACCAAATCAGTCTATACCTTTATGGAAAGCCTAGTGACCATAAAAGACTATGTCCAAGTGGCTAAAAGCATGGGGTATGGCGCATTGGGAATCATGGATGTAGATAATTTGTATGGTGCTTATGAATTTATCGAAGCCTGTCAGGCCCACAACCTCAGCCCCTTGGTCGGTTTAGAAATTGGACTAAAAGTAGACAATGAAACCATTCCGTTTCGGATGATGGCCCTGTCAACGAAAGGCTACCAGAATCTGATGAAGATGTCGACCGTCAAAATGATGGGGAAAAACAATTGGGAAGATGTGAAGCACCTCACAGAAGGAGTAGCGGTCATTGTCCCAGCGCCTTTTGCTCATGAAGACATACCGCTTGATCTAGATTACTTCATCGGAGTTTTTGCGGCTACGCCGGTCCAAGAGTTTAGCCACCCTGTGCTTCCTCTTCATACTGTGCGTTTTTTTGAGGCGGAAGATATGGAAGCCATGCAGATGCTCGCGGCCATCAAGGACAATCAAAGCTTGACAGAAACAGGACAAATTGATCCTAGAACTGTCCTAAAAACTCCTCAGGATTTACAGAATGATTTTGCTGAGCGATTTCCGCAAGCCATCACAAATCTTGAAAAACTTGTCCAAGGGATTCAATACGACATTGATACTCAGTTGAAATTGCCTCGCTTTAATCCTCAGAAACCAGCTGTTGAGGAATTGAGAGAATTAGCTCAAGTGGGTCTTCTTCGAAAGAACTTGACCAGTCCGGTCTATCAAGAACGTTTGGATCATGAATTAGACATTATTCACCAAATGGGCTTTGATGATTATTTCTTGATTGTCTGGGATCTTCTTCGTTTCGGACGAAGTCAAGGATATTATATGGGAATGGGGCGTGGGTCTGCTGTAGGCTCACTGGTAGCTTATGCCCTGGAGATTACAGGGATTGATCCAGTGGAGAAGAACCTCCTGTTTGAGCGCTTTTTAAATGTGGAGCGCTATACCATGCCGGATATTGATATTGATATTCCTGATATCTATCGTCCAGAATTTATCCGTTATGTGAGAGACCGTTATGGGAGTTACCATGCAGCTCAGATCGTGACCTTTTCAACCTTTGGGGCCAAACAAGCCATTCGAGATGTCTTTAAACGTTTTGGGGTACCAGAGTACGAATTAACCTCCATTACCAAGCGGATTGGCTTTAGGGATACACTGACGACAGCGTATGAACAGAATCTAGCTTTTCGACAAGTGATTCATAGTCGAGCAGAATTTGAACGTGGCTTTGAAATTGCCAAAAGAATTGAGGGCCAACCTAGACAGACCTCGATCCATGCGGCGGGTGTTGTGATGAGTGACCAGGATTTGACGGATCACATTCCTCTCAAGTATGGAGAAGACATGTTTGTCACCCAGTACGATGCTCATGCGGTTGAAGCCAATGGTCTATTGAAGATGGACTTTTTGGGTCTGCGAAACTTAACCTTTGTTCAGAAAATGAAGGAAGCCGTCTATGAAAAGTACCAAGAAGAGATCGTGATTGAAGCCATTGATTTAGAAGATCCAGAAACCTTGGCCTTGTTTACTGCTGGGGATACCAAGGGGATTTTCCAATTTGAACAGGCTGGAGCCATTCGCCTCTTGAGACGAGTGAGACCCAATCATTTCGAAGAAGTGGTAGCGACCACCTCTCTCAATCGTCCAGGCGCTAGTGATTACATTGACAATTTCGTCAAAAGAAAGCATGGCCAGGAAAAAGTTGAGATTTTAGATCCAGCTATTGAAGCAATCTTACGGCCCACATATGGGATCATGCTATACCAAGAGCAGGTCATGCAGGTTGCCCAGCGTTTTGCAGGTTTTAGCCTAGGGAAAGCCGATATCTTACGTCGGGCTATGGGCAAAAAAAATGTGGCTGAAATGCACAAGATGGAAGACGATTTTGTCGCAGGTGCTCTTAAACTTGGGCATACGGAAGAAAAAGCCAAAGAGGTCTTTGCGATCATGGAAAAATTCGCAGGCTATGGGTTTAACCGTTCTCATGCCTATGCCTATTCTGCCTTGGCCTTTCAGATGGCCTATTTCAAGGTCCATTATCCAGATGTTTTCTTTGATGTCATGCTCAATTATTCGAGTAGCGATTATCTGACAGATGCTCTCCAGTTTGATTTTAAAGTCGCGCCATTATCCATCAATACCATCCCTTACAGAGATAAGTTCCAGGATCGAAAAATCTACTTAGGAATGAAAAATATCAAGGGACTCCCGAGAGATTTAGCGTATTGGATCATTGATAATCGTCCCTTTGAAAGTGTCGAAGATTTCATTTTACGACTCCCCAATCAGTATCATAAATTACCTCTGTTAACACCTTTAGTGGAGCTTGGATTGTTTGATATTTTTGAAAAAAATAGGCGCAAGGTGCTTCACAATTTGCCGAATTTGTTTGTCTTTGCTGATGAGCTAGGTAGTTTATTTGCAGATTCTAACTATTCCTGGACAGAAGCAGAGGACTTTAGCCAGGCTGAAAAATATGAGAAGGAAGAGGCCATTATTGGGATCGGACTCAGTACCCACCCATTGGTTGCGATTGGGCAAACGAGTCCCTACGAGATCCAACCAATTTCTCAACTCATACAAGGAGAGCAGGTACGCATTCTCATTGAGGTACAAAACATTCGAACCATTCGAACCAAGTCAGGTGATCTCATGGCTTTCTTACAAGTCAGTGATACCAAGAAAAAATTGGATGTGACCCTTTTCCCTGAAACCTACAATCGATTTTCCTCCTTGATAAAAGAAGGTGGCTTTTATTACTTGACAGGGAAAATACAAGAGCGTGATGGGCGCTTGCAGATGATTCTAGCAGAGGCACAACTGGCAACCAATGAAAAGTTCTGGATCCAGTTGCTCGATCATCGTCAGGATAAAACGATTCTTTCTATCTTGAAAAAATATCCGGGCCCATATCCTGTGATATTACGCTATGAAGACGAGAAAAAAACTCTTCAATTGAAGGGCTATACCGTCCAGAAAAACAAAGAATTGGAAGATGAATTAAAGAATCTCGTTATGAAAACGATTTATCGGTAAAAACTGCGAAAAATACGAGAATTTTAGTCTTCTTTGTGTTATAATTACGTAGAATGTAAAAGAAAAAAAGGAGCAAACAACGAAATGAAACGTATTGCTGTTTTAACTAGTGGTGGAGATGCCCCTGGTATGAATGCTGCCATCCGTGCAGTTGTTCGTCAAGCAATTTCAGAAGGAATGGAAGTTTTCGGTATCTATGATGGATATGCGGGAATGGTTGCTGGTAAAATTCAGCCCCTTGACGCCTCATCTGTTGGAGATATTATTTCCCGTGGTGGTACCTTCCTTCATTCAGCTCGTTACCCTGAATTCGCACAACGCGAAGGTCAATTAAAAGGGATCGAGCAATTGAAGAAACACGGGATCGAAGGTGTTGTCGTTATTGGTGGAGATGGTTCTTACCATGGTGCGATGCGCTTGACTGAGCTTGGATTCCCAGCTGTGGGTCTTCCTGGTACGATCGACAACGATATCGTCGGAACTGACTTTACAATTGGTTTTGATACGGCAGTCACAACTGCAATGGACGCGATCGATAAGATCCGTGATACTTCATCTAGTCACCACCGTACTTTCGTTATCGAAGTGATGGGACGTAACGCTGGAGATATCGCTCTTTGGGCAGGGATTGCATCTGGTGCAGATGAAATCATCATCCCTGAAGAAGGTTTCAAGATCGAAGATGTTGTTGAGAGCATCAAAGAAGGTTACGCAAAAGGTCGTACCCACAACATCATCATCTTGGCTGAAGGCGTGATGTCTGCAGATGAATTTGGTAAAGCTTTGAAAGAAGCTGGTGATGAAAGTGACCTTCGTGTGACTGAGCTTGGCCACATCCAACGTGGTGGTTCACCTACTGCGCGTGACCGTGTTCTTGCTTCACGTATGGGAGCACACGCTGTTAAATTGTTGAAACAAGGAATCGGTGGTGTAGCCGTTGGTATCCGTAATGAAAAAATGGTTGAAAACCCAATCCTTGGTAAAGCAGAAGAAGGAGCCCTCTTTAGCTTGACAGAAGATGGTAAGATTGTGGTAAACAATCCACATAAAGCTGATCTTGGTCTTGCCGAGTTGAACCGTAGCTTGTCTTCAATCTAATTTTATTTCATAAATTCGTTAACCTTGTCTTAAAAAGACAGATATATTTAAAAAGGAGTCATATATATCATGAACAAACGTGTAAAAATCGTTGCAACTTTAGGTCCTGCGGTAGAAATCCGTGGCGGTAAAAAATTCGGTGAAGATGGATACTGGGCTGAAAAACTTGACGTTGAAGCTTCAGCACAAAACATTGCTAAATTGATCGAAGCTGGCGCTAACACTTTCCGTTTCAACTTCTCACACGGTGACCACCAAGAACAAGGTGAACGTATGGCGACTGTTAAACGTGCAGAAGAAATCGCTGGTAAAAAAGTTGGTTACCTTCTTGATACAAAAGGTCCTGAAATCCGTACTGAATTGTTCGAAGGCGAAGCTAAAGAATATTCATACAAGACTGGTGAACGTATCCGCGTTGCTACAAAACAAGGCATCAAATCAACTCGTGAAGTGATTGCTTTGAACGTTGCTGGTGCGCTTGACATCTTTGATGATGTTGAAGTTGGTCACCAAGTATTGGTTGATGATGGTAAATTGGGTCTTCGCGTTGTAGAAAAAGACGCTGCAAAACGTGAATTTGTTGTTGAAGTTGAAAACGATGGTATCATCGCTAAACAAAAAGGTGTAAACATCCCTAACACTAAGATTCCTTTCCCAGCACTTGCTGAACGCGATAACGACGATATCCGCTTCGGTTTGGAACAAGGTATCAACTTCATCGCGATCTCATTCGTACGTACTGCAAAAGACGTTCAAGAAGTTCGTGCTATCTGTGAAGAAACTGGTAACAGCCACGTTCAATTGTTTGCGAAAATCGAAAACCAACAAGGTATCGAAAACTTGGATGAAATCATCGAAGTAACTGATGGTATCATGATCGCTCGTGGTGACATGGGTATCGAAGTACCATTCGAAATGGTTCCAGTTTACCAAAAAATGATTACTTCTAAAGTAAATGCTGCTGGTAAAGTTGTTATCACTGCAACAAACATGCTTGAAACAATGACTGAAAAACCACGTGCTACTCGTTCTGAAGTATCTGACGTCTTCAACGCTGTTATCGATGGTACTGATGCTACAATGCTTTCAGGTGAATCTGCAAACGGTAAATACCCACTTGAATCTGTAGCTACAATGGCGAAAATCGACATGAACGCTCAAACACTTTTGAAAGAATATGGTCGTTTGAACCCAGCTTCATTCGAACGTAACTCTAAGACAGAAGTTATGGCTTCAGCTGTTAAAGATGCTACAAACTCAATGGATATCAAATTGGTTGTAACATTGACTAAGACAGGTCACACTGCACGTTTGATCTCTAAATACCGTCCAGATGCTGATATCTTGGCATTGACATTTGACGAATTGACAGAACGTGGATTGATGTTGAACTGGGGTGTTATCCCAATGTTGACAGATGCTCCTTCATCAACTGACGATATGTTCGAAATTGCTGAACGTAAAGCAGTTGAAGCTGGTCTTGTTAAATCTGGTGATGATATCGTTATCGTTGCTGGTGTACCAGTTGGAGAAGCTGTTCGTACAAACACAATGCGTATCCGTACAGTACGTTAATAGACAATTTGATCTTAAAGCCTTGCTGGTTGGTCCGAAAGGATTGACCGCGAGGTTTTTCTTTTTCCTGTTTAGTATGACAAGAATTCTCACTAATGCTTACTTTCTCTTTTTTAAAGATCAAAAACATGGTATAATAAATAAAAAGGAAGGGAGACATTCATGCCAAGGAGAGATTTAATTAGAAATGTCATCATTGTCGGTGTACTGGTTTTGGCACTGATTTTGCTTCGAATCTTTGTATTTCATCCATTTAGTATCAATGATAAAATGGCCAATGCTTCTGTGAAAACTGGAGATCTTGTGGTAGCGACTAGAAATGCTCAGGTAGATCGCAGTGATTTGGTCTTATACAAGGTCGGTGGAAAAGAATACCTTGGACGTGTCATTGCCAAAGAAAACGACGAAGTCAGCTACGTAGATGACGTCCTCTATTTGAATGGACAGGCAACACCAGAACCTTACCTGAACAAAATGCTCAACAAACACTTAGCTGCTCCAACGAGTAATGGGTATTATACGGATGATTTCTTTTTATCAGAGTTAAAAGGGACCAAGGCTGGTCGTGTCCCATCCGATACTTATCTAGTCTTAAATGATAACCGAGGAGATACAGAAGATAGTCGTGAGTTTGGTTATATCCATAAAAATCAGATCGAAGGAGTCGTGAATCTGCGTCTTTATCCTCTCAATAAATTTGGATTTATAAAAGTAGAAGAATAGCCGAAAGGCTATTTTTTTTATAAATATCAAAGAGAAACGATTAGATGCCCAGACCGGATCGCCTGGCTATATGGATTTTGAAGCCAATCCTAAAATCTTGAAAAATAAGATCAAAAATCAAAAGGCTACCCAATACCAGAGTTTCAACGAGGCGCTGATCGATCTTCAGAATGATCGGATCGATGGCCTCTTAATCGACCGTGTCTATGCCAACTATTATCTGCAAACGGAAGGAATTTTAAAAGACTATAATGTCTTTCCTGTCGGTTTTGAGACAGAATCCTTTGCGGTAGGGGTGCGCAAGGCGGATAAAACTTTGAAGAAAAAAATTGATGAAGCCTTCGTAAAACTCTATCAAAAAGGCCAGTTCCAAAAGATCTCTAAGAAGTGGTTGGGAACTGATGTAGCAACAGATGACATCAAGTAAAAAAGAGAGTGGGACAGAAATCGGTAATTCGTTAGAATTCGATTTCGTCGTCCCACCTCCGCACAGTTGAGTAGGGCTGTAAAAGCTGATGAAATCAGCGTAGTAGAGACCACTCAACCACTGCGTCTTGCTCGACAATCCAAAAACAATTGAGAGGCTAGGACTTTTGTCCCAGCCTCTTTTAGTCGGTTTTATTAGTGATTTGATGGAAAATCTTTTGCCAAGTTTCGTGGCGACGCCAGAGACTGGTATGGATTTGACCGTCTAGTTCATAGCGTATGAGTTTGGTCTTTTGACTGATGGACTCCAGTTCAAAGTTTTGGAATTGAACCTGGTCGCTTGCGAGAGCCTCTATTAATTCCGCCTTGTGGTGTTCGTGACCAGTATCGTCAATCAAGGTATAATTATCTGCTAGCAGTGTATCAAATTCTTGCTTAGCATAGAGGAGTTTTTCGTAGGTCAAGAGTTTCTTTTCAACGTTTTCGATCAGCTCATCTTCAGGAATTGAGCTAGGTTCTACATGGACATCAATGTCAAAGACTCCAAATTTTTCTGTCAAGAGATCCTCGACTTCTTCTGTAATGGCATGACTTTCATAGACTGAAAGATCGGGATTCATCTCCAAGACAACGTCCAGATAGATATTGCTTCCGTAGGTCCGCCCGCGTTGATATTTCACACGCGCAATCTTAGGGAGTTTTAAAATAGCTTTTTCGTAATCTTCGAGGAGACTATCGTCAAAGCCGTCTGAAAGACTAAAGGAAGATTCCATAAAAATATCGTAGGCTGTTTTGAGGATAAAGAAGGTGATGATGATGGCTGCGATTTTATCGACAATTGGATAGTTAAAAGCACTAGCAGCAATCGCAATCGACGTCCCAAGAGATGTGACGACGTCTGAAAGATTGTCTTTTGCGGCCGCTTTTAAGGCTTTTGATTTGGCCCGTTTTGCTAAGCGAAGATTGTAGAAATAAACGCCTAGCATGACAAGGGCTGAAACCACTCCGACACCAGCACCAAGTGGATCAATGCTAACGGTTTCATTGCTGAAGATCTTTTGGAGGGTATCGCGTAAGACATCAAAGCCGACATAAAACATAATGATGGAGGTGACTAGACTAGCTAGATCCTCAATTTTCCAGTGACCAAACTTGTGATCACGGTCAGCAGGTTGGCGAGCGAGACGAATCCCGATGAGCAGGGCAGCATTGCTGATGATATCAGATAAGTTGTTAAATCCATCGGCTACCAAACTGGATGAATGAAGTAGATGGCCGGTAGCCAATTTTACTGAAGAGAGCAATAAATAGGCTAGAATACTAATGATAGCGCCACGTTCGGCCAGTTTTAAGTTACTGTATGGTTTATCCAAAATATCCTCCTAGACCTCGGATGAAATCCTGTTTTCTTTAAGCTACTATTATATCGTTTTTGGAAGGGAAATTCAAATGAGTCCTTTTTTAAAAGAAGCTAGACCGGTTTTTGTGGTATAATAGAACGATTGAATGAATGAGGAGTATGAGATGAATCCTTTATTGAATGGTATGAATGATCGCCAAGCAGAGGCGGTCCAAACGACAGAAGGTCCCCTCTTGATCATGGCGGGGGCTGGTTCTGGTAAGACACGTGTCTTGACCCACCGCATCGCTTACTTGATCGATGAAAAAATGGTCAATCCTTGGAATATTTTGGCCATTACCTTTACCAATAAAGCCGCTCGGGAGATGAAGGAGCGGGCTTATCAATTGAATCCAGCCACCCAAGATTGCTTGATTGCGACCTTCCACTCCATGTGTGTGCGCATCCTTCGCCGAGATGCGGATCATATTGGCTACAATCGCAATTTTACCATTGTAGATCCAGGAGAACAACGGACCTTGATGAAGCGGATCTTGAAGTCCTTGAACTTGGATCCTAAAAAATGGAATGAACGGACCATTTTGGGGACTATTTCCAATGCCAAAAATGACCTGATCGATGAAGTGGCCTACGCCGCCCAGGCTGGCGATATGTACACCCAGATCGTCGCCAAGTGCTATGAGGCTTACCAAAAGGAACTCCGTCAGTCAGAAGCAGTGGACTTTGATGATTTGATCATGCTGACCTTGCGTCTTTTTGATCAGCATCCAGATGTGCTGACCTATTACCAGCAGAAGTTCCAATACATCCACGTAGACGAGTATCAAGATACCAACCATGCCCAATACCAGTTGGTCAAACTCTTGGCTTCACGCTTTAAAAATATCTGTGTCGTTGGGGATGCGGACCAGTCTATTTATGGCTGGCGGGGAGCAGATATGCAGAATATCCTGGACTTTGAGAAGGATTATAAGGAAGCTAAGGTCGTTTTGTTGGAGGAAAATTATCGTTCCACTAAAACTATCCTGCAAGCAGCCAATGATGTCATCAAAAACAATCGCCACCGCCGTCCGAAGAATCTCTGGACACAAAATGAAGACGGGGAAGATATTGTTTATTATCGGGCTAATGACGAGCAGGATGAAGCAGTCTTTGTTGCTAAAACCATTGAAGAGCTCAGTCGCGAAGCTGGCTACAAGCACCGTGATTTTGCTGTTCTCTACCGAACCAATGCCCAGTCACGGACCATTGAAGAAGCGCTGCTCAAGTCCAACATTCCCTACACCATGGTGGGAGGCACCAAGTTCTACAGCCGGAAGGAAATTCGGGATGTCATTGCTTATCTGAACTTGATTGCCAACCTCAGTGACAATATCAGTTTTGAGCGCATTATCAATGAACCCAAGCGGGGAATCGGGCCAGGTACAGTGGATAAGATTCGTGACTTTGCCCAAATGCAAGAGTCTTCACTCCTGGATGCTTCAGCCAATATCATGCTCTCAGGCATCAAAGGAAAGGCCGCTCAAGCCATCTGGGACTTTGCCAATCTCATTTTTGATTTGAGAGAAAGATTGGACCAGCTGACCATTACAGAGTTGGTCGAAGAAGTCCTTGACAAGACAGGTTATATGACGGCCCTAACCAATCAGGGAAATTTGGAAAGTCAGGCCCGCATCGAGAATATCCAAGAGTTCCTATCTGTTACCAAGAATTTTGATGAAAATGGAGAGACCGTCGAAGACGAATCAGGTGTGGAAACCTTGAGTCGTTTCTTGAACGATTTGGCCTTGATTGCCGATACAGACGATGGGGCCCAAGAAACTTCAGAAGTCACCTTGATGACTCTTCATGCAGCCAAGGGATTGGAGTTCCCGGTCGTCTTCTTGATTGGAATGGAAGAAAATGTCTTTCCTCTTAGTCGTGCAGCAGAGGATCCAGATGAATTGGAGGAAGAACGTCGCTTGGCTTATGTGGGGATCACGCGGGCAGAGAAGGTTCTCTTCTTGACCAATGCCAACTCTCGTTTGCTCTTTGGACGGACCAGCTACAACCGTCCGACGCGTTTCATCAATGAAATTAGCTCGGATTTATTGACCTACCAAGGATTAGCCCGTCCAGTTAATACCAGCTTTAAGGCTTCTTATAGCAATGGAAGCGGAACGACATTTGGAAAAGGCATGAGCCTGTCTCAAGCCCTTCAAGAGCGCAAGAGACAAGCATCCCCAAGTGCTCTCACGTCATCAAGCCTACCTTTTGGTAATAGTAACCGAGCTGCTGCTAAAGAAAGCGTCGCTTGGTCCATTGGTGATATTGCCATTCACAAGAAGTGGGGAGAAGGAACTGTGCTTGAAGTATCTGGTAGTGGCAACACCCAAGAGCTCAAGATCAACTTCCCAGAAGTGGGTCTCAAGAAACTCTTGGCCAGTGTCGCGCCGATTGAGAAGAAATAAACTAAAGCCAGTAAGCTAAGTCCACTGTTTCAGATTATAAATAAGCAACATCTTTTCAGAAATCTAAAGTTATTACTGAATGAGACTATTGAAAAAAATATTTTGGAACTAGTGCAAAATAGATTGAGACTTTTCGCCGTGAGGAAAGCATCAGAAACGCATTAGTTTCTGGTGCTCGGTAGATTTGAGACGAAAGGCTCAAATCTAAGGTATGGAATCCCAAAGGGAGTCGCTACCGTCCGTCCTCACCTAAGGAAAGTCTCTATAAAAGAATGAATATTTACTTAAAACCAGCAAGCTTCGTTTGTTGGTTTTGATTTTACTGGTGGCATGATATAATATACTAAGAATAGAGAAAGAGGCATACTATGAACGAAATCAAGTGTCCCAACTGTGGGGAAGTCTTTACAGTCAATGAAAGTCAATACAGCGAACTCTTGTCACAGGTACGGACAGCAGAGTTTGACAAGGAAATTCATGAGCGAATTCGGCAAGAGTTGGCTTTAGCAGAGCAAAAGGCCCTTAATGAGCAGCAAGAGAAGTTAGCAAAGAAGGATCAAGAAATTGCTCAGTTACAAAACCAGATTCAACAGTTTGATACTGAAAAAGAATTGGCTAAAAAAGAGGTGGAGCAAACAGCTAGCCAAAGCTTGCTAGAGAAAGAAAAAGAAGTGCAAGCACTGGAGAATCAATTGGCCACCTTGCGCTTGGAGCATGAGAACCAGTTGCAAAAGACGCTTTCTAATTTGGAGAAGGAGCGTGATCAGGTACAAAACCAATTACTCCTTCAAGAGAAGGAAAATGAACTGTCCCTAGCTTCTGTCAAGCAAAACTACGAAGCCCAGCTTAAGGCAGCCAATGAACAGGTCGAGTTCTACAAGAATTTTAAGGCCCAACAGTCGACCAAGGCCATCGGGGAAAGTCTGGAACAGTATGCGGAAAGTGAATTCAACAAGGTTCGCAGTTTTGCCTTTCCAAATGCCTATTTTGAAAAGGACAACAAGGTCTCTGCACGTGGGTCTAAAGGCGACTTTATTTTCCGCGAGTGCGATGAAAATGGGGTGGAGATTATCTCCATTATGTTCGAGATGAAGAATGAAGCTGACGGGACAGAGAAGAAGCATAAGAATGCGGATTTCTACAAGGAATTGGACAAGGACCGTCGAGAAAAGAACTGTGAGTATGCGGTTTTAGTGACCATGCTTGAAGCAGATAACGACTACTTTAACACAGGGATTGTCGATGTCAGCCACGAGTATGAGAAGATGTATGTCGTCCGTCCTCAGTTCTTTATCCAGATCATTGGGCTCCTGCGTAATGCGGCCCTTAATTCCCTTAAATACAAGCAGGAATTGGCGCTTGTCCGTGAACAAAATATTGATATTACCCACTTTGAAGAGGACCTAGATGCCTTTAAAGTAGCCTTTGCTAAGAACTACAATTCGGCTTCTGTCAACTTTGGCAAGGCTATCGATGAAATCGACAAAGCCATCAAGCGGATGGAAGAAGTCAAGAAATTCCTCACCACATCAGAAAACCAACTTCGCCTCGCTAACAACAAGTTGGATGATGTTTCCGTTAAAAAATTGACTCGGAAAAATCCAACTATGAAAGCGAAGTTTGATGCCTTGAAGGAAGACTAGGAGGCTTCTATGCAGATACGAAAAGCAACCATGAAAGATGCTGAAGTCTTACTGACTTTATACGAAGACTTGGGCTATCCAACGACCGCTTCTAAGCTGTCTCGACGCTTAGAAATGATTCTTTCTCAACCACATTATGGCTGTCTTTTAGCTGAAAGAAACGGAGAAATTTTAGGTTTCTTAGGTTATGCAAAACTCTTCTTTTTTGAAGCAGATGGGTCTTACTATCGTATTTGGCTTTGTCAGTTGCAAAAGAAACAAGACGACAAGGAATTGCTAGTAGGCTAATCGATGAATTGAAAAAACAAGCGGTAAAAGAAGGGGTTAAGGCGCTGGCTCTAAATAGTGGATTAACCGCTGAACGAAATGCTGCACATCAGTTTTATCAGGCAGTTGGATTTGAAAAAGTAACTGCCGGCTTTGCTCTGTATTTAAAAACTCAACATGAATAAACATGATAAAATAGGAGAGAAAACGAAGTAATGTCTTCAACAAAAGGGAAAACCTTATATTTGAACAAAAAGAGCATGGACTATGTAACATTTGGAAAAGGTAAACAGCCATTAGTGATCATACCAGGATTGGGGGATGGATTGCAGACGGTTAAAGGTATGGCTATGCCTTTTTCAATCACATACCGTATACTTGCCAAACGTTACAAAATCTATGTTTTTTCTCGAATCAATGAGCTGAGACAGGGCTATACGACGCGGGATATGGCAGCAGATGTAGCAGAAGCAATGGAGGCGCTGAACTTAGATACATCTTATGTTATGGGGATTTCGCAAGGTGGAATGATTGCCCAATGGTTGGTGGTGGATTTCCCTGAAAAGGTTCAAAAGCTCATCTTAGCCGTGACTACTGCAAAACCTAGTCAACTTGCTAGAGAGCGAATTGAGCATTGGCAAAAGCTTAGTCAATCTGGAACTTTTAAGCATCTCATGCTGGATATCGCAAAGCACTCCTATACGCAAAAGAGCTATCAAAAGTGGCGGTTCCTTTATAATATCATGGGTCGCTTGGGGCGAATCAAAGATGAAAATAGAATTGCCATTCAGTCTCAGTCTTGCCTTACTCACGATAGCATTGAGGTCTTAAAGGAAATTCAGTGTCCAACCTTTGTCCTTGGTGCGCTTGAAGATGATGTGATTGGTGTGGACGGATCCAAGGAACTAGCAAAAGCGATTTCGGATTGTCAACTCCTCATTCTTAAGCATTCTGGGCATGCTCTTTATGAAGAAAATAAAGCATTTCAAGAGGCTGTCTGTGGATTCTTAAACTAAAAAACGCTGGAAAAATTCCAGCGTTTTTATTCTAGTTAAATCGCAAAGAGATCGTTTAGGTTTTCTGCCATGGTTGGGTGGGTAAAGATTTGTTTTGCGATGTAAGTATAAGGGATCTTGTTGTCCATCGCCATGGTGATCAGGTTGATGATTTCGCCTGCAGCTTCTCCAAAGAGCGTCACTCCAAGAATTTCTTTAGTTTCTGGGTTGACCACGGCTTTGAAGGCACCTCGAAGGTCTGCATTGACGTGTCCGCGTGGCATAGCAGCAACTGGCAATTCTTTAACAGCAACTGGAAGTCCTTTGTCACGTGCTTCTTGCTCGGTCAAGCCGACTTGGGCAAGTGGAGGAGCAATAAAGAGTGTTGTCGCATAATTGTGACGAGTTTCGAGATTGTAGCTACCATCGCCTGTAAGGTAGTTGAAGACAATGCGGAAGTCATCGAGTGACATGTAGGTGAATTGTGGACCACCATTGACATCCCCAACTGCAAAGACTCCAGGGACGCTGGTTTCCAAATGACGGTTAACTTGGATCGCTCCACGATCAGTGACTTGGATGTCTGTGTTTTCAAGACCAAGTCCAGCTGTGTTTGGCTTACGACCTGTTGCGTAGAGAAGGATATCGAACTCAAAGTCTCCCTTATCTGTGACAACCGTTAAGCTATGGTCACCATCTTTGATTTCTTGGGTATGAACGCCTTGCAAGAATTGAATGCCGTCTTCTTCAAGGTAGCCTTTTGCAAGAGCTGCAATACTTGGCTCGATCCGTGGCAAGAATGTTTCAGAAGCATCCAATACCGTTACTTGGCTACCCAAGGTATTGTATAGGTGGGCAAATTCCAATCCGATAGGTCCACCGCCAAGGACACCAAGGCGTTTAGGTAGGTTTTCCAAACGTTGAATGCCGGTTGAATCCACGGCAAATTTACTTTCAGCCAAACCTGGAATCGGAAGGACATTTGGCACAGCACCAGTATTAATAATAATGGTTTCAGCTGTCAATTCTTCCTTTTCATCTCCAGCTTGAATTTCGATGACCTTGTTAGAAACGAAACGAGCCGTCGCGTCGATAATGTCTACGCCAGTTCCAGCAATGGTTGCGTAGTTCTTGCCGTTGAGACGAGTAGTGACTGCATTTTTCTCATTCATGGCTTGCTCAAAATCCAAGCCTTTTTCTGCTGCAACAATCAAGGTCTTGGTGGGAATACAAGCGATATTGATACAAGTACCACCGTACATAGATTTGCTCTTTTCAATCAGAGCGACTTTTTTTCCTTGGCTTGATAATTTCGCTGCGAGTGTTTTACCAGCTTTACCAAATCCAATCACAATAACATCATACATTAACATATGTTACACCTTCTTTCGCTTTCTATTGTATCAAATCCATTTTAAAAAGTCTGAAATCTGCTACGGGATTTTTTAGGAGCTCATGAGAAGGGGGAAAGAGGGACAAGAAGTCTTGTTTCATGGTATAATAAAGGGTCGGTGGACCGGATGGTCACACAATCAGTTAGAAAGAGCAAATCAGATGGACGGAATTATCAATGTAAAAAAGGAAGCAGGCATGACCTCACATGATGTGGTCTTTAAACTGCGAAAAATCTTAGGAACTAAGAAGATCGGCCATGGGGGAACGCTGGATCCGGATGTGGTGGGAGTGCTTCCAATAGCAGTTGGCAAGGCGACCCGGATGGTCGAATTCATGCAAGATGAAGGCAAGGTCTATGAAGGAGAAATCACTCTGGGATTTTCTACCACAACGGAGGATGCCAGCGGGGATGTCGTGGAGCGGACCCCAGTGGAAGTGCCTTTAGATGCAGAAGAGGTCGATCGTATGATTGCCCAAATGGTGGGAGAGATCGAGCAGGTACCGCCTATGTACTCCGCGGTTAAGGTCAATGGGCGTAAGCTCTATGAGTATGCACGGGCAGGAGAAGAAGTGGAACGCCCTGTCCGACAGGTAACCATTTATGAATTCACGCGTACCAGTGAGATTGGCTACGAGGAAGGACTAGCCCGTTTTCGCTTCCGGGTTAAATGCAGCAAGGGCACCTATATCCGGACCTTGTCGGTGGATTTGGGTCAAAAACTGGGTTATGCAGCCCATATGTCTCATCTGACACGGACCAGTGCTGCCGGTTTGTCACTGGAAGATTCCCTGACCTTAGAAGAAGTGGCTGAAAAAGTAGCACAAGGAGATTTGAGCTTCCTTCACCCACTTGAAATTGGCACCGGGGATCTGGAAAAAGTAGAGCTGACAGTAGAAGAGGTTGGCGAAGTTCAAGTGGGACGCTTTATTCCAGTTGAGAGTGACTCCAAAGAGTTAGCTGCTTTTTACCAAGGAAAATTGGTAGCCATTTTAGAAAAAAGAGAAGAACTTTACAAACCTCGAAAAGTCTTTCTAACAGAAAGTGTGTTACAATAAATTCATGAATATTCGTACGATTACTACTGCTAACCAGATCCATTTGGAGAATGAGACAGTTTTGGTTCTGGGCTACTTTGATGGCCTGCATCTGGGGCATCAAGAACTCTTTAAAAAGGCGCGTCAGATCGCGGATGAAAAAGGCTTGAAGGTCGCTTTGTTAACCTTTCCTGAATCTCCTAAGTTAGCCTTTGTTCGCTACCAACCAGAATTACTGCTTCATTTGCAGAGTCCTGAGGATCGGTTCCAAAAATTAAACGAACTAGGAGTGGATGAGCTCTTCCTCATTGATTTTACGACCGATTTTGCTTCTAAAACCGCCAAAGAATTTGTTGATCAATTTGTCAAAGCCTTGAGGGCCCGAGTTTTAATTGCTGGATTTGATTATAGTTTTGGCTCTGATAAGAAAACGGCCTCTGACTTAGCTGATTATTTTGATGGTCAAGTGGAAGTCATTTCTCCTGTATTGGATCAGGGGGAAAAGATTAGTTCAACCCGCATTCGTCAAGCTATCCTAGAAGGACGCGTCCAAGAAGCTGCCCGTCTACTTGGTCACCCTTTATCCAGTCGGGGCATCGTCGTGCATGGGGATGCGCGTGGCCGCACCATTGGCTATCCTACTGCCAATTTAGCACCGATTGACCGGACCTATTTACCATCAGATGGGGTTTATGTAGTTGATGTCGATTTTAAAGGGCAGATCTATCGAGGCATGGCTTCTGTTGGCAAAAATGTCACCTTTGATGGAAAAGAGCTTCGTTTCGAAGTCAATCTCTTTGATTTTTCTGGAGATATTTATGGCCATACTTTGACCATTCATTGGTTGGATAAGATACGGGAAATGGTCAAATTCGATGGGATCGATCAACTAGTGGCTCAATTGAAAGAAGATGAAGCAGTTTCACGAAACTGGCCCGAGGATTAGGAAGTTACCTAGTCCTTTTTTCTGCTGTCTTTTTGGGGATAATGAAAGTGGTTTCTTTTTTTCTACTGAAATTCAGAAAAATCGACTAGAAATCAAAAAAGCGCTTTTCAAGCACCTAATTTTTTTGTATAATAGAGTTAGATAGTTATATATAAAAAAGAAGTGAACCACATGATTACATTATTTTTATCACCGAGTTGTACATCATGTCGAAAAGCTCGGGCTTGGTTAAAAAAGCACGATGTTCCATTTAAAGAACACAATATAATGACAAGTCCTTTGAGCAAACAGGAGTTGACAAGTATATTGGCCTTGACCGAAAACGGAACAGACGACATTATTTCAACTCGTTCAAAAATTTTTCAAAAATTGGATGTTGATGTTGAAGATTTATCGATCTCAGCCTTGATTCATCTGATTGAGGAAAATCCAAGTCTCTTAAGGAGACCGATTATTTTAGATAACAAGCGCATGCAAATCGGCTTTAACGAAGACGAAATTCGGGCCTTCTTGCCGCGGAGTTATCGAAAACAAGAGTTACGCTCTGCCACTCTAAGAGCAGAAATAAACTAAGAAGTATGTCGAATGCAAAAAAATTATAGTTACCCACTGGACTTATCGTGGAGCACTGAAGAGCTTGCTTCAGTGCTTTCTTTTTTCAATAAAGTTGAAGAAGCCTATGAAAGTAAGGTAGAGGCCAAAGAATACATGGAAGCCTACCGCGCTTTTAAGAAGGTCGTGCCTAGTATCGGAGAAGAAAAACGTCTCGGACGGGAGTTCGAAGAAGTGAGCGGTTATTCTCTCTATCGTGCGACCCAGGCTGCAAAGCAAAAAGAGGAAGGATGGTTTTCTCTTGAAGAATAAATTAGAGTTTGCCAAACAAATCGTTTTAGAGGCTGGAGACTACTTGCGTCTTCATCTCCATGATGACTTGATGATCTCAAAAAAGACTGGGCCGACAGATTTGGTGACCCAGATGGACCAACAGGTTCAAAAGGATTTGGTTGAAAAAATCACAAATCGCTACCCAGAAGATCGGATTTTTGCGGAGGAAGATGGCCTTCGTTCACCGATTTCAGAAGGATCCGTTTGGGTGATTGATCCCATTGATGGGACCAATAATTTTGTGACCCAAAAGGAAGATTTTGCGGTCATGGTGGCCTATTTCGAAGACGGAATCGGTCGGTTTGGCCTGATCTACGATGTGATGCGGGATCACCTTTTTTTCGGGGGTGGAGAATTCCCAGTTTATCGCAATGAGGTTGAATTGACGCCCTTTGTAGATCAGCCTCTGGAAAACCTTTTGATTGCGTCAAATGTCGGTATGCTTGAGAAAAATGACTGGGGAATGGCCGATCTTGGCATGGATTCACTAGGAATCCGGGTCTATGGCAGTGCCGGTATTAGTTTTTCAAAAATTCTCTCAGGTGGGATTTTAGCTTACTTTAGCTATATCTGGCCATGGGACTATGCAGCCGCAGCGATCATGGGCGAACGGTTAGGCTATACCGTCCTAAATCTAAATGGGGATAAACCTAATTACCAGACAGTCGAACCCATTATGATGGTTCCAAAGGTGAAGTTAACAGAGATTCAAACCTATCTTAAGAAAGGGAGAAGTTAAATGAATTTTCCCCATGGTTTTAAAGAAAAATACCAGCATCTTCTAGGTGAGGATGCTGCTGCTTTTTTTGCGACCTTTGATCAAGAAGCAGTAGCAGCCTTTCGCACCAATCCTTTGAAAGAAGCACAAAAAGTATTTGATGATCCGATTCCCAATACTCCTTGGGGTCATTATGGAAAGGTCTCAGGGAAATCCATCGAACACGCAACGGGCTTGGTCTATTCACAAGAACCAGCAGCTCAGATAGTGGCCCAAGTCGCCCAGCCGAAGCCAGGGATGAAGGTCCTAGACTTGGCCGCAGCACCTGGTGGTAAGACGACGCAACTCTTGTCTTATTTGGACAATCAAGGACTCTTGGTCTCCAATGAAATCCACAAGGGACGCTCGAAAATTCTCGTAGAGAATGTCGAACGTTTCGGTGCCCGAAATGTATTGGTGACCAATGAGTCTGCCGATCGTCTGGCCAAAGTTTTCTCAGGCTTTTTTGATCTGATTGTACTAGACGCCCCGTGTTCAGGTGAGGGGATGTTCCGTAAGCAACCAGATGCCATGGACTATTGGTCCATCGATTATCCTCGAGAGTGTAGTCTTCTTCAAAGAGAAATTCTAGAGGATGCTCTCAAGATGTTGGTTCCAGGTGGTTCCTTGGTTTATTCAACCTGTACCTGGGCTCCTGAGGAAAATGAAGAGATCGTATCCTGGCTCTTAGATAATTTTGATCTAGAATTGGAAACGATCGAGAAGATCAATGGTATGGCAGAAGGCATTGACCATCCAGAAACGGCGCGCATGTATCCTCATCTCTTTAAAGGGGAGGGACAATTTGTTGCTAAGTTCCGTTATCTAGGAGAGAATCGTCCTGCCAAAATCCCTTCCAAAAAGGACCAATTATCTGCGGAGCAAAAGAAATGGTGGCAGGAGTTTTCTAAGAAACACTTGAAGATCACTCTAGAAGGTGTCCTCGAAACCTTTGGTGACGAACTCTACTTGGTTCCGCTTGATTTACCAGATTTGCGAAAAGTAAAAATCGCCCGAAATGGTTTGCACCTAGGGACCTTCAAGAAAAATCGATTTGAACCTAGTTTTGCCTTGGGCCTTGCTCTGAAACCGAGTGAGGTAAAAGAGACCGTTTCGATCACGCCTGAAGACTTTGTTCATTATGTGGCGGGAGAGACGGTTCAATTGAAGGAAACGCATCCAAATGGATGGTACCAGGTCCTTGTTGAAGGCAATGGTTTGGGCTTTGCCAAAGTGACCGGACAGACCCTGAAAAATTTCTATCCAAAGGGGCTTCGTTTTAGGTAAAATGCTGGGCAAAGAACTCGTTCTATGATATAGTGGAATTACAGGTTTTTTTGAAAAAAACTTGTCAAAATCATAAGTGAAATAGTGAATATCAAGGAGACATGATTTGAAAAAGTCTAAAAAGCTGATCCTAGGACTAGCGACGATCGCATTAGCAGGAAGTTTATCTGCTTGTGCTTCTTGGATCAATCGCGGAGAATCCATCACTGCTGTCGGATCGACTGCCTTACAACCCTTGGTTGAAGGAGTAGTAGATCGCTACATTGAAGAACATCCTGGTAAGATTGTAAATGTACAAGGAGGAGGTTCTGGTACAGGACTTTCACAAGTTCAATCAGGCGCTGTGGACATCGGAAATAGTGACCTCTTTGCAGAGGAAAAATCTGGGATCGATGCCTCTAGTCTGGTCGACCATCAGGTAGCCGTAGCAGGAACAGCCATCATTGCCAATAAAAATATCTCAATCGACAATTTGACAACGGAGCAATTGCGAAAGATCTTTACGGGTGAATATACCAACTGGAAGCAATTGGGAGGTCCAGATCTTGAAATCACGATTGTGAACCGGGCGGTTGGTTCTGGTAGCCGAGCTGTCTTTGATGCCATTATCATGGATGGCAAACAACCCAAGCAGGCTCAAGAGCAAGACTCTAATGGAATGGTGAAAAACATCGTTTCTCAAACGCCAGGAGCCATCTCTTATCTAGCCTTTACCTATTTGGATAGCAGTGTCAAAACCATGAAGCTTAATGGCTATCAACCAACCAAAGCCAATGTTGTCAACAATAACTGGCCAATCTGGTCCTACGAACACATGTATACCAAAGGAAAACCCAATGAGTTGTCTAAAAAATTCATTGACTACATGATGACCGATGAGGTTCAGCAAAAGGTTGTTGGTAAGATGGGTTATATCCCGATCAATGACATGAAAGTCACCCGTGATTTAAAAGGGAATGTGTCAAAAAAATAAAAGAATTAGGTAAAAAATGAACGAAGTAGCAAAAAAAATGCTGACGAAATCAAAAAACTCCCGCCTAGAAAAATTTGGGAAAACCATTACTTTTTTATGTATGAGTTTGATTGTTGTCGTCGTTGCCATGATTTTGATTTTCGTGGCCCAAAAAGGTTTATCGACTTTCTTTGTCAATAAAGTCAATATCTTTAGTTTTCTATTTGGGAGTACTTGGAATCCTGCTGCAAAGGAATTCGGAGCCCTACCAATGATTCTAGGTTCCTTTATTGTAACCTTGCTTTCTGCCCTCTTGGCAACGCCGTTTGCCATTGGTGCAGCAGTTTTCATGACAGAAGTCTCCCCCAAAGGAGCTCGTTTCTTGCAACCAGCGATTGAGCTCTTAGTGGGGATTCCTTCAGTTGTTTACGGATTCATTGGCCTTCAAGTGGTCGTTCCATTTACGCGTAGTCTCTTTGGAGGGACCGGTTTTGGGATTCTCTCAGGGGTCTTTGTCCTCTTTGTTATGATCCTGCCAACTGTCACCTTTATGACGACCGATAGCCTCCGAGCTGTGCCCCGTCATTATCGGGAAGCTAGTATGGCCATGGGTGCGACACGCTGGCAAACCATTTGGCATGTCACGCTCAAGGCAGCCCGCTCTGGAATCTTTACAGCGGTTGTCTTTGGTATGGCACGTGCCTTCGGGGAAGCCTTGGCTATCCAGATGGTGGTCGGAAACTCGGCAGTGGTGCCAACCTCACTCACTACACCAGCTTCCACCCTCACCTCTATTTTGACCATGGGAATCGGAAATACCGTCATGGGTACGGTCAATAACAATGTTCTTTGGTCACTCGCCTTGGTATTGCTCCTCATGAGTCTTGCCTTTAACAGTGTGATTAAACTGATTACGAAAGAAAGAGGTAAGAAGAACTATGCACGCTAAACGAATGGATAAAATTGCAACAGGAGTGCTGTATGCTATTTCAGGGATCATCGTTGCGATTCTTGCCTCATTGATCCTTTATATCTTGGTCCGTGGCTTGCCCCATGTATCCTGGCACTTCTTGACTGGGAAATCTTCTTCTTACCAAGCAGGAGGAGGGATCGGAATTCAATTGTATAATTCCTTCTTCCTCTTGGTCATTACCTTGGTGATTTCCTTCCCACTTTCTCTTGGGGCTGGGATTTACCTCTCTGAGTACGCAAAAAAAGGTCGCTTGACCAATTTGGTTCGTACCTGTATTGAGATCTTGTCTTCTTTGCCATCTGTCGTTGTAGGTCTCTTTGGTTACCTGGTCTTCGTTGTCCAGTTCAAATACGGATTTTCGATCATTTCAGGGGCCTTGGCCTTGACCGTCTTTAACCTGCCACAGATGACCCGCAATATCGAAGATAGCTTGCAGCACGTTCACCATACACAGCGCGAAGCAGGTCTAGCATTGGGCTTGTCTCGCTGGGAAACTGTGATTCATGTCGTGGTACCAGAAGCTCTTCCAAGTATTATCACTGGGGTCGTCTTAGCTTCAGGACGGATCTTTGGGGAAGCTGCTGCCTTGATCTATACAGCAGGTCAATCGGCTCCAGCCCTTGATTGGTCAAACTGGAATATCTTTAGTGTGACCAGCCCGATTTCGATCTTCCGTCAGGCTGAAACCTTGGCTGTTCATATCTGGAAGGTCAACAGTGAAGGAACTATTCCAGACTCGATCGAAGTCTCAGCCGGTTCTGCCGCCGTTCTTTTGATCTTTATCTTGATCTTTAACTTTGGAGCGCGCAAACTCGGAAGTTACCTCCATAAAAAACTAACATCTGCTTAAAGGAGAAGAAATGTCAAAATACAATTGGGATGAGAGACACATCATTACTTTTCCTGAAGAAAAGGTGGTCCTATCGACCAAAGATTTGCATGTCTATTATGGAACGAACGAGTCCATCAAAGGCGTTGACATGCAGTTTGAAAAGAATAAGATTACAGCCTTGATCGGTCCTTCAGGATCTGGAAAATCAACCTACCTTCGTAGTTTGAACCGGATGAACGATACCATTGATATTGCGCGTGTAACGGGTGAAATTTGGTATGAAGGAATCGATGTCAATCGTCCAGATATCAATGTTTATGAAATGCGTAAGCATATTGGGATGGTTTTCCAACGGCCCAATCCTTTTGCCAAATCGATTTATAAAAACATCACCTTCCCGCATGAACGCGCTGGGGTGAAAGACAAGAAGATCTTGGACGAATTGGTCGAAACTTCTTTGAAACAGGCAGCTCTGTGGGATCAGGTCAAGGATGACCTTCATAAATCAGCCTTGACACTTTCAGGTGGCCAACAGCAACGACTTTGTATCGCACGGGCCATCTCTGTGAAGCCAGATATCTTACTCATGGATGAGCCAGCTTCAGCGCTTGATCCGATCGCAACAGCGCAATTAGAAGAAACCATGCTTGAGTTGAAGAAGAATTATACCATTGTCATCGTGACCCACAGCATGCAACAAGCAGCCCGTGCTAGCGATTATACCGGTTTCTTCTACCTAGGAAACCTCATCGAGTACGATAAGACTTCGAATATTTTCCAAAATGCGAAATTGCAATCGACCAACGATTATGTATCGGGTCACTTTGGATAAAGTAAAATGACAACAAAAAGGAAAATAGAATGACAGAACCAATTTTGCAAGTCAAGGACTTGTCGGTTTATTACAATAAAAAGAAGGCTCTAAATAGCGTCTCCTTGGACTTTGCTCCAAAGGAGATTACAGCCTTGATTGGTCCTTCAGGATCAGGGAAATCTACCCTTTTAAAAGCCATTAACCGCATGGGCGACCTCAACCATGAGGTCACCACTACAGGAACTATCCTCTACAATGGACATAATATCTACGGACCGCGGACCGATACGGTCGAATTGCGTAAGGAAATCGGAATGGTCTTCCAACAGCCCAATCCTTTCCCAATGTCCATTTATGATAATGTGACCTATGGCTTGATGATTAATGGTGTCAAGGACAAGGCTGTCTTGGACGAAGCAGTTGAAACCTCTTTGAAACGCGCATCCATCTGGGATGAAGTCAAGGATCGCTTGCATGATTCAGCTATCGGACTTTCTGGTGGTCAGCAACAGCGGGTCTGTGTGGCGCGGGTCCTTGCGACCAGTCCAAAGATTATTCTTTTGGATGAGCCAACTTCAGCGCTGGATCCAATTTCAGCTGGGAAGATTGAAGAAACCTTGTATGGACTAAAAGACCGCTACACCATGCTCTTGGTGACACGTTCCATGCAACAAGCAAGTCGGATTTCCGATAAAACTGCCTTTTTCTTGGATGGGGATTTGATCGAGTACAATGATACCAATGAAATGTTCTTGAACCCAGCTAAGAAAGAAACAGAAGACTATGTCTCTGGTAAATTTGGATAGGAAGAAAATAAAATGTTACGAGTTCAATTTGAAGAAGATTTAGAGAAGTTGCATAACCAGTTTTATGCAATGGGAAATGAAGTGTTGAGTCAGATCAACCGTACGGTTCGTGCTTTCGTGACCCATGACCGTGAATTGGCCCGTCAGGTCATCGAAGATGATGCGGAGATCAACGAATACGAAGTGAAGCTAGAGCGTAAGTCTTTTGAGATTATCGCCCTTCAACAGCCGGTTTCACAAGACCTTCGTGTCGTGATGACCGTCTTAAAAGCAGTTTCTGACTTGGAGCGGATGGGGGACCACGCAGTATCGATTGCCAAGGCAACGATTCGCATGAAAGGGGAAGTCCGTATCCAATCTGTTGAGGAAGAAATCAGCAAGATGGGCCGTGAAGTCAAAGATTTTGTCGAAGCGACACTAGATGTTTACCTCAAAGGTGATGTGGATTTGGCCTATGAAGTTGCTTCACGAGATGAAGTCATCAACCATTATTTTGATAGTATCCAAGAATTAGCAACAGAAGAAATTCGGAAAAATCCAGAGTCCATCGTGACGGGTCGTGATTATTTCCAAGTGATCAACTTCTTGGAACGCATCGGAGATTATGCAAAAAATATCTGTGAATGGGTAGTTTACTTTGAAACAGGTAAAATTATCGAAATGTAAGATCATGGAGTCTTTTCGATATCAGACAGGCATTGTCATGCTTGTCTTTTCTTTTATCCCAACTTTGTGATAAAATAGTTTTATTAGGGCTTTTGATTGGAAAAGCGTGAAACATTTAAAGGAGGAAATTATGCAAGCAGTTGCACATTTTGTAGAAACATTCGTTCCAGAACATTATGAAGTATTTTTGGATTTAAGTCGTAAAACCAAGACCTTTAGCGGTCGTGTGGTGATTACAGGTCAAGCCAAGGAGGACAAGATCTCGCTTCACCAAAAGGATTTGACCATCGAAACAGTAGAAGTAGCAGGTCAAGCTCGTCCATTTACGGTTGATGATGCCAATGAAGCGGTTTATGTTGAATTGGAAAGCACAGGTCAAGTGACAGTTACTCTGACCTATTCTGGTAAGATCACAGACAATATGACAGGGATTTACCCATCTTACTACAGTATTGATGGTGTGAAGAAGGAAGTCCTCTCTACTCAGTTTGAGAGCCATTTTGCGCGTGAAGCCTTCCCAAGTGTGGATGAGCCAGAAGCTAAAGCAACATTTGATCTTTCTTTGAAATTTGACCAAGAAGAAGGTGAAATTGCCCTATCAAACATGCCTGAAATTGATGTGGAAAACCGTAAAGAAACAGGTATTTGGAAGTTTGACACAACTCCTCGCATGTCTTCTTACCTCTTGGCCTTTGCGGCTGGAGACCTCCAAGGAGTGACAGCTAAGACTAAGAATGGAACCCTTGTCGGAGTCTACTCAACAAAAGCTCACCCATTAGAAAATTTGGACTTCTCATTAGATATTGCCGTTCGTGCTATTGAATTCTACGAAGACTACTATGGCGTTAAGTATCCAATCCCTCAATCCCTTCATATCGCTCTTCCAGACTTCTCTTCAGGAGCGATGGAAAATTGGGGCTTGGTAACCTACCGTGAAGTTTATCTCCTTGTAGATGAAAACTCGACTGCCCAAAGCCGTCAAACAGTGGCCTTGGTGGTGGCTCACGAATTGGCTCACCAATGGTTCGGAAACCTCGTGACCATGAAATGGTGGGATGACCTCTGGTTGAATGAAAGTTTTGCCAATATGATGGAATATGTCAGCTTAGATGCTATCGAACCAAGCTGGAATATCTTCGAAGACTTCCAAACAACCGGTGTGCCTGCTGCCTTGAAACGCGATGCTACAGATGGCGTTCAATCCGTCCATGTGGAAGTCAAACACCCTGATGAGATCAACACCCTCTTTGACCCAGCAATCGTTTACGCCAAGGGGAGCCGTCTCATGCACATGCTTCGCCGCTGGTTAGGCGATGACGCCTTCCGTAAAGGGTTGAAGATCTACTTTGAAAAACACCAATACGGCAATACTATCGGTCGTGACCTTTGGGATGCTCTTGGGCAAGCTTCAGGTCGTGATGTCGCAGCCTTTATGGATTCTTGGTTGGAGCAACCAGGATACCCTGTTGTTTCAGCTTCTGTGGAAAACGATACCTTGATCATCCGTCAAGAGCAGTTCTTCATCGGAGAAAGAGAAGAAAAAGGTCGCAAGTGGGTTGTTCCTTTGAACAGCAACTGGACAGGTATTCCAGATACTTTGGAAACAGAAGTCTTAGAAATTCCAAACTATAGTGCCTTGAAACAAGCTAATACCGGAGCTCTTCGCTTCAATACAGAAAATACGGCTCATTATATCAGTGATTACCGTGGGGAATTGTTGGAAGACATCCTTGCTGAACTTGCTAGCTTGGATAGCACTTCGAAATTGCAAGTGGTTCAAGAACGCCGTCTCTTAGCGGAAAGCGGTCAAATTTCTTATGCAAGCCTTTTGCCAGTGATTGAACACTTGACAGAAGAAAGTTCCTACTTGGTTGTTTCAGCTGTTTCGAGCGTCTTAGCCGGAATCAGTCTCTTTGTGGATGAGGGAACTGAAACAGAAGTGGCCTTCCATGAGTTGTTGAAACGTTTGAACCGTTACAACTTTGAACGCTTGGGTCTGGAGGCTAAGCCTGGTGAAACAGAAGAAGACGAAAAAGTTCGTCAGCTAATGATTGCTAACATGATTAAGGCCAATGATGAAGCAGCACAAGCTCAAGCGAGCGCTATCTTTGAAGCGCATGCAGATGACTTGGAAAAACTTCCAGCTGCCATTCGCTTGCAAATCTTGGTCAACCAAATCAAGCACCAGGAAACCAAGGAGCTTAGCCAACAATACCTAGATACCTATGTGAAGACAGTGGATGGAAACTTTAAACGCCAATTGGCGGCTGCACTTTCTTATACCAAGGATGAGGAAACTTTGGAAGCTCTATTGAAGGAGTGGAAGAACAAGGATGTGGTGAAACCTCAGGATTTGGCTATGAGCTGGTACTACAACTTCTTGCATGATGACTTTACCCAAGGTAGAACTTGGACTTGGGCGCGTGAAAACTGGGATTGGATCAAGAAAGCCCTCGGTGGTGATATGAGCTTTGATAAGTTTGTCATCTACCCAGCTAACTGTTTCAAGACCCGTGAACGCTTGAATGAATACAAGGCCTTCTTTGAGCCTCAATTGGATGATATGGCGATCAGCCGAAACATCAGCATGGGTATCAAGGAGATCGCAGCACGTGTGGATTTGATCCAACGGGAAAAGGCAGCAGTAGAAGCCGCTATCCTTGCGACGAAATAAATGAAATAAATTTATAAAAGATGCTACAGAATTTATTCTGTAGCATCTTTTGTTTTTCAATGAATCATTTGTATTGGATATCAAAGGAGAAGGATCATTAGTTTATTGGACTTGGTAAGAGAATCTCCGTTCGATAGTGGCCATTTTCTTTGAAACGCTTGATAGTTCCTTGGTATTCTTGTACTAGAGCATCAACGTTTCGTAAGCCCCAACCATCTCTTTGACGTGTTTTACGAGTCTCTTGTTCTTGTTCATTAAAGGTATTGTTGATCGAAATAAATAGGTTTTGTTGAAAATAACGTATATTTAGAGCCAAGGTTCTCTCCGATTTATCAGTTAATCGAAGACAGGCTGAAATACTATTATCTAAACAATTTCCTAAAATAACAGCTAGAATATCAGGCTGAATAGATAATTCTTGAGGGACAAAGCAGTCAATTTCCAATTCAATTTCATCTTCCACATCGTGCAGTTTTTGATTTAGTAAAAAATTAATTGTTGGATTTTTGGAGTAAAAGGTTTGTTTTCCTGAAATACTATCAGTTAACGAGTGAAGATACTTTCTAGCCTCATCTGGATTTTCTTCTAGAAGTGCCAACAGAGTTAAATGTTTATTTTTTAAGTCATGCCGAAGACTTTGCAATCGTTGGTATTCCTCTTGAGACTGTTGTGTTTCTCTTAATTGGAATTGAAGCTGTTCTTTATCTAATTTATTTTGATAATAAGTGTGCTGTTGTTGAGAAAGATGTAGAGTAAAATAAAGCGAGGAAAACGACAATACAATAAGAGACAAGAGTGAAATGACAGAAAGATAATCTGGTCCAAATACTTGCCCTTGAATAGCTGATACAGTAAAGGCAAAAATAATCGATAAAATCGGCACAATAAATTGATACAGCCAATTTCTTTTAGATGTTGCCATGCCTAACTTTTGATGTGTTCGAAATAACTGTCGAAGAACAAGTGTTATGATGGTTGAAAAAAGAAAACTAATGGCAAGGTAACCACTAATCAGTCCTAAATTTTTCGATACTTTTGACAGTGGAAGAAAAAGTTGGATAGCTTGATTGAGAACAGCTCCTGCTAATAATGTCAGGCTTGTCTGTAAGAATATCCAAAAGGAAGAATCACGAAAGGGGTAGCCAAAATAGAGTCCTACAAGAGAGGATTCTACAATACTAAGAAGGAGATTGCTCACTAAAAAAACGCGACTTTCTAAAAATATAAACACAAAAGCCACATGAAGAAGAAAGCAACAACAAAGGACTAAAAGTGTCTCTTTTGAATGTTTACTTTTGGAATTTGGCCTATAAAATAACACACTTGCCAGAAATAAGTCAAACAAGATACTAATGATCCGCAATCCTATTAGCATTAGAAATTCCTTTCACTGAGATAGTTATAGTATTTTTCTTTAAAAGAAGACTGGAACTTACGACTAATTGGAAGTGAATGCTCCTCGGTTCCATTTAGCAAAATAGTTACTGTTTTCGCATCAAAATCTTTTATATATTTGGGATTTACAATATAAGAAGCATGAATTTGAATAAAATAATCAGGCAGTTTATCTAAAATTTCTTGAGTTTTCAGTAAGGACCTATAGGTATCTGCTAGTGTGTAAATAAAAACGGAACGCTTATCTTTTTCAAAATAGGTAATGTCACTTAAAGGAATAGAGTAACTTTGTTTTCCAAATGAGAAGTTAAAGATGGTTTGTCCTAGATCTAAATAACGCAAGATCCTATCTACTACCTTATTTAACCTTTGGGGTTCAATGGGTTTTACTAAGTAATCAAAAGTCTGTACTTCAAATACTTGTTCCATGTAATCTCGATAGCTGGTCACAAAAATAATGGGGATAAAAGGATTGAACTGACGAATTTCACGTGCAAGGTCAATTCCAGTAATTTGTGGCATATCAATATCCAAAAAAACACAATGTGTATCCCTTGTTAACTGTTCTAGCATTTTTTGTGGATTTGTATATAGTTTTGTTTCTACAGGAACCTTGTCGTAAGAAAGTAAATACTGTTCTAACTGACTAGCATCTCTAGTTGAGTCATCACAAATAACGACGTTTAACATAAGTCCCCCTTATCAAATTGAGTTGGCTAATTATGACACTTAAATGGTAAATCATGACGTAAACCATGGAAAGTCATATGTTTATTATACAATAATCTTATCAAAAATGAAGGAAGCTGGGACAATCTTCTCAGTTTTGAGTGATAAGATGAAGACATTTGCGACACTGACTATTAAAGATTTGACAAAATCATTCGATAAGCAACATTTTGCTAATAACCATATTTCCTTAGAAATAGAAGCTGCTAAAATTACAGCCTTTTTAGGACACAATGGTGCTGGTAAGTCCACCCTCTTAAATCAAATGATTGGTTTTACCAAACCCGATAAAGGAGATGTATGCTATGGAGATATTTCTTTTGTACAGAATCGTAAACAAGCTCGCTCAATGATGAGCTATATGTCGCAACAGTATGCACCACTTGAGAAATTGACGGTGGAACAAAACATAGAAATGCTTGGAAGAATGAGAGAGTTAAACACCTTAGATTTACAAAAAGAAATGGATCAGCTCTTAACCGACTTAGAAATTAAGGAGTACCGGGCAAAACAAGGAAAGGACCTTTCAGGTGGTTTAAAGCGTCTGACCTCTTTTGCAATGGCTTTAATCGGATCTCCGACCATCATTCTTCTTGATGAACCCACGAATGATGTTGATCCAATACGTCGTGAAAAACAATGGCAATTATTACAGAAGCTGGCGCATAAAGGTCATACCATTATTATCGTGACGCATAATCTCTTGGAAGTTGAAAAATATGCAGACAACTATGCCTTATTTAACCATGGGAAGTTAATCAAATCAGGACCAGTTCAGCAAATAACCTATCAAAAACAGTACCAAATATCTTTTGAGTTTAGGAATGAAGATAGCTTAGCTCTATTTCAAGATTACACCATTATCAACGGTTCAATTTGTCGTATTGAAATAGAAGAGAAGGAGTTAACGAGACTGCTACCAAAAATCACGCAGGAATTGGATAGAAAGAATATTTTAAATCTGTCACTTACTCAGAAAAACATATCCATTTCAGATCTTTATAGAGAGGAGTTGACAAACTGATATGACTCAATTCTTTTACTTACTTCGTTGGAACTATCTTCGTCAAAAAGATCTATTTCTACTCTTTACGCTAGCTCAGGTTCTGTTATCCATTTCACTTCTTTTTGGTTATCCACTAGTGATCGGTGAGATTGATACGACAGCTGCCTACTATCTCTCTTCTGGTTCAGTTCTGATAGGAATTATTTCTATTGGCTGTACGATCTCATCTCCTGTTATAGCAAATGCGAAGTCAGAAGGACATGTAGACTACGTACGAGCCCTTCCAATACCACGAATTCTGATTTCCTTAGCAGATCTTTGGATGTGGATGATTGCTATTTTGCCTGGAGTGTTCATTTCTGTTATATTGGGCTATTTTCGTTTCTCTGTCCGCCTAAATGTATCTGTTCTGGCTGTTTTCATTCTATTTCTGATCTGTCTTACGATGATCAGTCTTGGATTTGCCATTGCTTATACTTTTTCTCCCAATATTGTCACGCTGATGTCTCAGTTGATTCTTATGATTGGTTTGATGTTTTCTCCAATCATGTACCCTGCAAGTCGTCTTCCAGATTGGATAAACCATCTCTACCATGTTCTTCCATTTGTCCCTTCTGTCAACCTCCTACGAGCTTGTGTCTATAGTCATGGTCCCGTCTCATTTTTTGACTTCACTATTCTGATCATCTGGATTTTGCTAACACAGTTACTGATCTTGAGAGTTCTTTATAAGGAAAAATAAAGGAAGGAGGATCTATGTTTTTCATCATTAAAACAGTGTTCTCTTTAAAAGGAGTTCAATTGAAAAGATTTATACATGTATCCCTATAACAAAAATCAACATCTGTGTTCAGATGTTGATTTTTTTTAATATATCTGCTAAGCCCTTTGAATCTTATTTGAAATACCAGTGGTGTTTGAGGCTGGCAAAAATCGCCTTGCTGGTGATCGTGATGATGACCAGTTTGATGAGGTCGGCAAGGATAAAGGGAGCAACGACCAAAGCAAATGCTTTTTGGAGATCGGTATGCGTGACCAGCATAAAGCCGATAGCTCCTGACACAAAGAGGAGAGCACTACTGAGGAGATTGGCCAAAAAGATAGTGAAAATGCTGGATTTAGCATTGGTAAATAGAGACGTGATCCATGCTCGGAATGGGAAGAAGAGGAGGAAACCAGCAGTAGGACCAAGGAAATGCGAAGCACCACCAGCACCTCCGGCAAATACTGGAAAACCTAAGAAGCCTAAAAGCAGGTAAAGACAGACTGTGACAAAGGCATGGCTGGGTTTATAGATGGTCCCGATGATCCCGATCATGAGTGTCTGTAGGGTCAAAGGAATTGGTCCAAAGGGAATGGTGAATTGAGATAGGACGGAGATCATGGCCACTCCAATGGAGATGAGAACTAAGGGAAAGATTTTCTTCATAACAGTTAACCTCTGATTTATTTTATGGTAACTATTCTACAATAAGGAGCTCAACCTGTCAATAGCCCACGCTTGTTTTAGGATTTTTTAAGTAAAAATTTAGGCAGGCTTAAGACTCCCGAAGTATAATCGCCTTACTAAAGGATCGAGCTCCCTTTAAATTTTAAAAGACAAGTACTTGTACAAAAAGATAAAAGGTAAAAAGATGAATCAAAAAGAAACAAAACAAGTAGTCGAAACGCAAGAATCCAAAGAAAAAATGGTTGTCCTCAAACGAAGTCCTAAGTGGTGGATTGGCATGGCAGCCGTTGGTGGATTGTTGGTTGGTGCTGGAAGTGGCTTTGGTGTCGGTGTCATCGCCTCACAATCTTCCAATAATCAACAATTTTCTCAACCGGTCCAAACGGGTCAAAACCAAGGATCTAATCAGCAACAAAATAGTCAAAATGGCCATGCTTCACAAGGAAACCAGCAAAATGGTGGCCCACAGGATGGCGGTCCTCAAGGCGGTGGCCCACAAGGTGGTGGCCAAGGCCAAGGTAGCGGACCTGGTCAGATGCCACAAGAAGGCAATGGTGGCCCACAAGGGAATGGTCCAGATAATGGCATGAACCAATCTGGCGGACAAGAAGGGAACCAAGGTTCCTCTAAAAAGTCCAATAAGAAGAATTCAAAAAATAAAAACAAGACGAGTGACAGTCAAAGTAACAAAGAAAACACGACAAACTCATAGAATTAGCCTTCCTCAGGCAGGCTGAATTTGATCATAAAACCAAGTTCTAAACTATAGGAAATGAAGGGAAGTCGTGTTATAATGGTTAAGAATAGATTAGAAAGACTCACTCACGAAAGAGAAGAGGATACGACAATGATTAAAATTCTATTGGTCGAAGATGACCTTGGTTTATCAAATTCAGTATTTGATTTTTTAGATGATTTTGCGGATGTCATGCAGGTCTTTGATGGAGAAGAAGGTCTTTACGAAGCAGAAAGCGGGATCTATGATTTGATTTTGCTGGACCTCATGCTTCCTGAAAAAGACGGTTTCCATGTCTTGAAAGAATTGCGTGAAAAAGGCGTGACAACCCCTGTTTTGATCATGACAGCCAAAGAAAGTCTGGATGACAAGGGACACGGATTTGAGCTAGGGGCAGACGATTACCTCACTAAGCCTTTCTACCTAGAAGAGCTTAAGATGCGGATTCAAGCCCTCTTGAAGCGCTCAGGAAAGGTCAATGAAAATACCCTCAATTATGGCAATTTGAAGGTTAATTTATCCACTAATTCGACTTACGTGGACGATAAGGAAGTGGAACTTCTTGGGAAGGAATTTGATCTCTTGGTCTACTTCCTTCAAAACCAAAATGTCATCCTTCCAAAAACACAGATTTTCGATCGTCTCTGGGGCTTTGACAGTGATACGACCATCTCAGTGGTTGAAGTCTATGTTTCAAAAATCCGTAAGAAATTAAAAGGTACTGATTTCGTTGAGAACTTGCAAACATTGCGCAGTGTGGGGTATATCTTAAAAGATGCTAACCAGAATTAAGAAAACCGTCGGGGAAGATGATTTTTCCTACTTCATCCGATATTTTGGGCTCTTTACTTTGATATTCTCAGCCATGACCCTGATTATCATCCAGGTCATGCGCTCGAGTCTCTATACAACGGTCGATGAAAACCTCAAGACTCTCAGTCAGGATCCCTACTCGCTTGTAGCGATTGCTTATCGAGACCAGCGACAGTCAAATACCAAAGGAGATGATAATGATCATGAGATGATGATCCCAGATCATGATAAATCAGAACCTAAAGGGGATGTCACATCCAATACCACTGTTGTTTTGCTCAATAAAAAATATGAAAACTTGACAACCGGTAATGGGTTTTTAAACTTCAAAACGGTGACGTTTGGTCGAAAGCTCCTCAACAAGGTTTCCCAGCTTCAAATTACAAATAGCTATGGGAAAAAAGAAAGTTACCGGGCCTATATGGCAGAGTTGAGTTTATCTGATGATGAAAGTGATAGTGACATCAAGTATGCGGTTGTCATGACCAATATCAGTCAGCTAGAGCAGACCAGTGAAGAGCACGAAAGTCAAATCGCCCTCATCATGATCTGCTTCTGGGGAATCTCCTTATTCGCTAGTCTCTTCCTAGCACGTCTCAGCGTCAAGCCCCTTCTTGAGAGTATGCAAAAACAAAAGGCTTTCGTGGAAAATGCTTCCCATGAGTTGCGGACGCCTTTAGCAGTTCTGCAAAATCGCCTCGAAACGCTTTTTAGAAAGCCTGAAGCGACCATTATGGAATCGAGTGAGAATATTGCATCCAGCTTGGATGAAGTTCGAAATATGAAGCTCTTAACCACTAACCTTCTTAACATTGCCCGAAGAGATGACGGCTTGAAGCCGGAGATGGAAGATATCGAACCAAGCTTTTTCGATCAGACCTTCTCCAATTTTGAGATCATTGCGGAAGAAAATGGCAAACTCTTCCAAGGAGACAATCAGGTGGACAAAGTCATTTGTTCTGATAGAACGCTCCTCAAGCAATTGATGACCATTCTCTATGACAATGCCTTGAAGTACACCGATGAAGATGGCGAGATCCAATTTGAAGTCCAGTTGAAGGACAAAAATCTACTTCTGAGGGTGCTGGATAATGGTCCAGGGATTCGAGATGAGGATAAGAAACGGATCTTTGATCGTTTTTACCGCGTGGACAAGGCCAGAACCCGTCAAAAAGGTGGATTTGGTTTGGGGTTATCCCTCGCTAAGCAGATTGTAGAAGCCTTCAAAGGGGCCATTCAAGTCAAAGATAATAAACCAAAAGGGACCATCTTTGAAGTGAAATTATCCATTAAGACGGAAAGTCGTAAAAAAAATCGTTGATAATTTTTTAAAAATAGAAAAGAGGAATACCTATGAGTTCAAAAATGTTGCACACTTGCCTTCGTGTGGAAAACTTAGAAAAATCAATCGCTTTTTACCAAGATGCTTTTGGTTTTGAAGAAAAACGTCGGAAAGATTTCCCAGACTACAAGTTCACGATTGTTTATTTGGCCTTGCCTGGAGATGACTATGAGCTGGAATTGACTTACAATTATGATCATGGTCCATATGTCATCGGAGATGGCTATGCTCACGTTGCCTTGAGTACTCCTGATCTAGAAGGTTTGAATGCGGAACACAAGGCTAAAGGCTATGAAGTGACAGAACCAAAAGGTCTTCCAGGGACGCAACCGAATTACTATTTCGTTGTAGATCCGGATGGGTATAAGGTAGAAGTCATTCGCTTAAAATAAGAGGGACTAAAAACAAGGGCCGCTGTCGGCTACGACAGTCGCCCTCTTTTTTATGAAACCATTTACAAAAAAGGAATGTTTTTTCGAGAGAAATTTGCTATAATAAAGTTATGAGATTCAAACACACGAAAACTATTTTATTAATCATTACAAATCTCCTTTTACTGAGTCTTTTGTATATTGGCTATCAAAAGATTCAAAGGGTTCGTGAACAAAAAGCCTATCAGGATCAGTTTGCCAAGGTCACCCAACTAGAGAAAAACTCTGAAAAAGGGAAAGATGTTCAAGTTCAGGAAGGGATTTTAGGAACTTCTTATGTGACGGCTTATTATCCTACTAAAGATGGACAGCCTGTTGAGATTGTGAAAGAGAAGATCCAAGAAGACCTTCAGCGTCTAGGATCCGATGAAAAAACCAAAGAACCAAAGCATTTGACCTTCTACCATAGTGAAGAAGCAGAAGCGCCTTTTGTTGGTTATCACCCTATCCAAATCAAACGGGCTGAATACCAGTACAAAAAAGGGAAATTCATCAAAGATGAGACGGTGAAGTTGCCCCTCTTTTACTTGGATGATGATAGTAACCCTTTGACCCTCAGCCAGGTTTTTGCGGATCCAGATGGAGCCAAACAGATCTTTTTGGAGGAATTACGGGGGAATCTAGCCTTTCGTCAGCTGGATGAGGAAAGCATTGATCAAATGGTTGCCCACTTCTCAGAGTTGGATTTGAGCCAATGGGAATTCCAATATGAAAAAGGAATTTTCACTATTCCATTTCCAACCAAGGTTAAGGGAGACGATACCTTTACTGTTCCCTTGTCTAAATTCTACGACGTGATTGATACAGAGCGCTTGCTTCCTGATGATCTAGCTTCTTACGAATCCTATATAGAAGAACGCCACCGTAAGATGATTGCCCTGACCTTTGATGATGGACCAGATCCAACCACGACTCCTCAGGCGCTGGCCATCTTAAAGAAATACAATGCTAAAGCTACCTTCTTTATGGTTGGAAAAAATGTCAGCGCGAATCCGGATATTGCTAAGCAAGTCCGCAAAGAAGGTCATCAAATCGGGAACCATACCTGGGATCATCCTCAGTTGCCAAAATTGAGCTTGGATAATGCTAAAAAAGAGATCTTGGATACCCAAGAAGCTATTCAAAAAGCGACAGGTGTGCAGACCAAGATTACCCGTCCTCCGTATGGAGCCATCAATAGTGCCATCCAATACGGTGTCGACCAATCCTTCATCATGTGGGATGTGGATAGCCTAGATTGGAAGACGCATAATACGACGGCTATTCTCAATGAAGTGAAAAAAGAAGTCAAACCGGGTTCGATTATCCTCATGCATGATATCCATCAAACCACGATTGACGCTCTACCGACCGTCCTTGACTACCTCAAATCACAAGGCTATACCTTTGTAACGGTGGATGAATTGTTGGATTATCAACTTGAAAGTCATCGCATTTATTACAATGGAAATTAACGTAAAAATCCTCTGCAGTTCATTCACTAGCAGAGGATTTTCTTATTCATTTAAAAAGAGTTGAGAATTTTTTAAAACCAGTTCACGTACAGAAGCGTATTTTTTTAAGGATTTGAGTTCTTCTGGGTGGGTGATAAAGGTGATTACATAGCCCTCACGCCCCATTCGTCCTGTTCGACCGGCACGGTGGGTATAGGTCTCCACATCACGAGGAATATCGTAGTTAATCACACACTCAAGATGTTCAATATCGATGCCACGAGCGACCAAATCGGTGGCCAGCAAGAGGGTCAGCTGATGGTCTTTGAAGCGTTCCAGAATGACCTTGCGGTATTTGACATTGACATCGCTTGCGAGCGATACGGCCTCAACACCACGGTATTGTAGTTTTTCTTCAGCACTACCCAGATCAGACAGGCTATTGAAAAAAGCCAGACCACGAAAATCTTCGACGTAGGCGAGTTTGCGGAGCAATTCAACCTTGTCCCGCTTATCCACTTGCATATAAAAATGTTGGATATTATCCAAAGAAACTCCATCAACCGTAACGCGAAGAGTATTTTCCTCTAGTTGGTCAGGATCGACCTTGGCTGTGGCGCTCATATAGATATATTGGTGGTCACGGGGAGCATAGTGGCTGATTTTGTCGACGAAGTGGTACTGAGAATCGCTCAGTAATTGGTCGAATTCATCTAAAATGATGGTTTCTACATTCATCATTTTGATCTTTTTCAGCTTGATCAGTTCAAAGATCCGACCAGGCGTCCCAACCAGGATTTCGGGTCCTTTTTTGAGGCGTTCGATTTGCCGTTTTTGACTAGATCCTGAAAGGAAGAGTTGTGTCTGGAGACCGAGAGGCTCTGCCCATTGTTTGGTGACATCAAAAATTTGTCCTGCTAATTCTGTATTAGGAGCCAAAATCAAGAGTTGTTGGGCCTTCTTCGGTTTGAGTTTGAGCAAGCTCGGAAAGAGGTAGGCGAGTGTCTTACCAGTACCGGTAGGACTGATCCCGAGGACATTTTCTCCTTCATAGATAGGGGAGAAGATCTGTTCCTGAATTTCAGTGAATGTATCAAATCCGAGTGTTTCTAACTGGTCTTTCCAGCTTTGTGGAAATTGTTCTTTCATTCTTTTTCATCCTTAAATTGTATTCCAGCGCTTTGACGCATCTGGTAGAGGGTTTCATGGACCTGCTCAGCTGTTTGTAACCATTCAAGATAAGCAGCTGGCTTTTGATGAGCGATGGCAAGGGCAAAGGCTTCCGCCTCTTCTTGCATTTGGTGCGGGCAGGACTGGATCGGAAGGTCGATAACTTCCCCAGAATGGCTGACGAAGCGAGCCTGGTTGATGGCTGCTACAGCATTGAGAGTCAGCGTTCCAGTCTTGGTGTAGATTTCAGCAGGTAGATGGCTGGTGATATTTTTCCCTGCCTGAATGGCAACCTGAAACTCTGGATAAATCAAGACACCTTGACCATAGAGATCAACCGAATTGGGTAATTGCTGAGCGGTGTAGTGACTGGAGATCGGTTCTCCAAAGAAGCCAATCGCCAAGTAGAGGCAGTAGACACCCAGATCCATCAAAGCTCCACCTGCATAGACATCTGAGAAAATATTGGGCATCTCACCTGCAAGAAGGGCTGGCAATTTGGAAGAATATTTGGCAAAGGTGAAGTTGGCGCCCAGTATTTCCTGATTAGAGAGGAAGTCTTTAACTACTTGAAATGCTGCTTCTTGGTAATTTCTGGCAGCTTCAAAGAGATAGACCTGGTGCTCCTTAGCGAGCTTGACCAGTTCCTTCCATTCAGAAGGCTTGGTCACAGCCGGTTTTTCAATGATGACATGCTTCTTGGCCAGAATAGCAAGCTTGGCCTGAGCGAAATGAAGAGAATTGGGGCTAGCAATGTAAATCACATCCAGCTCACTGTCTAAGAAGTCGATGAAATCCGTGTAGCAAGAGACCGCCCCATAAGGCTCACAAAACTCTTGAGCTGTCTTCATCTTTCTCGAATACACAGCATGCAAGTGATAGTGGCCTGTCTGATGAGCAGCTGTAATAAATTCATGTGAAATCCAACTCGTACCAATAATTCCCAGCTTTAACATAAGGTGTCCTTCCGTAATCGATTCACTCTATTATACCATGAAAAGGGGGAGGGGACAGTATAAAGTAGAAAATATGCACTGATTATTGTATAATGAAGTGATATGCTTAGAAGGGAAAACAATAGGATTGAGAAATTCAGAATTACTGATCATTATTCCTGCTTATAATGAGAGTGGAAATATTGAAAAAACAATCAAGATGATTGAAGAACATACACCTGAATTTGATTATGTCATTATCAATGATTGTTCTACAGATCATACACTTGAAATTTGTCGCAATAACAACTTTAACGTTATCGATTTACCGATTAATTTAGGAATTGGTGGTGCTGTCCAGACTGGTTATCAATATGCAGTTAAAAATGGCTATCAATATGCTGTTCAAGTGGATGGAGATGGTCAGCATAATCCTGAATTTATCAGAAAGATGCTTCAAGTCCTTCAAGAGAAGAATGTGAATATGGTGATTGGCTCTCGTTTCATTGAAAATCAAGGTTTCCAATCCTCCTTCGCGCGACGGATTGGAATTTCATTTTTTGAAAAATTAATTAAGATTTTAACCGGTCAAAAGGTAACAGATCCAACCTCAGGATTGCGAGTGGCTGATCGAAAGGTGATTGAAGAATTTGCTAAACAATATCCAAGTGATTATCCAGAACCAGAGACGATTGTGTCCCTCTTAACCTCAGGCTATTCCGTTGCAGAAGTGCCTGTATTAATGAATGAACGAGAACACGGAGAATCGTCCATCACATTAAGCAAGTCTGTTTACTATATGATCAAAGTGACAATGGCAATGCTATTGGCTAGAATTGGTGGAGGATATAAGAAATAACATGTTAAATATTTGGTTAACCCTTATTGTAATTATTTTTATCGTTTATATTCTACGCCTAGTTGCAAAGAAAGTCGTTGAACTGAGAAATGTCATTTCTTGGCTCATTCTTTGTTTGCTATCGTTGCCAGTCATTTGGTTTCCTAATTTGATTGGAGCAATATCTTTATTTCTTGGTATTCAGACACTAAGTAACTTTATTTTTTTATTAAGTACATTTTTATTAATATTTTTAATTTTTTCATTAACTCGTACTGTATCAAAACAATCAGTACAGATTAAGAAATTGTCACAAACGATTGCTTTATTAAGAAGTGAGAATGAAAATGAACAATAAAGTAAATAGGAGTATTTATTTTTGGAATTTTGCAGGAAATATAGCAGCAGCTGCAGTCTCAATATTGTATTTGATTATTGTCTCTCGTTATACTTCCGCAAGTGATGCTGATAATTTTAGTTTGGCTTATGCAATTGGAAACCTATGGGTTGTAATTGGTATTTTTCAAGTTAGAAATTATCAGGCGACTGATTTGAAAGAAACGTACTCGTATTTGGAATATTGGCTAACTAGGGTTATTACAGTTTGTTTAATGTTAGTTTCACTATTTCCGTATTTATTTTTTAGTGGAAATAATGTTGGAAAAGGGGATTTATTTTTAATTATCATTCTAACAGTTATTTATCGTTCATGTGATGCTTTTTCTGATTTATTCCAAGGATTATTTCAACAACATGAACGTTTAGATATTGCAGGGAAATTAATGGTGCTTCGTTATAGTTTAAGCACAATCATTCTCCTAATTAGTTTGTTACTTTCAAATTCTTTAATTTTTTCTTTAATTTGTTTATGTTTTTTTAATGTTCTTTTTGTTTTTGGGGGTGATTACATCCAATCCAAACAAATAAGAACGATACCTTTTAATCAGATTTCATCTGCTACATTTAAGCAATCAATTAGCATCATGAAAACTTGCCTTCCATTGTTTGTCAACGGCTTTTTATTGGTATATGTATTGAATTATCCAAAACAAGTGATTGATAAATTGCTAGTAGAGGGCGTATTACGTGAAGGTGCTCAAAGGGATTTCAGTATTCTATTCATGCCTGTTTTCTTTATGAGTTTATTTGTATTAGCACTGAGACCGTTAATAACCGATTTGGCAAAACAATGGTCAGAAAAAAGATTTTATACATTTAATGCTATGATTCGTAAGATTTTATTATTACTTATGATTTTGGGACTGGTTGTATCAATACTAGCCTATTTGATAGGGGTTCCTATTTTAAATATTATAAGTGGTATTGATTTATCAAATTATAGTTTATTACTTACTATTTTAGTGCTTTCCGGCTTTTTATATTCTATAGCTTCTGTCATAGGTGATTTTTTAATTATATTGAGGAAACAAGTCTATCTACTCTATGTTTATGTCGCAATGGCGTTATTGACGAATATTCTTACGCCTATAGTGATGAGGGAGTTTGGCTTGTTTGGAGCAGGGCTTAGTTTTGTTATTGTTATGTTGTTTTACACCATTGCTAGTTGGATTGTCTTTGTAATTATGAGAAGGAAGGAGATTCAAAAATATGAATCAGTGGAATGATCATACATTTGTAATCTGTGCTTATGGGGATAGTCCTTTTTTAGAGGATTGTATAAACTCGTTATTAAGCCAAACCGTAAAAAGTAATATCATTTTGTATACTTCTACTCCAAGTGTATTTATCGAAAGTATTTGCCAAAAATATGCCATTCCGTTTAATACAACTGTAGGTGGCGGGATTGGAAAAGATTGGAATAATGCTTTATCTTTTGTTACTACCCAATATGCTACAATAGCCCATCAAGATGATTATTATGAGCCAACCTATTTAATGGAAATTCAAGAGAGGATAAAGAAGCATCAAGATGCTATCATTCTTTATTCTGATTATTTTGAAGAAAAAAACGGAGAGGTCATTAAACCGACTTCAAATCTAAAAATCAAATCATTAATGTTAAAAACAATCTCATTATTCCCTAAAACTAAGTGGTGGAGAAATCGGATTCTTGCTTTTGGAAATCCAATTTGTTGCCCTGCTGTAACTTATAATTTAGAATTGGTTAAGGGCTTTAGATTTGATGAGGAATGGAGAGTTAGTCTAGATTGGCTTGCCTGGTACCATTTGGCTAAATTTGATGGCAGATTTGTATATGTTCCAAAAAAATTAATGTGCCATCGTATTCATGAAGACTCTGAAACGAGTAATACCATTAGTGACAATACTCGAACAAAGGAAGATTACATGATGTTTAAACTCTTTTGGCCAAACGGATTAGCGAAATGTTTAAATCGTTTTTATAAAAAGAGTCAGGATACGAATGGTTAAAGTTTGCGTGCTCGAGGTTTGATAACAATATAAAAGTATGAATATCTTAATTATTTGAAAAACTATGGGTTCTATTAAAATATATAAAGGATAAGATTGTGAAAGAAGCGCCTAAGATTAGTGTCATTATTCCAGTATATAATGCAGAATTATATCTCAAAAGATGTATAGATTCCGTTTTGAATCAAAGTTTTAAATCATTTGAAATTATTGCAATTGATGATGGTTCAAAGGATAATTCGTTTAAAATATTGAATGAATACCAACAATTTTCTCCAAATATTAGAACTTTGAGTCGAGAAAATAAAGGTGCAGCCTATACTAGAAATGAAGGTATCAAGCTTGCAAAAGGTGAATTCATCATGTTTATCGATAGTGATGATTATATAAACCCAGATTACTTGCAGGTGTTTTATGATGAAATATCAAGTGGGATAGATGATGCAGTTATTGGTGGTCTTCAGAGAGTAAACCAAGATGGTAAACAACTATTTTCTATCCAATTGGGTAAAGATAAATGGTCGAAATATAGATCGATTTCACCATGTGCTCGCATCTATAGAAAAAAATTTTTAGTAGATCACGAACTTTCTTTTCCAGATATTCCGCTGGCTGAGGACTTGTTATTCAGCTTAACGGTATATACAAAATCTGAAAATATAAGAACTATCCCATATTGTGGATATAATTGGTTTTATAATGAGAATAGTGCCTCTAATACATTAAATAAAGGATTTAACCCAAATTTAGATATCAAGAATGTACTTGATAAAATTGCAGCGATTATCCCTAAAGATTTTTCTGAAACTAAATTAATTAAATTTTTTATAAAAAAATTTACTCTTTATTGGTTATTGGACGGTGGGAGACATTCTACAAGTGCAGAGTTTTTACGTCAATATAAAGAAATTAATGATTGGATCAGGATAAATGGAATGAAGTCCACTCTTTCTGTTTTTGATCGAGAAATTAGAGATGAGAGGTTTATGGTTAAACTAGCTATCTTTACAATGAACTTGATTGAAAAGCTCGGTTTATTAAAACTGTTTGCAAAACTGTATTGTAAAGGGTAGTTAGAAGATATACAGTTTACTGATAAGTTAGTAGCAGATGTTAATAGGAGCAATGAATGGTTATATCAGTTGTAGTCCCATGTTTTAACGAAGAAGAATCGATTCCATTGTTTTATCGAGAAATGGAACGTGTTCGGATGAAGATGGGAGAAAAGTTTGAATATATTTTTATAAATGATGGCTCTTCAGATGGTACGCTATCTGTTCTTCAAAAGCTACATGTTACAGATTCAAATGTGCACTACCTTTCTTTTTCTCGAAATTTCGGGAAAGAGGCGGCGCTGTACGCTGGACTTGAGCGTGCTAGTGGTGAATACGTGACCGTCATGGATGTAGATCTGCAGGACCCTCCTGAGTTATTGATCGAAATGAAGCAGAAGTTGGAGGAACAGCCGAATTTAGACTGTGTCGGAACGAGACGCGTAACCCGTGATGGGGAACCACCGATCCGCTCTTTCTTTGCGCGAATGTTTTATAAATTGATCAATCATATTAGCCAAGTGGAAATGGTTGACGGGGCGCGTGATTTCCGTTTGATGCGCCGTCCCATGGTCGATGCCATTATGGAGTTATCGGAGTACAATCGTTTCTCAAAAGGAATTTTTGCTTGGGTAGGATTTGAGACAGAATACCTCGAATATAAAAATGTAGAGCGCGTAGCAGGAGAGACGTCTTGGAATTTTTGGTCCCTCTTTAAGTATTCGATTGAAGGGATTGTCAATTTTTCGGATGCCCCATTAAACATTGCCTTTATTGGTGGACTTTTATCTTGGATCTTGGCCTTTATCATGGTGATTCTGATTGTGATCCGTACCTTAGTCTTTGGAGATCCTACTTCAGGTTGGCCATCCCTCATGACAGTGATTCTTTTCCTTGGAGGCTTCCAATTGCTAACTATTGGGATTTTAGGAAAATATATCGGTAAAATCTTCATGGAAACCAAGAAGCGTCCAATCTATGTTATTAAAGAGAAAAGTAAGTAAAAAGCAGAAAACTTCTGCTTTTTTTGCTATAATGATAGGGAAAAAGCATTCGAAAGGAACGTAACATGATTTTAATTACAGGTGCAAATGGGCAACTTGGAACAGAACTTCGCCATTTGTTAGACGAACGAAATGAAGAATATGTAGCCGTTGATGTGGCTGAAATGGATATCACAAATGCAGAAAAAGTAGACGAAGTATTCGCAGAAGTAAAACCAACCTTGGTCTACCACTGTGCTGCTTACACAGCTGTTGATGCTGCTGAAGATGAAGGAAAAGAGTTGGACTATGCCATCAACGTGACTGGTACGGAAAATGTAGCAAAGGCATCTGAAAAACACGGTGCAACCTTGGTTTATATCTCAACAGACTATGTTTTTGATGGTAAAAAACCAGTGGGACAAGAATGGGAAGTAGACGATCAACCAGATCCTCAAACAGAGTACGGTCGTACCAAACGTATGGGGGAAGAATTGGTTGAGAAACATGTTTCTAACTTCTATATCATCCGTACAGCTTGGGTCTTCGGGAACTACGGTAAGAACTTTGTCTTCACCATGCAAAACCTTGCCAAGACTCACAAAACACTTACAGTCGTTAATGACCAACACGGGCGTCCAACCTGGACCCGTACTCTCGCAGAGTTTATGACTTATTTGGCTGAAAACCGTAAAGAATATGGTTATTACCATCTATCAAATGATGCTGAAGAAGATACAACTTGGTATGACTTTGCAGTTGAAATCCTCAAAGATACTGATGTAGAAGTGAAGCCAGTGGATTCCAGCCAATTCCCAGCTAAGGCGAAACGTCCACTGAACTCAACAATGAGTTTGGCAAAAGCGAAAGCTACAGGATTCGTTATTCCAACTTGGCAAGATGCCTTGAAAGAATTTTATAAACAAGAAGTGAAATAAGAGAAATTTGAAGCGGCCCTTGAGGGTCGCTTTTCTGTTTGGATTAGGCAAAAAGCCTAGAAAATGGTATAATTGAATAGACTGTAAATGATTTGAAAGGGAACTCTATGCAACATGTTTTTATTATCGGAAGTCGTGGGCTTCCGGCTCAATATGGCGGTTTTGAGACTTTTGTGGACCAATTGGTTTCGTATCAAGTGTCTCCAGATATCCAGTACCATGTTGCCTGCCTTTCTAATGATCAAGCTTTTCAACATTTTGACTACAAGGGTGTCGATTGTTTTACCATTAAAGCCCCTAAGCTTGGGCCTGCGCGTGTCATCGCCTATGATATGATGGCCATCAACTATGCCTTGAAGCTTATTAAGAAACAAGGAATTGAACAGCCGATTTTTTACGTCTTGGGCAATACAATCGGAGCCTTTGTGGCGCCTTTTGCGCGCAAGATCCATAAGATAGGCGGACGATTTTATATCAATCCAGATGGACTGGAGTGGAAGCGGGCCAAGTGGGCCAAGCCGATCCAAGCCTATCTCAAGTATTCTGAAAAGATCATGACGCGCCATGCTGACTTGGTGATTTCTGACAACCCGGGTATTGAGTCTTATATCAAGGAAGCCTATCCTTGGTCCAAGACGACCTATATTGCCTATGGGACGGACTTGTCTCCAACCAGCCTAAGTAGTCAGGATAATAAGGTCCGAGAATTCTATCACAAGTGGCAGACTCAGGAGAAAAACTATTACCTAATTTTGGGCCGTTTTGTCCCAGAAAATAATTACGAGACCGCCATTCGTGAATTTATGGCCTCTTCCACCAAAAGGGATTTGGTGATCATTTGTAACCAGGAAGGCAATCCTTATTTTGAGGAGCTCCGAGATTGTACTGGATTTGATCAGGATCCACGCGTCAAGTTTGTAGGAACGGTCTATGACCAAGACCTGTTGAAGTATATCCGTAAAGAAGCCTTTGCCTATATCCATGGTCATGAAGTGGGCGGAACCAATCCGGGTCTCTTAGAGGCTCTTGCTCACACGGATCTGAATTTAGTTTTAGGAGTCTCCTTTAACCAAACGGTTGCAAAGGACACAGCTCACTATTGGACTAAAGAAACTGGAAATTTGGCGCATTTGATTGATCAGGTCGATCCTTTAGAAGATGTATCTGAATGGGGTCAACGTGCCAAGGCCAATATGAAGCAAAACTTTACCTGGGAAAAAATTGTAGGTGAGTACGAGGAATTATTCTTATCATGAAAGTAAATATCTTGTTGTCCACCTATAATGGTGAACAGTATCTAAAAGAGCAGGTCAAAAGTATCCAAGACCAGACTTATCAAGACTGGCAACTCTTGATCCGAGATGATGGGTCGACAGATGGTACGGTGAAGATTATTCAAGAGTTGGTGGCCCAGGATGAGCGCATTCGTTTTATCAATCAAGGAGCTATCGAAAATCTCGGTGTTATCAGGAGCTTCCATGCGCTTCTGAAATACGAGAAAGCAGATCTTTATTGCTTCAGTGACCAAGATGATGTCTGGCTTCCTGAAAAAATTGCTCTTCAAGTAGCAGAAGCCGAGAAGCATCCTCAAGAAATGCCTTTGCTGGTCTACACCGATTTAAAAGTAGTCGATGAAAACTTGAATGTTCAGCATGAGAGTATGATTCGCACCCAGTCTGATCATGCCAATACAGAATTGATTCAAGAGTTGACGGAAAATACGGTAACTGGCGGTGTAGCCATGATTAACCACGCGCTGGCTGACTTATGGACGGGTCAAGAAAAACATGCACTTCTTATGCATGATTGGTATTTGGCCTTGTTGGCAACTGCATTTGGGAAGCTCATCTATATCGATCGGCCAACAGAATTGTACCGTCAGCACAGTAGCAATGTTCTGGGGGCTCGTACCCTTAGAAAACGGGTTAAAAATTGGGTTCGCCCTCATATTCTTTTTGCTAAATATTGGAATCTCATTGAGTCCAGTCAAGAACAAGCAAAAAATCTATTGGATCTGCCTGTCAGTTCCCAAACTAAAGAAATCATTGAAAACTTTGTCACCATTATGGATGTTTCACTAAAAGAACGTTTGAGACGGATTCGTCAGTACGGTTACCGGAAGAACCGGGCTTTTCATACGGTTGTGTTTACCAGCTTGATTCTGACAAAGTTTGCATATCGAGGTAAAAAATAATGTTTGACGTTTTTAGTCAGAAAAATCGAATTTTATTAAGAGAATTAATCAAAACAGACTTTAAATTACGTTACCAAGGATCAGCAATCGGTTATCTTTGGTCGATTTTAAAGCCCCTGATGACCTTTACGATCATGTATATTGTCTTCATCCGATTCTTACGCTTGGGTGGAGATGTGCCCCATTTCCCAGTTGCCCTCTTGTTGGCCAATGTAATCTGGGGCTTCTTCTCAGAAGCCACATCTATGGGGATGGTGTCGATCGTTAGTCGAGGCGACCTATTGCGGAAGTTGAATTTCTCCAAACATATCATCGTCTTGTCTGCGATTTCAGGAGCAGCCATCAACTTTGTCATTAACCTGGTTGTTGTCTTAATTTTTTCATTCTTTAATGGGGTGACATTCTCTTGGACAGCTTTGATGGTGATTCCGCTATTCTTTGAGTTGTTCTTGATGGCGACAGGATGTGCATTGATCTTAGCGACATTTTTTGTTCGTTTCCGTGACCTAGGTCAAGTCTGGGAAGTACTCCTGCAAGCCGGCCTGTATGCGACGCCAATTATCTATCCGATTACCTTTATTGCAGACCGCAATCCATGGGCTGCTAAGTTGGTCATGATGAATCCTTTGGCTCAAATTATTCAAGATATGCGTTATTTCTTGATTGATAAGGCCAATACCCCTGTCTGGCTTTTGGTGGAAAATAAGTTCTTGGTTTTGATTCCTTATGTTTTACCAATTCTTATTTTTGTTGCTGGCTTTGCTTACTTTAACAAACATGCTAAGAAATTTGCGGAGATTCTCTAATGACAGATAAACAAATTGTAGTAAAAGTAGACCATGTCAGCAAGTACTTTAAGTTGCCAACAGAGGCAACCAATAGTCTTCGAACTGCCCTGGTCAATCGCTTCAAAGGAATCAAAGGATACAAAGAACAACATGTGCTTAAGGATATTTCTTTTGAAGTAGAAAAAGGAGACTTTTTCGGGATCCTCGGAAGAAATGGTTCTGGAAAATCGACTCTCTTGAAAATTATTTCTGAAATCTATGTGCCAGAAAAAGGTACCGTCACTATTGATGGGAAACTGGTGTCTTTTATCGAGCTTGGAGTGGGCTTTAACCCAGAACTGACAGGTCGAGAAAATGTCTATATGAACGGGGCTATGCTAGGCTTCTCAACAGCTGAAATTGATGCCATGTATGATGATATCGTAGACTTTGCCGAGTTGCATGAATTCATGAACCAAAAGCTTAAGAACTACTCATCAGGCATGCAGGTTCGTCTGGCCTTTTCGGTTGCCATTAAGGCCCAAGGGGATATCTTGATTTTGGACGAGGTCCTCGCAGTAGGAGATGAAGCCTTCCAGCGCAAGTGTAACGATTACTTCCAAGAACGCAAGAAATCAGGGAAAACCACGATCCTCGTTACCCATGATATGGGAGCCGTCAAGAAATATTGTAACAAGGCTGTTTTGATTGAAAATGGATTGGTGAAGGCTTTAGGGAGTCCAGAAAATGTTGCCAATCAGTACAGTTTTGATAATACAGCTCCTTTGCAACAGGGAGGAGAAGCTAATGGAGCAGGCAATTCCAACCAGGAAGAAAAAGTCTTGGTAGAAAATTTTCAGCTTCAGTTGTTAAGCTCAAACAAATTACGTCCTCAAGATCCTATTCAGTTCCAGATTGATTTTGATGTTCGTGAAGATATCAGGACCTATATCGCTCTGTCTTTAACGGATATTGATCGGAACATTTGGATCTACAATGATAATTCTATGAATCAACTGATGAGTGGAGCTGGACATAAAACAGTTCATTATACTTGTTCACTGCCAACTGTAAATGACTTAAAAATGAAATTGGAAGTGACAGTAAGGGATGAGGAAGGGCAGATGTTGGCCTTTTCAGATGCCACCCAGACTCCACTGATCTTTATCAATCGAGATGATATTGCTTTGGATGATAAATCAGCAATGGATTCGGCAAGTGGCTTAATCCAACGCAATGGAACATGGTCAATGACTGACTAGACTGAGGGAAATATGGAAACGACGCCTTTTGTTTCGATTATTTGTACGGTTTTTAATAAAGACCCCTGGCTAAAGAAGACGATTGATAGCTTCTTAGCCCAACAAACAGAGTTTGATTATGAGATTATCTTAGTGGATGATGCTTCAAGCGATGGATCTCGTTCTATCATTCATGATTATCAAGCCAACTACCCTGATCTGATTCGTGCCTTTTATCAGGATGAGAATCAGGGAATTTCTAAAACCTGGGTCTCTATCTGTAAAGAAGCACGTGGAAAGTATATTGCCCGCTGTGATGGAGATGATTTTTGGTTAGACCCTTTAAAACTTCAGAAACAGGTTGATTTATTAGAAAGTGAACCTGATTGCAAATGGTCCAATACAGATTTTGATATTTATGATGAACAAGGAACCCTCGTTTCTAAGGCCGGCTTTGCCAAACATACGATTCCATTAGCAGATACCTATGAAAAGATGCTTGCAACAAGAGGGTTTACCATGGCCTCTACATGGCTAGTTGATAGAGATCTGATGTTAGAAGTCAATCAAGAGTTAGACTTAACAACATCAGATGATACTTTCAACCTTCAATTGGAACTCTTTCAACGGACTTCTTTAGCCTATCTGGATGAAGCGACAGTTGCTTATACCATTAATCAAGGATCGGATTCTCGTCCAACTGATTTCAGAAAACTAGAACGCCGATTTCATAAGTTGTTGAAAACACAACTTGAGTATCTTGATAAATATCCAAATGCCGATTATAAAGAGATGACGAAGATCCTTTTAGATCGTAATAATACTTATGAGATTCGTCTTTCCAAACCAATGGATTCTCTTTCACACATCGGAATGGAGTCTGTTACAATTTATTTTGGTGACGAAGAAAATACTTATTCGGAAGATCGTACCATGACCAAACTTCTTCAAAAAGAAGATAGTCTGGCAATCGAAATTCCGAAGGGAACTTCTGTTATCCGAGTTGATCTGTCTGAAAGTCCAAGTTATTACTCTGATGTTGAATTGAGAGATTCTAACGGAAAGGTTTGCTCGCCAGTTTATAGTAATGGTATCGTTACAGATAATTTGTTTCTTTTTAGTGAACCAGATCCTCAATTGATTTATGAAGTTGAAGAAGAAGGTGTGTATCAACTGAGCTATAAAATGATTTCTATAGATAATCCCTCTGCACCGGATTATATTGGAAAAGTTTTTGCTGCCGAAATGTTAGATTGTCAAAATAGTTTGAAAAATCTTGAGGCAGAGTTACAAGCTACGAAAGAAGCATATAATACAGTCATCCATTCTCGCCGTTGGACCATTCCAACAAAGATCTTGAAATTCTTTAGAATAAGGAAATAATATGCAACGTTTACTTTTATATGTTCACTATAATAAGTTTAATTTTATTAGTGGACATGTACTTTACCAATTAGAAAACATTCGTCCCTTGTATTCACGGGTGGTCTTTATCTCCAATAGTCAACTACCAGAAGATGTGAAGTCTAATTTAGTAGCACAGCATCTGGTAGACGATATTCTAGAGCGCCAAAATAGTGGCTTTGACTTTGCGGCTTGGCGGGATGGAATGAAGACAGTTGGCTTTGACCAACTGGCTCATTTTGATTCGGTTACCCTCATGAATGATACCTGCTTTGGACCTCTTTGGGATCTAGAACCAATCTACCAAAAATTTGAGAATGATGATGAGGTTGATTTCTGGGGAATGACCAATTACCGGAAAGACAAGGATTTTAACGAGCATATTCAGAGTTATTATCTCAGCTTTAAAAAACAGGTTATTGAATCAAGTACTTTCCATGAATTTTGGCAGGGAGTTCAAGACTTTACCAATGTTCAGGATGTGATCGATAACTACGAGACCAAGGTCACAACGAACTTCTTGGATGATGGTTTTCACTATAAGACGGTCTTTGATACCATTCATGAAGACACCATAGGAATGCTCTATCCAGACTTTTCTTACTATAATCCTACAGCGATTCTCAATCATAAGGTTCCTTTCATCAAAGTCAAAACCATTGCAAATAATGAAGGAATTATGCCTTATATTTTTGACGAGTTGGAGCGTGTATCGAACTATCCATTAGACTTGATCCTCAACCACATGTCTATGATTGATCGTCCGGACTATCCTTATCTCTTGTCTCGTAAGTACTTGAAAAACCAGGAATTAGCTGGAGAGTTCGGTAAAAAAGTTGCGGTTCATCTTCATGTCTTTTATGTGGACCTCTTGGAAGAATTTCTAGATGCTTTCCAAGCTTTTCATTTCGCTTATGACTTATGGATTACGACAGATGTAGAAGAGAAGAAGCAGGCTATTGAACAAATCCTTTCTAATCGAGCACAAGATGCGACGGTTGTGGTGACTGGAAATATTGGACGAGATGTGTTGCCAATGTTGCTCTTAAAAGAGCAACTCTCTCGTTATGACTATGTAGGCCATTTCCATACCAAGAAATCCAAAGAAGCAGATTTCTGGGCAGGTGAATCTTGGCGCAAAGAATTGATCGAGATGCTGGTCAAACCGGCTGATCAAATCCTAGCCAATATGGAAGCCAATCCAAAAGTCGGAATCACTATCGCAGATATTCCAACTTTCTTCCGTTACAATCGAATAGTGGTTGCTTGGAATGAGGCTCTTATTTCACCAGAGATGAATAAGCTCTGGGAACGGATGGGAGCTACCAAGACAATTGATTTCAAAAATCTCAATACTTTTGTTATGAGTTATGGGACCTTTGTTTGGTTTAAATATGATGCTTTGAAACCACTCTTTGATTTGAATTTGACAGCAGCAGATGTTCCAGCAGAACCTCTTCCTCAAAATTCGATATTGCATGCGATCGAACGTTTGTTGATCTACATTGCTTGGGATCAAAAGTATGACTTTAGGATCTCTCAAAACCCACATGTTCTGACACCATTTATTGATAATAAGCAATTGAACAATCGTGAAGATCTTCAACCCCATACCTTTGTGGACTTTAATCAAATTGGGGGGATAAAAGGAGCCTTGAAGTATATCGTAATTGGTCCTGCAAGAGCTGTGAAATATATACTAAAAAGAATGATAAAAAGAAAGTAGAGTAAATTATATGGGAGTTATTGATAAGACTAAAATTAGAAATATTTTAATCGCTATATTTTTAGTATTATTTTCAAGAGTGTTTTTGGCCAGTTTATTTCAGTTTACTATCAATCTCAAAATTATACTATTAATTATTAGTATTGTAATTTATTTTATTCTTTTTGATCCAAAAGATAAAAAGAAATTGCCAATTAATGCTTTTTTTCTGATAATTATTTTCGGTAGTGTAATTTCAGTAGTGAAACCAGTCCAATATGGATTAGATGAAGAGTCTCATTTACCAAACGTAATCAGTATTTCGGATAGTCCTATTTTTAAATATTCTAATGAGAAATTGGAAGATTATAATTCAGTTTTTAAATATGATGCACTAAGAAATCCTAGTAAAAAAGATAAAAATTATTGGTTCAATGTTGAGCATAAGGAAAGTAAAATTAAAGGAGTAAGAGTTGGATTTGATAATCCAGCCTTTATTCCTAGTGCAATTGGATGGAATATAGGTAGATTAATCTCTAAAAAAGTGTTTGTTTCCTATTATTTGGGAAGAATCTTCGAAGTCATAGCATATGCCATTCTAGTATTTATTGCATTAAAAATCAGCAAAGTTTATAGAGAAGCGATATATTTATTTTCTACATTCCCTGCAGTATTGTACATTATAGCAGGTTATCATTATGATTATTTATATTTTGGAGCAACTTTAATTAGTCTTGCTATATTGACAAATATTCTATCAGGTGAACGTAAAATTGATAGAAAATATGCTTTTGTATTTCAATGCTCTACATTACTATTTTCATTTGCAAAATTTCCGTTTGTATTAATTGGAAGTCTATTTTCAATATTGCCAAATAAGTATTATCAGGATAAATCAGTAAGAAAATTCAGTTCAATCCTGTTTGGTTTAAATTTATTCATTTCCTTTACATACGTTGGAATCATTAAATTGTTTGCTTCAGACAATGCTTTGTCAGGCAAAGGACCAGGACTATTATATTTTGTAACACATCCATTACCATTAATTAGAACTTTACTTTTAGCGCCATACGGTATTATTCATGATTTTGTTTCTGAACCATTGAAATATGTTTCAGAATCGTCTCCGTTTTTAATTGCAATTTCGATAGTTACTTTCTTTTTTGCTATGTTTGTCATTGCATTAAAAAATAAAATTGAAATGCCAACATTTTTTAAATATTACTGTCTTCTTTTACTTGCAGGTATTGCCTCATTAATAGTAATTGCTATTTCAGGAGATCCTAGGGTATACCACAAAGGTGATATTACTGTAGGTGGTGTACAAGGTCGTTATTATTATTTTATTCTGATGTTTTTGCCACTTTTTTGTGGATCATGGTTTAGAAAATTATTTGGTTTTTTAGATATGACCATTCAAAATGAAGATTCGAATTTTGAATGTAGTTTGCAATATATGTTAGTGTATTTAAATATTTTAACAATTAGTATCGGAATATACACTCAATTGCAGGGATAAAAAATTTATAGGAAGGATAAAAAATGAAGAGAAAGAGGAAATTAGATTTAAGAGATTTTCTTTTTAAAATTTATAATAAAATAACAAGAACACAAAAGTACTGTATAGCTCTCTTTCTTTTATTTTTTATAAGCAATACTTTCTTAACACAAAATTTGATTTCTAAAGAGATCAAATCAACAGGATCTGTATTATTCTTAGTTAATCAGTTTGGAATTTGGTTTGGAATTGCCTTCTTAATTCTAGTTTTACTAATTTCACAATACGCTTTAAAATGGATTTTTTTCCTTAAAATTTTAGTTTCATACGTAATCTATTTAATACTATCATACTCGATTGATGTTTCGCTTAATATTAATAATCCTAGTTATAAGATTGATCATTTTGAAAAAAACAATTTTTGGCAATTTAATTCTCTAGTATTTATTTTGTCATTGTTAGTGATTTCTTATGTTTTGGGTCAGATCAAAAAATCATATGATAATAAAGCGAATAGAAAAAAATTAGAACCTATTGGGAAAATGTTCGAATATGTCTTGCATTCTAGCGTAGTTTGTTCGTTCATTTTTACTGATTCTAAAATTCTTTCTTTTTTGTATCGTACATCATGGTATGTATCTGGAAATTTTGAGAAATTAGGAGCAGGAAAGTACTCCTTGAGCCAATTTTGGATTTTAGAATTTCATTTGCTACTCTTAAGTTTTTTCCTGACTTTAGTTGGCTTGCTTTTTGTAAAAGGACAAGTTGATGTAGTAAAAAATAGGTCTAGTTTTTCGCTAGCTGCATTTACAAGTATTAGTCTTGCAATATTATTTAATACAGGAATTCAATTGGGTCTAGGCCATGGGGAACCTTTGGTTGGATACTCAATATTTCCTGGAGGTGTAATATTTCAGATATTGTGTTTATCTTATCTGTTTATTTTTCTATATATTATCTTTAATAGATATTTATTTACGACAATATTGATTTTATTTGGTGGGGTTCTGTTTATTGTTGCTAATGCTATAAAATTTAGTATGCGTGCGGAACCAATTTTGCCAAGTGATTTGGTCTGGGTATTTCAACCTTCTGTTTTATTTAGTTTTGTAGATGCTTCGGTTTTAATGACTGTGAGTATTTCCTTAGTCATTTTTACGTTTATCTATATAATAGGACGGAGATATATTTATCCAGGTAGAATTATTCGTGCAACGATCTTAAGATTTGTTTTATTAGGACTTATGATCTTATTGTCCATTAATGTTTATTCTATTTTCAAAAGAAAAGATAATGGTAAAATTATTGATGACGTTCCGATTATTACTTTGTTAAATAATTTCCAAGATACAAAATGGTTAGGAAATTCCATAAATGCTAGATATCGATCGTTGTCCTATGTTTGGTTAAATCAAATCACAACAGATCCAATTATAGAACCGAAGGGATATAGTAAAGAAAAAATCAAAGAAATTGAGAAGAAATATGATCAAGTAGCTTTCGAAATCAATAAAAATAGAAATGAGTTAATTGATAATCAAACAATTGTTTATGTTTTAAGTGAGAGTTTTGCTGACCCATCAAGAATTGAAGGGGTAAATTTATCTAGAAATCCTATACCAAAAATTCAAGAAATTAAGACAAAAGTTACAAGTGGATTAATGCAATCAGATGGTTATGGTGGTGGAACCGCAAATATGGAGTTTCAAACATTGACAGGGTTACCTTTTTATAATATTAATCCGACAGTTTCTGTATTATACTCAGAGGTTGCTCCTAAAATGAGAAGACTAATTTCAGTTAGTGATTCATTTAATAATAAAGAAGTTATTCATTTCGAATCTCCAATTAATTATTCTAGAAATGTGATTTACAATAGATTGAAATTCAATAAATTTATAAGCATTGATGATAAAAAGAATTATGATTTAGGTTATCAAGAAGTACATATAAGCGATGAATCTACGTATAAGGCAGTATTAAAAGAGATGGATGCTAAAAAGAATCAATTCTTTTCTGTCATTACGATTCAAAATCACTCCCCATTTATAGCAGGAGAACCTTCAGACTTAACAGCAACAGGCAACGGTTTTTCAGATGATGAAAATACCAAGTTAACGAATTATTCACGTCTTTTAACCTTTACCGACACCGCCACCCAATCCTTCCTAGAAAGTCTTTCTAAAATAGATAAGAAGATTACAGTGGTATTCTATGGAGATCACTTGCCAGGACTTTATCCAGAGTCCGCTTTTAAGAATAATCCAGAGAGTCAGTATCAGACAGACTACTTCATTTGGAGTAATTTTGATGCACCGAAATTGAACTATCCTTTGGTCAATTCAAGTGATTTCTCTGCTATGGTCTTTGAACAGACCAATTCAAAAGTTTCGCCTTACTATGCTTTGTTGACGGAAGTGCTGAAAAAAGCAAGTGTCGATAAAAAGGCCTTAGAAGGGGAAGCGCAAGAAATTGCAGAGGATTTGAAAATGGTTGAATACGACCTGATTAGTGGGAAAGGTTACCTTTCTAAAGACTTCTTTAAAGTCCCAACCAACAAATCCAATTAAAAGGAGTGCTAGCAGGTAAAAATCTTTGTGATTTTGGCTGTCTGGCTCCCTTTTTTTTGTTTTTTATGCTAAACTATTAGATGGGGGTACGCTCATGATTAAGATATTTGGAAAGGTCCATTATCATTGGCAACCGGACTTATCTATTCTTGTGACTTATTGGTCCATTGCAGTGATTCCGGTCTTTATTGGACTGGCCTTGATGTATGAGAGCTCTAGTGTGCCAACGCTAGTTTTGTTTTCGTTCTTTTTATTTATGGCCTTGCTCGCAATTGGGGTCCATCGTTACTTCACGATCTATGAGGATGGGATCTTACGGATTATTACAGCCAATCCTTTTACTCCAATCAAGGTGCAGATTGACTCGATCGAAAAGGTCGAAGTTAATAAGAAATCGATCAAGCTCATATTTAATGATGGATCGCGCAGTCGAACATTCTGTATGCGTAAATGGCCGAAAAAATACTTTATCAATGCACTTGCTTTAAATCCTTATTTTAAGGGAGAAGTAATCCTGACGGACAATTTCATCCATGTGGATTACTACGAGATGTATTATGCAAACAAATAAAAAGCCCTCTTAATCTTTTAAGAGAGCACGAGTGGGGCATTCTTTAATAGCCTCGAGAACATCGTTTGTGACAGGAACTTCCTTTTCAAGGAGGTCGTCCTCTTCAGCAGCAAATTTAACGATGCCATTGTCATGGTAATCAAATAATTCAGAATAGGTCTGACAGAGACCGCAAGCGATGCAACGATCTGGAATTAACGTAACTTTCATACTTCTATTGTAATGATTTTTACGAGAAAAAACAAGGAGGAAGTCATGGCAAAAGAACCATGGGAAGAAGATATTTACGATGATGGAGAAGAAACATTGAAAAGAACGAGTAAGTTAAACGGAATCAAGGCAGATCGTCTATTGACGATTTTAGCCATTATTTTCTTTGTAGTAGTAGTGGCGATGGTCTGCTTGTTGATTTTCCTTTCAACAGGTGGCAGCAATAAATCAAAACAAATGTCTGGTTTCTACAATGGAGAGACTAAGGTTGAACAGAAATCATCAGCCCCTGCAGCACAAACTGACCAAGCGGCTAAAGACGATAGTTCAAAAGATGAGAACTCTGAAGAAGGTACGATCACTGTTCAAGCAGGTGAAGGGGAAGCAGCAATTGCTGCGCGTGCTGGTATTTCCATTGCCCAATTGGAACAGTTAAATCCATCTCACATGTCTACAGGATCATGGTATGCGAATCCTGGTGATGTCGTTAAGATTCAGTAGGAGTTGAGGACAGCATGAAACAAATTCAAATTGCCATTGATGGACCGGCTTCTAGTGGAAAATCTACAGTTGCAAAGATCATTGCCAAGGATCTAGGCTATACGTATCTAGACACAGGAGCTATGTACCGTGCAGCGACTTACCTAGCTTTGCAAAATAATCTGACAGCTGAGCAGGTTGATGACCTCTTAGCCCTTTTAGATCAGTATCCAATTAGTTTCGGTCGTTCGGAAGAAGGAGAGCAGCTTGTCTTTGTAGCGGACGTGGATATTACTCACCCGATTCGCGATAACCAAGTGACCAACAATGTTTCATGGGTTGCAGCGCTTGCGCCGATCCGTGAAAAACTTGTCACTCTACAGCAAGAAATTGCAGCAGAGGGGGGCATCGTTATGGATGGACGCGATATTGGGACAGTCGTCCTTCCACATGCAGAGTTGAAGATCTTTTTGGTCGCTTCTGTTGAGGAGCGGGCAGAACGTCGTTATAAGGAAAATGTTGAAAAGGGCATCACAGCGGATCTTGAATTGTTGAAAAAAGAAATCGCTGAGCGGGACTATAAGGACAGCCACCGTGCCGTTTCTCCTTTGAAACCTGCAGCTGATGCCATTCATTTTGACACAACGGGTGTTGGAATTGCAGACGTTGTTGCATTTATTGAAGAAAAAGCAAAAAAACTTCTTGACAAAGAATAAAAAACTTGATATCATATAAAAGTTGAGAAAAGCAGAAGTGAGAACTTCTCGCCTTGTGACGCAAGTTGCCTGGCCCCTACGGATCAAGTTTCAGTAATGAAATACATCATGTAGTTCGGGCCTGTTTTGCAGGTCCGTTCTTTGTTTTTCTCGAATAATAAAAAAGAGGTGAAAACCATAGCAAAGCAAGACTTATTCATCAATGATGAAATTCGTGTACGTGAAGTTCGCTTAATCGGTCTTGAAGGTGAGCAATTGGGTATCAAACCACTTAGCGAAGCGCAAGCACTTGCGGACGATGCTAATGTTGACTTGGTTCTCATTCAACCTCAAGCTAAACCTCCTGTTGCGAAAATTATGGACTACGGTAAGTTCAAATTTGAGTACCAGAAGAAGCAAAAAGAACAACGCAAAAAACAAAGCGTTGTGACCGTGAAAGAAGTTCGTTTGAGCCCAGTGATTGACAAGGGTGATTTCGATACAAAACTTCGCAATGCTCGCAAATTCCTTGAAAAAGGAAATAAAGTGAAGGTATCCATTCGCTTTAAGGGTCGTATGATTACCCACAAAGAGATTGGTGCTAAAGTTTTAGCCGACTTCGCTGAAGCGACACAAGATGTGGCGATCATCGAACAACGAGCTAAGATGGATGGACGTCAAATGTTCATGCAATTGGCGCCAGCAACTGACAAGAAATAATCTGTCAGAAAGTTAAAAAAAGGAGAAAATATCATGCCAAAACAAAAAACACACCGCGCATCAGCTAAACGTTTCAAACGTACAGGTTCTGGTGGACTTAAACGTTTCCGTGCTTACACTTCTCACCGTTTCCACGGAAAAACTAAGAAACAACGTCGTCATCTTCGTAAAGCATCTATGGTGCATGCAGGAGATTTCAAACGTATCAAAGCAATGCTTACTCGCTTGAAATAATTGCGTATTCGTAAGTAAAGAATTCTAGGAAATATTGGAGGAAATATAAATGGCACGTGTTAAAGGTGGCGTTGTATCACGCAAACGTCGTAAACGTATTCTTAAATTAGCTAAAGGTTACTATGGAGCTAAACATATCTTGTTCCGTACTGCAAAAGAACAAGTAATGAACTCTTACTACTATGCATACCGTGACCGTCGTCAAAAGAAACGTGACTTCCGTAAATTGTGGATCACACGTATCAATGCGGCAGCTCGTTTGAACGGACTTTCATACTCACAATTGATGCATGGTTTGAAATTGGCTGAGATCGAAGTTAACCGTAAAATGCTTGCTGACTTGGCTGTTAACGATGCAGCGGCTTTCACAGCTCTTGCAGATGCAGCTAAAGCAAAACTTGGTAAATAATATTTACAATAGGCTGGGCAAAAGTTGTCCAGCCTTTGATGTATGATAGAAATAACTGTATGACGCAGTGGTTGATTGGTATCTTTATTCGCTTTTTAAGCTCTAAAGATGACCTAATCAACTGTGCGGGGGTGGGAAAACGAACTCTTTTTTACTAGTCAGAGTTCTTTCCCACTCCCTTTTTTTCTTGTTGATTTCATGCTATAATGAAAATAATCGTAACCGATATGAGGAGAGATGGAGGATATAAAGGTGACACACAATCGACTAGCATGGGATGAATATTTTGCAGCACAGGCCTTACTGATTTCGAATCGAGCGACATGTAATAGAGCGAAAGTAGGTGCTGTTCTAGTTAAGGATAATAAGGTCATTGCAACCGGGTATAATGGGTCTGTTTCTGGGACAGATCACTGTTTAGAGGATGGCTGCCTCATGGTCGAGGGACACTGTGTCCGGACGATTCATGCGGAAGTCAATGCTATTTTGCAAGGAGCTGAACGTGGAATTCCTAAAGGCTTTACAGCTTATGTGACGCATTTTCCTTGTCTCAATTGTACCAAGCAGTTGCTTCAAGTCGGTTGCAAGCGGGTGGTGTATATCCATCAGTACCGCATTGATGAATATGCCGAGTATCTTTACCGTGAAAAAGAAGTAGAACTGGTCAATTTACCAATTGAAGAAGTGAAACGAGCTATTGCTGAGGCTGATTTTATTTAGGGAAGGCTTCCCAACTATTTCATGATATATTAGCAATCTAATTGAAAACCTGTCCAAATTAATGTTTAAGAGATAGCATTGAATAGATGGCTATCATGAAAAGAATAATGGAATCAAGTATAATGGTGTTAACGGAAAAACATAAAAATATAAGAAAGGTAGGAGAAAGTGATGACAAACCAAGAGAAACATCTTGAGGAAAATAAAGAACATAGTAAGATCAGTGAAGATTATCCCAATTCTGTATCTGTTCAGAATCCTCCAAAAGAAAATAGCTTACATTCTATTCTTCTTTCAGTAACCTTTTACCTATCCATTATCTATCTTGTATTGTTTGTCTTTTTCTTTGCACCTTGGGGTGATGGTTGGGGATTTGTCGTTTTGATTTTCCTTGGTCCAAACTTATTAAGTCTTGCGATTGGAGCCTTTCTAATTCGACTAGGGATGAAGAAGGGGAATAAAAGCCTTCTCTATGCGAGTATTGGACTCTATCTGCTGTCTATCATCTTGGCTTTTGATCCGGACTGGGAAATATTTCGAATTGCTCCCTTATGTTTAGGTATTTTGGATTTAATCGGAACACTCCTGGTTAAAGAAGTGAAAAGCTCTTAATTAAAAAATGGATATGGTCAACTCTACTCAATAAAAAATATTCGGGTCGATTAAAGCCCTAGTTAAATCAGTTCTTCCGCTCTATTTTTAAGCGCTATTATTTGAAAGAATAACTAAAAATGTTTGGAGAAAGTTATGACAGATCAACAAAAAAATCCTGAAGTAGATAAAGAAAATGAAGCATATGCTTCAGATGAAAGTCTTTTTCCGAACAATGAAATGAAGCCAGAGAAGAGAATTGGAAATTCTGTAATCCTTTCTATTGCTTTGTTCTTGGCCATTGTTTATATCGTTTTACTTTTATTAGGTCTCTTTTCAATGGGAGCGTGGGCTGGTGGCTTTTTGTACTTTTTGGGAATCCATATGATTAGCTTTGTGATAGCAACCATCCTGCTTTGGAATGGAATAGTGAATGCCAATAAAGCAACTCTTTATATGGCAGTAGCTATTTATGTTTTTTCATTTATTGCTGCGGGTGATCCGGATTGGGTGATTAATCATATACCACCGTTTGTGGTAGGAGTGCTGGTATTGATTGGAACTGTATTGTTAAAAAATGGAGACTGATGATAGGAGGTAGGGTGATAAATCCTATCTTTTTTATTTATTTATTTAGTACTGATAACGCAATAGGAAAACGGTTACAAATTGTGTTATAATTTAAATAAATGAATCGTTACATACTTTTCTTAGAAAGTGGAGGAGAATCTATGTCTAGAAAAAAATGGTATGGTATACTGCTAATTCTTGAAGCAATTCTTTATCTTGTTTCTTATGGTAGTAGTCTAGTAGAGAGCTATAATGCCCAAAATTTAAATGGAGATATACCACTGTTCACTGCCTCTAGTATTTTTTCTATATGGAATGGAATGATTATTTGCTGGTTAATTTGGAGAATCATGAAGCAACGTTTAAATGTTGAAGGATTGATAGCTGTTCTTCTCCTCTCAATTACTCAACTACTGATGTTTTTTTTACCACCTTTTTCCCCAACAAATCTGCTGAACATTTCCTTTGTGCTAAATATCATTTGTTTAATATGGATTTGGTTGCTTATAAAGAATGTAGAAATGAGGGAGCTTTTAAACAATTGGAAAAGTAAAGATGGTTGGAAATCATCGATAGCTTATTTAGTACTATTTGTTGCCTCTACAAATATTTCTCCACTATTTATATTGATTGGTATGGATAGAACGAGTGATATTTACGCTTTTACACTTCGATACAGTGTAATGGAGTTAATGTTTTTACTTCTGATTAATGTTATGATCACAAGTACAAGTGATAAACTTCAGAAAGTCTTTTCTCTTTTGCTCATTTTATCTTCCCTTGTTGAGATAGGTATAGTATACTCTTTCATCACTCGTATAAGTTTTTACGGTCTCTTTTATCTTCTCTTATCGATTTATATTGCTTGTCGTGTTTTTGGTTTGTTTGAGAAAGTTGCAGATAGCTGGGAGTCCAAGGTGAAAGTACAAGATCTATCATCTATTGAAACTAAATCAGAGATGGAAAACTCTCAAGTAGAAGGAGAGATAGATGTAAACGATCTGTTGAATGCTGATATACAATCAAACAATGATAAAGAAAATTCGCCAAAGAGGATCATTCTTCATTCGTCTTGGTTATGGAGCGCCCTTATAATAGCAGTCTGTCACCTTGGTATTATGATTTTTCCTTTATTTTTAGGAAACCCCATGTATCTACTGATCTTATATATTGGTGCCATCCATTATATTTGTTTTATGATTGCGACTTTCATCCTTTTCATAGCTATGAGGAATGGAAATGTGGGTCTCTTAAATACATCAGCCGTCTTATTTATTGTTTCCATCATAGGTACGCTAGATCCTTATTGGACAGGTCCAAATATTTTATCCTTGGTTTTAGGAGTCCTGGTATTTATTGGAGGTATATTATTTAAAAATGGAGACTGAGTAAAGTAGATAGGGTTGAAAATTTTTAAAGAACTGTTATCATTTAAGTAGATGGTAGGTTTTTGAGTACCCATTGGTACGCGGACGCCTACCATTTTTGAAGATAAAAAAAGCACCGTGTGAGGGTACTAGATCTTGCCTGCTGAACTCGTCAATTGATAGATACCCTAGTGGGTATTTTTTGTGAACTTTTTAGGAACTTTGAGGACTGTTTAAGTCAGTTTAACTGGGTAGTGCATAGACCGAAAAAGCTGATTTAATGGGCTTTTTGAAAAATCATTTTCCATATCATATGTAATGTGTTATAATGAAGTGTTATATGGTCCCGATAAGGTGGTAGAAATCTTCTATCAGTACTTTGTAACTCTATAACAATATTTTTTAAGGGGGGACATTTTTATGTCAGAACGTAAACTTTTCACGTCTGAATCAGTATCTGAGGGGCATCCAGATAAGATTGCAGACCAAATTTCAGATGCTATTTTAGATGCTATTTTAGAGCAAGATCCAGAAGCTCACGTGGCTGCCGAAACAGCTGTTTATACTGGTTCCGTGCATGTCTTTGGCGAGATTTCAACGACTGCTTATGTGGATATTAATCGTGTGGTTCGTGATACCATTGCAGAGATTGGTTATACTAATACGGAATATGGATTCTCAGCTGAAACTGTAGGAGTACACCCATCTTTGGTGGAACAATCTCCTGATATTGCCCAAGGGGTTAATGAAGCCTTGGAAGTTCGTGGGAATGCAGATCAAGATCCACTTGATTTGATCGGAGCAGGAGACCAAGGTCTCATGTTTGGTTTTGCAGTGGATGAAACAGAAGAACTCATGCCATTACCGATTTCACTCAGCCACAAGTTGGTTCGTCGTTTGGCAGAGCTTCGTAAGTCTGGGGAAATTAGCTATCTTCGTCCAGATGCCAAGTCACAGGTTACTGTCGAGTACGATGAAAATGACCAGCCAGTGCGCGTGGATACAGTGGTTATTTCAACTCAACACGATCCAGATGTCAGCAATGAACAAATCCACGAAGATGTGATTAACAAGGTCATCAAGGAAGTGATTCCAGCTTCTTATCTAGATGAGGAGACCAAATTCTTCATCAACCCAACTGGTCGCTTTGTTATCGGTGGACCTCAAGGGGATTCCGGTTTGACAGGTCGTAAGATCATCGTGGATACTTATGGTGGTTATTCACGTCACGGTGGTGGGGCCTTCTCTGGTAAAGATGCCACTAAGGTAGACCGTTCTGCTTCTTATGCAGCTCGCTACATTGCCAAAAACATCGTAGCGGCAGGTCTTGCTAAGAAAGCAGAAGTGCAATTGGCTTATGCCATTGGGGTTGCTCAACCTGTCTCTGTTCGTATTGATACCTTCGGTACTGGAACAGTCGCTGAAAGTAAGCTTGAAAAAGCAGCACGTGAGCTCTTTGATCTTCGTCCTGCAGGGATTATCCAAATGCTGGATTTGAAACGTCCAATCTACCGTCAAACAGCAGCATACGGCCATATGGGACGGACAGATATCGACCTTCCATGGGAACGTTTGGACAAGGTAGAAGCCTTGAAAGAAGCTGTAAAATAATTAGTTGAAATGGAAAAGTTAGGGTCAAGTTGATCCTAGCTTTTTTTCGTTTTGAAAATTCCTACAGATGGAAAAATAGGTCGATCTGTGGTATAATAGATGCAGTATTTTGAATACGTTGTCCCTTTTATTTCCGTTACAAAAAACGATAGTAAAAGGAAAAAGACTTGAAAGAGCTAATAAATTATTAAGATGAAAAAAATTGTAATAAATGGTGGTCGCCCTCTAAAAGGAGAGGTGACCATTAGTGGTGCAAAAAATAGTGTAGTAGCCCTGATTCCGGCGACCATTCTGGCGGACGATATCGTGACCCTTGATGGGGTACCGGATATTTCCGACGTGGCGAGTCTGATTGAAATCATGACCATCATGGGGGCTAAGATCGAGCGTAAAGAAGACAGTTTGATCATTGATCCACGTGGGGTGAAGAATATGCCCATGCCATTTGGAAAGATCAATAGTTTGCGAGCTTCCTATTATTTCTATGGCAGTTTGTTAGGACGCTATGGTCAAGCAACTGTTGGGCTTCCTGGTGGGTGTGACCTTGGACCACGTCCGATTGATTTGCATTTGAAGGCCTTTGAAGCGATGGGAGCCGCTATGACCATGGATGGCTCTAGTATGAAACTTGCGACTGATGGCAAGCCTCTTCAAGGAGCTAACATTTACATGGATACTGTTAGTGTCGGTGCAACGATCAATACGATTTTGGCAGCGGTCAAAGCTGAAGGTCGGACAGTGATCGAAAATGCGGCTCGAGAACCTGAAATTATCGATGTGGTAACCTTGCTCAACAACATGGGAGCTCATATTCGTGGAGCAGGAACAGACATTATTATCATTGATGGTGTTCCACAATTGCATGGAACGAGACATCAGGTGATTCCAGATCGTATCGAAGCAGGAACCTATATTGCCCTTGCAGCTGCTATTGGGGAAGGTATTCAGATCAATAATGTCCTGTATGAGCATTTAGAGAGCTATATTGCTAAGTTAGAGGAAATGGGTGTGCGCATGACCATTTCTGAAGATAGCATCTTTGTAGAAAAGCAGACGGGCTTGAAGGCCATCCAGATCAAAACGTCTCCTTATCCTGGTTTTGCGACTGATTTGCAACAACCGATCACACCTTTGCTCTTAACGGCTGCAGGACGTGGTCGAATTGTTGATACGATTTATGAAAAACGGGTCAACCATGTGCCAGAATTGGCTAAAATGGGGGCCACCATTTCGACCTTGAACGACCACATTATCTATGAAGGGCCAAATCAACTGACAGGATCCAGTGTGAAAGCGACGGATCTTCGAGCTGGTGCGGCTTTAGTGATTGCAGGTCTCATGGCTTCTGGAACAACAGAAATTACAAATGTGGAATACATCCTTCGCGGGTATTCAGATATTATTCATAAATTGACCCAACTTGGAGCAGACATCCAGTTGGTAGAGGAATAGTGACAGAACTAGGGATCTGATAGTGGCGGCTGGATACACGAACAATGGAGTTTGAAATGAATATTTGGACGCACTTAGCTGCCTATTCACTAATTGAAACACAAAGGTTGTATTTACGACCTTTTCTCTTTGAGGATGCGGAAGATTTTTATAAGATTGCTTCGAATCCTGATAACCTACAATTTATCTTTCCTGCACAAGCCGATCTTTCTGAAACTCAATATGTACTAGCCAACTATTTCATGAAAAATCCTTTGGGGGTTTGGGCGATCTGTGATCAGGAAACCAATCAGATGATCGGTTCGATCAAGTTTGAAAAGTTGGATGAAATCAAGGGTGAGGCTGAGTTAGGCTACTTTTTACGCAAAGATTTTTGGGGAAAGGGTCTGATGACAGAAGCGGTCAAAGAGTTGGTCTATCTATCATTTGAGAAATTTCAACTGAAGGAGCTTAAGATTGTCACCCATGTTGAAAATGCAGGGAGTCAAAAGGTCGCTTTGAAGGCTGGTTTTCGTCTCTTTCGTCAATTCAAAGGGAGTGACCGCTATACGCGTAAAATGCGCGATTATTATGATTTCCGCCTAGGTAGAGGGGACTTCTATGAGTAAACACCAAGAGATTTTAGACTATCTCGAAAAATTACCGATTGGAAAACGGGTCAGTGTCCGCAGTATCTCCAATTTTTTGAATGTCAGTGATGGGACGGCCTATCGTGCCATTAAAGAAGCTGAAAATCAAGGAATTGTAGAAACGCGTCCTAGAAGCGGGACCATCCGTGTCAAATCGAAAAAAGCTGTACTAGAGCACTTGACTTATCGGGAAATTTTAGAAATCACCGGTTCTGAAATATTAGCTGGTGAAGAGGGACTCGAAAAAGAATTTAATAAATTTTATATCGGTGCCATGACAGAAAAGCACGTCCTTGACTATGTGTCTGAAGGGGGGCTTTTGATCGTGGGTGACCGCACTAGCATCCAACGATTGGCTCTTAAGCATGACAATGCGGTCTTAGTGACGGGTGGCTTTGAAGTGAGTGAGGATGTGATTGATCTGGCCAATCAGGTACAAATCCCAGTCATCCGAACTTCACACGATACCTATACCGTCGCGACCATGATCAATAAGGCTTTGTCTAACATGCAGATCAAGACGGATATCTTGACAGTCGAGCAGGTCTATCGGCCCTTCCATGAGTACGGCTATCTTTCTGAGACGGATACGGTCCGGGATTATTTAGATTTGGTTCGAAAGAATCGCTTTAGTCGTTTTCCGGTTGTCAATCAGCACCAGATGGTAGTGGGCGTCGTAACCATGAGAGATGCTGGAGATAAGGCGCCTCAGACGACCCTTGATAAGGTGATGTCACGGACCATTTTTACCACTAATTTGTCCACCAGCATTGCGACGATTAGCCAGCGGATGATTGCTGAAGATTATGAGATGATTCCTGTGATTCGCACTAACCAGACCTTGCTGGGTGTCATTACACGTCGGGATGTCATGGATCGGATTAGCAAGGTGCAATTTTCGAGCTTGCCAACCTTTAGTGAGCAAATCGGTCAAAAGATTCAAGCAGAGAACGACCATTACCAATTCACAGTAGAGCCAAGTATGTTGGAGAAAAGTGGTGTTTTGGCCAATGGGGTCATGATCGAAGTGCTGATGAAGGTTGTTCGCAAGATGATGCAACACAGTGGGCGTAGCTTGATCGTCGAACAGCTGATCATCAATTTTTTACAAGCTGTGCAGGTGGACGATGTGATCCGCATTGAACCACAACTAGTTCGACGAACCAGACGTTCGGCCTTGGTTGATTTTAGCTTGTATTTAGATCTGCAGTTAGTTGCGAAAGCAACCATTACAATTAAGATTAATTAAACAAAAAGAAATGAGAAGACAATGATTACATTAAAATCACAACGTGAAATTGAAGCCATGGATCGTGCAGGTGATTTCCTTGCCAGCATCCATATTGGATTACGTGACTTGATCAAGCCAGGGCTTGACCTATGGGAAGTAGAAGAATATGTCCGTCGTCGCTGTAAAGAAGCCAATGTCTTGCCGCTTCAAATCGGTGTAGAAGGTAGTCTCATGGACTATCCTTATGCGACTTGCTGTGGTTTGAATGACGAAGTAGCCCATGCTTTTCCACGTCATGTCATTCTCAAAGATGGTGATCTCCTCAAGGTAGACATGGTCTTGTCAGAACCACTGGATAAATCTGTTTTGGATGTATCGAAATTAGATTTTGACAATGTGGCGCAAATGAAGAAATACACTGAGTCCTATACTGGTGGCTTGGCGGACTCTTGCTGGGCTTATGCGGTTGGAAATGTTTCGCAAGAAGTCAAAGATTTGATGGACGTGACCAAAGAATGTCTCTATAAGGGAATTGAGAAAGCGGTCGTTGGCAATCGCTTGGGAGATATTGGTGCAGCGATTCAAGAGTATGCGGAAAGCAAAGGCTATGGCGTGGTGCGTGATTTGGTCGGACACGGTGTCGGGCCTACCATGCATGAAGAACCAATGGTCCCGCATTATGGTCGTGCTGGACGCGGTCTTCGCTTACGTGAAGGGATGGTCTTGACGATTGAGCCAATGATCAATACCGGTACTTGGGAGATTGATACAGATATGGAAACTGGTTGGGCCCATAAGACCCTTGACGGTGGCCTTTCTTGTCAATACGAGCATCAATTTGTGATTACAAAAGATGGTCCGGTGATCTTGACCAGTCAAGGTGAAGAAGGAACATACTAAAACTAGAGAGGAAAGAATGGAGCTGAAGGCAAGTGTCTGGTTTCGCTCTTTGCTCTTTTTTAGTAAAATGGGGAGGTGACGAATGAAAAAGGTCCTACAAAAAATACTGGGACAGCCATTTATAAAGGGCTTCGTGCGGTTTTATCAGAGTGCAGAGTCTGATATCACTAGCATTGCGGTGGCCTATTATTTGCTGATCTCCATTTTCCCTTTGATGCTGATTGCAGCCAATATTTTACCCTACTTTCATATTCGTCCCACTCAGATTCTTTTAAGCTTACAAAAAGTCTTGCCAGCCTCCTTATATCGAATAGTGGCACAGATGATTTCGAGTGTCTTGACCAAACCTTCGACAGGCTTACTGAGTTTCTCGATTATTTCTGCTTTGTGGATCTTCTCTCAGAGCATTGCCTACCTCCAAAAAGCCTATAACAAGAGTTATGGGGTGGAAAAGGAGCGTGGTATTATCTGGGGGCGACTCTTTAGCTTTCTGATCAGTTTTGCCTTGCAGGGCTTGTTTGGACTTTCGCTGATCCTTTCCATGTTTGGAAAAATGATCGTTCGCTATCTCTATCAGACCTTTTCATTTGATCGGACGATTTATGTGCGTTTACTGAATTTGACAGAGCCGACCATCTACCTCTTACTCTTTGTTAGTCTGGTCTTGCTCTATTACACCCTTCCAAATGTCAAAATTCCAAAATTTAGATATGTATTGCCAGGGGCGACCTTTGTTGTTGCTGTCCTGTATGCGATCTTAAATATCTTTTGGAAATATGTGGATCGCTATGTGAGTCATTTCTTAGATGCTCGTTTCTTTGGTTCGGTCGTCCTAGCGGTCATTATGTTCTGGTTCATCTTGGTAGCTAAAATCATGATTATTGGTTGTATTTTAAACGCCAGTATCCAATTTGCCAGAGAAGCCAAGTTCCAAACGCGCAGTGGAGAAATTGTCTCTAAGTTAAAATCAGAAGAAGTGGACTTTCGGCATAGAGAAGTTTCATTAAAATTAAAACAACGATTACGTCTAAAAAATAGAGATAAAAGGAAAGAATAGAAATCAGATGGTATCTGGTTTCTTTTTTTGTTGGTTTTTATTGCATTTGCAACAAAAATATGTTACTCTATTTCTAACAAGAAAGGAGGAGTGGGATGAGTATTTTGCGTGAGATTGGTATCATTGCGCGCGCTCTGGATTCTATTGCAAATATCGAATTTAGAGATTTAGATTTAGCACGTGGTCAATATCTCTATCTGGTGCGAATTGCAGAGCAACCTGGAATGATTCAGGAAGAACTCTCTGACCTCTTGAAAGTAGATCGATCCACCGTTGCAAGGTCCGTAAAAAAACTAGAAGAACGTGGCTTGATTCAGCAACGTCCGAGAGGAGAAAATCTCAAAACAAAGGAATGGGAGTTAACTGAAAAAGGTAAGCAGATTTACCCCTTCATTTTAGGGGAGCATCTTTACTCTGAGAGAACTGCTTTAAAAGGCTTTTCCAAAAAAGAAGTCGCACAGTTAGAAGAGTACCTCATCCGAGTTCGTGAGAATATCACCTTGGATTGGGAACTAGTTAAAAAAGGTCAAAAAAGAAATTATAGTGAGGTAAAGCAATGAAAGTGACAGTCGATCAAGCATTTTGGGATTTATTTCCAACAGCTAGAATTACAGTGATGTCCTTGTATGGCATTGATAATACGGTAGATGAAGCCAAGGATCCTTATTTCAAAGAATTGTTGGACAAGGGTGCCAAAAGAGCATGGGAATTTATCGATGAAGAAAACTATACCCAGAGTGGGTTCGTTCAAGAGTGGCGCCAAGCTTTTAGCAAGTTTAAAACAAAAAAAGGAGCCCGATCTTCCATCGAAGCACTATTAAAACGGGTTCACCAAGGTCGTGAATTTTATCCGATTAATCCCTTGGTTGATTTATACAATAGTGTGTCTATGGCTTATGCCCTTCCATGTGGAGGAGAAGACATGGATAAATTAGTGGGTGGACTCTCTCTAGGACAAGCGAAAGGAGGCGAACCGTTCTTTCCATTAGGAGCTGAAGAAGATGCGCCAGCTTTGGAAGGGGAGATCATCTACTATGACCAAGAAGGAGCTGTTTGTCGTTGCTTGAATTGGCGTGAGGCTCAAAGAACCATGCTAACTGAAGATACGAAGGACGCTATTTTGGTGATTGAAGCTATCAATGAGGAGCAGGCCAAACGTGCACAAACAGCTATGCAAGAATTGAAAGACCTAGCCAAGGATTATTTTGGGGTCGAAGGAACGATCTATCAATTAAGTGCAGAGCATGCAAGTATAGAAGTTTAAAATAATAAGGCTGAAACAATCGTTTCAAGCCTTGTTTTTATTTTTAAAGACAAAGAGTTTACTAAAGACATAATTGAGGACCACTATAGCAACTTGAGCAAAGAGGGTTTCAATCAGATTGATCTGACTCTTGTTGTTGTGGACAAATTGCCCGATGATTCCTGGGAATTGCTTGACAAAAATCTCGGTCAAGGCCATGTCTAGTATAAAGGTCCCAGAGCGGGCAATCGCAAATCGGATCAAGCGCTGAAACCAGCCCTTTCTTTCTTGTTTAAAGACAATGGTATCGTTGGTCGCAAAGGCAAAGAGGATCCCAGCGATGTTTCCAATCGCGGTCGCTAATCGTTCATCACGAGACACTTGATAGATGAAGAGGCGGGTTCCGACGGAAACAATGGTTGTGGCAACCCCAAAAAAGAGATAGGATAAAATTTCATTATCAAAAAATTTTTTAATTAGTATTTTCATAAATTCAGTCTACCATAAAACCTCAAAATATGCTATACTTGAAAGGTTGAAGAAATCAAACCTTCAACCCTTGGTGCTTAAGATCCTTTCGCCAAGCATATTACACGCGGAAAAACCGCTAAAGGAGAATAGATGAAACAGTTAACTGCTCGTGATATGGCGCAAATTGCCATTGTTGCTGCGATTTATATCGTATTGACCATTACCCCACCTCTCAATGCTATGGCCTACTATGGCTATCAATTCCGTGTTTCGGAGATGATGAATTTCTTAGCCTTCTACAATAAGAAGTACTTGATTGGAGTGACGCTTGGTTGTATGATTGCTAACTTATTTAGTTTTGGGTGGATCGATGTCTTTGTTGGTGGAGGTTCAACCTTTGTCTTCCTAGGACTTGGACTCATTCTATTTGGTCGTTTTAAAAACAAGTTCTTGTTTGACGGTCTTATTCGGTTGGACCATTTCTTGTTTGCGATTTTCTTTTCCATTTCCATGTTTACGATTGCCTTGGAACTTTATTACCTTCAAGGCCAACCATTCTTCTATAACTGGTTGACCATGGGAGTGGGTGAATTTGCATCCTTGATTTTTGGAGCGATTGTGATCAATCAACTTTCTAAGCGGATTGATTTTACAAAATAAGAAAAGGGAGCTTTGGCTCCTTTTTTTCATGCTAAGAATGCAGTAAATTCAAGGCTAAATTAAGATTTTATGATAAAATAAGAACATGAAAACCAGAATGAAAGAATTAGTGGAATTACTCAATCGCTATGCTTATGAGTATTACACAAAAGACGCTCCATCTGTTTCAGATAGTGAATATGATCAACTATATCGGGAGTTGGTGGAACTCGAAATCGCTCATCCAGATGAGATCTTACCAGAGAGTCCAACTCACCGTGTAGGTGGTGTGGTTTTAAAAGGTTTTACTAAATACCAGCACCAGTATCCCCTTTATAGTTTGCAGGATGCTTTTTCACGTGAAGAATTGGAAGCTTTTGATCAGCGTGTCCGTAAGGAATTTCCTTCCATCAGCTATGTATGCGAGTTGAAGATCGATGGCTTGTCCATTTCCCTCACCTATGAAAATGGTGTCCTTGTAACAGGAGCAACACGTGGGGATGGTTCTGTCGGTGAGGATATTACAGAGAATCTCAAGCGGGTCAAGGACATTCCTTTGGTGTTACCAGAGCCAGTGAACATTACAGTTCGAGGCGAGTGCTACATGCCACGGGCTTCCTTTGATCGGGTCAATCAGATCCGTCAAGAAAATGGCGAGCCTGAGTTTGCCAATCCACGGAATGCTGCTGCAGGAACGCTTCGCCAATTGGATACGAAAATCGTGGCCAAGCGAAATCTCGCGACCTTCTTGTATCAAGAAGTGAGTCCAACTGATCAAAGCAGTCAGGAAGGCGTGCTTGAGAAATTAGCCCGCTTAGGCTTTGTTGTGAACCGAGAGCGAGTGCTGGCTGAGGATATGGAGCAAATTTGGGACTTTATCCAAAAAGTAGCTCAGCTTCGAGAGGATCTTCCCTACGATATCGATGGGATCGTCATCAAGGTCAATGACCTAGCTGTTCAAGAAGAACTAGGCTTTACCGTAAAAGCTCCTAAATGGGCTGTCGCCTATAAGTTTCCAGCTGAAGAAAAAGAAGCGAAAATCTTATCGGTGGATTGGACGGTTGGACGGACCGGAGTTGTGACCCCAACTGCCAATCTAACTCCAGTCCAGCTAGCCGGAACCACTGTTAGTCGGGCAACCTTGCACAATGTGGACTATATTGCTGAAAAAGACATTCATCAGGATGATACCGTCATTGTCTACAAGGCGGGTGATATCATTCCAGCGGTCTTGCGTGTTGTCAAAGATAAGCGAGTCTCTGATCAAGCATTAGCCATTCCAACTCATTGTCCGAGCTGCCAGAGTGAGTTGCTTCATTTTGAGGATGAGGTGGCCCTTCGCTGTATCAATCCGCTCTGTCCAGCACAGATTAAGGAAGGATTGAACCACTTTGCCAGTCGGGATGCTATGAATATCACAGGCTTGGGTCCAGCTGTTGTAGAGAAACTCTTTGCAGCTCAGTTAGTAGAGGATGTGGCAGGGATCTATCGCCTAAGCGTAGAGGATCTATTGACCTTAGAAGGCTTTAAAGAAAAATCTGCTGAAAAACTCCATGAAGCCATTCAAGCTTCAAAAGAGAATTCAGCTGAGAAGTTACTCTTTGGTTTGGGGATCCGCCATGTCGGTAGCAAGGTTAGTCAAATCTTGCTCCAAGAATTCCATGGCCTCGATCAATTGGCAACAGCTGATCCAGAACGGATTGCCAGCATTGATAGTCTCGGTATGGTCGTGGCTGAAAGCCTTAAGAGTTATTTCGCGCAAGAAGGATCCAAGCGTCTCTTGCAAGAGCTCAAAGAAGCTGGTGTCAATATGGCTTATCTTGGTGAAAAAGTCGCTGCTGATGCGGCCCTATCAGGAATGACAGTCGTTTTGACTGGGAAGCTAGAGCGCCTCACGCGTTCAGAAGCCAAGGCAAAATTAGAAAGTCTGGGCGCTAAGGTAACTGGATCGGTTTCCAAAAAAACAGATTTGGTCGTTGCAGGTAGTGACGCTGGTAGCAAGTTAACCAAAGCACAAGAATTAGGAATCCAGGTAGAAGATGAGGCCTGGCTTGAAAGTTTATAGAGGATCTTTATGGTAGAACGAATCAAAAAAGCCCGTTTAATTTATAATCCGACCTCTGGGCAAGAAATTATCAAGAAAAATATTGCGGAAGTCTTGGACGTACTTGAAGACGTGGGCTATGAAACCAGCGCTTATCAAACGACTCCTGAACCATTTTCTGCCCAAAATGAAGCAGAAAGAGCCGCTAAAGCAGGCTTTGATTTAATCATTGCCGCTGGTGGAGATGGTACGATTAACGAAGTGGTCAATGGGGTTGCAGGTCTGGAAAATCGTCCACAGATGGCCTTTATCCCGACCGGTACCACCAATGACTATGCGCGTGCCTTGAAGATCCCGATGGGCGATCCTGTGGCAGCTGCCCGCATTATTGAAAAAAATCAAACCATTCAGATGGATATTGGTCGTGCCTATGGCAGTAAGTATTTCATCAACATTGCTGCAGCAGGAACCATGACAGAATTGACCTTCAGTGTTCCAAGTAGTGTTAAATCTCGCTTGGGTTACTTTGCCTATGTGGCAGAAGCTGCTAAAATGTTGCCGCGAAACAAGGCTCGTAAGGTGCGGATTGAGCATGACAATGGTGTCTTTGAAGGGCCAGCGTCTATGATTTTCGTGGCCTTGACCAACTCCATTGCTGGTTTTGAAAGTGTCGCGCCAGATGCTAAGCTTGATGATGGGAACTTTACCTTGATTATCGTAAAAACTGCTAAGCTCTTTAACATGTTGTCCTTGATGATTCAGGCCATCAATGGAGGCAAGCATGTGCACGATGAAAATGTAGAATATCTCAAGACCAAGAAGTTGACGATCGAAATGTTAGGAAAAAATGCTCAACCATTCCGTATCAATCTAGATGGGGAGTACGGAGGAGATACTCCAGTTGAATTGGAAGTCTTCCATAATCACTTGGAATTCTTTGCAAATATTGATGAAATCAACAACGATGCTTTGGTTCACCCATCTGAAGAATAAAAACAAATAGTTGGAGTCCGTTACGTGTTTTACAAGCGGATGGTTCCTTCGGTATTAAATTGGAAATAGGAAAATGTTATGCGACAATACCATGTAAAGCTTCATTTTCATAAGCAAAAAGGAAATTATTTTGCCTATGATATGTGGCAGTGGCAGGATCAAGTAGAAGGAAAATCAGTCTCTTTCTCCAAGTTGGATTATTTTGGAGTAGAAGGCAATCTAATTTATGAGAGCGAAGAACCCTTGAACCGGGGCCATGTCTTGGTCAAAGAAGGGGATTGGCTCACCAAGACCCGTGATTTTGAAATCGAACTTTTACCAGAAGGCTATGTTCGAGAAGTATGGATTCTCGATGGAGACGATACAGTCTATTATTCTTTGCAAGCTGCTTTGACGAGTCATGCCTACAGCCATCGTCAGCCTCATGCCTACGATATGGCAATGCGTCCTAGAGAGTTTGATGCTAAATGGGCGTATCAAGGATGGCTCGGTCATCGGGAGGAAGAAGGGGAGCATTGCTTTAAACTGTGGGCACCAACGGCTAAGAAAGTTGAATTGTTGCTTTATCAATCAACAGACTCGGATGCGCCTATTTGGAAGAGCATTCCGATGACGCGTGGTAAACAAGAGTCTAGCTACCACCCAGAAAATACCCATGGTGTTTGGATTTTAGATTTTCTAGGAAATTTAAGTGGCATGGCCTATCAATATCGTGTGCATTTTGAACACCATACTCAAGTAACGCGCGATCCTTATAGCATTGCAACGACAGCCGATGGGATGCGCTCAGCCATTCTTTCACGAGCAGATCGTCAGTTTGATTGGGGTCCTAAAAAAGGCGCCGATGCGACTCCTTGGCGCTTGGACAATCCTTGTCAAGCAGTGATTTATGAGATGCACCTTCGGGATTTGACCAAGTCACCGACATCAGGTGTGGACGAGTCTTTACGTGGAACCTATCTGGGGGCTTGCCAAGAAGGAACCGTCAATAGCCATGGTGATGCGACTGCCTTTGATTATATCCGTCAGTTAGGTGTCAATGTCGTGCAACTGCAGCCCATCTCTGATCGCTTTAAACAGTACGACGAAGAAGGCCAGGTGACCTATAATTGGGGTTACGACGTTCAGAATTATTCTGCACCAGAAACTAGCTTTTCAACGGATCCATCCAATCCGAAACAAACCATGAAAGAGCTTAAAACGATGATCCGGGCTTATCATGACGCTGGGATTTCGGTAGTCATAGATGTGGTCTACAATCATACCTACTCAACTGAGCATGGTCCTTTCCAAAATACAGTTCCGGATTATTATTACCGGATGGAGCCAGATGGGCGCTTCCAAAATGGGACAGGTGTCGGAAATGAGACGGCAAGTGAGCATGAAATGTACCGCAAGTACATGATTGATTCCCTTATGCACTGGGTCAAAGAGTACCAGATCGATGGTTTCCGCTTTGATTTGATGGGCATTCACGATGTGACGACAATGAATGCTATTCGGGAGGCGATGGATGCTCTGGATCCTCGCATTCTCCTTTATGGAGAAGGTTGGGATATGGGAACCGGTCTCGCACCAGAGGATAAGGCTAAGAAAGACAATGCGGCGCAATTGCCACGTATTGGATTCTTTAACGACACGGAGCGCGATGCTATTAAAGGAGCTGAGGTTTATGGTTCCATCAAACGTGGCTTTGTCAGCCGAAAATCAACAGAGAATATCGTTGCGCGTGCTGTTCTAGGCAGTGCAGAGCTGGGTCATTATTTAAGTCCGAATCAGGTTTTGAATTATGTGGAGGCTCATGACAATTATAATCTCTATGACTTGCTTCAGACCCTCCATCCAAATGAAGAAGTAGCAGGCTTAGTCAAGCGCTCAGAGTTGGCTACGGCCATGAACCTGCTCTTCCAGGGTATGACCTTTATGCAATTGGGTCAAGAGTTTATGCGGACTAAATTGGTAGCGACAGGTCCTGATGGAGAGATCACACCTTTGGATCGTGAGCGGGCCATGAATTCCTACAATGCTCCAGATTTTGTGAATCAGGTCAACTGGGATCTGGTCAGTCAAAACAAGGAATCAATTGCCTATATCCGAAGCTTGATCAATTTGAAGACAAGTCTTCCTGTCTTAGGGCTTGAAAGCTATGATAAAATCTACCAACAAGTCTTTATCCAATCTGCAACTGATTGTAGTGGACTTCTGATATTTGAACTAACAGGAGACAAGAAGTACTTGGTCATCTTCAACGCCAGCGGACTTCCATATTACCTCCAAAATTCAGATAAATTGAAATTGATGGTTGGAAATAGTCGTCATAAACGGCCATTCTATGTGGAGAATTTAACGGCTTCTGTTTTTGAAGTCCTAGACTAAGTTCTTTTTAAAGGAATCACAAAATCCCTGAGTTTAAAAACTCAGGGATTCTTTTTATTTAGAAGAACTGCTACTGGTCTCTGTTGAGGAAGAACTATCGTCTTCTGGGTGCAATTCTTTATAAGTAGGTGCCTTGAAGAGATCAACGGTGGACTGATTGCCACGTTGGTTATAAAGGCTGGTTGATTTGTCACCTTTTTCCTTTTCAATCTTCTTCAATGCCTTGAAGGAATTAGTGTAGGAATAATCATCTGGATTGACTTTTCCAAGATCATTGCCCTTGAAGAAGCGAAGGAGGTCACCGGTCTGGATGCTATCGCTAATCTTCAATTGCAGGTTAGCAGCCTCCCTAATCTTGTCCAGTTCTTCCTTGGTTTTTTCGTCTGGGTTCGTGATTTCCTCACCTGTTTTGGTGTAATAGGTCCGGCCACTATAGCTCGTATACTCTGGAGTTACAAAGTAGTTAGCGGAGCGGAAGGCGACGATTTGATCATGATCTGGTGAGAGCATATCTTGACCAACTTGGAGGAATTTGTTGGATTCAATGCCTAGCAAATGTTCCAAGGTTGGGAGCATATCAATTTCGCCACCATAGGTGTTGATAATGCCTCCTTTGTCCATTCCAGGAATAACTACCATATAAGGAACGCGTTGCAACATGGCATTGTCATAGCTTGACCACGTTTCAGAGTTCTTACCAAGTAGAGGGGCAAGAGCTGGGTTGCGGGAGTTTGAAATTCCGTAGTGGTCCCCATAGAGAACGATGATGGAATTTTTGTAAAGACCAGATTCTTTCAGGTAATCAAAGAAGGCCTTGATCGAAGAATCTAGGTAGTTAGCGGTCGCAAAATAGCCATTGATGGTTTCGTCCTGAGTCTTAGCTAGAGGGAAGCCGAGATCATCTCCTGACAAGCTAGTTGTATAAGGATAGTGGTTGGAAACCGTAATGAACTTCGTATAGAAAGGCTGTTGCAATCTTTCTAGGTATTTGATGGAATCCTTGAGCATGTATTTGTCATTAAGACCATACTGGAAGGAATTGCTGCTGTTTTGTTTGGTGAAGTAGCTGGCATCAAAGAAGTAATTGTAGCCCCATTGTTTATAGGCGGTATTCCGGTTCCAGAAACTTCCAGCATTCCCGTGGAAAACAGCGCTTGAGTTGTAACCATTTTTTGAAAGAATAAATGGTGCAGCCTGTTGGGTATTGGTTCCACCATAGTTCACCATAAAGGAACCTTGGTTGAGTCCGAAGAGGCCTGTTTCAATCATGGTCTCCGCATCAGACGTTTTCCCTGCCTTAACTTGGTTAAAAACATTTGAAAAGGCAAAGGTTTCTTTCGAGTGGTAAAGTGAGTTTAAGAAAGGTGTCACTTCATATTCTTTATCGTCTACTTTCAACTTGTAATCGATCAAGAATTGTTGGAAACTTTCCAAGTGAATGTAGATAACATTACGGCCTTTGGCCATTCCAAAGTACTCAGGATTAGGCTTGGCATAATGCTGTTGGATATATTCTTCCACCGGTTTTAAATCTGCTTCGGAGGCTTTGGAACGTTCTTTGTTGGCAGCATAGGTCTGATTAGCGCTATAACCCAGAAAGGCTGGTAAGCCTAGGGCACGAACGACATAGTAGTTTGAGAACCCACGAGTCAAGAGCTCAGGTCGGTCAATTTCTGCGAGGAAAAGGTTGGCCGAAAAGAGCATAGCCGATAAAGAGGTAACCGCAAAACTAGCTCGTTTATTGAAGGGACGATTGTCCATTCGAATCCATTTCTTAAAGAAGAAGAAAGCTAGAATAGGGAAATCTAGAATGTAGATCACATCCCAAGGTCGGAACAATTCTAAAGCAGCAGCTCCGAGACCGGCAGAAACCTTGCTGGAAGCCAACATGGTATTGACCGTTACGAAGTCTGTAAACTCTCGATAATAGATGGAGTTGGAAATCAACCAAATAAATAAGAGAAGGTAGATCCCAAAGGCCAAACTATAAAAGAGCTTGGTTCGTTTGATATAAAGTGCAAGACCAATGAAGAGCAGACTAATCGGCAATGGGTTGATCACTGCTAGAAAAATCTGATACGGTCCCTGAATGTCTAAATTAAAATCAACTGAATAGGCCCACATGGTTTTGAACCAGTAGAGCAACAGAAGGGTCAAGACAAATCCTAGTCTGGTACTCATGAAATTGAGTATCGAATTCGTAATTTTTTTCACAAAATGTTACTTCCTTGTCTTATTTCCTAAAAATTTTCATATACAAGTATACCACAATTTTATGGAGAAAGAAAAAAATGACTGTAAAGGAGAGGAAAGAAATAGGAAAGATCCGGCATTTTATATCATTTGAAGCTAAATGATGAAAGCTAGGATAAAACGGTAAAAAAAGTTCCAGTAAATAAAGCCTCTCTTTGTGAAAACTGCAGACTTTTGCTATAATAGAGGATATGAAAAAACTCACAGTTAGTCGCCAAGTCGCAACAAAAATCAAACAAGGACAATCCCTTCTTGAAAAGCAAGATTTTGAGTCACTTCCTGCTTTGGATCAAGAGGTTCAATTGCTTTCAGGAGATGGACAATACCTCGGAGTCGGATACTTATCTGAACAAAATAAAGGGATTGGATGGTTTGTTTCACAAGAGTTGGTCGCTTTTGATCAAGACTTTTTTAAAAAGCTTTTCATCAAAGCCAAGCAATACCGTCGTTCTTATTATGCGGATGAAACGACGACGGCCTTTCGTCTCTTTAACCAAGATGGAGATGGTTTTGGTGGCTTTACGGTTGACTTATATGGTGAGTTTGTTGTTTTTTCTTGGTACAATCCCTTCGTATTTCAGATTAAGGAAACCATTCTAGCAGCCTTTCAAGAAGCTTTTTCAGAAGTCCGAGGCGGCTATGAAAAGATTCGCTTTAAAGGTTTGGACTATGAATCGGCTCATGTCTATGGAGAAGAAGCTCCGCAAGAATTTTTGATTCTTGAAAATGGGGTCTCTTACCAAGTCTTTCTCAATGATGGCTTGATGACGGGGATCTTTTTGGACCAGCATGAAGTCCGAGGAAGTTTAGTTGAGGGGCTCGCTGCTGGTAAGTCCTTGCTCAATATGTTCTCTTATACAGCTGCTTTTTCTGTTGCAGCTGCCATGGGCGGAGCAGTAGAGACGACTTCGGTCGATCTGGCTAAGAGAAGTAGAGAATTATCAGAAGCGCATTTTGTGGCAAATGGCTTGGCGCTGGATGCTCATCGTTTTGTCGTGATGGATGTCTTTGACTATTACAAATATGCCAAACGCCATGAGCTAAGCTATGATGTGATCGTACTCGATCCGCCTAGCTTTGCGCGGAATAAAAAACGGACCTTTTCAGTCGCTAAAGATTACCATCGGTTGGTGAGCGAGGCCCTCGAGATTTTAAATCCAGGTGGGACCGTGATTCTCAGTACCAATGCGGCAAATGTGACCAAAGAAAAATTTAAAAAACAAATCGAAAAGGGATTTCAAGGGCGTAAACATCGTTATGTAGCAGAATACGGCCTTCCGGGAGATTTTCGATGGAACAAGAAAGAAGAAAGTAGTAATTACTTAAAAGTATTTACGATTAGGGTGGATGTATGAAGTTAGTTGTGTCGATTATGCCTCGCTCCTTAGAAGAGGCGCAACAACTAGATGGTTCGCGTTACGATGATGCGGATGTCATTGAGTGGCGTGCGGACTTTTTAGAAAAAAGCGAGATCTTAACCGTCGCTCCTGCAGTTTTTGAGAAATTTGCTGGACGCGAGATTTTATTCACCTTGCGGACTCGAGCTGAAGGTGGAGGGATGGAGCTGACTAATGAAGAATATGTTGGGATCCTGAAAGATATTCAATCCATCTATCATCCGGATTATATCGATTTCGAGTATTATAGTCACCGTGAAGTCTTTGAAGAGATGTTGGAATTTTCAAATCTTGTTCTCAGCTACCATAACTTCCAAGAAACTCCGGAAAATATGATGGAGATCTTATCGGAATTGACCAGTTTTTCTCCAAAATTAGTCAAAGTATCTGTCATGGCCCACAATGAACAAGATGTTCTTGACTTGATGAATTATACGCGTGGTTTCAAGACACTGAACCCTGAGCAAGAATATGTAACGATTTCCATGGGCAAGGTCGGGAAGATTTCGCGCTTGACAGCTGATTTGACAGGCTCTTCTTGGTCTTATGCTAGAGTCGGAGATGAAAGTGCTCCAGGTCAAATTCCTCTTGAAAATATGAGAAGAATTCGGGAGTTATTAAATGAAGATTGACGGATATACTCGGATGGCAGCGGTCATTGCCCATCCCATTCGTCATAGTATTTCTCCTTTCATCCATAATCTAGCCTATGAATTAACAGCGACCAATGCTGCTTATCTAGCTTGGGATATTGCTGAAGAAGACTTAGAAAGCACCATCAGCCAAATTCGTAAGTTGGATATGATTGGGGCCAATATCTCCATGCCCTACAAGCAGAAGGTCTTTCCTTACTTAGATGAAGTGGATGAGATGGCCCGAAAGATCGGTTCTGTCAATACTATCGTTCACCGCGATGGTAAGCTTAAAGGCTATAATACAGATGGGATAGGTTTCTTTCGTAGTTTACCTCCTGCTTTCTCTATTAAGGGAAAAACAATGGTTCTCTTAGGTGCAGGTGGTGCAGCTTTAGCGATTATTGCACAGGCGATTCATCTAGGTGTGAAACGTATCCTTGTCTTTGTGAGAGAGGAGAGATTAGTTCATTATCGTTCAATAGTTCAGTTGGTTGAAGAAGGCTTTGATTTCTTGATAGAATTGTATGCGATTGAGAAAGATGAAGATGTTCAAAACTCTTTTCATCAAGCTGATCTCATCTTAAATGCCACTGGTGTTGGAATGGATGGTCAGTCTCTTCCAATAGCGAGTCACTTGACCTTTCCCCCACATGCCTTAATCGTAGAGATGGCTTACTATCCGGCAGTGACCCCCTTTCTGCAATTGGCAGTGAATCAAGGAAACCAGAGGGTAAATGGGCTGGGAATGCTCTTTTATCAAGCTGAAGCAGCCTTTGAATTAATGACTGGGAAAGTATTTCCTACAGAGTCTGTATGGGAAGCATTGACAACAGAATATCGCCAATTTGTATGTGACTAAGAGAGGGTTTTACCTTTTCCTATTGAAATAGCTTTAAGAGATTAGAACAAGAACTGATTTTAAAAAAAACAGTCTTGCTCTAGTCTCTTTTTCATTTTGATTGAGACATGTGCCTTATTTCATGATAAGATAGAATCAAAGAAAAACGTGAAGGAGATTCCTATGAACGTATCGGTACCTATTCCAGGACATTCCTATGATATTGTGATTGAAAGAGGTGGTCTCAACCAGGTTGGAGACTGGTTGCGCACTCTTTGGGGTGATAAAAAAGTCGCGATCATTTCCGATAACCGCGTGGCTAAGCTATATGCCTCTATCGTAGAGAAGAGCCTGGAGAAAGCTGGTTTTCAAGTGGTACGCTTTGAGTTTCTTCAAGGGGAAGCTAGTAAGAATCTAACCACTGTTTCAAAAGTCTATGACTTTCTAGCTACCCAGGGCATGACGCGCAGTGATGGAATCGTTGCTCTTGGGGGTGGCGTAGTTGGTGATTTGGCTGGTTTTGCTGCCTCGACCTATATGCGAGGAATTTCCTTTGTTCAGATCCCGACTAGCTTGACCGCACAGGTGGACTCCTCTATCGGAGGAAAAACAGGAGTCAACACAGCACTTGCTAAAAACATGGTAGGGACCTTTGCTCAACCAGATGGTGTGTTTATTGATCCTGAAGTGTTGAGCACTTTGGGGCAACGTGAATTGATCGAGGGGATGGGCGAAGTCATCAAGTACGGCCTCATCCAAGATACTGAACTCTGGGAAGAATTGGAAGCCATGGATGGTTCTGTCCAGAGTATTTTAGAGCATGCAGAGAGCATCATTTCTCATTCTTGTCTGGTGAAGCGAGACCATGTTGTGGCAGATGAGCTGGACAATGGCATTCGACTGTATCTCAATTTTGGGCATACCATTGGGCATGCCATTGAAGCGATAGCGGGTTATGGGCAGGTTATGCATGGAGAAGCTGTCAGTATGGGCATGGTGCAGCTCTCCCGAGTTGCAGAAGAAAAGGGCTTGATGCCAAAAGGAATCAGCCAACAAATCGAAGAAATGTGCCGGAAATTTGGCCTTCCGGTGGCCTATGAGAACTGGGATAAAGAATCCCTTTATCAAGCCTTGACCCATGACAAAAAAGTGCGTGGGACGAACTTGAAATTAGTAATTGTTCCAGAGTTGGGGCAAGCAGCGATTCATCAAATTCCTCTTCAAGAAATGAAGGACTTTTTAGAAAGAAAGGAATAAGGTCGTATGAGATATTTGACAGCAGGAGAGTCCCATGGACCTCGACTAACAGCCATCATCGAGGGGGTTCCGGCAGGCCTTCCTTTATCTGAAGAGGATATTAATAAAGAACTCAAACGTCGACAAGGTGGCTATGGTCGTGGTGCTCGGATGAAAATCGAGAGTGACCGTGTTGAGATCACATCAGGGGTCCGTCATGGCTTGACTATAGGAGGTCCGATTACTCTGAATGTGACCAATCTGGATCACCAAAAATGGCTGGAGATCATGAATGTAGAACCGGTCGAAGAGAAAAAGAAAAATCTGCGTAAGATCACCAAGCCACGTCCTGGTCATGCCGATCTAGTCGGAGGGATAAAATACCGTTTCGATGATCTCCGTAATTCCTTAGAGCGTTCTTCTGCTCGTGAGACAACCATGCGTGTAGCTGTTGGTGCAGTTGCTAAACGGATTTTAGAAGAGATCGGTATTGAAGTGGCCAGCCACATTGTGAATTTTGGGGGAATCGAGATTGCAATTCCCGAGAATCTAACCGTTTCAGAAATCAAGGAAAAGGCAGCGAAGTCGGAAGTCTCGATTGTTGTGCCAGAACAAGAAGAAGCCGTTAAGGCCTACATTGACCAAGTGAAAAAAGATGGCGATACCATCGGGGGAATTGTGGAAACCTTGGTTGGTGGTGTGCCTGTTGGACTAGGATCCTATGTGCAATGGGACAAGAAATTGGATGCAAAAATCGCTCAAGGAGTGGTCTCTATCAATGCCTTTAAGGGAGTGGAGTTTGGTCTTGGTTTTGAAGCAGGTCGCCTAAAAGGTAGTCAAGTTATGGATGAAATCATCTGGTCTCAAGAAACCGGCTATACCCGTCGCACCAATAATCTTGGTGGTTTTGAAGGGGGCATGACCAATGGTGAGCCCATTCTGGTTCGTGGTGTCATGAAGCCTATTCCGACCCTCTACAAACCTTTGATGAGTGTGGATATTGAAACCCATGAGCCTTATAAGGCAACGGTTGAGCGCAGCGACCCAACGGCTCTGCCAGCTGCAGGAGTGGTGATGGAAGCAGTGGTCGCAACAGTCCTTGCTACAGAAGTGCTTGAAAAATTCTCATCCGATAACTTGGAAGAATTGAAAGAAGCTGTTGCTAAGCACCGGGACTTTACGAAGAATTTTTAAGAGAAAGAGTTTTCCTTTGGAGAAGAAAGTTGTATATATTGCAGGACTGGGCTTGATTGGTGCTTCACTTGCGCTAGGCATTAAGAGGGCCCACCCACATGTGACCATTCTTGGTTACAATCGTAGTAAAGCCTCTCGAACCATCGCCCTTGAAAGAGGAATGGTGGATCAGGTGACGGATGATTTCGCAGCCTTTGCCCCTTTAGCAGATATCATTATTTTGGCCCTTCCCATCAAGCAAACCAAATCTTACTTAGAAACCTTAGCAGGCCTTAATTTGAAAGACCGGGTACTAGTGACAGATGCAGGCTCTACCAAGGCAGAAATTGTCGCACAAGCTGAAAAAGTGTTTACAGATAAGGATGTACGCTTTGTGGGAGGACATCCCATGGCTGGTAGTCATAAGACAGGTGCTGCAGCAGCAGATGCCACCTTATTTGAGAACGCTTATTATATTTTTACCCCTTCCAGATTGACCACAGGGGGTGCCATGGAAGAGTTGAAAGAGCTTCTGAGTGGATTGGGATCTCGATTTATTGAAATCGATGCCGAGGAACACGATCGAGTGACTTCCCAGATCAGCCATTTCCCTCATATTTTAGCCTCGACACTGGTCGAGCAGGCCGTAGCTTATGGGGAAGAGCATGAAATGACCCGCCGTTTTGCGGCTGGTGGCTTTCGAGATATGACCCGGATTGCGGAAAGTGAGCCAGGCATGTGGACTTCTATTCTTTTGTCCAACCCTCAAGCGATATTAGAGCGGATTGCAGATTTCAAAGAGCGTTTGGATCAGGTGGCTGAGACCATCCAAGCAGATAACGAAGAGGCCATTTGGACCTTTTTCCATGAAGGGCGGAAGCACCGAAAAGAAATGCAGATACATCAGCGAGCTGGACGCGATAGTGCCTATGATCTCTTTATCGATGTCCCTGATAAGGAAGGTGTGATCCTCGAAATCTTACAACTTCTACAAGGGATTTCCTTGGTCAATATTCACATCAATGAAGAGAATCGTGAAGATATCCACGGGATTTTGCAGTTGACCTTTAAAAATGCAGAAGATCAGGAGCGGGCCCAAGCATTGATCAGCCAAGCGACGTCTTATACCGTCCTTGCTCGCTAGGTCTACAGAAGGATTTGCATCAAAAGGCCTGCTTCATTTTAGGAATATTGAAGGAAAAGCAGTATAATAGAAGTATCTTATCAGTAAAGGAGCCCATAAAATGGCAAATATTTATGATGTAGCAAACGAACTCTCTCGGACCCTGCGAGACCTTCCTGAATACAAGGCTGTCGTAGAAAGCAAGCAAGCGATCGAAGCAAATCCAGAAGCGAAAACGCTGTTTGACGAATACGTCGCTTTCCAAAATCAACTGCAAGGCTTGATGCAATCCGGTAAACTTCCAACAGAAGCTGTGCAACAAGAAATGAAGGACTATATGGAAAAAATCCAAGCAAGTCCAATTGTGAATGAATTTTTCACCAAACAACAACAATTGTCTATTTATCTTGCAGATCTTGAAAAGATCATCTTTGAGCCGATTCAAGATTTATACAAATAGAAATTTCTACCAGAGTTGTCATTTCGACTCTGGTATTTTCGTTCGCCACTAGAGAAAAACAAGCTCAAAAAATGCTTGGAAACATTCGTTTTTTGTTCCAAATTTTTGATCAAAAATTGAATTCATGTCCTATTTATGATAGAATATGTGGAAAAGCACTCTGGAGAAGGCAATGAAATTAAGAACCAATAGCAAGGGCCTAAGGGGCATTATTCGTGTCCCTGGTGACAAATCGATTAGTCACCGATCCATTATTTTTGGAAGTCTCGCAACAGGCGAAACCAAGGTCTATGATATCTTGCGAGGCGAAGATGTGCTCTCTACGATCCAGGTGTTTCGAGATTTGGGAGTCTCCATCCAGGATGATGGGGATGTGATTCGGATCCAAGGGGTAGGCTTTCAAGGTCTTAAAGCTCCGACATCTCCCCTTGATATGGGGAATTCAGGAACGTCTATTCGTTTGATTTCAGGTGTCTTAGCAGGTCAGGATTTTTCAGTAACCATGGTCGGAGACGATAGTCTTTCCAAACGTCCCATGGATCGTGTCGCGATTCCACTGCGTCAGATGGGGGTAGAGATTGCTGGTCATGGAGAGCGTGATTGCCCGCCTTTGCATGAAAAAGGGACGCAACAGCTTCAACCGATTTATTACCATTTGCCAGTCGCATCGGCTCAAGTCAAGTCGGCTCTCATCTTTGCTGCTCTTCAGGCTGAGGGTGAATCGACCATTATCGAGAAGGAAAAGACGCGTGACCATACGGAGGATATGATTCGCCAATTTGGTGGGGAGATCCAGGTAGACGAAAAAACCATTCGCATCCAGGGTGGACAAGAGTTCCAAGGTCAAGAAGTCATCGTTCCTGGAGATATTTCTAGTGCAGCCTTTTGGTTAGTGGCTGGCCTCATTCTTCCAGAGAGTGTGATCAAGATTGAAAATGTGGGCATCAACCAAACGCGGACAGGGATTCTCGATGTGATTCAAGAAATGGGGGGAGATCTCACCATTGAGGATCGCGATGAAAAAGCGGTCTCTGCAAGCCTCACTGTCAAGACTTCGTCCTTAAAAGGGATTCGGATTGATGGGGAGTTGATTCCACGCTTGATTGATGAATTGCCGATTATTGCGTTACTAGCGACACAAGCAACTGGTCAGACCGTGATTGCGGATGCTGAGGAGCTTCGTGTGAAAGAAACGGACCGTATCCAGGTCGTAGCAGATAGTCTTAATGCCATGGGAGCCAATGTCGTGCCAACGGAAGACGGTATGATCATCACTGGACCGACCCCCCTACAAGGAGCTGACTTAGAGACCTTTGGAGATCACCGGATTGGGATGATGGCTGCCATTGCTGCCTTATTGGTGAGAGATGGAAATGTGGTGTTGGATCGGGCAGAGGCCATCAACACCAGTTACCCTAGTTTTTTTGAAGATTTGGAGACCTTACTGCATGGCTAAAATTTTACTTGGTTTTATGGGAGCTGGGAAAACGACCGTTGGTCGCATTCTTGATCCAAAGTTCCATGATATGGATGAATTAATTGTTGAAGAGATCGGTATGTCGATCAATGACTATTTCGCAGTGGAAGGAGAAGCAGCCTTTCGACGTCGCGAGGCTGAAATGCTGGAGCGTTTATTGGAAAACGAGGCGGCCATCATCTCCCCTGGAGGAGGGATTGTGGTCAATCCTCATAACCGTACGCTCTTGGAAAAAAACCCTCACAACATTTATTTGCGGGTAGATTTTGAAACCTTGTACAGACGGATTCAAAATGACAAAGCCATGCAACGTCCCCTCTTTTTAAACAACACCAAAGAAGAATTTAAGAAGATTTTTGATGGTCGTTTGCCTTTGTATGAGGATATTGCTACTCATATTGTGGATGTCGAGGACAAAACACCTGAAGAAATTGCGGAGATCATTCGATGCTTGTAGGCTATCTTGGTCCTAAGGGATCTTTTACCCATGATGTGGCCACTCATAGCTTTCCAACTTCTGAACGCATCGCCTATCGAACGATCACAGATGTCATCAAGGCTTATGAGAATCAAGAGATCGATTTTGCGGTTGTCCCAGTTGAAAACTCTATTGAAGGCAGTGTCCATGAGACCCTTGATTACCTCTTTCACCAAGGGACCATCCAGGCCGTTGCAGAAGTGGTCTATCCCATCAAACAACAGCTCTTGGTAGCTAAAAAAGATCGGCCTATTCGAACGGTCTATTCGCATCCACAGGCCTTGGCCCAAGGGAAGGCTTTTCTAAGAGCCCATTATCCGGATGTGGCCATGGAAATGACGGCTTCAACAGCCTATGCAGCTCGCTATGTAGCAGAACATCCAGACTTGGAAATTGCAGCTATTGCCCCTCTGGCAGCAGCTAGTGAGTATGGCTTGGAAGTCCAGGCCAAAGACATCCAAGAAATCGAGGACAATTATACACGTTTTTGGATTTTAGGGGCAACAGAGCCAGCGGTCTCAGAAACTTTAAGTCCGACCCTTCAAAAAGTTAGCTTGGCCTTGACCTTGCCAAGTAACCTAGCAGGAGCCCTTTATAAGGGTTTGTCCACCTTTGCTTGGCGGGGGATCAATTTAACCAAAATTGAAAGTCGCCCCCTAAAAACAGCTTTAGGAGAATACTTTTTCATTATTGACCTCCTAAATGAAGCGCCTGATCTTTTGCAATTTGCCTATCAAGAATTAGACAGTTTGGGCATTCAGACAAAAGTCTTGGGTCAGTATCAGGTCTATACCTTAAAAGATAACGGAATGGAGAAAAGATGAGTAACGAATCCAACTTTCTATCTCACCACGAGCGAAAGCGATTAGAGTACTTATACTCAAATTTTCATTATTTGAATGAACGAGAACAACTAGAATACAATTACCTGCTCAAGAAGAGCCAAGGAGCTTATGAGGAAGCAGAAGCCCTTCAACCTGAGGTAGACGCTACAGAAGAAGTGCAAGGTGAGATTGCTGAACCGATTGGTGACCTTCCTGTTTACCAATCACGTAGCAAAAAAACAAAGAAAAAAGTAGTTGCTGCGACGAGCGATCTACCTAAGAAACCACGGAAAAAGATCCGCGTCAAGCGGATCCTCAAGTGGATAGCTCTCTTTTTCTTGCTCATTATCGGTGGCATGGTCTTTATGTTTGTGAAAGGCCTCAACAGTAAACCAGCTGGGAAAGATGCCAAGCCTGCTGTCGTCGAGAAATTTAACGGCAAGAAGTCACGAGATGGGGTCAATATCCTGATCTTGGGGACAGATGGTCGGATCGGTGAGAAGTCAGATGAAACCCGGACAGACTCCATCATGGTGGTCAATGTCAATAACAAAGAAGGCAAGATCAAGATGGTCAGCTTCATGCGGGATACACTGGTCCATATTGATGGAGTGAGCCAGCAAAATATTCCTGAATATGATGGCTACTATGACCAGAAGCTCAATACTGCCTTCACCATCGGGGAGCAAAATAACAACCAAGGGGCTGAATTGGTGCGTCAGATGCTCAAAGATAACTTTGACATTGACATCCAATATTACGCCATGGTCGATTTCAAGACCTTTGCGACAGCGATCGATACCCTCTTCCCGAATGGGGTCGAGATGAATGCGCAGTTTTCAACAGTTGATGGCGAAAAGGTCAGTGAAGTAGAAGTACCAGATGATTTGAACATGAAAGACGGTGTCGTTCCGCAACAAACCATCAAGGTTGGAAAGCAACGGATGGATGGCCGGACTCTTCTCAATTACTCGCGTTTCCGTAAGGATGATGAAGGGGACTTTGGCCGGACCCGTCGCCAGCAAGAGGTCATGTCTGCTATCATGCATCAGATCAAGGATCCAACCAAACTCTTTACGGGATCAGAAGCCCTTGGGAAAGTCTTTGCTATGACGTCTACCAATGTACCTTTCTCCTTCCTATTGACCAATGGACTTGGCCTAGTCGGTAGTGCTGGAAAAGGAATTGAACGAGTAACCATCCCAGAAAATGGGGATTGGGTCGATGCCTACGATATGTATGGTGGCCAAGGCTTGCTCGTCGATTTCGATGCTTATAAAAAGAAATTGTACCAAATGGGACTGAGATGATATAATAAGGGGATAGGAGTTTTGGACTCCACCCCTTTTAATTTGTAGAAAGATAGAACACCATGTTAAAGAAAAATGAAATTGTAACCGTTGAGATTGTCGATTTGACCCACGAAGGAGCAGGAGTGGCTAAGGTCGATGGCCTGGTCTTTTTTGTGGAGAATGCCCTGCCAGGAGAAGTCATCCGCATGCGCGTGCTTAAAGTCAACAAAAAGATTGGCTACGGAAAAGTAGAGGAGTACCTAGAAAAATCCCCTCATCGTAATGAAGAGCTTGATCTTGCCTATTTACGAAGCGGAATCGCCGACTTAGGGCACCTGGCTTATCCCGAGCAACTGAAATTCAAGGCCAAGCAGGTCAAGGATAGCCTCTACAAGATGGCGGGAATCTCTGATTTCGGAGTCCCCCTGACCTTGGGGATGGACCATCCTGTCCAATACCGCAACAAAGCCCAAGTTCCTGTTCGTCGTGTTAATGGTGTTCTAGAGACTGGTTTCTTCCGTAAGAATTCTCATGATCTTATGCCGCTTGAAGATTTTTATATTCAAGATCCAGTGATAGACCAAGTTATTCTTGCTTTACGAGATTTACTTCGTCGTTATGACTTAAAACCCTATGATGAGAAGGAACAGTCTGGTCTGATTCGTAACCTTGTTGTACGTCGTGGCCATCATTCAGGTCAGATTATGGTTATTTTGGTGACAACTCGTCCTAAAATTTTCCGAGTTGAACAGTTGATTGAACAAGTCATCAAGCAGTTCCCAAAAATCATATCAGTAATGCAAAATATCAATGACCAAAATACCAATGCGATTTTCGGGAAAGAATGGCGTACTCTCTACGGTCAAGACTATATTACCGACCAAATGTTGGGCAATGATTTCCAAATCTCTGGACCAGCCTTTTACCAGGTCAATACCGAAATGGCAGAGAAGCTCTATCAAACAGCCATTGACTTTGCGGACTTAAAAGAAGATGATGTGGTGATCGATGCCTATTCAGGAATCGGAACTATTGGCTTATCAGTCGCTAAACATGTCAAGGAAGTCTACGGAGTGGAAGTTATCCCAGAAGCAGTAGAAAATAGCCAGAAGAACGCAGAATTGAACGGTATCACCAATGCCCACTATGTCTGTGACACAGCTGAAAATGCCATGAAGAATTGGCTCAAGGAAGGCATCCAACCAACTGCCATCCTGGTCGACCCACCACGCAAGGGCTTGACAGAAAGCTTTATCAAAGCAAGCGCTCAAACAGGAGCTTACCGTATTGCCTATATCTCCTGTAACGTCGCCACCATGGCGCGTGATATCAAACTCTATCAAGAGTTGGGATACGAATTGAAGAAAGTCCAGCCGGTGGATTTGTTTCCACAAACGCATCACGTTGAGTGTGTAAGTTTGTTAGTGAAACGTAGTTAATCCTCAAAAGGTTTCCCAAACCTTTTGAGTCCACAGACGCATCACGTGGAGTGTGTTGCTCTGCTCGTAAAAACCTAGAAACCTTTGAACGCAAGGGAGTTTGAAAAGCCTTGATTGCAAGGCTTTTTGTATTGGCGTGGGGAAGTATCAGAGTGAGAAAATTTTTGGAATGAATAGAAGTGATAGCTAGAAATTATCAGTTTCTATTTCCATTTACCCTGTGGGTACGTGTTTGTTTCCATTGACAAGGAGTTTGTGGGAATAGAAATGTACCCACCTTGTTTGAATCAAGTGAAGTGTAGTTGAAGGAAATCTGTTGAAAGCAATACTTCATTTTACCGAATAAGTAATAATTTAGGCAACTTCAAATCGATTAAAAAAAACTATTTTAAAGGTTAAGAGTAGACAAAAATTGTCCACTCTTTTTTGCAAACTCAATTTATCAATAAATGAAATGAGGGAATGTAAAATGAAATATTTTGAGGTTGAGTTAGAAAATCCTGATGAATTTTTAAAACTACAAACAGAAGATTTTGTGAAAGCTAATCGCTTGCTACTAAGGAAGATAATCCAGAGCGTTACAGTCTATGAAGAAAACTTCGTCATATCCTTTAAATCTGGCATCGAATTGGAAGTATGAGTCTCATTCCATAACTTTTATATTGAACATATCATCTTGTTGTGTTATACTATAAATTGATATAAACAAAGATGTAGGAGGAACCGAAACTATGACAGCCTCAATGCGTTTAAGATAAGCTGGCAATAAAAAAAGCAGAATCTATACCCGATGATAGGCTTTTTTGTTGTGCTTATTTATACGATATTGAGCATTCATTAGTTACGGTGAGGATATTGGTTATTTAACTATACCTTTATTTAACTATGTCTTTAATATGAATGTTTCCAAATTGTATGTATGCAGACCAAAAGCCACATTGTGGGGTTTGGCCTGCATTTTTTATTGCCTAGAATGCTATTCAAAATAGAAATTCAAGCAAAATAATATGCAGGAGATAATATAAATGGAAAAATACAACAATTGGAAACGAAAATTTTATGCAATATGGGCAGGGCAAGCAGTATCATTAATCACTAGTGCCATCCTGCAAATGGCGATTATTTTTTACCTTACAGAAAAAACAGGATCTGCGATGGTCTTGTCTATGGCTTCATTAGTAGGTTTTTTACCCTATGCGATTTTGGGACCTGCCATTGGTGTGCTAGTGGATCGTCATGATAGGAAGAAGATAATGATTGGTGCCGATTTAATTATCGCAGCAGCTGGTGCAGTGCTTGCTATTGTTGCATTCTGTATGGAGCTACCTGTCTGGATGATTATGATAGTATTGTTTATCCGTAGCATTGGAACAGCTTTTCATACCCCAGCACTCAATGCGGTTACACCACTTTTAGTACCAGAAGAACAGCTAACGAAATGCGCAGGCTATAGTCAGTCTTTGCAGTCTATAAGCTATATTGTTAGTCCGGCAGTTGCAGCACTCTTATACTCCGTTTGGGATTTAAATGCTATTATTGCCATCGACGTATTGGGTGCTGTGATTGCATCTATTACGGTAGCAATTGTACGTATACCTAAGCTGGGTAATCAAGTGCAAAGTTTAGAACCAAATTTCATAAGGGAGATGAAAGAAGGAGTTGTGGTTCTGAGACAAAACAAAGGATTGTTTGCCTTATTACTCTTAGGAACACTATATACTTTTGTTTATATGCCAATCAATGCACTATTTCCTTTAATAAGCATGGAACACTTTAATGGAACGCCTGTGCATATTTCTATTACGGAAATTTCCTTTGCATTTGGGATGCTAGCAGGAGGCTTATTATTAGGAAGATTAGGGGGCTTCGAAAAGCATGTATTACTAATAACAAGTTCATTTTTTATAATGGGGACCAGTTTAGCCGTTTCGGGAATACTTCCTCCAAATGGATTTGTAATATTCGTAGTTTGCTGTGCAATAATGGGGCTTTCGGTGCCATTTTATAGCGGTGTGCAAACAGCTCTTTTTCAGGAGAAAATTAAGCCTGAATATTTAGGACGTGTATTTTCTTTGATCGGAAGTATCATGTCACTTGCTATGCCAATTGGGTTAATTCTTTCTGGATTCTTTGCTGATAAAATCGGTGTAAATCATTGGTTTTTACTATCAGGTATTTTAATTATTGGCATTGCTATAGTTTGCCAAATGATAACTGAGGTTAGAAAATTAGATTTAAAATAAACAATATTGGAGGAATATTTATGTATCTTATTTTCATGTAACTCTTCCTGCTAAAATCGCAGGGTTTTCCCTGCATACAAGCAAATGAAAGCATGCGATTATAGACAGGAGGAAATGTTATGGAATTAATATTAAAAGCAAAAGACATTCGTGTGGAATTCAAAGGACGCGATGTTTTAGATATAAATGAATTAGAAGTATATGATTATGACCGTATTGGTTTAGTAGGAGCAAATGGTGCTGGAAAAAGCACTTTACTCAGGGTACTTTTAGGAGAATTAACTCCCCCAGGATGTAAAATGAATCGTCTGGGTGAACTTGCCTATATTCCCCAGTTGGACGAAGTAACTCTGCAGGAGGAAAAAGATTTTGCACTTGTAGGCAAGCTAGGTGTTGAGCAATTAAATATACAGACTATGAGCGGTGGTGAAGAAACAAGGCTTAAAATAGCACAGGCCTTATCGGCACAGGTTCATGGTATTTTAGCGGATGAACCTACGAGCCATTTAGACCGTGAAGGAATTGATTTTCTAATAGGACAGCTAAAATATTTTACAGGTGCACTGTTAGTTATTAGCCATGACCGCTATTTTCTTGATGAAATAGTAGATAAAATATGGGAACTGAAAGATGGCAAAATCACTGAGTATTGGGGAAACTATTCTGATTATCTTCGTCAGAAAGAGGAAGAACGTAAGAGCCAAGCTGCAGAATACGAACAATTTATTGCGGAACGTGCCCGATTGGAAAGGGCTGCGGAGGAAAAGCGAAAACAGGCTCGTAAAATAGAACAGAAGGCAAAAGGTTCTTCAAAGAAAAAAAGTACTGAAGACGGAGGGCGTTTAGCTCATCAAAAATCAATAGGAAGTAAGGAAAAAAAGATGTATAATGCTGCTAAAACCCTAGAGCACAGGATTGCGGCCTTAGGAAAAGTAGAAGCTCCGGAAGGCATTCGCAGAATTCGTTTCAGGCAAAGTAAAGCATTGGAGCTCCATAATCCATACCCTATAGTCGGTGCAGAAATTAATAAAGTATTTGGGGATAAGGCTCTGTTTGAAAATGCATCTTTTCAAATTCCGTTAGGAGCAAAAGTGGCGTTAACTGGTGGTAATGGAATCGGAAAAACAACTTTAATCCAAATGATCTTAAACCATGAAGAAGGAATTTCTATTTCGCCTAAGGCAAAAATAGGTTACTTTGCACAGAATGGTTACAAGTACAACAGTAATCAGAATGTTATGGAGTTTATGCAGAAGGATTGTGACTACAATATATCAGAAATTCGTTCAGTGCTAGCATCTATGGGGTTCAAACAGAACGATATTGGAAAAAGTTTATCTGTTTTAAGCGGTGGAGAAATTATAAAATTGTTGCTTGCTAAAATGCTCATGGGTAGATATAACATCCTAATAATGGATGAACCCAGTAACTTCCTTGACATACCAAGTTTAGAGGCTTTGGAAATACTAATGAAGGAGTACACCGGAACTATCGTGTTTATCACCCACGATAAACGATTACTCGAAAATGTAGCAGATGTAGTTTATGAAATTAGAGATAAGAAAATAAATCTGAAACATTAAATTTAAGGTAGTCGCTGGTCAGTATAGTCTGTTCTGGTTGGCGACTCCATTGTTAAAGAGTATAAAGACTTTAGATTTTATGAATATTAAAAATAGGAACAGTCAATTGAACTGCTCCTATTTTTCTGCTAAATATATTGTAGTTTTCTTATATGTATAATGATAGATTAGCGGATTCTCATCTACGGTACTTACTTCAAATATGAAGAAGTGATCGCGGTTATCTCTGGACTTTTCCTTATTGAGGACAAAGTAATTCTTACGTGAAGTCGCCATTGTTTTTAGGATATCATCAGTTAGGAAGGTCAATGGAATATTCATGTTAGAGTAGCGGTAGAAGTCACGTTCAAAATCTTGGTAGCTCTCGCTATAATAGTCCATTTGTAGGTGATTACGCTGAAACTCAAGCTGATTCATAGAGCACCTCCTCGACAAGTTCAATACTAATAATGTCTTTTAATTTCAAATTGATGTGACCTGTTGTAGTTTTTATCAAAATGAAATCTTTGGTCAGACTTGGTATTGTTCCAGTGTAGGAAACACGCTTGTTTTTTTCAATCACTTGAATGCGTGTGCGTAGCTGCCCGGCGTATACTTGACTGAGGAGTAATAATTTCTTCTCTAGTGATAAGTCAGACATGTACGTTACTTTGTTTGTATCATCAGAGAGTGCTGATGCATGTTCAGATAGGAAAAAGCCCATCCATTTTTGCATCTTTGTATCCTGGTACTCTCTTGCTGATTGAAATGGTAAATATGAACGGTCAATCATATCAAATCCTTTCTATGCAGAGGCAAGGGTATTTTTATCAAATTGAATCGTAAAACCTTGAATTCCCCCACCTGTGTAACATTCTTTAAAGCGATTGATTACCTCAGTATAGATTATCACAGATGAGCTTGTTGGCTTAATGCTAAATGTAAATTCCAATGGTAATCGGTTTTCAGATTTAGCATGTACTAGTCGTATCGATATTTCAGTTGTTTTGAGTTTTCTCTGACGAAGTTTTGAAGTTGCTGTTTCAACGATTCCATGTAAAAATCTTTCAAGCATTTCAATATCATTACATCCTTTGCTACGGATTTCTGAAAATTGTACTGTATTTTTTTCTTGTTTCATTTTAATCCCTCCAATCCACCCGCGGAATGACCACCGATAAGTTTACTGCGTTCAATATTTCTGGAACCTTCAGTTAGGACGGTTCCTTTTTGTATGGCTAAAAAACCAAACTGTTCTCTGACAACATCAATAGCTGTCTGAAGTCTATTATCTTTTTCAATTTGTTCTACATCATCAAAGAGTGATAGTAGAGTATAGCTTTCATCTACGAAGCCACTATAAGATACACCAATTTGTCTCACTGCACCAGAGGTGTATTTTTTCGGAATAATACAAGTACATGACTCACCATTGTTTTGGGGAGATTTGCGGGTTCAATTTTATTCTGAGCATTTATAGATTTTTTCATCTCAGTCCTAGAATAGCCAATATGAATAGAAACGACAGTAGTCAATACTAGGGCTACTGTTCCGTTCCACAGTATCATTTAAAAATCATTTTCACACCCTTTCGTCTATTAGTATAGAAGAAAGCTCTCAGCACATGTTGAGTGTGTAAGTTTGTTAGTGAAACGTAGTTAATCCTCAAAAGGTTTCCCAAACCTTTTGAGTCCACAGACGCATCACGTGGAGTGTGTTGCTCTGCTCGTAAAAACCTAGAAACCTTTGAACGCAAGGGAGTTTGAAAAGCCTTGATTGCAAGGCTTTTTGTATTGGCGTGGGGAAGTATCAGAGTGAGAAAATTTTTGGAATGAATAGAAGTGATAGCTAGAAATTATCAGTTTCTATTTCCATTTACCCTGTGGGTACGTGTTTGTTTCCATTGACAAGGAGTTTATGGGAATAGAAACGTCCCCACCTTACATATCTCCAGAATGGACGATTGAAATTGAGACAATTTAATAGAGATAAGCTCTTGTTATGTTTCTTTTAAGTCAATAAACTAACAATACTCAAAGTATGCTCAAAAATATGATATAATCTAGAACATAAGGCAATACTGTTTTAAAGTATTTTCTCTTAACCATGTCTCGTTAGACAAATCTGATTCGTCTGGTTTTCTAATAGATTTTAATGCTGACTTGGTTTTATAGCCATTATGCTCTCCATTATTTTAGTGTAGAACACTTTGGTTATTAGTTTTTTGTTACATTGTAAGCAAATCAATAGAGATAGAAAAAGGGATTATATGTTTAGTTATGAGGTTGTAGCAAGTTTTAACGACTTAGAAAATGCTATTTATACAACTATTTTAGAAAATGAAAATATATCCTCTATGACAATCAAGGAATTGGCCCAACTTGCACATGTATCAGTTGGAACCGTACAACGATTTTGCAAGCATCTAGGATTTGATGGATATAGCCATTTTAAGATTGCTTATAAAGAATATTTAAAAAATGAGCAAATTATTTTAAACAATCAAGACAATAATTCTTTGAAGCTATTCATTGATTATACTGAGCAAGATACTTTTTTGCAGCTGATTATGGAGGCTGTGGCAATCTTAAAGAACGTTGAACAGATTGTTTTTGTCGGAATTGGTTCCTCTGGAACTTTAGGTCGATATGGAGCGCGCTATTTTTCAAATATTGGCAAATTTAGTATGTGTATTGAAGATCCTTGGCAACCAGTGCTACAAAACAGTATGGAAAAAACTTGTGTCATTGCCTTATCCGAATCTGGTGAGACTTCTCAAACATTGAAAATTGTACAAAAATTAAAGGAAAAAGGTTGTCCAGTTATTGCCATCACAAATACATTGGAATCAACATTGTCAAGGCTATCTGATTGCTCCATAACCTATCATGTTCCTCAATTATTTTTAAATGGGTTTAATATTACGACGCAGGTACCTGTTATTCTCATTATTGAAATGTTAATGAAACAACTATATACTACAAAAGCATAAGGGTGTCTATGAATTTATTTGATTATCATAAAGCAAAAGGGCTAAATAATAGTGAATTAAGCGTGTATAATTTTATATTGCAACATAGAGATAAAGTTGCTACGATGACTATCAGAGAGCTATCGACATCTATAAATCTATCGACAACAACCATCATTCGTTTTGCGAAAAAGATGGGATTTGATAGCTACAATGATTTAAAATATGCCTTGTCAAGGTCGGAAGATAAGGAAAATAAACATCGTCACTACTTTCCTATTGATATTCCAGCAATACAATTTTTACAGACTAGTGTCCAAGATGAAGCTTTAAAAAAACAACTATCAGAGATAGCAGACTTGATCGTTCAAGCCAAACAAGTTATCTTTTTAGGGGTGGGTACTAGTCTAAGTTTGGCAGAATATGGCTCATATCTTTTTTCTGGAATCGGTATTCTTAGCTTTGCTATTACTAACCCATTTTATTCTCTGAAATTGCATCATTCTAATTTGGAGGATGTTTTGGTTATTGCTCTAAGTGTCAGCGGTGAGACAGAAGAAGTTCTAACTCTGGTACAGGGATTCAAAGAAAGAAATGCTAAGATTGTTAGTCTGACAAATACAGATATTTCCACTTTATCACAGCTATCGGATATAAATTTATCCTACTTTATGCCAGTTGCCTACGCAGATTCCTCGCTACGTTCCACTAATTTGACCACTCAGATTCCAGTTGTCTATTTTTTAGAATCCTTACGTTACCAAGTTTATTTAAAAAAATAGGAGTGAAAACTCTTGTTTTTTTTATGTAACAAATATTGTTCGACTGTACATATATTTTCTATCTCAATATCTATTGTCAGCAGGTACAGTATGTTATAAAATAGACTTGTTCATAGCGCTAGTACAAAATACAGAAAGGATAGGTAAAATGGCAAAAATACCAGAAGGCTTTTTATGGGGTGGGGCAGTTGCTGCTCACCAAATTGAAGGAGGGTATGATAAAGGTGGAAAAGGCATTTCGATAGCCGATGTGATGACGGTTGGAAGTGCTAGCCACTCTCGACAGATTACTGATGGCATCTTACCTGACGAATATTATCCGAATCATGATGCAATAGATTTTTACAGAACCTATAAGGACGATATACAATTATTCGCTGAGATGGGATTTAAGTGTTTTCGAACTTCGATTGCCTGGACTCGTATCTTCCCAAATGGAGATGAAGAAGAACCTAACGAAGAAGGGTTGAAATTTTATGATGATTTATTTGATCAGCTGCTAGCTCATCAAATTGAACCGGTCATCACACTCAGTCACTTTGAAATGCCCTATCATCTAGTTACTAAGTATGGTGCTTGGCGTAATCGCAAGTTGATTGATTTCTTTGTTCGTTTTGCGGAAGTCGTCATGGAACGATATAAGGACAAAGTTAAGTATTGGATGACCTTTAACGAGATCAATAATCAAGGTGCAATTAATGTTCCTTGGTGCTCATGGACTAATTCTGGTGTCATTTATCAAGAAGATGAAAATCCAGTTGAGGTACTACAGCAGGTTATCCATTATCAGTCAGTGGCTTCTGCAAAAGTTGTTCAATTGGGTCGGAAAATCAATAAAAATTTCAAAATTGGTTGTATGCTGGCAATGGTACCATTTTACCCGAATACATGTGATACAAAAGATATACTTGCTAGCCAGAAGGCAATGGAGCATCGTTTATTTCACTATGGAGATCTTCATGTTTTTGGAGAGCGTCCTTACTATATCGAGGCCTTTTGTCGAAAAAATAATATCAAACTGGATATTTTACCAGAAGATCTAGAAACTCTAAAAGAAGGTTGTGTAGATTATATTGGCTTGAGTTACTATATGAGTGATACAGTGACTGCTACAGCATCTGAGGAAACAGAAGAGCTTTTCAAAGATGTTTATACTAAGAAAAATCCCTATATTGAATCAAGCGATTGGGGTTGGCAGATTGACCCTGAGGGATTACGCTATAGCTTAAATCTTTTATACGATCGCTATCACTGTCCGCTTTTTATAGTTGAAAATGGATTCGGTGCTTATGATAAGGTAGAGCCTGATGGAATCCATGATTCTTACCGCATTGATTACCTCAAACAACACATTGAACAAATGATGTTAGCGATTGAAGAAGATGGCGTAAATGTCATTGGTTATACCCCTTGGGGCTGTATCGATATTGTTAGTGCTGGTACAGGTGAAATGGAGAAGCGTTATGGCTTTATCTATGTCGATAAGAATAATAATGGCGAAGGAACTTTGCAACGAATGAAGAAAGATTCCTTTACATGGTATCAAAAAGTGATTACATCAAATGGAAACGAATTATAAGGAGTAATTAAAATGAATATTGGATTGTTTTGTGCAGCAGGTATGTCAACAAGTATTTTGGTTGAGCGTATGAAAGAAGCGGCTCAGAAAAAAGGGAAAGATGCAACAATTGCAGCTTATTCCATCAGTGAATTGGAACAAAGAGTTGGAGATATTGATGTGGCTCTATTAGGCCCACAGGTTGGTTTCCAACTTGAAAAAGCAAAAGAAATTTGTGCTTCTCACAATGTTCCTGTAGAAGTGATTGCAATGGCTGATTATGGCACTGTAAACGGTATGGCAGTTCTTAAACAAGCTTACATGATGAAAAAATAAGGAGAAGATGATGAAGGATAAACTAATTAAAAAGTTTGTTGATCGGATGATGGCCTTTGTCAATACCAAAGGTGTAACAGCGATAAAAGATGGTATTGTTTTCTCTATGCCATTGTTGATTGTTGGCTCCATCTTTCTTATCTTGGCCAATTTTCCAGTTCCAGTTCTAGCAACGATGTTAGAAACTAGTGGTATTACCCCTGTTCTCAATCAAGCAATTGGTGCGACCTTTAATATCAGTGCGATTGTAACAGTCATTGGGATTGCGTATACCTATGCTAAGCTAGAAAAACAGGAGCCGCTTGGGGCAGGTGTCATTGCCTTAGCAGTTTTCTTGCTAATCCAGCCCTCCAGTTTGATTTCTAAAAATGGGGATGTAGTTGGTAACATTATTCTGAAGGATTGGACTTCCGGGAAAGGGATGATTGGTGCCATTATCGTTGGTTTGATTGTAGGAGCAAGCTATTCTTGGTTTTTGAAGAAAAATATCAAAATCAAAATGCCAGATGGCGTACCAACTGGTGTAGCCAACGCATTTTCAGCCTTGATTCCTGCTACTGTTATCATCACAGCGGCAACGATCTTTGTCGGACTTGTTGAACAATTGTTTAAGGTCACAACGATTGAAGTGATTTATAATCTTATTCAAACACCAATGCAAGGCTTGACTGACTCATTGTTTGGTGCGGTGCTTATGTGTTTCCTTGTACCATTCTTATGGATGTTTGGGGTGCACGGCTCAACTGTAGTTGGTGGCATCATGAGTGGCTTGCTACAGGCGAATGCTTTGGAAAACCAAGCCATTTTAGATAAGGGCCTTGAATTAAATCTAGCCAATGGTGGTCATATTGTGACGATTCAATTTTTTGATCAATTTATCAATGTTACAGGTGCCGGGATTACGATTGGTTTGGTAGTTTACATGGTTGCATTTGCAAAATCAAAACAACTAAAAATTCTTGGACGTCTTGAAATGGTTCCAGCCATCTTTAATATCAATGAGCCGGTGCTCTTTGGTTTGCCGATTGTAATGAATCCAGTTTTAGCAATTCCCTTTATATTAACGCCTATTTTATCTTGTATCATCCAGTATTCAGCGATTTATTTTGGACTGACACCTATGTATGGTGCCGTTCAAGTTCCGTGGACTTGTCCTCCAATTATTTCAGGATTTATCATCGGTGGTTGGAAAACAGCCTTGTTGCAAACACTTATTTTGGTTATGTCTTTCTTTGTTTATTATCCGTTTATTAAACAGATGGATAAACAAGCTTTACAAGCTGAAATACAAGAAACAAGCGATTTAGAAGACGAAGATTGGTAAGAGAGGCATTAAAATGGACGAAAAAGTACTCGAAGTGTGTTTTCAAATTATCACCTATGTAGGAACAGCAAAATCTATGTACATCGATGCTATTCAATTGGCTAAGCAGGGTGAATTTGAGCAGGCTAAAGATAGAATTAAACAAGGCGAAGAAGCATTTGTACAGGGACACAATGCTCACCACTCACTTTTGACAAAAGAAATGAATGGGGAATTAAACCAAACAGGTCTAATTCTGATGCACGCTGAGGATCAGTTATTGAGTGCAGAAGGTTTTCGAACGATTGCTGAGGAATTTATAGCAGTCTATAAACGCTTTGAGGAAGGTAAATAGAGCAAGTTATGAAAGTAAAAATTAAGCAATGTTAATTACCTATTCAGACAGTCTTGGAAAAAATCTGAAAGACTTGAAGCAGGTCTTAGAAGGTCCTTTGAAAGATGTGGTCGGTGGTGTCCACATTCTTCCCTTCTTTCCATCGTCAGGCGACCGCGGGTTTGCACCCGTGGACTATACCAAGGTTGATGAGGGTTTTGGAGATTGGAGCGATATTGAGGCACTCAGTCAAGACTACTATCTCATGTTTGATTTCATGATTAACCATATCTCAGCCAAGTCGCCTTATTTCCTTGATTTCCTAGAAAAGAAAGATGATCCGCCCATGCGACAAGGTGAAACCGAAGGTCGAGAAGGTATCATGGGGTATAGGTCTCATAGAATGAGGAGGGAAACAGACGAAACGATACGGTAACAGAGAACTGCATAGTGTGGTGATGCCTTTTACCGACTGATATAGGATTGTAGAGATGGTAAACTGGATAGGATTTTGGTCAAGTTGAGTAGTTATTTTGACAGGAATATCATGTGCCAATTTCTCGACAACATCACAATCTCAGGAAGTGGGCAGATTCCTGTAACTTTCCTTGAAGGAAGAGAAGTTGACTTGTAGGAAACTGCAATCGAAAGGTTGCAGTTTTTTGTGTTGTTTCGTGGTATAATAGGCTAAAACGATAAACGGTATGATTTGTTACTAGCTGTAGGAGTTTTATTATGGGTAAGTGGACTTGTCAATGCGGATATCCAATGAATGACCATGCTGCCCCAGACCAGAATGCTTTTTCGGTATTCTCGGATGAGTTATGGGAAGAGATAACGGATACCGCAGATGAAAATAATAAGATTGATTATTATGATATTTATGATGCTTCATACTATGCCTGGCAATGTCCAAATTGTCATAGCTTGATGGTATTCGGTGAGGATGAGAATCCAAATCGTTATACTTTCTATAAGTGGATAGATTTAGATAGTGAAGAGAAGGGGATAACTGATCAAGAAACTGATTCAAACTCATCAGATGTAGTTTATAGAGTTGCATTAGTCACTTTCTCAGAGTTTGGCGAGGAGTACACCTATATTTGTGAGGATGAATCAATCAGGGAAGACCATTTTGTGGTTGTTCCTGTTGGAATCAACAACGTTGAGAAGGTTGCTCATGTTGTGAAGGTATATCAGGCTACGCAAAAAGATATCTCATATCCAATTGACAAGTTAAAGCGTGTGATTAAGCGTTATTCTGATTTTGATAAAGAGAAAGCAAAGGGGATTGCAGCTGAATTATTAAGGTCAGGTCGATGTTTGCAAATAGATGATTTTTCTAAATCAGTAGTAGCAGACGAATATTTTGATATTTTGCACAATAAACTTGGATACTGGTGGTTGGAACTGAATGGCGTTCCCATTCCAATGAAGGTTATCCTATTGTATACCAATTATGAAAAGTATCACGTTGACTGCGCTATACATATCAAACCTTACAATATGCACTATAGTACTTTCCAATCGTTAAAGTTATGTACCGACTTTGAGATTGACGCTTCCCGCTGGGTTGATGTCATTTCTGATGAATATGTTTGGGGAAATTCCTGGGAACTTGATGGTACCCAGTTTGGGATAACCTGTCAGGAATCATCAGAGGAGGATGAAGTGACACTTGGCAAATACAGTCGTGTCCCATATTATAACGACTGGCATCCAGATTGGAGCGATAGATACGGTTTTAATGTAGCTTGGAAACCACATGAATCTGATGAAGACTTGTCGGTAGGTTTTTACATTTTTTAAAGTGATAAAATCGTTCAATCATATAATAACAAAGCCAGACTAGTCACTTTTCGTTCGATAATATAGATGTTTGCTAGCATCACATGTTGAGGCAGTATCACTGCTTGTTCAAACAGATTAAACAAAGATGTAGTTAGGAAAGTCTTACAGTAAGGAGTTTAAATATGAAATTCCATGAATTTGGTGATAAGAATTTGCCTTCTATCTTGCTGATACATGGCGGTGGCAGTTCTTGGTGGAATTATCTTCGTCAAGCACGGATCTTATCAAAAGAATACCGTGTTATTTTACCTACTTTGAATGGCCACGGTGAAGAATATCATCTCGATTATGTTTCTACGGAAGATTCTGCTTTGGAGATCCTAGACTATATCAAAGAACACTGTGGTGGGAAGGTATTTGCGATCGGTGGTGTTTCACTTGGTGGTCAAATTGCTATGGAGCTTTTGTCCTTAGACAGCGAGATAGCTGAGAAGGCCATCATAGACGGAAGCCTCTGTATTCCTCAACCAGGGTTAGCTAAACTCAGCATCTTTCTAGTGTCCCTATTTGGTAAACTGATGTTCAGTAAATTCTCTTGTAAACTTCAATTAAGCATGATGGACAAACTCTATCCTAAACTGGCTTATCCAGAAGAGATAAAAGCATATTATTTGGAGGATCTGCCAAAGACGCCTATCAAAACATTAGTGACTATTTACAAAACCTATATGGGGTGTTACAAGCTGAAGGACACGATTTCTGCAAGCAAGGCGCAGGTTCTGTATATCTACGGTGAAAAAGAATTGAACTGTGTGAAAGCATCGGCGAAATTATTTCAGCAGCTCCATCCCAATACGATCCTGTATGAAGCTAAGGGCTATAACCACGGCTATTTATCAGCTTATCTACCTCAAGAGTGGATTGATTTGGTGGTGCCATTTTTGGAGAATAACGATTGATTATACTTTATTAATTTAGAAAGCAGAGTTTCATGAAAGTCAGAAAATATAGTCCCCTCAATTCCTTAAAAAAGATAGCAGATAATCTATGGATTGTGGATGGGGAAGAAGTACTGATGGATTTTAAATTCTTCAAAGTGCCTTTTTCAACTAGAATGACAGTTATCCGTCTACAGAACGGTGGTCTTTGGGTGCATTCACCGACTAAGCCTAATGACAATTTACTTTTAGAAATCAAGCGATTAGGTGAGGTAAAACACCTTATTGCACCCAATGTCTTACATTATAGTTATATAGATGAATGGCATCAACTATTTCCTGAAGCAAAAGTTTGGCTAGCTAGTGGTGTTCAAAAGCGTGCCAGAAAATCGGGAATGAGTTTGGATTATGGTCAGGAATTAAGCAAGGCCAATTGGAACGAAGAAATTCTTTTTACAACATTTGAGGGAAGTTTTTATGTAAAAGAGGTTGTTTTTTTCCATAATGAAAGTTCAACTCTGATTTTAACGGATCTTATTGAAAACATAGAAACTGAGAATGTATCGATTTTTGAAAAGCTACTGTTTAAAATAGGCGATAATCACTATCCAAATGGTAAAACACCAAGAGATTTAAGAATGACTTTTTTATTTAGTAAAAAACAGGCATTGAAGAGTTATCGTATAGTAAAGAAATGGGAACCTAAGAATATTATTATTTCTCATGGACCGTGTATAGTTGGACAAGCAAAAGAAATGCTAAACCAAGCGTTCTCTTGGCTAGAGAAATAGTAATTTACTATAAAGAAATTAATAAAATATATCTAATATAATTGACTACAATTACTTGGAGTTGTCAAATTAAGATGTGGAATCTACTTAAATTGTTGATTCTAGGAGGTATCAGATGACACGAGAGAAAGAATATAGATTAGCTATCGGTATCTCTTAATTAGATTTAGTGAAAGAAGAATCCATTTTTTACTTGATTCCCCTCTCTATCTTATGGTAGTATGTATATACAAATTGTATGTACAAAGGAGAGGTAGAAATGGCAAACACGAAAGCAGTGAATTTTCGAGCAGATGCGATGTTTTACCAAAAAACAAAAGAGGTGCTTGCGGATAAAAAAATTTCTGTGTCAGATGTCCTAAATGCAGTACTTCGAAAAATTGCTAATGGGACTGTGGATCCAGAAGAATTTGTTTCGAGTGATTTGCAGGACAAACAGTATCAGGTAGCCTTTGAAGATTTGAAGAAGGAGATTTTAGTGGGGCATCAGGAAATCGCTCAAGGAAAAGTTACTTCTGTAGCCGATGTGAGAAAGGAATTTGGTCTTGACTAAGTTGAAACGTTATCAGGTCTTTCTTTCAGATCGTGCTAAGCAGGACTTGCGTGACATTCACGACTATATTCTTGTGAATTTTTATAGCCAGCAAGCTGCAGATGGCAAAGTCGATTTGCTATTGAGTGCTCTTGAGACCCTAGAACTCTTTCCAGAAGCCTGTCCTCTGGTATCAAGCCGGGGCTATGGTGAGATGACGAATGATGGAAAACCCTATCGTTATATGCCAATAGAGAACTATCTTACATTTTATTATATTGAGAAGCATAGGGTGTATGTTGCTCGTATCCTTAGTGCAAAGCAGGATTGGGTCAAGATTTTTTATAAGTAGGATGCGGAACCTCCATGTTAAAATCGAATAAGCTGATTATTTTTTTAATTTCTCTCCCCTTTCTGATGGTTATTGTTTTCTATTCTCTTAGTGAGCATCCTGGATATAGTGATGATGGGAATTTCGTCAGAAATCATGAGGCTACTATTAAGGAGGAGATCATCGCACACTTAGCTCAGGAAAAGCAAGACATAAAATCTGTGACGCTCTTACCAAATACTGCTAGAGGAGAGTATGATAATGGTGGTGATGTTAGTGGAAATTACCATATCTATTTTACAGCCTACGTTGATCATAATCGCGAGCGAACGATAAGCGTAGAACTATTCTTCCCAGATGCCAGCATTCCCCCTTTCACCTTGTTTCCTCCCAATCCTTATAAAGACAAGGGCAAAAAGATGTCCAATTGGTTGATTGGGAATATTGAAGTATCGGAAGAAACCTCTAAATAGAAATAAGAATAAGTAATAATGAATAGAATAGTAGATGATCAGATCACTCTTATACCTTATTATAGGAATGATGCCATCTCCCTTCTTTGGTATCAAGATAGTGATGTTTGCAAACAAGTGGATAATACTGATCAGATTTACGATATTACAAAACTTCATAAAATGTATGATTATCTAACTTCACATGGTTCTTGCTTTTATATCCAATATGAGGGAGTGTTAGTTGGAGATGTGACTCTTCAAGATAATTCAGAGCTTTCTATAGTGATCAGCAAAGAGTATCAGAATTTACAGATCGGAAGACGGTGTATTTCTGAAATGATACAGATGGCCAAAGAGAAAGAAATGGTTAGGGTAACTGCTCAAATTTATCCTTTTAATACTCAAAGTCAAAGAATGTTTTTGGCTTTGGGATTTCAGAAAGTAGATGAAGAGTGGTATGAATATAAGTTGATTTAGGAAAGCTGTGTATTCTTTTATGTATTTAAATAATAGTCCGTATTTTATATACTAAAGAATATTAAAGTGAGAATAAACTCATTAAAAACATATAATTGAAATAGGAGAAGAAATTATCTATCTTCTATGTCTGTAACCGTTTTTTCTGCTATAATATCACTAGATAGAAATGTGGGAGTTTCAATCATGGTTACAAAACGGTTTTTGAAAAATGTTATTGTTGCGATTGTCTCGGTTTTTATGTCCTTGGCCATTGTTCAAGGGGCTCAAGCTGAGCAAACGGGCCTCGATTACCAGAGTCTTCATCTACTGCCTTTTAATGGCAGTAAGCAGCTCGTACTGGGAGATTTTGATCATTTGGGTCGTGCGACCTCCGCTCATATTCAGCTGCAGGACAAGGATGAGCCAAAGAAAAAAAGAGAACTACGTCTCAGCTATAATCCGGTTGGCTGGCACAATTATAAGATTGCTTATGGAAACAAGGGAAAGAAGGCCTGGTTGTTCCATAGAGGGCATTTGATAGGCTATCAGTTTAGTGGTCTGACCAATGAAGGGAAAAATCTGGTTCCTCTAACTGCCTGGACCAATACGGGGAATTATAAAGGAACAGCGGATAGTAATGTGGAGGGCATGCTCTACTACGAGAAACGACTCGATAGCTGGCTGGCTACCCACCCAAATTACTGGTTAGACTACAAGGTGACTCCGGTCTATACTGGGGATGAATTAATTCCTCGGCAGGTGACCTTGCAATATGTAGGAATTGATCGAGATGGCAACCTTCTACCAATCAATTTAAGTAGTCCCAAAGAATCTGTAGATGCTTATGGGATCACCACCGTGACCTTGGACAACTACTCTAAGAATGCGACCATTGACTATCTGAAGGGGACTGCCAAGCCATCTTTAGTGCCGACAGAACCAAGTAGCCAACCACAACCAGCCAGCCCTTCTGTAGAGACGCAACCAAGTCAAGCCCCTCAACCGAGTCAAGCAGTAGAACCAGCTCAGCCAGTCCAACCTGTCGAACCTGTAGCACCAACTCGTCAACTGGCTCCAGTAGTATATGTGGCAAGAAATGGGAGTGCGGATGTTTATTGGTATTCTTTAGACAATATGCCTCGCAATACTAATTTTTCTAAGGTTGTTCAGATGTCAGAAGAGCAAGCGCTGAATCTTGGAAAGAGGCATACGAGTAAAGAATGAGTATCAGTTATTTTGATACTGAGAAAGCCCAATTTCTGGGCTTTTTGTGTAGGGTAAGTACTAAATAGGAGAACTAAAATGATTGAAAATATGCTATAATAATAGGACGGAGGTAGAATATGACCTTAGATGTAGATAAAGAAAAAATGATGATTATGGGTGTGATTTTTGATAACAAAAAGGTTTTTAAGAGTGTCTGGTTTGCTCTGAGCACCAATATGATTGAAGGATGGCATCCCACGGTAGAAGACGTGGAGCGACTGAGAGAAGAGGCAGTTGCATTAGGAGTTGGATAATGGTCAGAAAAATATATGATGGGTATGATTATATAGACCCTGATAATTTATACACCTATCCCCATTCATCTGTTCTCATAAATAAATTTAATGAGAAAAATGATAATAAAGCACGAGAATTAGAATATCGTTTAGTAGCAAGCCAAAGTTTAAAACTGTTTATTAATCCAATTGAAGTAAATACTGTTTCAGATATTTTAAAGATTCATAAGTTTCTTTTTGAAGGAATGTATACTTGGGCAGGTCAATACCGTCAAGTAAATATCTCTAAAAGTGGAAATGCTTTTATGCCAGTTCAGTCTTTTGATATGGCAGAAAAATTTTTAAATACCTTGCTTTCAAACTATTTACTTAACGCAAATAATAAAATTGAGATTTGTAAAAGTTTAGCTGAGATATTAGATAATCTAAATTATTTTCACCCATTTCGAGAAGGAAATGGTCGTACTCAACGAGAAGTTATCCGTTCTTTAGCTTTGATGAAAGGGTATGAATGTGAAATTTCAATTGGTTTAGATGATGATATCTATCACTTATATATGGATGGAACAGTTTATGGAGATACTAGTAAGCTCGAACAACTGTTCAATAAACTATTAACAGAAATATAGATCTGTAGTATATTTTAGTAGGAAACAGTATAAAGTGATGCTTATAAGGTAAAGTCATTGCTTCAACAAAAATCTTTAAGCCCAATTGCTGGGCTTTTTGTTTTGCAATACAATTATAAAAAGTGAGTAATCTAAAATGATCTCTCAGAATCTTGCAAACGTTTTTATAAAGTAGTATACTAGAAATAGTTTATGGAATCGTTTGCATAAATTGGTAAATGATGAAAAGAGAGTATAGTAGGAGACGAGACAGATGGAATTAACAGCGATTTATCACAGGCCTGAATCGGAGTACGCCTATCTTTATAAGGACGGCCAGCTTCACATTCGCATCCGGACCAAGAAAGAAGATATCAAACGAATTGTCTTGCACTATGGGGATCCCTTTATTTTTATAGAGGATCTTTATGAGGCAACTAAGGAAATGGACAAGGTGACGACAGACGACCTCTTTGATTATTGGCAAGTGTCGGTATCTGTCCGCCATGCCCGGATCCAGTACCTCTTTGAATTAGAGGACACAGCGGGAGAGAAGGTCTTGTACGGAGATCGGGGTGTGGCAGCCTACAACAAGGAGAACCTGGACTTCGTCATGAACGGTTTTAAGCTTCCCTTTATCCATGAGATTGATGGGTGTGCTGTTCCAGATTGGGTGGCTCAGACGGTTTGGTACCAAATCTTTCCTGAGCGCTTTGCCAATGGGAATCCAGCCATTTCCCCAGAAGGTGTTCGTCCTTGGGATGCCTCTATTGCTCCTCAAGTATTGGATTTCTTTGGTGGTGATTTGCAAGGGATCATCGATCACTTGGACTATTTGCAGGATCTAGGGATTACAGGGCTCTATCTTTGCCCGATTTTTGAATCGCCGAGCAATCACAAGTACGATACCATTGATTATTTTGAAATTGATCGACATTTTGGAGATAAGGAGACCTTCCGCCAGCTAGTGAAAGAGGCCCATGCGCGTGGGATGAAGATCATGCTGGATGCCGTCTTCAACCATATTGGCTATGATTCACCCCAATGGCAGGATGTGGTCATATACGGGGAGGATTCGATTTACAAGGACTGGTTCCATATCAAAGAGTTCCCTGTCTCCTCAGAAAATCTGTGGAATAGTCGCAACTTATCTTACCATGCTTTTGCCTTTGCGGGCTTTATGCCTAAGCTCAATACGGCTAATCCTGAGGTGAAGGCCTATCTCTTGAAGGTGGCGACTTACTGGATTGAAGAGTTTGATATTGATGCTTGGCGACTGGATGTGGCCAATGAGATCGACCATCAATTCTGGCGGGATTTCCGTAAAGCGGTCTTGGCCAAGAAGCCGGATCTCTATATCCTCGGGGAAATCTGGCATTCGTCCCAACCTTGGCTCAAGGGCGATGAGTTCCATGCGGTGATGAACTATCCCCTCTCTGAAAGTATCAAGGATTATTTCCTGCGGGGGCATAAGGAGACGCAACGCTTCATTTGGGAAATCAATAGCCAGTCCATGTATTACAGGCAGCAGATTTCTGAGGTGATGTTTAACCTCTTAGACTCCCATGATACAGAGCGCATCTTGACGACGGCCAAAGGGGATCTTCAGTCTGTCAAGTCTGCTCTCACCTTCCTCTATCTGCAACGGGGTACGCCTTGTATCTATTATGGGACGGAGCTAGCCCTCATCGGCGGCCCAGACCCGGATTGCCGGCGTGTCATGCCTTGGGAGCGCGTGTCAGCAGACAATGACATGCTGAACTTTATGAAGGACTTGATCCAGCTCCGAAAAGAAGTAGCGGGCGTTATCCAGCATGGTAAAGTGAGTCTGAAAGAAGTAGAGCCAGATGTAGTGGCAGTAGAATGGCAGCATGAAGGTCACCTTCTAAAAGCCTACTTTAACCACTCGAAGAAGGACGTTGTCTTAGAAAGAGGACAAGCAAATCTGATCAGTCATGGGAGCATTTCCGATGATCGATTGATCATTCAACCAAATGGATTTGTTATTTATAGAGAAGATTAGGAATGAAGTAGACTGGAATCGAGAGATTGCAGGCTTCTTTTTATAAATGGTTGGTTTATGGTTGTCAGTATAGTATAATAGTAGAAAATGATAAAGGAGGAGACGGTGATGAAGATGTTAGCAATCAATCCTATTTCGTTTAAAAAAAGAATGAAGGAATTTTTATTTGATTATCTTTTCATACTAGCTTATTTAGCGCTTCTGTTTATAGGTTCTATGCTTTTTTACATTATTTTTTTTAATGGTATCCCAGAGTTTACAGAAATTCAGTCGCAGTGTCTTGCATTTTTTACATCTGTTTTGCCAATCACTCTACTTTTTACATTCTTAGATTATACAAATAATGGGAGTTTTGGGAAGGCGAAAGCAGGACTTGAACTGGTCTACCAGAAAAAAACAGTGCAAGCTAGCTTGATTAGAAATGTCATCAAATTTTTACCTTGGCAACTCGGTCATATGGGCACGATACATGGTGTCTATAGTGAGTTTGATGTGTTATCCATTAGCCTCTCTATTTCGGCGACTCTCCTCGCAGTTTTGCTACTGGCAATGACAGTGTTTAGAAAAGATAAGAGGCATCTAGGGGACCTGCTAGCCCATACGCAAGTTCAGCAAAAAGGTGACTAGGATACAGATTGTCTATTCTGTCCTCAATGAAAAAATACACATAGTTAGGAAGTATCTATATGAATGAAAACGTCGAGTTTACGAATCTTTGTATGGTAAGAGATGGCGATAGAGTTCTTGTTATGGATCGTGAGAAAGAGTCTAGGCAAGGAATGACATTGCCTGGTGGTCCTGTCACAAATGTTGAGTCTTTTATGGAACCAACTCATTTTTTAACATCATTAAGAATGAGTTGCTATATTTAAACAGGGATTAATAAAACCGTTATTGAAGGATTCTATAGGAATTGTTTTGAGTGACTGGAGAAGTTAATTCTCCTAGTGTTGATTGACAATATTGTTTTATTAAGCACAAAATAACAAATTAGACTAAAAATAAGTAAAGGTATTCATTATGAAAAAATTTTTGATATTTATTTTTACAATGTTTGGATTGATGTTAGGAATGTTAGCTATGATGTATAATGAATATATTCGAGCTTATGAAGCGGCTCATCATAGATCAAGCTTTCCAGAACCGAAAGAAAATTTACTAGTACCAGTAAGTACAAGGGCATATGCAAAAGCTAAATCTTGGTCAGAGAAATCTCCTTTATCGAAGCAACAAATTAAAATTTATCTTACTAAGTATGGCATGTATTCAGAGTATATTTCCCAGTCCGCTGTCAATAAGCTTAATATAGACTGGAAAGAGCAGGCTGTTTTAAGAGCAAAATCATATCAAAAGTTTCATTATTCAAAAGAAAAGTTAGTTGGGCAACTTGTAGATGTTGATCTATTTACTCCAGAAGAGGCTGACTATGCTATAGAAAAAGTTCATTTCGATTGGAAAGAGGAAGCTGTGAAAGAAGCGGAATCTTCTGCAAACGGTGGCAATATTTCGAAAGAAAGGTTATTAGAAATACTTGTTGAAAATAGAAAATTTACTCAAGAGGAAGCGGAGTACGCAATAGAACATGCTCAAGTAGATTGGTTAAATTAAACAATAATTTTACTATTGATTTGAAGAACTTAAAAGAGGCTGATGAATCTAAAATAGCTACGATAGAAAGTAATGAAAAGTGGCATAATGAAAATAAGGACACAATTTCTATTTATGATCGCTATTTGAACAGTGATGATTACAAAACAAGTCCAATGAAAAATATTCAAGATCAACTGAAAACATTTTTGATGGACCATCACTACTATGAGGTCGCTATTCCGCTGATTAGACAATTTAGTAAGAGTTACGATCATTATTATAAAAAACTAACTGAGGCAAGTGACTATTATTTAAAGCAAAAGGGTGATGCTCCACAGTAAATCGGAAATTAATATCCTTCATAAGATTTTACGATTAAGAGATAGAGTGAGGGATGACTTGCCCTTGCTCTATTTTTCAGTTCCTTTAATTGTACTTTCCTCTACATAGGTGTATAATGTGTCCTTAGATAAACAAATGAGGAGTTTACTATGGAATTAAAAGATTTTACAGAAAAAGAACAGGAACAAATCAAGCAAGGATTGAGCACGGCTGAGCTTTCTGATAAGGAAGCAGCGAAGAAATTACTTGCTCTTGTCCCGCAAGAATGGATCAAACGTATTCCTTTCTTTGTCAGGGGGCATGCGACGACCAAGACAGTTGAGCGTGTAGCCAAGCAATACCCTGAACTCTATGCCGTGGCGAAACGTCAAGGGGACCTTCCTGAAAAAGAAGGAGAAGAGCTCCGCAAGATTATGACAGCTATCTTTGAAGAAAAGATGAACAAACACAAGATTAAATAAGATTTTATAATACTTTGTCATTTTTTATTTCACATAGAATGAGTGATTGCAGTTGAAATGCAGTCACTTTTTTATTTACTAGCCATAGAGACTTTTACACTAGTAAATAAAAATGAACAATATTTCATGATATAATACTAATGAAAGCAGTTCCAGAGGGATGAAAATTTCATTGGAGAGAAACAAGTAAAGGGAGTCATGATGAAAAAGTTTTTGATATTTATTTTTACAATTTTTGGATTATTTGCAGGAATGCTAGCTCTTATAGTAATTGATTATGAAATAAATTATAATAAATGGATAAATTCACGTTCAGGATCACAGTTGACTAATCCTGTACAAAAATACTCTTCTTCAAGTGATGGAAATAAGGATGATTTTGAATCATCAAAACAAGAATACGCTACTTCAAGTTCTAGTACACAGAATTATGATTATAGAAAATACACTTCTTCAAGTGATGAAAATGAGGACGATTTAGAATTATTATTTAATTTGCTTGTGAAAAAACTTTTTCATCCAACTTTAGTAGAAGAAGAATTTAAAAGGGCATATGCAACAGCTAAGCAACTGTCAAAGGATTCTCCTATTTCGAAGCAGGCTATCAAAAATAAAATAAAGATTTATAATTATTCAGAAGGAGCTAACCAGTACGCTATATATAAGCTTAATATGGACTGGAAAGAGCAGGCTGTTTTAGCAGCAAAATCACTTCAAAGGTATCGTTATTCAAAAGAAAAATTAGTTTGGCAACTTATAAATGTTGAACTATTTACTCAAGAAGAGGCTGACTATGCTGTAGAACATGTTAATTTCGATTGGAAGGAGGACGCTGTGAAAGAAGCGGAATCTTATGCAAACGGTCGCAAGATTACGAAAGAAAAGATATTAGAAATACTTGTTGAAAAAAGAAAATTTACTCAAGAAGAAGCTGAGTATGCAATAGAACATGCAAAAATAGATTGGTCGAATTAAACAATAATTTTAATTTTGATTTTTGTAACATATTGAAGAGCTGGACAGTTTGCCAGCTCTTTTTTGCTACTTATAAACTTTTCTCATTTCGTAAAAAATAGTTGGAGCTAACCTAGTTTTAAACTATAATAGAGGAGAAGGATTATCAATATGAAAAATTTATGGTACAAACATTTTAATCAATAGAGAAGGAACCAGTTTATGAAACCATCTAAAAAAATCATGCTCCTTACTAGCTGTGCCTTGGCGCTCTTTGCTTTAGCGGCTTGTGGTAGCAACCAAAAGCAATCCAAGGAAAAGCAGGCAAGTTCCACTGTGCAGAAATCTAGTTCAGATAAGGAGCGCTACAAGGGAAGCTATAGCAACCTCAACAGCAAGGCGAGTGTCGAAGAAGTGCGGGCTCTCTTGTCTGCTTATTTGGATCGGGAAAGTGTAGACAAGTTTCTGGGTCTAGTAACGGACTACGATAGCATTGTCGGCTCGGTCGGCTTGACGGGTGACTTTAGCACCTTCAAGAAAACAGACTACAATGTTGAGAAGATCAGTGACTTGTGGACCAAGAAAAAGGGTGATTTCGTCGGGACCAACTGCCGGATCAATAGCTATACTCTTCTGAAGAATCGCATCGAGATTCCTAAGATGAAAGCGGATAGTGAACTCTTGTTCGTGGACAATGATGCCATTGACAAAGGGAAGATCTTCGATGAGGCAGACAAGGAAGCCTTTAACATTCTGTATTCACGGGTTCCGACAGAGGCGACAACGGATGTCAAGGTCCATGCCAAGAAGATGGAGGAGTATTTTGCTCATTTCAAGTTCAATGAAAATGCGCGCATGCTTTCTGTTATCGTTCATGATAACCTGGATGGAAATACTCTTTTTGTCGGCCATGTCGGCGTTTTAGTTCCTGCAAAGGACGGTTATCTCTTTGTCGAAAAGCTGACCTTTGAAGAACCCTATCAAGCCATCAAGTTTGCGACCAAGGAAGATGTCTACAAATACTTGGAGACCAAGTACCAAGACTACACAGGCGAAGGTCTGGCTAAGCCCTTTATCATGGATAATGAAAAATGGGTTGAGATGAAGTAGAGGATGAAAGACAGCGTGTTAGAATTTAGAAAGATAATGGAGTATGCTCCGATTCTATATGTGCTCATTTTCTTGCTCGTTTTCACTGTTCTCCTTTTCCTGAGAAGAAGGGCAATTGTGAGACGTAGTGGAGGTCCCTTCTTTGCTCCTTTCCATATTAGCTATGGAATCTTCTATATCCATGTCGCTCTGTGTTTCAGTCGTCGCAGGATCCCGCTGAAAGAGATCAAGCAAATCACGTATGCAATTTTTCGTGGACGATCTGGTGGCGGGGCTCGCTATGCTTTCTATATCGAGCTTAGAAACGGAAAGACTATTCCCTTCTTTTTTGGAAAAAGTAAGCGGAATGAAGCTCTGGTTGAGAAGCTCAAACGAAATGCTGGCAGGTATGGGTTTAAGGTAGATAGCACTGGTAATTATTGAAAGAAAAAGGAATCACGAATGAATAGAAAGCAAGCCCTATCTATGTATTTGTTAGGGACCTTTGGTCAAGTATTAGGAGTCAGCCTTCTGGTTTGTTTTTTAAGAGCAGGAGGAGTCAAGGTTGATTTTACATCATCATTTGGGATCATCGCTATTATTGTAGGTGGCTTATCATCTGTTTTTTGGGGGAGTCTTGCAAGCATTAGTTACTATCAATCTAGTTTCAAACAAGTTTTAAAAGATTTTTTTCAAGTCAAAGACAGTTTGGCAAATTATTGCTTGGTGCTCGTTTTCTTGTTGCTTGACTTTTTCCCATTTATCTTAGGTGGTAAGATCACCACTCAATCGTTGGTCTTGCCAGTAGTGCTCTTTTTCAAGGCTCTTCTTTTTGGTGGAGTTGAAGAAATTGGCTGGCGTTATTTCTTTCAACCAACTTTGGAGGAAAGAATACCTTATTTTTCAGCTACTTTGATCACCTTTTTAGCTTGGTCTAGTTGGCATCTACTATACTTTTATATCGACGGTTCTTTAGCTGTCATTCAATTGTTTCCGTTTCTAGTAGGTTTGCTAATTAACTGCTTTATCTTATCGGCCTTGTATCATAAAACGCAAAATTTATGGCTCTGTGTCATAACCCATGCCTGTATCAATTCCTTGTCTCAGATTCTAGTGAATGAAGAGGTATGGCTATCTATCGTCAGTAAAATTCTTATTATTAGTTTAGCAATCTGGATTGCAAGAAAGAAGTATGTAACTGTAAAGGAAGAAAAATGAGCAAATTTATTTCAAAACAATCAGTCGCTATCTGGTATGCATTGACTGCCCTCCTTGCTACTTTTCTAGTAGGTCAAGTTATCCTTTTCTTTTTCCCAGATAGGAGTAGTTTGGGTGCCTCACTACTGTTTATCCTAATGAACTTGATTCCCATGATTGTGGCTGCTGTCTTTTCTCTGGTGTTGAGTGAAGTCAACTCCTTGGGTGAATTTTTCAAAAAGGTCTTTCTTCAAAAAGAAAGTTCCCTATCTTGGATCCTAGCTTTCTTCATCCCCGTCATCTATTATGGGATTTCCATCCTGCTTATGAACGTTCGCTTTACTGGGAACTCCCTCTTGGCCTTCTTCCTTTATTTCCCCTGGACCTTATTATATGGAGGCCTAGAAGAAGTCGGTTGGCGTTGGTTTTTACAAGATCATCTTTCCTTTAGTAAGCACTTTATACCTAAAATGATGGTTCTTTCCATTGTCTGGTTCCTCTGGCATATTCCTATCTATCAACTCCCTTGGATTACAGCTGGCTCGTCCAACTATCTCATCTTTTACCTGATGATTTTAGGGAATACCTTCCTATTTGGAGCGCTCAAGGAGTACTCGAAAGGAGCTGTCCCTTGTATCATCGCTCATATGCTAATTGATAGTCTGGCTGTCCTTATGCTGGTTCAAAGTTCTCTTCCTCAGATTATCCTTCTAGTTATTTTCGAAATCCTAGTAGCCTCTTGGCTAGTGGCTGCACGAAAATCAGAGAAATAGAGTTGTACCTCTTCGGTGGGAGTCTGTCATCTTTACCCTTTAGGACTTAAATGTAGAGTCCATAAAATGCTATAATCAGTTTAACGAAGAACCTAGCGATAGGATCAAAGTATCAACACAGTGTTATTCTTATCTATAATGAGAGAGGGGGAAAACCATGCAAAAAACCTTTCAGTTGTTGCGAAGAGGAGATCTAGAGGGAGTTCGTCAGATATTGGATAAAAAGCCTGAAGAAGTCAATGCTGTTTCGGGTGACAAACCTAAAAGAGATCAGGGACAGTCGCTCCTTCAAGTCGCTATCAAATCGGGACATTTAGATATTGCAGACTTACTCATTGATAGAGGGGCAGATCTTAACTTTATCGAAGAGCCGACAGAGCTGAATCCGTTTTGTCAACCAGTCCTCCAAACAGCGGGTGGTAGAGCTGTATTTGACTGCAGGCGCATGATCAAACGTTGGAATGGCCAATATGAGATGTATTCGTCTAAGGAAAAAGCTGACAAGTCTTTCAAGGTTTTTGAGAAAATGTTGGAACTTGGGGCCGATATCTCTCAGAAGGACAGCCATGGTGGGACTTTGTTGCAAACTATTTTAATTGAAACCAAGGAAGTTCTGCCATCTTATTATTGGAAAACAAAAGAAACAAGCGATAATGTCCTCATAACGGATGAATTACGTCATGATTTAAATCGTATTTATGATCTATTAATTCGTTACGGTGTGACTGCGGATGAAATAGCGGTTTATCAGAAGATTCCCCTCAAAGAGCTTTACCAAGACAGTCCGACCATGGAGTTCTTAAATCGGTTAGATCAAAGTAAATCTTGATAAGTATTTGAACTACTAGTTAAAAGAGCCTCAGGGCTCTTTTTGCTTGGTCTGATAGAGCTGGAAGTACTAGGAAAATGTTAGACCGGATTTTCTTAAATAAATGGATACAAATCCTAGATGAAATAGAGTATACTAGTTGATGAAAGAACAAGATTTTTAAGTATCTAATTTAGGAGGGCAGTTTATGTCTCAAGAAACTTTCATCATGGCGATTGACCAGGGAACCACTAGTTCGCGGGCCATCATTTTTAATAAAAAAGGCGAGCAAGTTAGCTCTAGTCAAAAGGAATTCACTCAGATTTTTCCGCAGGCTGGTTGGGTGGAGCACAATGCCAATCAGATTTGGAACTCGGTTCAGTCTGTGATCGCTGAGGTCTTTATCGAAAGTGGTATCAAGCCCAATCAAATAGAGGCGATCGGCATTACCAATCAGCGAGAAACGACAGTTGTTTGGGATAAGAACACGGGGCTTCCTATTTACAATGCTATTGTCTGGCAATCACGGCAAACTGCTCCACTGGCTGAAGAACTTAAAAACCAAGGCTATGTAGAAACCTTCCACCAAAAGACAGGTCTAGTCATTGATGCCTACTTCTCAGCGACTAAAGTTCGTTGGATTTTGGACCATGTAGAAGGGGCGCAAGAGCGTGCGGAGAAGGGCGAATTGCTCTTTGGAACCATTGATACTTGGCTGGTCTGGAAGCTGACGGATGGAGCTGCCCACGTGACAGACTATTCCAATGCTGCCCGTACCATGCTTTACAATATCAAGGAACTGAAATGGGACGATGAGATTTTGGAAATCCTCAACATTCCTAAAGCCATGCTTCCTGAAGTGCGTTCAAACTCTGAAATCTATGGCAAGACAGCTCCTTTCCATTTCTACGGTGGACAAGTGCCGATTGCAGGGATGGCGGGAGACCAGCAGGCTGCTCTCTTTGGTCAATTAGCCTTTGAACCTGGTATGGTCAAAAATACTTATGGAACTGGATCTTTCATCATTATGAATACGGGTGAGGAGATGCAGTTATCAGAAAATAACCTGCTGACGACGATTGGTTATGGGATCAATGACAAGGTCTACTATGCCCTTGAAGGATCTATCTTTATCGCTGGAAGTGCCATTCAGTGGCTTCGTGACGGTCTGCGTATGATCGACAGTTCACCTGAATCCGAGGCCTATGCTCTGAAGTCTCAGAATGACGATGAAATCTATGTGGTCCCTGCCTTTACGGGTCTTGGGGCACCATATTGGAATCAAGAGGCGCGTGGTTCTGTCTTCGGACTTACCCGGGGAACGTCCAAGGAAGACTTTATCAAAGCAACCCTTCAATCCATTGCCTATCAAGTACGCGATATCATCGACACCATGCAGGTAGATGCCAAGACTCCTATCCCTGTCTTAAAAGTAGACGGAGGGGCAGCGAAAAATGATTACTTAATGCAGTTTCAGGCAGATATTCTTGGGATTGCGATTGCCCGCGCCAAAAACCTGGAAACAACGGCTTTAGGAGCAGCCTTCCTAGCAGGTCTGACCGTAGGCTATTGGAAGGACTTGGAAGAATTAAAATCTCTTCATGGAGCAGCCCAAATCTTTGAACCAAAGATGGATGAAGCTCGCAAAGAGAAATTGTACAAGGGGTGGAAGAAAGCAGTCAAAGCCACTCAAGTATTTGCGGAGACCGATGACTAAAGGGATCAATCAAACGAATAGTTTATGAGAGTGGGACAGAAATCGGTAATTCGTTAGAATTCGATTTCGTCGTCCCACCTCTGCACAGTTGAGTAGGACTGTAAAAGCTGATGAAATCAGCGTAGTAGAGCCCACTCAATCACTGCGTCTTGCTCGACAAACCAAAAATAATTGAGAGGCTGGGACTTTTGTCCCAGCCTCATGTAGCTTATACAGAATAGAACAGTTATCTGTTTGGCTAAAAGCTTTACTCTATTTCACGCTTTCGTTCATTTATCACTAAATAAAAATATCATATAAATAAACTTTTTTTAAAAAATAACAGGCCAGAGTTTGACACTTTTTTCACAAAGGAGTATACTGTTAGCATAGTTTTGTCGGAAATTTATAATAGACCCCATCAAAACTAGTTGTCAACCCTTGCTGTTCTGATAGGAACGTTTGCTGGTATCGTTGATACCAAGGAGGAATCATATGTCTAAAGTAGCTATTGTCACAGGTGCTGGTCAAGGAATCGGTTTTGCAATCGCAAAACGCTTGGTGCAAGATGGCTTTAAGGTTGGAGTATTGGACTACAATGCTGAAACAGCTGAAAAAGCAGTTGCTGAGTTATCGGCTGAAAATGCTTTTGCGGTTGTTGCTGATGTATCTAAAAAAGAAGAAGTGGCTGCAGCTTTCCAAAAGGTTGTTGACCATTTTGGAGATTTGAATGTTGTCGTAAACAATGCAGGTGTTGCGCCAACTACACCACTTGATACAATTACAGAAGAACAATTTACACGTACATTTGCTATTAACGTTGGTGGCGTGATTTGGGGTGCTCAAGCTGCACAAGCTCAATTCAAAGCGCTTGGCCATGGCGGAAAAATCATCAATGCAACTTCACAAGCAGGTGTTGTAGGTAACCCTAACTTGACTGTTTATGGTGGTACTAAATTTGCAGTTCGTGGTATCACACAGACTTTGGCGCGTGACTTGGCGGATTCAGGCATCACTGTCAATGCGTATGCACCAGGTATCGTCAAGACTCCAATGATGTTTGACATTGCCCATGAAGTTGGTAAGAACGCAGGTAAAGATGACGAATGGGGTATGCAAACATTCGCTAAAGATATCACTTTGAAACGTCTTTCTGAACCAGAAGATGTAGCAGCGGCTGTCAGCTTCCTTGCTGGACCTGACTCAAACTACATCACAGGTCAAACCATTATCGTGGATGGTGGGATGCAATTCCATTAAGATGAAAAAAGAGGTTGGGATCAACATCCTAACCTCTTATTTTGTGCGTTCACAATAAAAGAAACGGAGATCAAAAAAACCACTCCCGAAAGGGAAGTGGTTCTGTGTTGGTTCTTATTTGAGACCGTATTTTACAAGGAGCATTTATTATATGATTAAATGCCTATTATATAGCGTATTTTAAAAGGAAGTTTTATCATAATTGTAATTTGTATTACGTTATATATAAGTAATTAGGTACCAAAAAGGTACTTAAATTGTGGTTTCGGAGTTTATAAAATAAAGAAAAAGGATGCTATTTGCATCCTTAAAAGCAATAACATCTATTTTGATGTTTGACTAACACAATGAGGAAAACTGGCTACTTCATAACCGTATTGATCTTTTAGGATCGCTTTAACTTCTTGTCGAGTGAGTTTCCCTGGAAGTATGAATTCTTCAAAATCAGCGATTTTACCATCTTTGCAGAGTCTTACAGTTGCATATGTATGAGTTTTAGTCATCCTATAAACCTCCTTTTTTTTTTATATATTATTAGTATGCCACAAAAAATCGAAAAACTCGAAAAAACTCATAGAATAAGTAAAAATTTATTAGAAAGGTTTTTCAATTCATAATCATTTTCTATTTGCTCTTAGTTTTTAGTTCTTAGTTCTTCGATTTCTGCCCTTATAGATATTTTATGTTTTTCTATCCTTTCTTTAAGGCTTAATCTTTTCTCAGTTAATTCTAAATGATCAACTAGTTCCTTTGTAGTAAATGTATCAAGCAGATAGAATGAAATATTATCACGAAATCTAGTAACATCAGTTACAATTAAGTATAGATCCTTAGTATTATTATCAATATTTTTGATTGCAATTTTTACCCCTAATTGATTGAAAAGGTGATCTTTTAGGTTTGTTATATAGATTTGTTTTGTTAGGAACTGTCTATAAATTAAATTATTTAATAAAATTTGTGGAAGTTCGTTAGCATTGTCAACTCTTAGTTGTTTTGCAATTGAGATTAGTAGTGCGGAAATGTATTTACCAGTGAGTTCTCCGGAGTAAGTTAGTTTAAAACCTTTATTATCTGTCATTTTTTTCTCCTTACATATTTTTATCCATAACCTTATTTATTTGTTGAACAACTGAAACTATTAATTTAATTGGATTTAGTGAATTAACTATGAGTAACTGGCTTTTGAAAAGAGGAGTAGAAGTATGTTTTTTTGCAAATTCCCGCCACCGTTTTGATTTGACACACATTATTCTGAATCTTTCCAGAAGCTTTTTATACTTATTCTGTAAAGCTTGTTGCTTTTTAGTAAGTTCAGAAATGTGTCGATCCTTTGAGATTACAATATTTCTATATTTTTCTCCCTTTGATTTCTCTATTATCATCTCATTTCTTAATTTAAATATATCTTGTTCAAGTTTGGCTACTTTCATTTCCTTGTCCAAATAACTTGATTTAATCTTATTATAGGATTCAGGATCCATTACAATCTGCTCTTTACCAAAGGGGAGTTTTTTCTTTTTTATAGCTAATTCATTATCCCAATTTTGTTGAATCTTATCATTTGATTCTAGTACTTTGCTAAGTTCCCCAAGCTCTCTTTTATTTTTTACGAGTTCGTTTTGTATGTTTGCCAATTCATGTTTAGCATCATTTACTTTTTCTGTTTTTTCTTCTAACTGACTTTGTAAATCTTTATATTCTTTTACTGTAAGGTGTTTAGCAGTGCTACCTTCTTTCCCCCTATGAATATCATATCCATTTTCATTTAAATATTTTGGTAAATCATTTTGAATTTTAAGAAGTTCTTCTCTGTTAAACATCTGTTTAGAAGATAATTTACCCTCTACCATTGGAACTATACCTAAGTGCATATGAGGAGTACTTTCATCCATATGAACACTAGCAAATGCAATATTTTCCTTGCCATATTTCTTTTCAAAAAAATCTTTAGAGGTTTCAAAAAAGCATTTAATTTCTTCATTATCTAATTTTTTGAAAAAAGAACTGTCAGATGTTATGATCCATTCATTGCACAATACCGCATCCTTTCGAATAGATCGACTGCCTACTTTATTTTCATCAATGAAATCAGTGATTTGTTTTTTATACGTTAGTTCTTTGTTACGATCAGTTAGTTCATAATTTAGATGAGTTTTTGAAGGATCAATCTTTTTATTGCTATGATTTTTAAATATACGTTCATTATGATAATAGATACCACCTAAGTTAGAACTCTTTAGCTTTTGCATTCTTGCTACAATTTGGCTCATTTTTTGCTCCTTTTTAAATATCATATAAGTATTTAAATAGATTATATAAATTAAAATAAACAGCTATTTAAGATCAGAAATCTATTTAAGATCCAACATACTTCCTAGTGAAGTATAACGCACTATACTTTACCAAATGGTAAAAGTGCGTTACACATGCAAGCATGTCGAGAATCACATAGATTCTATTAGACTATCCAGGAAAGAAGAAGCAGATTTATAATTGTTTTCTTTTACCAATTTTTCCAATTTATCTCTATTTGATGGTTTTATAATAAACTGGTATTGTTTTTTCTTTTCCGTTTTATGATAGTTGTTTTCATTAGCTGAACATGCGTCGGACTGTTGGGGCATGGTTGTAACTCCTTTACTAAGAGATTCAAAATCAGTAGATATCCTATAACTTAAATAATCTTTATCATAGATGTCGATATAATCGAAAATGTTTCTTTCTGAGATAATTAGTTTGTTTTCAAATTGAACGGGATAATAAAATTTCTCCTGTCTAATTTGAGATACCGAATCATAAATAGATTCATTTGAACAAAATAATATACCCTTAATTTCCCGTAAATCAATGCAAATGGGATTATTTTGAGAAAGCTGTAGTGACTTATTAATTAAGAATTTTATTAGTTCATTACATTTTATATTCATGATGTTATGATCTTTCTTTGTAATGATCAGAAGCTACCTTGTGGGCTCTTAGTTTTTCTTCTTGTCGTCTCTCTTCAATGAGATTTTCTATCATCTTAAACAAATAAGCTAATGGACTTTCTGTGGTTGAAGGAATCCTGTCAATTAAATCCATGATCTCATTACTTTGTATATAATTTGATTCAAGGTACTTTCCAATCTTCATTTTTTGAGAGTGTTTTAAAACAAAGCCTTTGGGATACATAAAACGATCGTTATATTTATCAGCAATGACCTGAACTAAGTTATAGTAATTTTCACCTATAAAATTTTTCTTTTTTGAAGGATTATTTTTAGGCTCTTCTAGAACTAAATATCTATTCTCTAATCTCTTATCTCTAATCTCTAGACTCTGGTGGAGATTTGTCGGACTTTTGTCGGACATTTGTCCAGCTAATAAAATATTTTGTTTATCGTTAGCAATTCTATTTCTATATTCTCTTTTGCGATCGGCTTCTGTGGTTGTTTTCCCTATAAAGTTTTGAATATCCATCATATAGATTGCACCATTGTCCAACACCTCAATTAACTCAAGCTCCTGGAATAAATGTAATGCTTTTTCGACAACAGCAACGGGTTGCCTTGTCATAGTAGCTATTAACCATGGATTGTAGGGGATCCTATCTCTATACATCAATTTACCCTCATTTTTTAAACTTTTTAAATATAACTTCAAAAGGATATTTGAGTACTTTTCGCCATCAGGTTGATTTTCCAAGAGAAGCAGTTCTTCAGTATCAAAAAAGTCTTCTTTCAACCTCATGTAGTAGTATTTTTTTGAATCAGACATACAGAATCCTCATCTTTCATATTTTTTTAACCATTCAGTCACTTTATGTTTATCATATAAAGTGACTCCATCAATAACAATATGAGGCATTCCCTCTCGTTGCCATTTGATAACTGTGGTTGTAGAGACATCTAACCAACGAGTTAAGCCAGCCATTCGAACCATAGGTTTATATAACTCATAATCTTCAAAGGCCTTTTCAAGGGCTTTTTGAAGCATATTATCATATCTGGCAATTAACATTTTTTCAGTTGCTTTTGGTAAACTGATAGTGAATTGATCTGACATATAGTACCTCTTTCCTTATTTTATAAGCTCCTCCATTACAAGAAACTTGTAACTTGTAAATATTATATTACAAAATAATTGTAAAATCAAGATATATTACAATTTTTTTGTACATTTTATTTTTTTATGGTAAAATAATATTTAAATGAAGGAGGAAGTATTTTGGATAACAAGGTAAAAGAGTTACGAAAGCAAGTTAATAAAACAATGAAAGAATTGTCTTCCGAAACTGGTATAGGCTTATCAACGATTTCTAATTATGAAAACGGATATTCAAATCCTAAAAAAGATAACGCCAAAATATTAGCAGATTACTTTGGTGTTTCAGTACCATATTTATTGGGACTTGATGAAAACCCAAATTTAAGAAATCCTAAAAATGAATCAATTTTAAAGCATCTTCATACTAAAATCAAAAAAGGCTCCTTAATAAGTAATAAAATTGATGAATGGACACCTTACAAAGATGATTTAGCTTTCATGCTTGCAGATTTAATTAATTCTGGAGTATTGGAAAATTATATCGATTTTATCTCAAAAGATAAAAATTACAATCCTGTTTTACTTAAAGCTTTTAAACAGTTTATATCTGATGAAGAAGGTAATTTTTTGTATTTGATTAATAGTTCTGGTAAAGAAGATTCCTCTTATCATTATGTATGGGAAGATTGGGTCAATTCTGACGAATACAAGCAATCAATTAAGAAAAAATAATTGACTTATATTTCTTTATTTTATAAGCTCCGAAACCATATAAAATAAAGGAGAAATTTAGATGTCAATTATTAAATATAAGGCTAAAAAATCAAAGACAGGCTACCTTTATAAAGTTAGAATTTATAGAGTGATAGACGGAAAGCGTCATGACTATTTTAAAAGCGGGTTTAAGACGCTTAGAGAAGCGAAGCAGTATGAAACATTGATGATGCAAAAGAAATACTCAGGGGAGCTCACAGAGCTCCTGAGTGCTTCAAATAAGTCCTTTATGGATGTTTTTGAAGAATGGTTTAAAACATATCAAGATACTGTTGAATTAACTACAAGTGTGCGTACGGATGATTTATTTAGGCTTCACATTCTTCCTAGTTTAGGTGAATTTAAAATTTCCAAAATTACACCATGGCAATGTCAAGAACTAATTACTGAAAAAGGTAAGACTTTTAGGAATATTAAGCAGATCAAATCATACATGAGTCAAATTTTTGAATTTGCAATTAAGATGAAATTGATTAATGATAATCCAGTAAAAGGAGTGGTTCTTCCAAAAAGGGAGAAGATTGAATCACAGAATTATTTCACAGTTCAAGAGCTACATCAATTTTTAAAAATTGTAAAAGGAGAAGAGCCATACAAAAACTATGCCTTATTCAGATTGCTAGCTTATAGTGGGCTACGAAAAGGGGAATTGTATTCATTGAGGTGGTCTGATATAGATTTTAATAATCAGATACTATCAGTAAGTAAAAATCTAGGTAGAGTTAATGGAAAAGCACTAGAAAAAAGCACTAAGAACAAATTCTCAGTGCGTCAAATAAGATTAGATCAAGATACAGTAGATATACTTTCTGAATGGAAACGACAATCATTAAGAGAAAAAGGAAAGTTAATGGTAACTCCTTTAAATCTTGGTGAATCGTATATGTTTACTTTTATTAATCGAAACGGTGAGGAAGAACCGCTTTATCAGGATTATATAAATAGTATTTTAAAAAGAATTATTGATAAACATGGTTTAAAGAAAATCACACCTCATGGTTTTAGGCATACTCATGCTACACTAATGATTGAAATCGGTATTGATCCAGTTAATACAGCGAAAAGATTAGGACATGCAAGTAGCCAAATGACTTTAGATACATATAGTCATACAACAGCAGTAGGTGAAGTAAAAGCTATTAATAAGTTTGCAAATTATATGAACGGGTGGAAAGACTAATTTTCCAAGACGGTACCAAAAACGGTACTAAAAAGAAAAAAGCCAATTCCAATTTCTTGGAAAAGGCTTTATTTTCAACGTTTTTAAGTTCGTTATGCGGTTTCTTATTTGAGACCGTATTTTTTGTTGAAACGATCCACACGTCCATCTGCTTGAGTGAACTTTTGACGTCCAGTGTAGAATGGGTGTGAGTCTGATGAAATTTCAACACGGATCAATGGGTAAGTTTCACCTTCGAATTCAACTGTTTCGCTAGAGTACTTAGTTGAACCGCTGAGGAACTTGTAACCAGTAGTAGTGTCCATGAAGACAACAGGGCGATATTCTGGATGGATATCTTTTTTCATTTTGCAATATTTCCTTTCTGCCATGGTCTCTTTCCGAGCCATAGATTGTTACTAAGCTAGTTTACCAAATTTCCAGGATCTTGACAAGTATTTTCACTAATTTTATTTAAATTAATGATCAAAAAAATCACCCTGGCTAAGCCAAGGTGAATCTAATCTTATTATTGTTCAGATTGATTTGGATCTTTTGGTGCTTCAACTGGTTGATCAGCTTGTCCCTCAGTGTGTTCGTGTGATTCTTTTTTGATTTCATTTACAGCAGTTTTTACAGTAGAAGTTGTCACGCGTCCAACAGATTGGGCAAATCCTTTACCAGATTCAGCAAGTTCTTCGAATGTTCCTTTTGTGATTTTACCACCTGACATCGCCAAGAGACCAGTTACAACAATAGCGATTGATGCGATCAAAGCAAGGATCAAACCAAAGCCAATTGAAACGCCATAACCATTGAAGTCAACAGCGTACTTGTTAACACCGAAGACATCGATCAATGTTACGATAGTTGAGAGAGCTCCTGCTACGATAACACCAATTGCAAAACCTTTTGGTAGTGAAGATTTTACATCGTTCAAGCAAGGACAATCGCAACGACTGCGAAGATAATAACGAACCATCCATCTCCGCGAAGGCCATTCCAGCTGTATGAACCAAAATTTCCAGCATTAAGGCTTGCCCATGGCAAGAAAGAGCTAAGAATCGCTACCGCAGCAGAGATAATGATAAACAAACGATTTTTTTCCATAAAAAGTCTCCTTAAAAATTTTATTAGCTTTATTTTACCATAAGAAAGATCAAATGAAAACCCCGTGACCAAGATAAAAAGGCTGAGAAATCGTTCTCAGCCTTCGTTCGTGCGAGCCACTTCTTGTAGCTCTTTGTAGATTTGGTCGTTTTCTTCGAGGGAGTAGGAGTTGGCTCCACTCGCTAGTGGATGGCCACCACCATTATGTCGTTTGGCAATTTCGTTGATCACTTTTCGTTTGCTACGCATCCGGACTCGGAAGTGACCGTCGGCCTGCTCGACAAAGATAGCCCAAACAGACACGGTATCGATTCGTCCAGGAGCTCCGACAATTGCAGCAGTCTCTGAATCACGTAGATCGAATTTCTTCAAGAGCTCTTGTGTCAAGGTCACACGCGCAGCGCCATGTTCATCGATCTCAAGATGGTCATAGACATAGCCTTGAAGCTTAGCTGTCTTAAGGTTGATCGTATCCATCTGCCGAGCAAGTGCTGTAAAATCAAAGGGAATGCTTCGAAGATAGGCAGCGATCTCAAAGGTCCGAGTCGAAGTAGTAGGATAAAGGAAGCGACCTGTATCGCCGACAATCCCAGCATAGAGAAGACGCGCAGCACTAACTGGAAGCTCAAGATCCAATTCCTTAGCAAAAAGTGCGATTAACTCACTGGTAGAGCTAGACTCAGTATCGACCCAGAGCAGATCGCCATAAGCATCGTCATTTGGGTGGTGGTCGATCTTGATCAGGAAATCACCGTTCGTATAGCGCTTGTCATCGATGCGGGGAGTATTAGCCGTATCACAGACAATCACCAAAGCTCCAGCATAGTCTTCATCCTTGACCTCATCCATTTCAGCAAGCCAAGTCAAAGTCGGTTCATCATAGCCAGTTGCCAAAACCCGCTTTTGAGGGAAGTTGGCTCGCAGGAGATCCCGCAAGCCCACCTGGCTACCAATCGCATCTGGATCCGGATTCTGATGCCGGTGGATAATAATCGTGTCATAAGCTTGAATTTTTTCAAGAATTTCATTTATTACGTTCATACATTACCTCATTTTCTCTGTCAATTTTAACATAAGAAAGGCCAATCCAGCAAGCATTTATCACTAATTAGAATCTATGGAAGCGGTTTTACATTGGATAGATATTTTGTTAGAATGAAACCAATAGAACATGTTTTTCTTCCGCTATTATCTGGATCGTCAAGCAATTTACTATATTCGCAGTCATTACGAAGGCGCAAATGATTACGAGAAACTTTTAGCATATGGCAAAGAAAATAATATTGAATTTGATTACACGACTGGTGCTAACTACCATAACCGCTTTGAGAAATCAGATGGCTTTAAACGCCCCTATAATATGAAGGTTCAAGTCCCTCAGGGCAATTCAGCTAAAGGAAAAGATTTGAACAATGCGCGGATGGTGGAGTTTATTGTGAATTTAGATACCGGCGAGTTTGAGAGTCAATGGGATGCCTATGACAATCATAAACTAGCAGATGGTCGCTATGATTCCAATCCAGGAAAATATTCTAATGAAGAATTAAGAGAAATCGCCAATACAGAGTCTTTTAACTATGGTCCCTCAACAGGTCAAAATTCCGATGTTACAGAGTTTTATAAAGGGAAACATGATAAGCTTGATATGAATACGCCAGAGCCAGCTACTCGTGCACGTGCTAAAAAAATATTTAAATATGAACTCGATTTAGGTGAAGTAGATGAAGATACAGGTCAAAAGGGGAAATTTGCGGATATAGCAAGGAAAGGAAATCAAGATTATGAAGCATGGCAACGAAATACAAAAGGAATGTCAGAAGAAGAAAAAGTGGAAGAGTATAATAAATTTAAGAAATCTCTTAATGGCAGTGCTGATAATAATACTGGCTATTATGACTATACTCAAAGTCAATTCTATCCGAAAGACCACCAGTAGTGCGTATGATATTTTACAGAAACAGAGATTTGTTTTGGTACAAGATAAAAATGACTGGGGAAAAGAGTGGAGTACTGGAGTAGGATTTGATTTAAAAGATAAGGAATTGTACAATTCGTATTTTGCAGTTATTGAGAAGAATAAATTATATGGTGGTTATGGAAATTATGGAACTAAAGAAATGTACCAACGTTCTTTTAACAGAGAAATATCATCCATTTTAGTTAATCTGAAAATTTCACCAGATGAAATCAAAAAGAATAATTATCAAATTACACGCTCACCAGATTCTTTAGTAAATAAAGAATTATTGAAAGAGGAATATCCGCCAGAATTTGAAGGTAGATATTCTATCAAGGATAGTCAATTCTCCAAAGTCCGCATCACCTACAACAAAGAATTCTTACCGACAAAAATTGAGTGGTATTATAAGGGTGAAGGAGGGCTAAAATGGTACACTTGGCGTACGTACTCCTACCCATTTAAAAATAAGTCTGAATTTGATAAGAAATTGGATGAAGAAATTGAAACTATTAAAGAGATTCGAGAAGAGAACAAGGGTGATTAAACCAGATTTGAAATAAAGCTGAGCATAGTAAAGGCTCAGCTTTATTGTTAGGAAGACACTTCCTTTTAGATGGATATTTTGCTAGAATGAGAGATATATGAAATTCATTAAAAAGAGATTATTCAGTCTAAAATCTTTCCTATTGTTAATTCTTTTATTGCTTACTATAGCTAGTATTTTCATAGTTGTTCAAAGAGGTAAGATTCAAGAGAATTCAAAGTCTATTATAGAGAAGCAAAGGTTTATAGAGACACACATCTTGTCTGGTGATGATAACAAGGAATCAATCAGTGCGGGTTTTGATTTAAAAGAAAAAGAATTTTTTTATTACCATGGAGCTGCAATAAAAAATAATAAATTGTATGGTGGTAGTCAGGAATATAGTGCTGCGGAGTATTATAAAAGAGCTTTGGATATTGAGCTCACTTCAGCACTTTTAAATCACCAAATGAATATTAAAGATATAAAAGATTCCAACTATCAAATTACTCGTTCAACTGATTCATTCATCAATAAAAAAATATTAGAAGAAAAACAACCGCCTGAATTTGGAGGTAGATATTCTATCAAGGATAGTCAGTTTTCCAAAGTCCGTATCACCTACAACAAAGAATTTCTACCAACAAAAATTGAGTGGTACTATAAGGGTGAAGAAGGACTAAAATGGTACACTTGGCGCACCTATTCTTATCCCTTCAAAAATAAGTCTGATTTTGATAAAAAGCTGGATGAAGAAATCGAAAATATTAAAGAAATTCAAGAGGAAAATGAGGGAGATTAACATAGTTTTTAGATAAAGCTGAGCTTATATAAGGCCCAGCTTTATTGATAGGAAGACACTTCATTTGGATTGGATATTTTGATAGAATGAAATGGATATGATAAAAGAAGTTAAACAATTAATTAAAAGAAAACGATGGTTACAATTTCCAAAAACAATTGTGGTAGTGTTGGTCGTAATGCTTATTGCAGTATTCCTAAGTAGTTGTAGTAACAATCAACCGGCATTGAATGTTTTAAAGAAAAAGCAATTTGTTATGATTAAAATGGGAGATTCTACCAATGAGCATTTTGAGGTTGGGGTGGACCTTGAGAAAAAAGAATATTACTATAATGATGAAACGGCAGTGAAAGACGATACAGTTTATGGTGGTTATAAAGCGGACTGGGATCGTAAACAGTATTACAAAACTGCAGTAAATAACGAATTATCATCAGTTCTATTAAGTAAGAAAATTACTACTGATGAAATTAAGAAATCCAACTATCAAATTACTAGCTCACCGAAAAGATTTGTGGATGATAAATTGATGAAAGAAGAATATCCCCCGGAATTTGAAGCGATTTATTTGAAGAAAAATCGTCAATTCACCAAGGTCCGTATCATATACAACAAAGAATTCCTACCAACAAAAATCGAGTGGTACTATAAGGGTGAAGAAGGCCTCAAATGGTACACTTGGCGCACCTATTCGTATCCCTTCAAAAATAAGTCTGATTTTGATAAGAAGTTGGATGAAGAAATTAAAACTATTAAAGCAATTCAAGAAGAGAACAAGGGCGATTAAGTAGAATCAGTCCAAATTCTTGAAACAAGCCCCTTCTTTCACCTTATCGGGAAAGGTTTCGTGCAAAATGCTTGAAAAAGTGGTATAATACGGGAAATAGATTTTGGGAGGAAATTATGACTGTAGCGAAGATTGTTTTTGCTAGTATGACTGGAAATACAGAAGAAATTGCTGATATCGTAGCGGACAAATTCCGTGATCTTGGTGTCGAAGTAGATGTGGATGAGTGTACAACTGTGGATGCGGAGGACTTCCTTGATGCGGATATCGCAGTAGTAGCGACTTATACATACGGCGATGGAGAGCTTCCAGATGAGATCCAAGATTTCTACGAAGATTTGGCTGGCCTTGATCTCAAAGGCAAACTTTACGGTGTTGTAGGATCAGGTGATACCTTCTACGATGAATTCTGTAAAGCAGTTGATGATTTCGACCGTTGCTTCGCTGCGACTGGTGCTGAAAAAGGTTCTGAGTGTGTCAAAGTTGATTTGTCTGCAGAAGACGAAGACATTGAAAAATTAGAAGCCTTTGCAGAAGAACTTGTAGCAAAAGCAAATTAATGACAAAGAGGCAGGATCGATGGATTACAGCCTCGATTTATATCCAAAATAAAGAGGAGACACATGGATTTAGATCAGATTCGTAAGGACATTGACCAGATCGATCAAGAGCTTGTAGCCTTGCTGGAAAGACGGATGGTCTGTGTCGGTCAGATTGTAGAATATAAGGAGCAGCAGGGCTTGCCAGTGCTCGATCAAGGAAGGGAGAGAGAAGTGCTTGAGAAAGTCGGCTCTCTCGTGACGGATGAGCAGTATCGTGCGACTATTCAAGCTCAGTTTCAAGATATGATGAAGCGCTCGAGAGATTACCAAGAGGAGGTGAGGGTGCGTGACTAGTCTATCGATCAAGCAAAAAGCACAACAGTATGTGGTCCTAACAGGTATGGCTCTTTTCATTGGACTCTTGGTTGGTGCCATTGACATGATTTTTGGTCAAGGTCTTCTTCTGATTGGAGATTTCCGAAGTCAGCATTGGCCCTTGATTCTTTTTCTAGCCATAGCGGGTCTTGTCATCGTTTATCTTTATAAACGTTTTGGTGGCAAGGCTTCAAAAGGGATGGGCCTCATCTTTGATGTTGGACACGCGCGTGAGGAGAAAATCCCCTTGGTCTTGGTACCGTTGATCATGCTGACGACCTGGATGAGCCATCTCTTTGGTGGTTCGGTCGGTCGGGAAGGTGTAGCGGTCCAGATCGGAGCGACCCTTTCGCACCGTTTTGCCCGTCATATCAAGATCCCAGATGCTTCGCGTATCTTTCTCATGACTGGGATGGCAGCCGGTTTTGCGGGGCTCTTTCAGACGCCGCTGGCAGCAACCTTCTTTGCTCTTGAGGTCCTGACGGTTGGGGAGTTGCAGTTGATGGCCCTCTATCCTGCCCTTATCGCCTCAATCGTGGCTAGCTTTACCTCTCATGCCCTTGGCTTAGAGAAATTTGCTGTGCCACTAAGAGAAACACTGAGCTGGACACCAGAGACCTTGATCAAAGTCGCTCTACTTGGCCTAGCTTTTGGCCTCGCTGGGAAACTCTTTGCTGTTAGCCTTTCATGGTTGAAGAAAACAGTCGCTCAAGTCTTGCCTAATCCTTATACCCGGATAGCCCTTATAGGGGCTGGACTCAGCTTGGTCCTCTTGACCCTCCAGCTGACCAAGGTCGGCACTTATAGTGGACTTGGAACCAATCTGATTGATGTAGCTTTTCATCAGGGGAGTGCCCATAGTTATGACTGGATCTTGAAGCTCCTCTTTACCGTGGTGACCATCTCAGCTGGATACCAAGGGGGAGAAGTGACACCGCTCTTTGCGATCGGAGCTACGCTTGGAGTCTTTCTCGCTCCTATGCTGGGCTTACCAGTCTTAGTCGTGGCCGCTATTGGTTATGCCAGTGTCTTTGGCAGTGCGACAACGACCTTGCTCGCACCGATCTTGATCGGAGGAGAAGTCTTTGGCTATGCCAATCTGCCATTCTTTGTCATTGCTTGCGCCATCGCCTATTGCCTGCCAAAAGAGTGGAGCATTTATTCCGGCCAAAAAGTTGCGAAAAAGTAGAGAAAAGAGCTTTACAAACCTGAAATTATCTGATATGATAGTTTCTGTGCGTAATGGAAGCACAAAAATACAGTTTATCCGCTGAGGGAGGTCCCTCAAGATTGACGAAGATAGGAGAATAAAATGAATCCATTAATCCAAAGCTTGACTGAAGGTCAACTTCGTACTGATATCCCTGCATTCCGTCCTGGTGATACTGTTCGTGTACACGCGAAAGTTGTCGAAGGATCTCGTGAACGTATCCAGATCTTTGAAGGCGTTGTTATCGCTCGTAAAGGTCAAGGACACACTGAAATGTACACTGTTCGTAAAATCTCTAACGGTGTCGGTGTTGAACGTACATTCCCAGTACACACTCCACGTGTAGAAAAGATTGAAGTTGTACGTTACGGTAAAGTACGTCGTGCGAAATTGTACTACCTTCGTGCATTGCAAGGTAAAGCAGCTCGTATTAAAGAAATCCGTCGTTAAGACGAACAAGGAGGCGGGAGTGATCTCGCTTCTTTTTTTATCGGTCCCCTTAGTTCAATGGATATAACAACTCCCTCCTAAGGAGTAGTTGCTGGTTCGATTCCGGCAGGGGACATAATAAGAAGCGTAAAGAAACATAAAGAACACTGAAGATTCAGTGTTTTTTCTTTGACCAAATTTTGAACAAGCTCATAAGATATCTATGGTGTGGTATAATAGGAGAAAGTATAGGTACCAATTTGATTGGGATTTCTCTCCTTATAATGAGATCGGATTAAGGTTAGGAATTAGATTCTTGAGAAGGAATAATGATTTTTTAGTATAGAAGGAAATAGAATGAAAATTTCTGGGACAAGCGGTAACATTACTTTCGACTATGAAAATGGCTATGTTTTAAAAGCAGAGGGAGAGTTGTTGACTGATAATAGTTTTCTTGTATATAGGTCAAGCATGCAGAATTGGGAACCACCATACAATCACATTCGTATCTCACAAAAAGAGATCGATAAACTTATTGAGGAAGTGAAATCCATGATGACTGAGCAAACAATTCAGATCGAATTTATCTGAGTTAGAGTAGGAGAAGGCTATGAGATTAAGAGATAAATGGGAATATGATTCAAATCAGTATAGAAGATATAATCTTAAACAAAAGATAAATTCGGTAATCTTTGGTCTAGCTATAGGTGATGCACTGGGAGTCCCTGTAGAGTTCAGAGATAGAGATAACTATCATATTTCAGATATGGTGGGTTATGGAACCTATAATCAACCAGCTGGTACCTGGTCGGATGATACTTCTTTATCCTTAGCACTTATTGAACACCTATGTGATGATTCTGATTTGAATGGGTTGATGGATAAATTTGTAGCTTACCGTCAGGGCTACCTCACACCTTTTGGATATTGTTTTGATATTGGTGTTGCGACTAATCAGGCGATTGAACGGTATTTGGCGGGAGTTTCTCCAGAGAAATGTGGAGGGAGTAGTGAGAGAGACAATGGCAATGGAGCTTTGATGAGGATATCTCCCTTAGCTTTGCTCTTATATGAAAATTTTGATTTCAGTTATAGATCAAAAATAATTGAGCAATATACTAAGCTGACCCATGCTCATCCAAGGTCTATCGTGGCATCTATTCTTTATGTCCAGCTTTTAATCGGTCTTCTTCTTAACATTCGTTTAGAAAAATTACTTTGTCAATCAAAACCTTATTTTGAAGATTACTTCAAGAAAAAGCCAGAATACTGGAAAGAGTATCAGGAACATTTTAGAGAAATATTTGATAGGGAATTTTATCAAAAATCTAGGGAAGATATTGCTTCCACAGGCTATGTGGTTGATACCTTGAAGTCTTGTCTCTGGTGTTTAGGTACAACAGAGACTTTTGAAGAAGCTGTTCTAAAAGCTGTTAATCTTGGAGGGGATACCGATACCATCGGTGCCATTACAGGTACCTTGGCGGGAGCCCACTATCAACGGGAAGGCATCCCGGAAAAATGGATTCAACAGCTGGCTAATAGAGAATTGATTGACGAAAAATGTCAGCAATTACTGGAACACTTATATAAATAATCAAAATAGTTCTTATTATTGGGCAACAATCAGAACAACTCCCCCTTTTAGAAATAGTAGAAAAATATGAAAAAGCGCGACTAGATGCAGGACTTACTCAATTAGAAGTTGCTGAAAAATTAGGTGTAGCTCAAGCCCAGTACGCTAGGTGGGAAAATGGAGGGAGAAATCCGAAAGATGAAACAGTAGAAAAATTAGCTGAAATCTTTGGTACGTCTTTTGAGATTTTAAAAGGACGTGATGACGGATTAGAAGAAATTGTTAGTTTATTGAATTAACAGAAACAGATAAAAACAAAATTATTAACACTTTAAAGGATTTATTAAATAAATCAAAATAATGTGGTAGTTGGAGAGTACAAAGTGAATAATATCCGAGAACAAAAAAAACAAGCTAAAGCATTTATTAAACGCTGGGAAAATAGAGGAAACGAAAGGCAAGATAGTCAGTCTTTCTGGTTAGACTTACTTCAATCTGTATATGGGATTGAAAAGCCTACGGAATATATAACTTTTGAAGATAAAGTAATGCTAGATCATACTAGTTTCATCGATGGCTTTATCGACACAACAAAGGTATTAATTGAACAAAAAGGTGCAGATAGAGACCTTAACAAGGCAATACAGCAGTCTGACAACACTTATTTGACACCTTTTCAGCAAGCTAAACGCTATTCAGCGAATCTTCCATATTCTAAACGCCCCCGTTGGATTGTAACTTGTAATTTCAAAGAGTTCTATGTTTATGATATGGAGCAACCAAATGGTGAACCTAAAGTCATAAAACTTGCTGATTTGGATAAAGAAGCCTATCGTTTAGAATTTTTAATTGACAAAACTAATGAACACATAGAGCGTGAGATGAAGGTTTCTATTGAAGCAGGAGAAATTGTAGGGGAAATTTATGAAAGTCTTCTTAAGCAGTATATTAATCCGGATAGTCCAGAAAGTCTTCATGCTATCAACCAACTTGTCGTTCGTCTAGTATTTTGTCTATATGCTGAAGATGCTGGTATTTTCGGACATCATATGATATTTCATGATTATCTTGCCCGTTTTAGTAGTCGTGATTTTCGACGTGCTTTAATTGACCTCTTTTCTGTACTAGATACGCCAATTGAAGAACGTAATCCTTATTTAGATGATGATCTCCTTGCTTTCCCCTATGTCAATGGAGGGATGTTTGCTGAAAATAATTTGGAAATTCCCAATTTTACGGACGAACTACGTGAGTTAATTTTGGAACATGCTTCATCTAGCTTCGATTGGTCAGAAATTAGTCCGACAATTTTTGGATCAGTGTTTGAATCAACACTCAATCCCGAAACGCGTAGAAGTGGTGGAATGCACTATACTTCTATCGAAAATATCCATAAAGTTATTGATCCACTCTTTCTAGATGAGCTAAGAGATGAGTTGAATGAGATTCGTCAATTTAAACAATCTAAGACCGTTGAACAAAAAGCCAAACAGTTCCAATCAAAACTATCTAGTCTGACATTCTTTGACCCAGCTTGTGGTTCAGGAAACTTCCTAACAGAAACTTATATATCTCTCAGACGCTTAGAAAATGAAGCGATTAAGCTTTATATGGGGGATGCAGTAGCATTGGATTTAGGCCAAGAACTTGTTAAAGTGAAGTTGAATCAATTCTATGGTATTGAGATTAATGACTTTGCAGTTTCTGTTGCAAAAACGGCGCTCTGGATTGCAGAAAATCAGATGTTGGAAGAAACAAAAGATATTGTATTTGCGAATATTGATTTTTTGCCACTTAAATCCTATACAAATATTGTTGAGGGCAACGCTTTACGAATTGATTGGGAAATTGTTGTACCTAAAAACAAACTGAACTATATAATTGGAAATCCACCATTTTTGGGAGCAAAATATACTTCTAAAGAACAAAAATTAGATTTGGAAGTTGTTAATCCACAATTAAAAGGCATAGACTTTGTTTCTGCATGGTTTTATAAGGCAGCAGCTTTAATTAATGACACTAAAACTAGAGTGGCTTTTGTTTCTACTAATTCAATTACACAGGGGGAGCAAGTTTCAATTTTATGGAAAGATTTGATTAATAAATTTGACATTGAAATAGATTTTGCTTATAAAACATTTAAGTGGGAAAGCGAAGCAAAAGATAAAGCTGCAGTACATTGTGTTATTATTGGATTCTCAAAAAATAATTCGAATATTGAAAAATTTATTTTTGAAAATGGTAATGTGACAAAAGTTAATAACATTTCACCATATTTGATTGATGCTCCTACTGTAATAATTGAATCTAGAACAAAACCACTCTGTAATGTTTCAAAAATAACAAAAGGTAGTCAACCAACCGATGGAGGACACTTAATCCTAACAGAAGATGAAAAAAATGAATTGCTAAATTCAGAACCCTTAGCTAGCAAATATATTAGACCATATATGGGAGCAAAAGATATTCTACAAGGAACTCAACGCTTTTGCTTATGGTTAAAAGATTCTTCTCCAAGTGATTTAAAAAAAATGCCTAGTGTTTTAAATAGATTGGAGATGGTTGCTGAAAGTCGTAGAAATAGCCCTAAAGTTTCTACTAGAAAGTGGGCAGAAGCACCATACTTATTTACTGAAGATAGACAACCAGAGGAAGACTATTTGATAATTCCTGTAGTATCATCTGAAAAAAGGAGATATGTCCCAATGGCTTTTGTTAGTTCAGAAGTTATTGCAAATACTAATGCACAGATGGTTCCGAATATCAGTATGTTTGAGTTTGGAGTTTTGACATCAAATATTCATATGGCTTGGATGAGAACAGTGGCTGGTAGAATGAAATCTGATTATGCATACTCCGCCAAGATAGTTTACAATAATTTCCCTTGGCCGAAAGTAACTGAAGGTCAAAAAGAGAAGATTTCTAAAACTGCTAAAGCTATTCTCGATGCACGTGCTCTATATCCAGAGAGCTCATTGGCCGACCTCTATGATGAATTAACCATGCCAGTCGAACTAAGAAAAGCACATCAAAAAAATGACCGTGCAGTCATGGAAGCTTACGGATTTACCAAAGTAGTTGATGGCCAGAAAACTTGGTTAACCGAAAGCGAAACAGTAGCAAGATTGTTTGAGATGTATGAAGATATAACAAAATCAAATAACAAAAAGTCTTCAAGATAGTCTCAATTACTTTAAGTATCGCTTAGGTTCGTACAAATTCAAGAAGGATATCACAGATATGCAACAGCAAAGATTTCGTATTCCTAAAAATGTAATAGAGCCATATCAATACGATATAGCTCTAAACTACATTAAAGCGTATCAGCCATCGACTGAAATTAATAATTTAATAGAGACCTATTTAATCCTGAAATTAATTAGAAAAGAAAATGAATTTTCTAAATTCAAACATCTAATTAGAGAGTTTCATAACGATTTATCCGCGAATTTCCCAATTACCATTTTTGAAATAGACTATGATAGAATTGATATTTTTTATAAAGACATATTCTGGGAGTTAGTACTATTCTTAGGAAAAATTAATAAAGATGATGTTAGTCAGTTTGAATCATACATTAAAAAATATAATATCCAGACAATAAATCTTAAAAATGTTACAAAACTGATTGACCTATTTCCGCAAGTTATCAAAGAAAATTTTCTCTCTCTGCCTAGAAATATAGAATTTTTCTTGAATCATCAATCAGGAAAATTTATAGATTCTAATAATGGTTTATTTATTAAATTAGGTATTACAAATGAAGAGATAAATAATTTAGCAAGAAAATATTGTCAGACAGATAGTATTAACCCCAATTATTTACAATCAATTGTTGAGTATAAAAAATTAAGCAAATATGAGTTTGATGATGAGATTAAGCTTATAGCTAAAAGAAAAAGTGATAAATTTTGGGAAAAACATTTTGAAACTAATGAAGGGTTCCAATACTCTATATCAGTTGGCATCAAGTCTTTAGATTCTGATAAAATATATGAGCCTATTAAGAATGGTATTCTTTTAAATAAAATTATACTAGATGAACATCATGATTTTCCGACATTATTAAATAATTATATTTATTTACTTGGCTTCTTTAATCATGAATCGGGATTGCCTTGGCTAGTTGCGAATGAAGAAACATTCAGTTTCACTCGTTTATTTTCCCCAAAATCAAATGCTCAATTCGAAGACTACGATTCTCATTTAAAAGAGTCTTATGATTTATTATTTTATGCATATTTTGATTATCTAAAGAAAAATGATATTGATCTTGAGGAGATTATTAATTGGTACTTCAACATTTATTTAGAAACTGAATTGAATATAAAAGGATTTCACTTCCACGCTTCCAATAAAGAATCTTCTTATTATGAAAGAGGAAAATCTATAGTTTGTGAGATGGATAGTATCCTAGACCAATACGAACTATTTTTTAGACATAGGGAAATCGACCAAGGTTTATTAGAGATTAAATCTAAAGCCTCCTCTTATGCTTCATTAAAATCATTCAATGAGAAAAAATTTATCAAATTGAACAACACACCTGATAATTCTGCGTTGTTCTCTGCGCTTTTTTCTGATCAAAGTCCACTTAGCTTTATTTCATCAAAAAAAGAACATAAAACCTTTTTCAAACATATAAAAGAAGGTGTAAAAATTTCTGACTTTGATGAGTATCAGATAAAACAAATAAGCATTCTAAACGAAAAGAACCTTATAAAACTATCAAATGATGTAATAGAATTTACAAATTTCCAAGAAATTAACATTTTGAATAAATTATGGAAGTCAGGTACGTATTGCCTATACTATAAAGATAAATTGATACTAGATATTGCAGAAGACCTTTGTAAGAAAGGGTATTGTGAATATTCAGATAATCTTTTTTCTGAATACGAAAGTAATTACTTATCTTATATTTTGGATGATAAAAAATATGGTAATGGGTTGAAGATTCGAAATAAATTCTCTCATGGAAAATTTTCTTATAAAAGTGAAGAGGAACATCAAAAAAATTACTTAGAGTTGCTCCAAATAGTCATTTTTTATGTTATGAGAATTAACGATGAGTTAGAATTTTACAATCAAAGCTAGCTAATATATAATAAGGCAAAAATACTTTGTACGCCTTTGTCGGATTAGATCGAAATACTGGAAATATAACGACATATCATGCAAAAACTGTTGATTATCTTATCAAAAAGGGACCTAGTCTAGGATTTCAACGTTAAGGAGAAATTTAATGATTTTTATAAAAAAAATAGAATGGATAGATATTGATACTAAAGAAGCGGATGTCACTTTATCGGATAATCAATATGAATTAGTTTGTTTTTCAGATGAATTTTTTGGAAAGATTGGCGGAACGTTTGATGACATGCTATATGCTATTGTTGATGGAGACGTATATAAAAACGAAGATAATCTATTTCTAGTAAAGCACTTGAATAATTTTGAATATTTTATAATTGCTAAAATATTTGATAAAACAAAAAATATCGCTCAGGTAGGAGAATTTTTGATTAATATAGGTGGAGGAATTCCAAATGATCTTGAGAATGGTGAATTTGTTGAATTTCGTGTTAGAAGGATTGATATTTATTAATGCTCAGTGAAAGCCATACGAAAAATTGATTACACTACCCTTTTCCATTGACTCTCCTTTCTTATTTTTCTAAAATAATAGGTATGTGAAGGGAGATTGATATGAAAAAAGGTTTAGTAATTGTGCTTTCTGCTTTGGTCTTGGCTTCGTGTGGTCGTCCTCAGAGGATAGTGATGTCTAAGAGTTCGGATTCCAAGCAGACCAGCACTTCAGAAAAGAAACAGTCTGGTATGGATTTGAAAGCCATCAAGGCTAAGGACTACTCGAGTATCAAGGGGACTTGGATCGATGGTCGTGGCAATGAACTGGTCTTTGATGATAAGGGCTTGGTCAGCGAGGATGTTGAGCTTGATGCATCGAGCTTTAAGCAGAAGGACCAGATCGCTGAGATGACGGTTAGTGCTAAGTCGGGTGTTGGAGGTTATGGTCTTTTGCTCCTTCCAAAAGGTCAGAAAGCGGGCAAAGACGATGCTTCGGATAAGTCCAAGGATCGGATCTGGGCTGGTCAGTCACCGGCTTATGGCGATGATGACAATTTCTACTATCGTAAGAAAGAGCAACCGAAAGATCGGGAGCAAGCTGATACAGACGATAGCAGTAGTACGACAAAGACGAGTAAGGCCAAGAAGTGGAATACTCGATCGGATAGCGAGGTTAAATCTTCGAAGAAGTCGGATCAGAATGATTATCCAGGCTACACCGCTGCTCAGGTTGAAGCTGCTCGTGTCTGGGCTTATGTGATCAAGAACGTGCCATCAGAGTTAAATATTTCAAATAGTGCAGCTGGAACAAAGATTTATAATGGTGGCTTAGGCGTTGATTATCCAAAAGATGTGCGTCATCTATTTGGTTCATATTCAGCTGAAGGAAATATCACCTATGCATCCAATGGTGATGGGACGGTGACGATCTACCCTGTACCAAGTCACTGGCAACAGTCTGCAGATGAACTCAATAGTGAAGAGTTTATGACGCAATTTACCCAAGGAATCTTGGATCATGCAGAGACGGTGACTTTGCCAGATGGGGATCCAGATATGATTCGTCAGATTCTTGCCGTACTGAAGTAAGAGAGAGAGTATGGTAGAATAATATTAAATGATAATTTTTAAACTGTTAAATATCTAAGTACTTATAAGATTATAAAATTAAAATTTTGGAATGTCTTTTACTGGAAGCTTTATCTAATTTTGGTCAATTACAGGTCATTTTCGACTTGTTAAAAATTAAAAGGAGGCAATCTATGAAAAAAACTATGTTTGCAACAATGACCATTCTCTCGCTATTTCTGTCATCGTGCGCGCAAAAAGAAGTGAAGAATGAAGACAAAAAAGAGCAGTCTACTGAACAGAGTGTAAAAGATTCTACAAAGGAAAGTAAAGAATCAGTGGTCAAAGGAATGAATCAAGCCCCTACCTCATTGGTTGGAAATGAAAAACCTAATGTAGTATTTGCTTATATGCTTCAAAATCAAATCAATGGCGAAATTGAGATGGGGAAAGTGTATTATAATGAAGAATATCTGGTCCTTGTCTTATCTGCATCAGAAAATATGCTATCTTTAGCAAATATAAATCCAAAAGATTATTGTAAGACGCTTTTTGATTTAAAAGAAGAGATAGTAAAGCAATACAATGCAACTCAAAACAAACCGAGCAGTATAAAACTTAAAATATATGATAAAGACGAGAAGCTCTTGGCAACGGAGGAAAATGGAGCGTTGGTGATTAAGTAACTAAATTTAGTCAACCATTTGTCGCCATCTACGTTTTACATTCTTCTCACGAATCCACATTTATTGTTTTTTTAAGCTGATCCTGTTACAATGATAGTACTCGGAAAAGACTGGGCTTCCAGCCTTTTTCATTTCACTTTAGAAAGGTCTTTTATGAAACGCAAATCGATTTTGTTTCTCTATTTACTCTTGCTAGCGATCGGCCTAGCCTATGAGACCCAGTCACTGACAGAAGGCTGGATGTCTGGTAGTCAGTACGGGATTGTGGGACTTTCTACCCTGATCCTTTTGGTTTATGCACTTCCTGCTGTTTGGGCTCTCTTTCATTTTGCTAAGAAGTGGAAGTTGTCATGGGTACCGGTGCTCTTTTCTCTACTAGGTGGAGGCTTTGTTGCCGGTTGGTTGTCTAGCTTTGCCAATACCTATTTCCATGACATGATTCAAGCGATCGCTCCAAATAGCGACTTTTGGAACCAGTACGAGAGTGCCATCGCTGCGCCACTCTTTGAGGAACCCTTTAAGTTGATTCCAATCTTCTTTGTCCTCTATTTGTTCAGTGTCCGTCGCATCAAGTCGATCTTCCTCTTGGCGATTGCCTCAGGTCTTGGTTTCCAGATCGTGGAGGATTTTGCCTATATCCGTCAGGATCTGCCGGAAGGTTTCTCTTACACGGTGTCAGGGATTCTCGGTCGTGTGGCCAATGCGCCCATGTCTCACTGGGTCTACACAGGACTTGTGATGCTGGGGCTCTTCCTAATTGTCCAAGCAAGCAGAGGACGCAAGGATCTACGTCTAGCAGGCTGGGGATACTTAGTAGCTGGGTTTGGACTCCATTTTGTTGGCAATTCACCCTTCTCACAAATTGTGACCGAGTTGCCGATTGCGATTCCAGTCTTGAATGCTACTGGGCTCTTCTTGATCTACCAAGCTTATCAAACCGTCGAGCGATTAGAACAAGGAAAATAAAAACAAAAAAAGAATGCGTATGTTTGCACACATACGCATTTTTGTTATTTACCAAGACAGAACTGGCTGAAGAGTTGGGTAATGAGCTCATCTGGAGCAGCATCCCCTGTGATTTCTCCGAGGATTTCCCAGGTGCGGGTGAGGTCGACTTGGAGCAGGTCGACCGGCATACCGAGAGCCAAGCCTTCGTTGACCGCTTGCAAACTTTCAACAGCTTTCTCGATGAGGGAGATGTGACGGGCATTAGAAAGATACGTCGCATCTTGCTCAACCAGCCCAGCATTTTCGAAGAAGAGGGCGTTGATCCGGTCTTCGATTTGATCGATGTTTTGATTTTTCAGAACGGAAATCTTGATATGATCTTCCGGCAGTTGGTCGATTTCGATCTTCTCTGGGAGGTCAACCTTGTTGAGGAGAATGATGCGGTTGCTGTCTTGAGAGATTTCAAGGAGTTGGCGATCTTGATCGGTCAGGGGTTCACTAGCATTGAGAACCAGAAGAACCAAATCAGCTTCCTTGAGGGCTTTTTTCGACCGTTCGACACCGATTTGCTCAACGATGTCTTCGGTTTCCCGGATACCAGCCGTATCGACTAGTTTGAGGGGAACGCCGTTGATGTTGACGTATTCCTCGATAACGTCACGTGTGGTTCCTTCGATATCGGTCACGATAGCTTTTTCTTCGCGAAGGAGATTATTGAGGAGGCTGGACTTGCCGACGTTTGGACGACCGATGATAGCAGTAGAGATCCCTTCACGCAAGATCTTGCCACGACGGGCAGTCTTGAGGAGGTTGGTCAAAAGAGCTTCAAACTCACTGGTCTTTTCACGGATGATCTCAGTGGTTGCTTCTTCGACATCATCGTACTCAGGATAGTCGATATTGACTTCGACCTGGGCCAGAGTATTGAGGATCTCTTGGCGCGTGTTGTTGATGAGGTCAGACAAGGAACCGTCCAACTGTTTGACTGCAATATTCATAGCCTTGTCGGTCTTGGCGCGGATAATGTCCATGACAGCTTCAGCTTGGGTTAAATCGACCCGACCGTTCAGAAAGGCCCGCTTGGTAAATTCCCCAGGTTCTGCCAGACGAGCGCCTTCACGGATCACCAATTGCAGGATTTCATTGGTCACTGCAATCCCGCCGTGGGTATTGATCTCGATAATGTCCTCGCGGGTGAAGGTCTTCGGCGAGCGCATAGCCCCCACCATGACTTCGTCGAGAATCTCGTCCTTATCTGGATCCACGATATGACCGTAGTTGAGCGTGTGACTAGCCACCTTGCTTAAATCTTTCCCTTTGAAGATCTTTTGCGCAATGGCAAAGCTGTCTGTCCCGCTCAAGCGGACAATCCCGATCGCCCCCTCACCGAGAGGAGTCGAGATGGCAGCGATGGTATCAAATTCTTTAGTAATCATGTCAATTCTCTTTTCCTGTAGATTCATCTCTATTCTATCGTAAAGTAAGCAGACGGGCAAGGTTTTGCTTTTAGAACTAAAAGTTGGAAAGGTTTTCAATTAATTAGTGAAATCTCTTACAGAATATGCTATACTGTAAGAGAATATAAAAGGAGGTCTATGATGGTAAACCTAAAAGAACAGGTAGGAATTAAGGCGGCTGAGTTTGTCAAAGACGGCATGATTGTCGGTCTCGGTACAGGGTCAACTGCTTATTATTTTGTGGCTGAATTGGGTCGTCGCATCAAAGAAGAAGGCTTGCAGATCACAGCTGTCACAACGTCGAGTGTGACCTATGATCAGGCTGAAAGTTTAGGCATCCCGCTCAAGGCCATCGACGATGTCGAAGTGGTCGATGTGACAGTAGATGGCGCAGATGAAGTGGATCCTCAATTAAACGGGATCAAAGGTGGCGGTGGGGCTCTCCTCATGGAAAAGATCGTCGCAACCAATTCAAAAGACTGCATTTGGATTGTGGATGAATCCAAACAAGTCGCAACCCTTGGGGCTTTCAAACTTCCAGTGGAAGTAGTGCAATACGGGGCTGAAAATCTCTTCCGTCATTTTGAGCAAAAAGGCTACCATCCTGCCTTCCGTCTTGCGGAAGATCAACGCTTTGTCACTGACCAAGGCAACTTTATCATTGACTTGGATCTCAAGGTGATTAAGGATACGGAAGCTTTGGCTAATGAACTAGATCACACCGTAGGCGTTGTAGAGCATGGTTTGTTCTTGAATATGATTTCAAAAGTGATTGTAGGGACACCAGATGGCCCTGTCATCATTGAAAAATAGAGAGTGGGACAGAAATCGGTTATTCGTTAGAATTCGATTTCGTTGTCCCACCTCCGCACAGTTGAGTAGGGCTGTAAAAGCTGATGAAATCAGCGTAGTAGAGCCCACTCAACCACTGCGTCTTGCTCGACAATCCAAAAATAATTGAGAGGCTAGGACTTTTGTCCCAGCCTCGGATCAAACAACGGCTCTCTTCTTATAGGGATATGGTATAATATAGCTAGTTTAATAAAGGAAAGAGGCAGTATATGTCAAAATTTAAACGCATGCACTTAGTTGTGCTGGATTCAGTTGGGATCGGTGCTGCACCAGATGCCAATAACTTTGTCAATGCAGGAGTTCCAGATGGAGCATCTGATACTTTGGGACACATCTCTAAAACCGTCGGCTTGAATGTACCAAACATGGCGAAAATCGGTCTTGGAAATATTCCTCGTGAAGTGCCATTGAAGACTGTGCCAGCTGAAAGCAACCCAACTGGGTATGCGACAAAATTGCAAGAAGTCTCTCTTGGGAAAGACACCATGACTGGTCACTGGGAAATCATGGGGCTCAACATTACAGAACCTTTTGATACCTTCTGGAATGGTTTCCCTGAAGAAATTATTACAAAGATTGAAGAATTCTCAGGACGTAAGGTCATCCGTGAAGCTAACAAACCTTATTCTGGTACAGCGGTCATCGATGACTTTGGACCACGTCAAATGGAAACTGGTGAATTGATCATTTATACATCAGCAGATCCTGTCCTTCAAATCGCTGCTCACGAAGACATCATTCCTTTGGATGAACTCTACCGTATCTGTGAATACGCTCGTTCCATCACTTTGGAACGTCCAGCTCTTCTTGGTCGGATCATTGCGCGTCCTTATGTTGGGGAACCAGGCAACTTCACACGGACAGCCAACCGTCGTGACTTGGCTGTTTCACCATTTGCGCCAACTGTTTTGGACAAGTTGAACGAAGCTGGGATCGATACCTATGCAGTTGGTAAGATCAACGATATTTTCAATGGTGCTGGTATCAACCACGATATGGGCCACAACAAATCAAATAGCCACGGTATAGATACCTTGATTAAGACGATGGGACTTCCTGAGTTCCAAGAAGGGTTCTCATTTACCAACTTGGTAGACTTTGATGCTCTTTATGGTCACCGTCGCAATGCTCATGGTTACCGCGATTGCTTGCATGAGTTTGACGAACGCTTGCCAGAAATCATCGCTGCGATGCGTGAAGATGACCTCTTGATGATCACGGCAGACCACGGAAATGACCCAACTTACGCTGGTACAGACCATACGCGTGAATACATTCCATTCTTGGCTTATAGCCCATCCTTCAAGGGCAATGGTGTGATTCCAGTTGGACATTTCTCTGATATCTCTGCGACAATTGCAGAGAACTTTGGTGTTGAAAAAGCCATGATCGGTGAAAGCTTCTTAGACAAATTGAACTAAGATGACACGCTTCGCTCTCCTCGTAAGAGGGATCAATGTTGGCGGGAAAAACAAGGTCGTGATGGCAGAGCTTCGAGAGGAGCTCCAAACGATCGAGCTGGATGGGGTAGAGACCTACATCAATAGTGGCAATATCTTCTTTGAATCTGCTGGTTCTAAAGAAGAATTGGTGGATTTGCTGGGACATTTCTTTTGTGATCACTATCCCTTTATCCAGTCTTTTTCTCTCTTTTCAGCTGAGGACTATGCGCAAGATCTCGCTGCTTTACCAGCCTGGTGGCAGGAGGATCTGGCCCGCAAGGATGTTCTCTTTTACACAGAAGGCCTCAATCAGGATGCTATCTGGGAGCTGGTCTCCTCTTTTTCGCTCGGTGATGAAATCATCCATCGTGGGAATCTAGGGATTTACTGGGGCAAATACTCAGAAGAGACCTACACAAAGACCGCTTACCACAGACAAGTCCTCAAGATGCCGGATTACCGCCTGTTGACCATTCGCAATGCCAATACATTTGACAAAATTGGCCAATTTTTAAGGAAATCATAAAGGAGATATGCAATGACATTATTAGCAAAAATCAATGAAACAGCTGCTTTTTTGAAAGGCAAAGGAATGGAAGCACCTGAGTTTGGCTTGATCCTTGGATCAGGTCTTGGAGAATTGGCTGAAGAAATCGAAAATCCAGTCGTAGTAGACTACTCTGAAATTCCAAACTGGGGTCGTTCAACGGTTGTCGGCCATGCTGGTAAATTGGTCTACGGTGAGCTTGCTGGACGTAAGGTTTTGGCCCTTCAAGGACGTTTCCACTTCTACGAAGGAAACCCACTTGAAGTGGTAACTTTCCCAGTTCGTGTCATGAAAGTTTTGGGATGTGAAGGGGTTCTTGTTACCAACGCTGCTGGTGGTATCGGATATGGACCAGGTACTTTGATGGCTATCACAGACCACATCAATATGACTGGTCAAAACCCATTGATCGGTGAAAACTTGGATGACTTTGGTCCACGTTTCCCAGATATGTCTAAAGCTTACACACCTGAATACCGTGAGACAGCTCATAAAGTAGCTGACAAATTGGGTATCAAATTGGATGATGGGGTTTATATCGGTGTGACTGGTCCTACCTACGAAACTCCAGCTGAAATCCGTGCGTTTAAGACACTTGGCGCAGATGCTGTCGGAATGTCAACCGTTCCGGAAGTCATCATTGCAGCACACTCTGGTTTGAAGGTTCTTGGTATTTCATGTATTACCAACTTTGCGGCTGGTTTCCAAGAAGAGCTCAACCACGAAGAAGTGGTAGAAGTGACAGAGCGCGTCAAAGGCGACTTCAAAGGATTGCTGAAAGCGATTCTTGCTGAACTCTAATCCAATGAAAGTACGACTCCAAAGTCTGCCCTACGGACTGAGGTTACTTCTAGCTACTTTATCCTTGGGAATAGGAACAGGTCTGGTCGGAATTGCCTGCCATTATCTACTAGAAGGGGTGCAAGGGCTGGCCTTTGGCCAAGCTACGTCAGATTTGCTCCAGCAATTTCAAGAAGCTGGAGTTCTCCGTAGATTTCTGGTCTTGTGTGTGACTGGGTGCTTCGCAGCTGGCTTCTGGTATGTCCTGCAAAAACGTTATAAGATCCTGTCTATTCGCCAGCAAATTGACCTAGCTGGAGACCGGGATCCAGCGCCCTTAGCCCACCTCCTTCATGCAGGGATGCAGGTGGCGATTGTCGGAGCAGGTGCATCGGTCGGAAAAGAAGGAGCCCCACGTGAGGTCGGGGCTCTTCTAGCTGGTTGCTTGGCGAAGGGATTCTCACTCGCTCTTAAAGAGCGAAAAGTCTTGATTGCCTGTGGGGCTGGAGCTGGTTTGGCTTCGGTTTATCAGGTTCCCTTTGCCAGTAGCTTGTTCGTCTTTGAGACCTTAGGACTTGCCTACAGTTGGCAGAACCTTCTACTGGTTTTGACCAGTACTTATCTGGCCACCTGGGTCGCTCAGCCTATTGTTGGTCAGGAGGCCATTTATCACCTGTCCGCAGTTTCATGGTCGGCTAGCAGCTTCTTACAGGCTATTGTGATTGCTTTCTTGGTCACTCCCATGGCTCTGGTCTTTGCTTTCCTCGCCAAGCGGGCTAGTCACAAACGGCGCAAGGATGGGACGATTCTTTGGGCTCTTCCTCTAGCCTTTCTAATGCTGGGGAGCCTAGTAGCCTTTTTCCCTATCTTTATGGGAAATGGCCAGGTACTAGCGCAAGCCCTCTTGTCTAGCCAGTCGATTCCTTATCTTCCACTGACTCTTGCAGTGAAGGGGCTTATGGTTTACCTCCTCTTGCGCAATGGTGCCTATGGAGGGACCTTGACACCATCATTTGCCTTAGGGATTGGATCTGGCTATCTAGTGACCTTGCTTTTGACAGTCCTTGGGATTCATCTGGATCCAGCTATAGGGATGTTACTTGGAGCTACAGTCTTTTTAGGGACGACCCTACAAGCTCCTCTGACAGCCATTGCCCTGAGCCTTGGATTTACAGGCCAAACTTGGAATTTGACTATTCCGCTGGTACTTGCGGCTGGTCTGTCATACGTGATTCGAAAGAGATGGGAGAAGAAATGATGAAGGTACATTTTGTACTGCATGAAACCTTTGAAGTGCCGGGCGCTTATCTAAAATGGGCACAGGAGCGTGGCCATCAAGTGACCACGACTAAAGTCTATGAGAATGAAACCTTACCAGAGTCAGTGGATGAGATTGACTTTTTGATCGTCATGGGAGGACCTCAATCGCCAGACGAAGATCGAAAAGCTTTTCCATACTACGATCCTCAGGCAGAGATCGACCTGATTCAAAAGGCCATGAAGGCAGATCGTTATATTGTTGGGGTCTGTCTTGGTGCTCAGCTCCTGTCTGTTGCTTATGGCGCGAACTATGAGCACAGTCCAGAACGTGAGATTGGTGTTTTTCCTGTGACCTTAACGCCTGAAGGACTCACAGATCCGCATGTCGGTGAGTTTGGAGCAACTCTTGAAACTGGTCATTGGCATGGTGATATGCCAGGATTGACAGAGGATGCTATCGTTCTTGCGACCAGTCAAGGTTGTCCACGTCAGATTATTCGCTTCAGTCCTAAACACTATGCCTTCCAAGCCCACCTGGAATTTGATCCAGAAGCAGTCGATCTCTTGATTGCTGCTGACGGTGAAGATCTTTTGGTAGAACAAAGTCAAAAACTGACCTTTGTTCAAAAACCTGAAGCCATTCGTGCTTACGATTATCGAGAAATGAATGCTAAACTCTACGCATTTTTGGATTCATTAACAAAATAAAAAAGAAAGGAAGGGTAGTTCGGGTTTGAAATTGAACCCGGGCAAGCCTTGACTTTCAAAACAATATTAAATTGAACCCGCCCTAAAAGCTGTGTGAAAAAGATTGATTGACTTGCAAGTCCATTACTTGCCGCGACAATCCCCTATTTTCACTTTGCTTATTATGGGCTTGGTATCTTATAGAAAGGTAGAGCATGTGTTCTAATTTGAACCCGAGCGGAAAGCTTTTCTAAACAAAAAATGAAAGGAAGGGCAGTTCGGGTTTGAATTGAACCCGGGCTAGAGGCTGTGTAAAAAAGATAAATCCTCCTAGATGCGAGGCATCTTTGTCGGATTTCCTATTTTTATTTTGCCTCTTTAACGCCTATTCTAAAAAATAAAAAAGAAAGGTAGAGCATGTGTTCTGATTTGAACACGAGCGGAAAGCTCGGAAAATAGATAATCTGACTGAGAAATCAGGATTTCTCGTCAGATTCCTAATTTTCAGTCGCTTTCTGGTCGCTCTTTGTATCATAAATTATGTCTATCCATATTGCTGCTAAGCAGGGTGAAATTGCTGATAAAATTCTTCTTCCTGGGGATCCTCTTCGTGCGAAATTTATTGCTGAGAATTTCCTTGAAGACGCTGTTTGTTTCAACGAAGTTCGTAACATGTTTGGTTACACAGGTACTTATAAAGGTCATCGTGTTTCTGTCATGGGTACTGGGATGGGGATGCCATCCATCTCTATCTATGCGCGTGAGTTGATTGTCGACTACGGCGTGAAGAAATTGATCCGTGTGGGAACGGCTGGTTCTTTGAATGAGGATGTCCATGTTCGTGAATTGGTCTTGGCACAAGCTGCTGCAACCAACTCAAACATCATCCGCAACGACTGGCCTCAATACGATTTCCCTCAAATCGCTAGCTTTGATTTGCTAGATAAGGCTTACCACATTGCCAAAGACCTTGGCATGACGACTCACGTCGGCAATGTCTTGTCATCAGATGTCTTCTATTCAAATTATGGTGAAAAGAACATCGAGCTTGGTAAATGGGGTGTGAAAGCTGTAGAAATGGAAGCAGCAGCCCTTTACTATCTTGCTGCTCAACACCATGTGGATGCCCTTGCTATCATGACTATTTCAGACAGTTTGGTCAATCCAGATGAGGACACAACTGCTGAAGAACGTCAAAATACTTTCACTGACATGATGAAAGTTGGTCTTGAGACCTTGATTGCAGACTAATGGCAAAATTCCTTCATGATGAATGGCTCTACGATCTCCAAAATTATCACTACAGCCGGGCTCTGCGCTCTATCAAACAGCAGGAAGAAGTACCGGATTTGTTGGTGAGCTTACTGCAGTTAATGGCGGAGCGTCGAGAGCTCAATATCCAACCCGTCATGAATCAAAAGTTGAGAACCGAGTTGCTAGAGGCGACTGGTTTTCAGCTTTTTTGGCATGAAGATCCAGAAGATGAACAGTTGGCCAACTACCTCTATGATCTCGAAGCGAAATTGCGAAATGAGCAGATTATTGACTTTGTTCGTGCCGTTAGCCCAGCTATCTATCGGACCTTTATGCGATTGATTCAGTTGAAAATTCCTGATATTACCAATTATATTCATAACTCCAAAGAATCGAGTTATGACCGTTGGAAGTTTGAGAGCCTTCATGCGTCCGCCAACCCTATCCTGCAGCAATTCCACAGCGAAAGTGTGGTCAATTCGTCCAGTTTGACGGAGTTGATTGTGCAGTTGGACTTGCCAGATAGCGTCAAAGTTGCGGCCCAACAATTGCGGGAGTTAGAAAAATCAGTTCGCAACCCCCTGGCCCACTTGATCAAGCCCTTTGATGAGGAAGAGCTTCATCGGACGACGGGTTTCTCTTCTCAGGATTTTATGAAGAATTTGATTGACCTTGCAAGCTACACAGGCATCCATTATGATCAAGTTAACTTTTATTTTGATCAGGCCAATGCTGTCATGGAAGAGCTACTAAAGGAGAAGTAGATGGATAAGATTGCTCAACTACAGGAGATGATTGATCAGAGTCAACGGATCGTGTTTTTCGGAGGGGCAGGAGTTTCCACGGAGTCAAATATTCCAGATTTTCGAAGTTCAGACGGTGTCTATAGTGTTCAGGTGGGGCGGCATTTGACAGCTGAGCAATTGGTCTCCCATACCATGTTTGAGCGCTATCCTGAGGACTTTTTCGACTTTTACAAGAAGTACTTGCTCTACCCTGATGCCAAGCCCAATGCTGCCCATCGGTATCTGGCTTGGCTGGAAGAGACTGGTAAGCTCATGGCAGTGGTGACGCAAAATATTGACAGTCTCCATGAAATGGCTGGTTCTAAAAACGTTTTGAAGCTCCATGGTAGTGCTGATCGCAATTACTGTACGGGTTGCCAGCGTTTTTATGATTTGGAAGCTTTTTTAGCTTTGGAAGGCCCGGTTCCACACTGTCTGGACTGTGGCAAGGTGGTCAAGCCTGATGTAACTCTTTATGAGGAACCTCTCGATATGGACGTCTTTAGTCAAGCTGCCCAAGCCATCCAAGAGGCTGATTTGCTGATTATTGGTGGTACCTCTCTTGTGGTCTACCCAGCAGCCAGTTTGATTCAGTATTTCCGAGGGAAGAAGCTGGTTGTCATCAATAAAACCAGTATCCCACAAGATAAGCAAGCAGACCTAGTTATCGAAGGAAAAATTGGCCAAGTATTTTCACAATTAAGACAATAAAAGAACACCTGAGGGAAGTGGAAATCCACTTGTTTCAGGTGTTTTTATGTCTACCTTTTGACTAGCGCTATATGAATGTATTTGATTATGATATAATGAAATAGATTTTGTCAAGGAGGCGTGCATGAAGAAGTTGAGGATGAAGAGAAAATTTGTATTTCTTGCTTTAGTGAGTCTGTTTATTGGCTACATCGGTCTTCGGTATTATATTAAGCCAGATTGGTTTGATTCAGAGTATACTTATCATAAGGTCTATCAATACAAAGTTAGTAAAATAAAACCACAGAAAAAGATTATCAAAGATATTAACATCGAAATTATCCATGATAAAAATGAGCAAAGGCCTACAGATGGAAAATGGAAAGAGACCATACGAACAGATATTGATAGATATCGTAATGACCCAATATTACATGTGACTTTTACTGATAACAGTAAGGCGGATATTCCCTTAAAAACAGATTCAATTGGTCCGTCATTTAGTTGGAAAAATTTGGATGATGAATTATATAAAAAATTATCGTCTCGTTTCCCGTTAGTAGAACCCATTGATGTTGTTCAATATCATTCTTTAGAATCTGTTCTAATGCTCTATCAGGGAGATACCTTATTTCGAATTCCAGAGAAACAAACAGTGATTCAATTCCAGGTGAAAAATCCAAATAATGGTAAGCTCCAAACTTACTATCAATATGGTTCAGAACCTAAATTTAATTATTTTCGACCAGTATTCTTTTTACAAAACAAAGCACACTTATATAATGAAAAACCAGAATTTTTTAATGCTTATAACCAATCTAGTAAAAAAAATTATTGGGATAGAGATTTCGAATTTAGACATGCTAATTTATCAATTTCGCAAGGGTATCGTTACTATCGTTTATTTTATTCCGATCGATTAAGCAATCAGCCGGTTGGAATTAGCCCTACGGGACATACATTTAAAACAACGATTACAGATACCTATATTTTACCAAATGAAGATCAGGATAGCGAGGGTGAAAAAGTTACTTCAAAATCGAAAACTTACACTGATCAAACTGAATACACGTATGAAATTCTTGACAGAAAAAAACCAAAAATCATAGTAGAATAATACAAGCTGGAGTTTAGTTTATTTCAATTCTAGAGTGAAACACTTCAACATTTTTATGGATTATATTTATATTAGGACAATAGGTTAGATTGTTCGGGTTTCTTCCTTATATTATAATGTATTAAATTTTCCTAGGAGGCGTGCATGAAGAAGTTAAAAAAGAAATTGCCACTTGTTTTAGTAGCTTTAGGATTATTCTTCTTTGGACTTTATCAATATTTGAAAAATTATGTTGATCCTGGTTTATTTGATAAGGACTATCAATATACCAGAGTTTATAACTACAAAGCAGAGAAGATCGAGCCCAAAAAAGCAAAAGTAAAAGAGATCAATCTTGAATTTATTTATTATGAAAAATCAGTGGTTCCTCAAGGGTTAACTTGGTCGGAAGAAACTCGGTCTGATCTTGGCCTTTTTAATGGTGGGGATGTCATTTTACATGCCACGTTAGAAGATGGTTCAAAAATTAGAATTCCCCTAGAAAAGACGATTCGAATGGGTCCAACCTTCAGTCGTAAATTACTATATGATAAAAAATTAGAACAAGAAATGCTCCGAAGATTTCCAAATGTGATCACAGAGAAAAATAGTGGTTTCAAAATTGCCTTTTTAGCTGGAATGATGTATGTAGGGGATACTCTCTATCAAGTTCCAGAAATAGAAGCTGTTACGCGTTTTGACCTAAAGAATCCAAAAAATGGAAAGTTACAAACTTATTATGAATATGGAAATTTGCCGGAGAAAACCAATACACCTGTGTTTTTAAAAACTAAAAAAGATGTGAATCAAGCAGACATGCAATCTTTTTATGATGATTACCATAACAGTTGGAAGGGTTACTGGGACAGGGGAGCCGATACCATTTCTAAAGAATTGTCAAATACCTATCAATATAAATTTTATTACGATACTTGGTATTATTCAGATTCTTTATCTAACCTTCCCATTAATATAAATCCTACAGGATCGAAATTTAAATTAACAGTTACCCGTACACAACTGATAAAGCGTGATCAAAATGATCGGATGAAAGTACGGACTACACAAAAGATCTATACAGAAAACAATAAAGAGGAGTATGAAAAAGAAGTCCTCAACGAACTGAGAAATTATTATGATGATAGTGAAAGAGCAAGAAAAAAATATTTCGTAAGTAAGAAACAAGAGGTTTCAATCTTGTTACTAGAGTCCATCTTTAGGAGGTGAAGAAGTTGGAAATTAAGAAGAAACATATCTACCTGGCTTTATTTGGTGTATTCATCGGTTATATTGCCCTACGTTATTATTTAAAACCTGAGTTATTTGAGCCAGGAGCGATTTATTATGATGTGTACAATTACAAAACCAGTAAAATTAAGCCACAGAAAAAGATTATCAAAGACATCAATTTCGAATTTATTCATGATGACATAGAAATGAAACCATCTAATGGACAATGGAAAGAATCTATCCGAACAGACATAGATGAATATGGTAGTCACAGAATATTACATGTGACCTTTACTGATAAAAGTAAAGCGGACATTCTTTTGATGTAGGATCAATTGGTCCTGCATTTAGCGAGAGAATTTTAGATAATGAACTTCTTACGAAACTATCTAACCGTTTTCCAAATCTAAAAAAGGTAGAACACAGGTATATTTATAGAACTGATTTAGTTTTAATGCTCTACCAAGGGGATACTTTGGTTCAAATACCAGAATATCCATATGAGATTAGATTTCAAGTTAGAAATCCAAAGAGTGGAAAACTACAAACTTACTACCAATATGGTACGGAACCAGAATTTACTTTTTTCCGCCCAGTATTCTTTCGGCAATCTGTTATGAATACAGCAGAAAGGAATCAAAGGTTTTTTGATGCTTATGATCAGTCAAAATCACACAATTATTGGGATACACGGTTTGATCATGGTGGAAATAGTTTAAATATTGGTCAAGAAAAATTTTCTGTTTATTTATTTTATTCTGATCGATTTACTAATCAACCGGTTGGAATTCGTATGACAGGAAATTCATTTAAAACTACTATAACAGATACATATATCATGAAAGACCGAAGCAAGAACATTAAAGGTTTTAGAGTTTTATCACAATCGAAAACATACACAGATAAAAATGAATACACAACTGAAATACTTAGTAAAAATGTTAACTAATTTCAGAAATTATGGATGTTGGAATGATTTTGTGAATACAAGTTGTTGACCCATATTGATTTCTAAATATAGAGATGACCATAAAAAATATCTGAGTGAAGATGAACACTCAGATATTTTTTATTTTTCAAACTTCACTTCCTCAAGCAAGTACTCGATGAATTTTTCTCCCATTTTTGAGAGGGCTGTTTTTTCATGTTTGATGTAGACCAGCTCGATCGGGTCTTCGATATCAAGGGGAATGGAGACGATGTTATTTCCGTTGAGATTGCTGTTGAGGATCCCAGTCGCAATGGTGTAGCCATCCAGACCAATCAAGAGATTAAAGAGGGTCGCCCGGTCACTGACAACGATGGATTTCTTATGATGCTCTTGAGAGAGAATCTCTTCTGAGAAGTAGAAGGAGTTGTGGGTTCCTTGGTCATAGCTAAGGTATGGGAAATCTTCCAGATCTGACAAGTGGACGATCTCCTTCTTGGCAAGAGGATTGGTCTTGCTGACAAAGATATGAGGTTGCGCTGTAAAGAGGTGGGTGGCAATCAGGTGATTATCATCCAGCATCTTAGAGAGGACATCTCGGTTGTAGCTATTCAAAAAGAGTACGCCAACTTCGCTTCGGAAATTCTTGACGTCATCGATGATCTCCCAAGTTCGCGTCTCCCGTAGGAAGAGCTCGTATTTTTCCATGTCGCTTTTCTTGAGGAGAGAAACGAAGGCCTCAACCACGAAGGCGTAGTGCTGTGAAGAGACACTGAAAAGCTCACGAGAACCCACGGGATTTTTATAGCGCTCGGATAAGAGGTCGATTTGCTCCACCACCTGGCGGGCATAAGAGAGGAACTCCATCCCATCGCGGGTCAAAGTGATCCCTTTAGGATTCCGGATAAAGATTTCAATTCCCATCTCATTTTCCAAGTCCTTGACGGCATTGGAAAGGCTAGGTTGCGTGATGAAGAGTTGTTTTGCGGCCTCATTCATAGAGCCGGTTTCGACGATTTTGATAATGTATTGTAATTGTTGTATTCTCATGCTTTTATTTTAACATAAAAGAGCGCGTTTTTCCCGTAAAATGTGGTCTTTCAAGGACTGTATCAGAGAATAACGCAGGCTGAGGTAGGTAATAGAAATTAGGCTAGATCAAATAGTTAAAAAATAGAAGATTGGAAACAAAATCTACATCTGGGGACTGATTTTGATGGAAAAATACAGTTTTGCCTTGCTGAAGGTAAGATCTGATTGATAGAATGGTAAAAAATTGATTGAGGAGATCTTATGAAAAAACTCGTTTCCTGGTATAAGAAAAAGGATAAGGAATTGGAAACCCATTTCACAGCTGGTCTGTTGCAGATCAATTTTGTGACCAATGCTCTGATTCTATTGGCCTTTTACATCTATTTGGTTATTAGTCAGTCGCTCTACGCAATAAAGGATCCATTCATTCAATTTAGTGTTTGGGAGGTCATTGCCTTCACCATGGAGATCTTTCCTTACGGTTTGACTCTGGCCCTCTTTGTCCCCAATATTTTTGTCATCATTTATGGGATTGGTCGGTGGTCTAGCCTCCAGTTCAAAGAATCTGAGGAAGAAGCTCTCGAAGATCCTGATTTGTTTGAAGATAGAATTCCAAAGGAAGGAGAAGGGACAAGAGAAGATGACGCATTCCTTATGAAAGAAAGGCAAGAATCACCTAGTCCTAAGCCTGTCAAAAAGAAAAAGCAACAGCCTACCATTGTTCTTTGGTTTGGACTCTTTGGTTGCTTTCTCGAAGCGATTTTCATTTACATCGTCAAGGATATGACCTTTTACGAATGGAATGAGCCTTTGATCAATTCTCAGAAACATGCTCTGATCTGGTCAGGTGCCTATCCAACCTTCTTCACCTTTGCTGCTCTCTCCTTACTAGCCTTGATCATCTATTCCTATCGGGATGCGAATTCACTCTCGCCGCTAGCGAACGTCTTCTGCATCAGTGGCATTCTAGGAGGAGTGGTTCTCCTCTTAGTTTTTGATAATCAACTGCAGGTAGCAAGTTTTCACACCTTTTTCTTACTGATCTATTCCATCCATCTCTTATGGGTTCGTATCAAGGAGTGGCAGGAAGATCGAACAGAGATAAGCTATAAGAATCGTCTACTTCAATGGTTGCACCAGCTCTTAAACAAGTCACGGAACTGGCCTTGGCTAGCGGTCCTTGTCGCTCTTCCAACTCTTGCTCTTGTTGTTTTCGTTCTCATGCTCTTTGGGCAGCAACCTGATTCCATGATCAAGGCCTGGACCAATACAGCAGACTGGGCCTTCTCACAAAAGATCCCTCCTCAGAATCTCATCATTGATGAGCACTATCTCTGTACGGTTGCGGCTGGTGGCCATGAAAATGTTGTCAAGCCCCAGCGGATGGGCGTGCGCCACGGTCATCCAGTCGTTGTCAATCGTCAGCTCTGTATTGCCAATGCCTTTGAGCAGGTGCTAGAAGAAAAGACGCCACGATTCCATCGCTTCTTGCGTCGCAATTACGACCGCTATGGCTATCCCTTTGCCAAACATATCAAGAAGAAATGGGCTATGGATGTCATTTACTATCTGATGAAGCCCCTGGAATGGATCTTCTTGTTGGTTCTCTACTTGGTCGATCGCAAGCCAGAAAACCGAATCGCTATGCAATACATCAAGCCGATTCCAGAAGATTTTGATCCCAAGAAAGTTTCCTAAGTCACCGATTTCTACTTGACAAGCGAGAAGAAGCGCGATATAATGAGACAAATTTAACCTTTAAGAGGTCCAGAGAGGCCTGCAAGGAAAGACAGAAAAAAGATCAGCGGACGGAGTCTAGCTGATCATTTGTGGGACCTTGCTTTTGCGAGGTCTTTTTTGCTGGAAGAAAGAAGAGGAAACCAATGGTCAGTGACAGTTGTAAAAAACGCTTTGGAAAAATCATGATGGAGGAGATGGAGCTAGTCGCTCAAGAAGAGATCGCTCCCCGCATCTATTCTATGATCTTAAAGGGGGAAATGGTGGAGCAGATGCTGCCAGGTCAATTCCTTCATATCCGCGTCCCTGATGGGTCCAAGCTCCTTCGCCGTCCGATTTCAATTTCTGAGATTGACCGTAAGACACAGACTTGTCGCTTGATCTACCGCATCGAAGGTGGGGGCACAACTATCTTTTCCCAATTGCCAATCGGTAGCAAACTCAGTGTCATGGGGCCTCAGGGAAATGGCTTTGATCTCACCGATCTGGGCCAAGGTCAGAAAGCCTTGATTATTGGAGGTGGGATCGGTGTTCCTCCTTTGGTCCAAGTGGCCAAACAACTCCATGAGCAAGGCGTGGAAGTTGAAGTGGTTATCGGCTTTGCGACCAAAGAAGCCGTCATTTTGGAAGAAGAGCTTTCTCAGGTTGCACATGTCACTGTAACGACAGACGATGGGACTTATGGCACTAAGGGCTATGTTTCTACGGTCATTGATCAGATGGACCAGAAGTTTGACGCTATCTATTCTTGTGGAGCACCTGGCATGCTCAAATATGTCAATACCAAATTCCATGACCATCCCCGCGCCTACATTTCCATGGAATCCCGTATGGCTTGTGGGATGGGGGCTTGCTATGCCTGTGTAGTGCATCTGGAAAATGAAAGCCAAGCAGCCAATAAGCGCGTGTGTGAAGACGGACCGGTTTTTGAAACCGGTACGATTGTGATGTAGGAGGACCTTATGACAGCAAATCGACTAGCCGTATCCTTACCCGGTTTAGACTTGAAAAACCCTATTATTCCGGCATCTGGCTGTTTTGGTTTCGGTCAGGAATATGCTAAATACTATGACTTAGACCTGCTTGGATCTATCATGATCAAGGCGACAACTGCGGAGGCTCGCTTCGGAAATCCGACGCCACGTGTCGCCGAGACGCCTGCAGGCATGCTCAATGCCATTGGGCTCCAAAATCCAGGGGTAGATGTGGTCCTAGCAGAGAAACTCCCTTGGTTGGCCCAACATTATCCAGAGCTTCCAATTATTGCCAATGTAGCCGGCTTCTCCAACGAAGAGTATGCGACGGTATCTGGCAAGATCTCGCAAGCCCCAAATGTCATGGCCATTGAACTCAATATCTCTTGTCCAAATGTAGACCATGGGAATAATGGTCTCTTAATCGGGCAAGTTCCTGAGTTAGCCTATGAGGCTGTGAAAGCAGCGGTAGAAGCGTCCTCAGTCCCTGTTTATGTCAAGTTAACGCCTAGTGTAGCAGACATCACGCAGGTCGCAAAAGCAGTAGAGGATGCAGGAGCGACTGGCTTAACCATGATCAATACCTTGGTCGGCATGCGCTTTGACCTCAAGACTGGTAAGCCCATCATTGCCAATGGAACCGGAGGTATGTCGGGACCAGCCGTTTTCCCAGTTGCTTTGAAACTCATCCGTCAGGTTGCCCAATCCACTAAACTTCCGATTATCGGAATGGGAGGTGTGGATTCAGCCGAAGCAGCCATTGAAATGATGATTGCAGGGGCTTCTGCGATTGGTGTTGGAACCGCTAATTTCACCGATCCTTATGCTTGTCCAACCATCATCGAAGATCTGCCACAGGTCATGGATCGCTATGGTATTGACACCCTTGAGAACTTCCGTAAACATGTACGGGAAAATCTACTGTAAATCCTTGACTTTTCCCAAATATCGTACTACAATAAATAAAAACCTTTAAAGCAGTCCAGAGAGGCTCCTAAGGTCTAGACGGTGAATCATGGTAGTTGTTCCTACCTAATTTTCGTGTAACCTTGCCTCGGGCAAGGTTTTTTTGTAGACAAAATGATCAATCAAAAAAGGAGTAATCCATGCGTGAAGAACGTCCTATTATCGCCCTTGACTTCCCAGCTTTCGAGGATGTCAAACACTTTTTAGAGCATTTTCCAGAAGACGAAAAATTATTTGTAAAAATCGGAATGGAATTTTTCTATGCAGTTGGTCCTGAAATTGTACATTACCTCAAAGGGCTTGGACACAGTATTTTCCTTGATTTAAAATTGCATGATATCCCAAATACAGTCAAATCAGCCATGTCCGTACTGGGAACTTTCGGAGTAGATATGGTGACGGTCCACGCAGCCGGTGGTGTAGAGATGATGCGCGAAGCCAAGGCAGCTCTTGGTGAAGGAGCTAAATTGGTAGCCGTGACCCAGTTGACTTCTACAAGTGAAGAAGACATGCGTGATTGCCAAAACATCCAAACAACGGTCCAAGAATCAGTAGTCAATTATGCTCGCAAGGCCCAAGAAGCTGGCTTGGATGGCGTTGTCTGTTCAGCCCATGAAGTAGCCTTGATCAAGGATGCCACTTCATCAGACTTTGTCTGTGTAACACCAGGGATTCGTCCTGCTGGAGCTGAAATCGGCGACCAAAAACGGGTCATGACCCCACAAGAAGCTCATAAAATTGGCTCTGACTATATTGTCGTTGGACGCCCAATCATCCAAGCAGAAAACCCATGGGACGCTTACCATGAAATTAAGAGACAGTGGAATAGTTAAGAACGTCTAAGAAGCTGTGCTTCAAGACGTTCTACGGGAAGCCCGATAGGGCCTTCCTTAAACTATTCACTAGATTTAGAGGATAAAAATAATCGTTTTATCCTTTAAATCGTCGGAACACTTATCGCTACTAAAAGTGAAACTTTTGTAGCTCTACGGGAAGTCCTATGGGACTTCCCTAACGCATTCACTAGATCACAGAAGAGAAAATGATCGTTTCTCTTCTGTGATCGTCGGAAGACTAATCGCCAGTAAAAGTAAAACTTTTGTAGCTCTACGGGAAGTCCTACGGGACCTTTCCTAACGCATTCACTAACCTGTAATGTTGTTGTTTGAATCAATTATTGATTTAATTCGTATATGATTAAAATCGTAATAAAGGAGTCGTCATGTCATTAGCTAAAGATATTGCTAGCCATCTTTTGAAAATCGAAGCGGTTTATTTGAAACCAGAAGAACCTTTTACTTGGGCATCTGGGATCAAGTCCCCTATTTATACAGATAACCGTGTAACCCTCGCTTATCCTGAAACTCGTACCTTGATCGAAAATGGATTTGTAGATAAAATCAAGGAAGCTTTCCCTGAAGTAGAAGTAATTGCAGGGACAGCAACTGCAGGGATTCCTCACGGAGCCATTATTGCGGACAAGATGAATTTGCCATTTGCCTACATCCGTAGCAAACCAAAAGACCATGGTGCTGGAAACCAAATCGAAGGCCGTGTACCTCAAGGTCAAAAGATGGTCGTAGTGGAAGATTTGATTTCTACTGGTGGATCTGTCTTGGATGCTGTCGCAGCTGCCAAGCGTGAAGGAGCGGACGTTCTTGGTGTCGTAGCTATCTTCACCTACCAATTGGAGAAAGCCGATAAGAAATTTGCGGAAGCTGGCGTTCAACTTGAAACCTTGTCTAACTATACAGAATTGATTCATTTGGCAGAAGAACAAGGTTACATCACCTCTGAAGGTTTAGAGTTGTTGCACCGTTTCAAGGAAAACCAAGAAACTTGGCAAAATAAATAATAGGACGGAAGCGTTTTTAACGCTTCTTTTTTATACTCTTTTCACTAGTTTGTGGTTAACTTGAATCTCAAAGTAAAATCCGGTATGATAGTAGTAATTGTTTTTATGGATGAAGGAAAATCTATTTTTAAGGGAGAAGAAGATGTCAAAAGAAGATTATTTGCAAATGAAGAAGCAGGCTCGGGTATGGTTTACCGTCAATATCATCATCAGTTTGATTGCTATTGCGGGAGGAATTTTAGTGGTCATAAGTAAATCACGTCATATCCCATTTTTATTGATGGCCTTGGGGGCACTGACTTTGATGAACCAAGTCTTGGTTACCCCTGCTTTCAACGCCAAAAAAGAAGCTGAGGAAGAACATCCAGAATGGAAGAGTTTGTCTACTAAAGATACTAAAATAACTGTAGAGAATCTGCAAAAAGGGTTTCTTGTATCCATTACGTCTCTTCTGATTGTCATTATTGGTTTCTTTATGTTTTATCGTCCTCTTCCGACAACAGACGCAGAAACTGAAGTGATTAAGACCTATCGCTTGATCCAGTCTGTGCCAGAAAATTCGACAGAAAAAGGATCTAGCACGGTCTCAAATTTGACTCCGAAAGATGTTCAAACCTTACAAGAATTGAAAGAAGAAATCGAATCTAACGCCCCTTCGGATTCAACATCACTGGATATCAATAAAGCAAAAGGTCTTGCAGAAAAGGCGCAACAACAGAATTGGTTGAAAAGAGGAGAATAAGATGATTTTTCAAGTGGTTTGAAATCAACTAGTTTATGTGAAAGGGTGAAAAATTAATGACAGCAACATTATTTTGGTTAATTTTGGGAATCTTGACACTTGTTTTCTTGATCATGCTGCTTATCTTTTACACCTTGTATCGTCGTGAAATAAAAGTGAAAACAGAATCAACCGCAAAAGTTATGGGAGAAGTCGTTGCTTTTGATTCAAAAAATCAACTGCTTATTTCTCTGCCTGTGGTGGAGTATCAAGTCGGGGGCGAAAGATACCAAAAGACCTTTACCTACGCTTATTTCAGAGAGACTTCTTCTAAGTCAAGACAAACCAATGTTTTCGATAGAACCTATGTTCTTGGAGCAGGTAAAAATCTGGATTTGCGGATGATATTCCCAATTGGGTCTCCTATGACAGTCTTTTATAATCCAAACGAGCCACAAATTGGTTTTGTCGAACGATATGCCGGCTTAGTCGGTTTCTATAAAATCGGGATGATTCTAACGGTTGGAATTTATCTTGGGTTAATATGCATTTTAATCCTAGTATTTTAGGTCTGTTAGTTAAGGTTAAGAGTTAAAAATTGCTTCGATAAAATGAGTATGTTTATAAATTACATTTCAGAACAACTTTTCTTTGCACTTTACAGTTGTTGATCACCCCAAAACAGCAGAAATGCTGTTTTTTTGATATAATGGACCTATGTTATCGAAAAGTAAACGTATTCTATTTGGGATGCTTCATGTTGTCATGTTGCTAGTGATGGTTCACTGGTTCTTGATCAGTGTGACCTATCTGAGAGAGATTTCATGGCTAGCCATTTTAGGTGCTGGATTGCTATTTCTGCTAGCCTGGTTGAAACGCGATGGGCTAAAGAGTGCCTTTGCTTGGTTGACCCGGCATAAAAAAGGCTTCTTGCTTGGAGCCCTTGTCTTTCAGTTGATTGTTATGGTCTGTGCGGAGCTCTTTATCCGTCGGGATGCTGCGGTTGTTTTCAAAGGGGCTTTTGATCTTCTTAAGCAATCCTCTATCACCAACTACCTCAGTCGCAATCCCAATAACATTCCGCTCTTTCTTTACGAGAAGTTTTTCTATGTCTTATTTGGCTCTAGCGGTCTGTGGGTCATGCAGGCTCTCAATATCCTCTATGTCAATCTGGGTGCAGTTCTCTTGTACAAGCTGTCCCAGAAGCATTTCAATCAAAAAACGGCTGATCTGGTCTATCTCTTCTATGTGAGCTTGATCTGTTACTCGCCTTATTTCTATTCCATGTATACAGATATTCCGCCGCTTCCTTTGATTGCCCTTCAATTATGGTGGGCCTTGGATCTCTTAAAGGAAGATCAAGCAGTCTCCTGGAAGAAGATGTTTGCTTTAGGGATTTTATCTGGCGTGACCATGTTGATCCGTCCAACGACGATTATTATCATGATTGCCTTTTGGGCTGTCCTCTTCTTTAGAGGAAACTGGAAGTCCTTTGGCAAGATTGCTACGGTGACAGTGATGATGACGGGCTTTGTCTTTGCAGGATTGAATACAGCGGTCAATCATCAAACAGTTGTACCAATTTTGAAACAAGAAGGTTTGGCTAAAGGACCACTCTTGTTTATCAATCTAGGCTTGACGGATATGGGGCATAACCAAGAAGATATGAAAGAAGGCTTGCTGGCCTATATCGATGAGGACAAGCGCTCGGATTACAACAATGGCCTCTTTAAAAAAGAAAATGTGATCAAAGAAATCAAGCGCCGTCTCAAGGAGTACGGACCGTTCGGTCTGATCGGGCATATCTACTACAAGCAATCCTTGACGGTAGCAGAAGGAACCCTGGGCTGGCTCTACCGAGATGTAGAGTATGAGAAGACGCCTTTTATCAATCCTCTCTATGCACCTCTGACTAAAAATAATGGTTTGGCAAAATGGGTGCGGACCTATTTCCTCAGCATTGATCGACCGCAGTACAAGTATTATGAATTTGTCAAGCAGGTGATCTGGATCATCCTATCGGCTGGTTTGGTTGGAGCTTATCTCAAACGTCGAGATACAGATGACTTTAACTTCCTTTCCTTAGCGGTCTTTGGTGGTTTGCTCTTTTTGACCATCTTTGAAGGTGGGAAGACCCGCTACCTCATCCAATTCTTACCGCAAATTTTACTAGTCGCTTCGATCGGTCTAGCAGGATTTACCAAGAAAGAAAATACATAAAAGCTCTCGCTTGTTTGACAGGCAGAAACAGAGGTTGGACAAAAATGTTCAGCCTCTTTTTTATCCAGTGGATCTGCGCCAAATGTGGTATAATGGAAGGTAAGAATTTATTGGATAGCGGAGAGTTTCCATGCAGCATTCACCCTGGCATGAAGCCATCAAATCCCATCTTCCAGAAGGGTATTTTCACCAGATCAATGACTTTATGAATGAAGTCTATAGCAAAGGAGTGGTTTATCCACCGCGTGACAAGGTCTTTAAGGCCTTGCAGACGACAGAGATGGATCAGGTCAAGGTCTTGATTTTAGGCCAAGATCCCTACCATGGACCGGATCAAGCGCAGGGCTTAAGTTTTTCTGTTCCAGATCATGTACCAGCGCCGCCTTCTTTGCAAAATATTCTCAAAGAATTGCGCTCAGATATCGGAGAGAAGCGTTCCCATGATCTGACCTCTTGGGCAGAGCAAGGCGTGCTCTTACTCAATGCCTGCTTGACGGTGCCTGCTGGTCAGGCCAATGGCCATGCAGGACAAATTTGGGAGCCTTTCACAGATGCTGTGATTAAGGTGGTCAATGAGTTGGAGGAGCTTGTTGTCTTTATCCTCTGGGGATCTTATGCCCGTAAGAAAAAGCCTCTGATTACCCACGATCGACATCTGGTCCTTGAATCAGCTCACCCAAGTCCTTTATCGGCCTACCGAGGATTCTTTGGTTCCCAACCCTTTTCAAAAACCAATCAATTTTTGAAAGAGGCGGGACGTGAGCCGATTGATTGGTTAAGATAGGAGAAAGAAATGCCACAATTAGCAACGATTTGTTACATTGACAATGGGAAAGAATTTCTCATGTTGCATCGCAATAAAAAGCCCAATGATGTCCATGAAGGTAAATGGATCGGAGTTGGAGGAAAATTAGAACGCGGGGAAACCCCACAGGAGTGTGCTGCGCGTGAGATTTTTGAGGAGACGGGCCTTAGAGCCAAGCCAGTCTTGAAAGGGATCATTACCTTTCCCGAGTTTACTCCAGATTTGGACTGGTATACCTATGTCTTCAAGGTAACAGATTTTGAGGGAGAACTGATCGAGTGTAACGAAGGGACCTTGGAGTGGGTACCTTATGATCAAGTCCTCTCAAAACCAACCTGGGAAGGGGACCACACCTTTGTCGAGTGGTTGTTGGAGGATAAACCCTTCTTTTCTGCAATGTTTCGCTATGACGGCGACCGTTTGTTAGAGTCGCATGTTGATTTTTATGAATAAAGGAGAATGCAATGGTTGTCATTAAAAATGGTCGCGTCATGGATCCCAAGACCGGCTTGGATCAAGTCTGTGACCTTCGTATCGAAGGAAAGAAAATTGTAGAGATCGCTGAAAACCTCCCAACGGATGGACAAGAAGTCCTTGATGCTACTGGTCTGGTTGTGGCACCTGGTTTGATCGATGTACACGTGCATTTCCGCGAACCCGGTCAAACTCATAAAGAAGACATTCATACGGGTGCCTTAGCCGCAGCTGCTGGTGGTTTTACTCGAGTGGTCATGATGGCCAATACCAATCCGACCATTTCAGATATTACGACCTTAGAGGAAGTCTTAGATTCTGCAGCCAAGGAAAATCTTCACATTCATACGGTTGCGACGGTGACTAAGAACTTTGACGGTCAACACCTGACAGATTTTGAAGGCCTGCTTAAGGCTGGTGCAGTAGGATTTTCAGATGATGGGATTCCCCTTCAAAGCACTAAGGTTGTCCGCCAAGCTTTGGAAGAAGCTAAGCGTCTAGGAACCTTTATTAGTCTGCATGAAGAAGACCCTGAGTTGAATGGCATTCTTGGTTTGAATGAAAACATTGCCAAGGAACACTTCCATGTCTGTGGGGCGACGGGTGTAGCTGAATATTCAATGGCTGCGCGTGATGCCATGATTGCCCATGCGACAGGTGCTCACCTCCATATCCAACACCTTTCCAAGGAAGAAAGTGTCAAGGTGGTGGAATTTGCCCAAGGATTAGGTGCTCATGTGACGGCAGAAGTGGCACCTCAACACTTTTCGAAAACAGAAAGTCTGCTCTTGACTAAGGGAAGCAATGCTAAGATGAATCCACCTCTTCGCTTGGAATCTGACCGTCTAGCAGTGATTGAAGGCTTGAAGTCAGGCGTCATCTCTGTGATTGCGACTGACCACGCGCCTCACCATGCAAATGAGAAGAATGTTCCTGATATTACCAAAGCACCATCTGGCATGACTGGGCTTGAAACTTCGCTCTCTATTGGTTTGACCTACTTGGTGCATGCTGGCCATTTAAGCCTGATGCAATTGCTTGAAAAGATGTCCTATAATCCAGCACGTCTCTATGATTTTGATGCTGGCTATATCGCAGTGGATGGACCGGCTGATTTAACCATCTTTGATCCAGAAGCAGATCGTCTGGTATCGGATCATTTCGCTTCAAAAGCTGGCAATTCACCATTTGTGGGTGAAACATTAAAAGGGAAAGTTGCTTATACAATCTGTGATGGACAAGTGATTTTTCAAGGATAAGCGATCGTATTCATATGAATCTTAAAAAAATGATGCAAGGCTTGGTTTTCTTTTTAACCAGCCTTCTTGTCTTTGTCTTTCTATTTCGTGCTCTGCTACCAACTGCATCCCCTCGTATGACCAAGCCCAAAACGGCTGCGAAAGAAATCACCTATACTTATGTAGCTCTAGGGGATTCACTGACTGAAGGAGTAGGGGATAGCACCAAGCAAGGGGGCTTCGTGCCCATTCTTGCCCAAAGCCTATCCAATGAAAATGACGGTCAGTACCAGCCTGTCAACTATGGAGTAGCTGGGAATACAAGTGCTCAGATCTTAGATCGACTCAAGAAGCAAACAGATCTTCAGAAGGATCTCAAAAAGGCGCGTGTCATGACCTTAACGGTTGGGGGAAATGACCTGCGCAAAGTCGTTGTCGATCATCTGAGTGACTTTTCCCTATCGGATATCCAAAAGCCGCTCAAGAATTATACAGCGAACCTCAAAGAAATTATTACAAAGGCCAGAAAGGACAATCCCCATCTTCCTATTTATGTAGTGGGGATCTACAATCCTCTTTACCTGAATTTTCCTGAATTAACTAGTATCCAGACGGCTGTAGATCGTTGGAATGAGACGACAGAAGAAACCATCGCGCAATTTGATCAGGTCTATTTCGTTCCGATCAATGATCTACTCTATAAAGGAATTGATGGAAAAATGGGCGTATCAGAAATCAGTGACGGGAAGACAACCGTTATCAATGATGCCCTGTATGAAGAGGATAGTTTTCACCCCAACAATACGGGCTATGAAAAGATGAAACAAGCAATATTGGAGAAAATCAATGCCACGAAGAAAACTTGGAGTCAAAAATAATCCCAACAAAGAGAAGGTCCCCTTCCTTCAAAAAATCAATATTTGGAAATGGTTGTTTTTAGGCTTGGTCAGCCTTCTCTTAGCCTTCGCTATAGTTGTGCAAGGACGCTTAGCGACGCCAAGAGAAGATGTTAGTCAGCTTCATCAAGCAGTTGGAACCAAAGATGTCAAAGTTGGAACCATGACAACGACTCGAGATCAACTCAATGATACCATCAAATCGCTTCTGAAAAAATATAAGCTGTCCGACTACAAGGTCTATGCGGACAATCAGCAAATCCTATTAGAAGGGCAGTTGAGTCTCTTAGGAAAGGAGTATCCCTTATATATTTACTTTCAACCATCCAAATTGGAAAACGGGAATATTCTCTTGACGGTGAAGGATTTTTCAGTCGGAACCTTTCAAATTCCACAAAAAATGGTTTTGCGACTTTTAAGCAAAAATAAAAATATCCCAGATTTTATCCAGATTTCTCCAAAGGAGTCTACCATTACCATTGTACTACCAAAAATTGACAATGATTTTGGAATTTACGTCAAGGCCAATACCATTGATCTCTATAATGACAAGATCGTTTTTGATTTGTATCAGAAGAAGTAGGGCGAAAGAGGCTATTCAAATTGAATTCACAATCATCTTAAAAAATTTCCTTAGGTTCAATAATTCCGAGTGCTAGAAACAATAGTGTTTCTAGCACTATTCTCATGACGGAAAGTTTCTAAGATGACTTTATCCTCAATCTAACTAGAACTGAAAGCTTTATTTTGTTTCTATTCAAAAAATTCAGAATATTACAGAAAATTCTTGACATTGCTTTTTCCCTATGCTAAAATACTAAACAAGACATTGAACAAAGGAGAAAGTCAAACATGAAAACAGCTAAGTTTATTCAATTTACTTTGTTGTTGAGGTACAAGGGCTAGTGCAGAAGCATTAGTCCTGTTTGGCTTACCAAGCGGGCAAAAACATCTCGCTTGGTTAACCGAGTGAGATGTTTTTCTTTATATCCACTACATAGAAATGAGGAGACCCTATGCGTAAAGTTGAATTTTTAGATACCAGCCTTCGGGACGGTGAACAGACTCCAGGAGTTAATTTCTCTATCAAAGAAAAAATTGCCATTGCTAAACAATTGGAAAAATGGGGTATTTCTGCTATTGAAGCAGGTTTTCCTGCAGCTAGTCCGGATTCCTTCACTGCTGTTCAAGAGATTGCCAAGGTCTTGACCAAGACAGCCGTGACAGGTTTGGCCCGTTCTGTCAAATCAGATATTGACGCTTGTTATGAAGCCTTGAAGGATGCTAAGTATCCGCAAATTCACGTCTTTATCGCAACCAGTCCGATTCACCGGGAGTTTAAACTCAACAAGACAAAGGAAGAAATTCTTGAAGCCATCAAAGAGCACGTTTCTTACGCTCGCTCAAAATTTGAGATTGTTGAATTCTCTCCCGAAGATGCGACCCGGACGGAATTGGATTTCCTCTTGCAAGTCGTACAGACTGCAGTCGATGCTGGTGCCAGCTATATCAACATTCCTGATACAGTCGGTTTTACGACACCAGCAGAGTACGGTGCCATTTTCAAATACTTGATTGACCATGTCAAGACAGACCGCGAGATTATCTATTCCCCTCATTGCCATGATGACCTAGGTATGGCCGTGGCGAATAGCCTCGCTGCTGTTAAAAATGGTGCCCGTCGTGTCGAAGGAACCATTAATGGAATCGGGGAGCGGGCCGGCAATGCGGCGCTTGAAGAAGTAGCAGTTGCTCTCAATATTCGCGAAGACTATTTTCAAGTGGAGAGTCCGATTGTCCTTAATGAAACCATCAACACTTCTGAGTTGGTCTCTCGTTACTCTGGTATTCCAATTCCTAAAAACAAGGCAGTTGTTGGTGGCAATGCCTTCTCACACGAGTCTGGAATCCACCAAGATGGGGTCCTTAAAAATCCTCTTACTTATGAAATCATCACCCCTGAGTTGGTGGGTGTTAAGAGCAACAGCCTTCCGCTTGGAAAATTGTCTGGTCGCCATGCCTTTGTCGAAAAACTGCATGAGTTGGGACTGGAATTTACAGAGGAAGACATCAAGCCATTGTTTGCTAAGTTCAAATCTCTGGCAGACAAGAAACACGAGATCACAGATGCCGATATCCGCGCCCTTGTTGCCGGTACAGCAGTGGAAAATCCAGAAGGATTCCAATTTAACGATCTCCGCTTAACCACCAATGCAGACGAAACGATTACAGCAGCAGTTAGCCTCAGCAATGAAGAAGGGGAAGTGCTTGAGTTCCTTGCCAATGGTCAAGGGTCGGTTGAAGCCATCTTTAATGCGATTGATAAATTCTTCAACCAAACCGTTCGCTTGACCTCTTACAATATCGATGCAGTGACAGATGGGATCGACGCTCAAGCCCGTGTCTTGGTATCGGTGGAAAATGTCGATACAGATACGATCTTCAATGCCTCTGGTTTGGACTTTGACGTATTAAAAGCCTCTGCCATTGCTTATATCAATGCCAATACGCTGGTTCAAAAAGAGAATGCGGGTGAAATGGGACGAACTGTCTCTTACCGGGATCTTCCACAAGCCTAAGAGGAAATGAACATGACAAAGAAAATTGTAACACTTGCAGGAGATGGGATTGGCCCTGAGATCATGGCAGCTGGACTAGAGGTTCTCGCAGCCGTTGCTCCCAAAATTGGCTTTGATTATAGTCTAGAAGACAAACCTTTTGGGGGTGCTGGGATTGATGCCGCTGGCCACCCACTTCCCCAAGATACTCTCGAAGCAGCTAAAGGAGCGGATGCTATTCTTCTCGCAGCCATCGGGAGTCCTGAGTATGACCATGCTCCTGTTCGTCCAGAACAAGGCCTGCTCGCTATTCGCAAGGAATTAAATCTCTTTGCCAATATTCGTCCTGTACGGATTTTTGACGCCTTAAAACATCTGTCTCCTTTGAAACCAGAGCGTATCGAGGGTGTCGACTTTGTAGTCGTGCGTGAATTGACAGGTGGGATTTACTTTGGAGAGCATATCTTGAAAGAAGATACAGCGCGCGATATCAATGATTACAGCGCAGAAGAAATCCGTCGGATTATGCGCCAAGCCTTCAAAATTGCGCAAGGACGTGGCAAGAAAGTGACCAGTATCGATAAGCAAAATGTCCTTGCAACATCTAAATTATGGCGCCAAGTAGCAGAAGAAGTTGCCAAAGAATTTCCAGATGTGACCTTAGAGCACCAGCTTGTCGATAGTGCAGCCATGATCATGATCACCAATCCAGCTCGCTTTGATGTCGTCGTAACAGAGAATTTATTTGGAGATATCTTATCTGACGAATCGAGCGTCCTTCCAGGAACACTAGGCGTGATGCCATCTGCTAGTCATTCTGACCAAGGGCCAAGTATGTACGAACCGATTCATGGTTCAGCACCTGATATTGCTGGTCAAGGCATTGCCAATCCGATCTCCATGATCCTGTCCGTTGCCATGATGCTCCGAGACAGTTTTGGAGAAACAGCAGGTGCAGAAATGATCGAAGAAGCTGTCAATCAAACCTTGAATCAAGGAATCTTAACGCGAGATCTAGGTGGTCAGGCTTCTACTGCTGAGATGACTGCAGCCATTATTGGGAATCTCTAAGATGACTTGGAGAGATCGCTGTTTAGTTCTTATTGCTATTTGGAATAGTATCGTATTTCTGACCTATGGTTTAGATAAACGAAAAGCTATCCAAAAGAGGTGGCGGATTCCTGAAAAGGTCCTGTTACTCGAGAGCTGGCTACTTGGTGGATTCGGAGCTCTACTAGGCGGATATCTCTTTCACCACAAGGTGCGGAAATGGTATTTTCAAGCTAGCTGGTGGGGCAGTAGCCTACTTTTAGCAGGTGCCCTCTTTCTAATCCTTCAATGGATTTCCTAACAAGAAGATAAAAGGAGAAAGACGATGAGTGGAAAATCAATCTTTGATAAACTTTGGGACCGCCATGTTATTACAGGAGTGGAAGGGCAACCCCAACTCATGTATGTGGACCAACACTACATCCACGAAGTGACGAGTCCGCAAGCCTTTCAAGGATTACGGGATGCAGGACGCAAGGTCCGACGACCCGATTTAACCTTTGGAACCTTTGATCACAATGTTCCAACGGTCAATATTTTTGATATTCGTGATGTGATTTCAAAAGCCCAGATTGATAAATTAGCTGAGAATGTGGTGGACTTTGGGATTGATCATGCTGCCCATGGTTCTGCTAAGCAAGGAATCGTTCATATGGTGGGCCCTGAAACCGGTCGGACACAGCCTGGAAAATTTATTGTCTGTGGAGACAGCCATACCGCAACCCACGGAGCCTTTGGTGCCATTGCCTTTGGGATTGGAACCAGTGAAGTGGAGCATGTCTTTGCCACCCAAACCATCTGGCAAGTCAAACCAAAGAAAATGTTGGTTGAATTCACCGGAACCCCACAAAAAGGGATCTATTCAAAGGATTACATCCTAGCTTTGATAGCGCGCTACGGTGTTGCTTGTGGAGTTGGCTATGTCGTAGAGTATCGGGGAGAAGCAATTGATCGCTTGACCATGGAAGAACGCATGACCATCTGTAACATGTCGATCGAGTTCGGGTCCAAAATGGGGATCATGAATCCAGATGAGACGACCTTTGACTACCTCCGGGGACGCGAATGTGTGCCAGATGATTTTGAGGCCGCAGTAGCTGATTGGAAGACTATAGTCAGTGATGACGATGCCGTTTATGATAAGGTCATCCGTATGGATGTATCTGATCTTGCTCCGATGGTGACTTGGGGGACCAATCCTTCTATGGGAGTGGACTTTGAGACTCCATTTCCAGAGATTCGGGACATGAATGATGAACGGGCTTATCATTATATGGATCTTGAACCTGGCCAAAAACCAGCAGACATTGAATTAGGCTATATCTTTATCGGTTCTTGTACCAATGCGCGTCTCAGCGATTTGGAGTTGGCAGCCAAGTTTGTGAAAGGCAAAAAAATTGCGCCAAACTTAACTGCTATTGTGGTACCTGGCTCTCGTCCAGTTAAGCAAGCCGCTGAAAAATTAGGCTTAGACAAGATCTTCATGGATGCGGGCTTTGAATGGCGTGATCCAGGATGCTCCATGTGTCTAGGAATGAACCCAGACAAGGTTCCAGATGGCGTCCACTGTGCTTCTACTAGCAACCGGAACTTTGAAGATCGTCAAGGATTTGGGGCTAAGACCCATCTCTGTAGCCCAGCAATGGCCGCTGCAGCAGCAATCGCTGGTCGCTTTGTCGATGTGCGCCAAATGCCAGAAGTCGAGTAAAAGGAGGAAGCATGGAGAAATTTACCAGTTATACGGGAACTACAGTTCCTTTGATGAACGATAATATTGATACTGACCAAATCCTCCCCAAGCAATTCTTAAAGTTAATTGATAAAAAAGGTTTTGGGAAATACCTCATGTATGCTTGGCGCTATTTGGATGACCAATATACTGAGGATCCAGATTTTATCTTTAACAAGCCAGAATACCGCAAGGCGACCATTTTGATCACTGGTGACAATTTTGGGGCTGGTTCCTCTCGGGAGCACGCGGCCTGGGCTTTAGCTGATTATGGCTTTAAAGTCGTTATCGCCGGATCCTTCGGAGATATCCATTACAATAATGAGCTCAATAATGGCATGCTTCCGATTGTCCAACCGCTAGAGGTTCGTCAAAAATTGGCAAGTTTGAAGCCGACAGATCCAGTGACAGTAGATTTGGAAGAGCAGAAGATCATCTCGCCTGTTGGAGAGTTTTGCTTTGAGATCGATCAAGATTGGAAGCACAAATTACTCAACGGTCTAGATGATATTGGGATTACCCTCCAATACGAGGACTTGATTGCTGCTTATGAGAAGAATCGGCCCGCCTATTGGCAATAAAAATTGTATAGTTAATTAAGAATTTTCAGAAAATACATTGAAGCTTTTTGGGAATTTTGATAGAATAGAAAAAAAGAAATAGAAGAGGACGAAATTTATGACAAAACACATTCAATGGGACGGAACACTTTCACAAGAAGGATTTGACATTCTTAAAGGAGAGGGTGGCTGTATCGTCTGCCCTACCAAAGTCGGCTATATCATCATGACTAGCGACAAAGCTGGCTTGGAACGGAAGTTTGAAGCCAAAGAACGTAACCGCAACAAACCAGGTGTCGTTCTTTGTGGAAGCATGGATGAACTCCGCGCCCTTGCGCAATTGAATCCTGAAATTGAAGCCTTCTACCAAAAACATTGGGATGAAGATATCTTGCTTGGTTGTATCCTTCCTTGGCGTGAAGATGCCTATGCAAAATTACAAGCCTTCGGAGATGGACGCGAAGAACTCATGACAGACGTTCATGGAACCAGCTGTTTTGTCATTAAATTTGGTAAAGCTGGTGAGCAAATCGCCAAAGAAATGTGGGAAAAAGAAGGCAAGATGGTTTACGCCTCTTCAGCCAACCCTTCAGGTAAAGGAAACCGCGGGAAGGTTGAAGGAATTGGTGAGCGAATCGAAAGTGCCGTGGACTTGGTCATCGAAGCTGACGATTATGTAGCCTCTATCCAACCAGACAAGACCATTGAAACTCGCTATGAACAAGGTGTGATGGTCTCTATGGTTGATGCCGAAGGAAAATTGATTCCAGAACAAGGAGCAGGTAGCCGTTCTGTCAATACTTGTCCAGTTGTGATTCGTAAAGGATTGGATATTGATAAGATCATGATGCACTTATCTGATCATTTCAACTCTTGGAACTACCGCCAAGGGGAATACTATTAAGAAACAAAAAAGCATTCCATTTGGGATGCTGTTTTTGTGAAAGGATAAAAGATGGTATAATAGAGGCAAAGGATGTTCCAATAGAAGAGGAGTTAGTATGGTCTCCAGAAAAGCGTTTATCGATAAAGCCAATAAGGAAGGTTTTTCCTTCAACATCCAGATCCCATGGTGGCAGTACAATAACTTCAAGTCATTGGTTCGAAGAAAAAGGCTCTCTGAGGAGCAACTCTATCAGATCTTTCTTTCACTTTGTAGAGAGGTAGAAGACCGGCAAATGCAGGTAGTAGAGGATAAGAGGAAGTATCAGACCGGATTTTATGTAGCCGCATGTAATGGCCGCGAGTTCCGTTTTGAGTTTGCTTTTAAAAAGAACCAAGAACTAAGAGTTTATAATTTATTTGAGTCTGTCAATGGTCGTAAGAAACTAACCTTGATGGATCTGCTTGATTACATAATGGATTGACTATGAATAGAAACAATAAGGGTTCATTACAGATTGATAAAAGAAAGAGTGGTTCTATGATTTCAAGAGATGGATTTTTAGAAAGAATCAATCAGGAGGGATTTTCATTTAGTATTGACATCCCGCGCAGAAATTTTTCGGATTTTAAATCATTGGTTCGGAGAAGAAGAATTTCAGAAGAAGACCTCTATCAGCTGTTTTATGACTATTGTCAGGAGCTGGAAAACTGTCTAAAAGAAGCGGGAGATAAGCGACGCTTGCTCTTCAATAAGTTTCCAGTTAGCCCCGTTCATGATAAATATAAAACGAAATTTGATACAGTGGCACCCAACGGTCGTGAGTTTCGCTTTGAGTTTGTCTTCAGTAACGACAATCGTTTAAAAGTTTATCATCTTATCGAAACGGTTAATGGTCGTAGGAAAAAAACTCCTATGGAAATACTGATGGACTTGGTTGACGCCTTATAATGCATATCTGTTCAAGAATAAAAATGTAGCCCAATAAAAAAAAAAACTAGAGCGCTTGCTCTAGTTTTTTGGTTGTTGATGGGTGATGTTCTTTCCCCAAGGGATGAGATTTTCTTTTTTCTCTTTGATCCGTTGGATATTATCCTTGTGACGAAGAATGATCAAGGTCGCTAAGGCCAAGACAATGACTGTAAAAAGTGGATCATAGTTGTGCAAGATCCATCCAGTCAAAGGGAGAAGGAGGACCGATAGAATTGCGAGTAGCGCAACGGTAACACTCGAAAACGAAATCATGCTGGTTAAATAAAGGCTGGCTACAAAATAAACAGCTAAAATGAGTAGCAGGATAGGCGAGAAACCAAGTAAAACACCAGCACTCGTCGCCACTGCTTTTCCACCCTTGAATCCAGCAAAAATTGGGAAAGTGTGCCCCAAAACGGCTAAGAGACCAAAGACCATCGGCGAGATCCCCTGAATTCCAAAGAAAGTCGGAAGGAGAACGGCCAAAGTTCCTTTCAAGAAATCAATCGTAAAGACAATGACCCCAGCTTTCTTCCCTAAAATCCGAAAGGTATTGGTCGTTCCTGTATTGCCCGAGCCATGTTCCCGTAAATTAATATGGAAAAAGATTTTCCCAATCCATAATCCCGAAGGAATGGAGCCTAACAGATAGGCTAAAATTAAAACACTTATTTCTTTTATCATACTCTCATTATATCAAAAAGCCATCGATAGAAAAAGCAATTTCTGGAGTTCAAGTGTGACATCTGAAGAAAGTGTCAAGCCAGCTTTTTTTACTGAGATATAGAAATCTCCATATAAAGAGAAAAAATTTTGCAAAATTTCCTAAAAAACTGTAATATAGAAAAGATGAACAAACAGGAGGTTCCTTGTGGCAAAAAAGGAAATCAATATTAATAATTATAATGACGATGCCATTCAGGTACTAGAAGGGTTGGATGCGGTCCGTAAACGTCCAGGGATGTATATCGGATCGACCGACGGAAATGGCTTGCATCACATGGTCTGGGAGATCGTGGATAATGCGGTCGATGAAGCCTTGTCTGGCTTTGGATCACAAATCGATGTAACGATTAATAAAGATGGTTCTCTATCGGTAGAAGACCAGGGACGTGGAATGCCGACCGGGATGCATGCTATGGGCAAACCAACCGTTGAGGTCATCTTTACGGTCCTCCACGCCGGAGGGAAGTTTGGCCAAGGAGGCTATAAGACATCTGGAGGTCTTCATGGAGTGGGATCTTCTGTCGTCAATGCCCTTTCTAGCTGGCTAGAGGTAGAAATTACGCGTGATGGAGCTGTCTACAAGCAACGTTTTGAAGATGGGGGAAAACCAGTTACGACCCTTGAAAAGATTGGCTCTGCTCCCAAGTCTAAGACAGGGACCAAGGTCACCTTCATGCCAGATCCAACCATCTTTTCAACGACGGATTTCAAATTCAATACCATTGCTGAGCGAATCAAAGAATCAGCCTTCTTGCTGAAGGACGTGACGCTGACGCTGACCGATCTCCGTAAGGAAGAAGACAACCATGTGGCCTTTCATTATGAAAATGGTGTCCAAGATTTCGTAGAGTACTTGAACGAAGACAAGGAAACTTTGACACCTGTTCTCTACTTTAGTGGCGAATCAGATGGTTTTCAGGTAGAAGTGGCCATGCAATACAATGATGGCTACTCAGATAATATCTTGTCCTTCGTTAATAATGTTCGCACTAAAGATGGGGGAACCCATGAGACGGGTCTGAAGACAGCCATTACCAAGGCTATGAACGACTATGCAAGAAAGACAGGGCTCCTCAAAGAAAAAGACAAGAATCTGGAAGGATCAGATTACCGTGAAGGTTTGTCTGCGGTTCTTTCAATCTTGGTTCCAGAAGCTCATTTGCAGTTTGAAGGACAAACCAAAGACAAATTAGGAAGTCCCTTGGCTCGTCCAGTAGTCGATAGCATTGTTTCTGATAAATTGACCTTCTTCCTGATGGAAAATGGAGAATTGGCTTCTAATCTCATTCGTAAGGCTATTAAAGCCCGGGATGCGCGTGAAGCCGCTCGAAAAGCGCGGGATGAAAGCCGAAATGGCAAGAAGAGCAAAAAGGACAAGGGACTTTTGTCTGGTAAATTGACACCAGCCCAGTCTAAAAATCCTAAGAAGAATGAACTCTATCTGGTCGAAGGAGACTCAGCCGGCGGTTCTGCCAAACAAGGACGGGACCGGAAGTTCCAAGCGATTCTCCCCCTTCGTGGGAAGGTTCTTAATACTGAGAAGGCCAATATGAGTGATATCCTCAAGAACGAGGAAATCAACACCATGATTTACACCATCGGTGCTGGAGTTGGGGCTGATTTCTCAGTGGAAGATGCTAACTACGATAAGATCATCATCATGACCGATGCGGATACGGATGGTGCCCACATTCAAACCCTCCTTTTAACCTTCTTCTATCGCTATATGCGCCCTTTGGTAGAAGCAGGGCATGTCTACATTGCACTTCCTCCTCTTTATAAGATGTCGAAAGGCAAAGGCAAGAAAGAAGAAGTAGCCTATGCTTGGACAGATAGCGAATTAGAAGAGTTGCGTCGGACCTTTGGCCGTGGAGCAACCCTCCAACGTTACAAAGGGTTGGGGGAAATGAATGCGGACCAACTTTGGGAAACCACCATGAATCCAGAAACTCGTACTTTGATCCGTGTCACCATTGATGATCTAGCGCGTGCAGAACGCCGTGTCTCTGTCCTTATGGGAGATAAGGCTGCACCACGTCGTCAATGGATTGAAGACAATGTTAAGTTTACCTTGGAAGAAAATACAGTATTTTAATCACTTTCTACTATAAAGTAAATATGCTGGGATGTAGAAATGGTAAGGAATCGACATGAGAACTGATACAGAAATGATGAATCTGATTTTGCAAATAGCTGAGTCCTTGCAAGTGGAAGCAGTGGCCTTATCCGGTTCGCGAGCCAATCCTCGGGCACCCAAAGACAAGTTTCAAGATTATGATGTGGTCTATATCGTTGATGATCTAGAAGACCTGATTTCAGATTTATCCTGGTTGGATCAGTACGGAAACCGATTCATCGAACAGCACAACCGACTGGGACACCGTCGTCTGTATCTCATGCTTTTTGAAGATGGGAATCGTATTGATTTAACCCTCTGCCCCATGGAGTCTATCCAAGAGTGGGTGGACAGCGAAGCAAATTTTGAAGTTATAAAAGACGACAAAGGCTTGTTTGAAGCCTATCAGCCTAATTCCAAGCGCTACTGGATCGCTCCGCCTACTGAAGAGGAATTTGTAGCATCCTGCAATGAATTTTGGTGGGTATCGGCTTATGTTGTCAAGGCCATTCGAAGAAATCAGCTTATCTATGCGACAGACCACCTCTATGGCATTTGTCAGCAAGAACTCCTCAAGGTCTTAGCTTGGCAGGTGACAAGCGATAAGGGAGCAGTTGATATCGGAAAGAACTACAAGTACCTCTTCCAGTATCTACCAGGCGGGCAAGAGAAGGAGTTCTCAGCACTGCTTGATTTATCTAGTATCGATAAAATCACTCAGTCTTTATTTGCTACCATGGGGCTATTCAATCGAGAAGCTCAAATTCTGGCCCAAAAGATGGGGTTTACTTACGATAAGGAAGTAGCAGAAAAAATGACTTCTTATGCTAAAGAGAAACTTTCTAATCATTAATGAATCTATTTTAAACATCAGAAAGGGACGTTTGGTTACTTGGTGTAACCGAATTCCTTTTTCCTAAAAGACTACTCAACATTCTTTGAAAGGAGTTGAACACGCCCTAAGTGCTGTGTGAAAAAGATAAATTTTCTATTTTCCTTTGCATTTTACGGGCGTTGTACCCTATATGAGTAATATTCAAAATATGTCCCTAGAGGACATCATGGGGGAGCGCTTTGGTCGCTACTCCAAATACATTATTCAAGAACGGGCTCTTCCTGATATTCGGGATGGCTTGAAACCTGTTCAACGGCGGATTCTTTATTCTATGAATAAGGACGGCAATACCCATGACAAGGGCTACCGCAAGTCTGCCAAGTCTGTCGGAAATATCATGGGGAATTTTCATCCTCATGGGGATTATTCTATTTATGATGCCATGGTCCGCATGTCTCAGGACTGGAAAAACCGCGAGATCCTTGTAGAAATGCACGGAAACAATGGTTCCATGGATGGTGATCCACCAGCGGCCATGCGTTATACCGAGGCGCGTTTGTCTGAAATTGCGGGTTATCTTTTGCAAGATATCGAAAAGAACACAGTGCCGTTTGCCTGGAACTTTGATGATACTGAAAAAGAGCCAACTGTTTTGCCGGCAGCCTTTCCAAATCTCTTGGTCAATGGGGCAACAGGGATTTCAGCTGGTTACGCGACAGATATTCCGCCACACAACCTTGCTGAAGTCATCGATGCCGTGGTCTACATGATCGACCATCCATCTGCCAAGGTAGACAAGCTCATGGAGTTTCTACCTGGACCGGATTTCCCAACTGGTGCCATTATCCAGGGACGGGATGAGATCAAGAAAGCCTATGAAACTGGTAAGGGTCGGGTGGTTGTCCGCTCTAAGACAGAGATCGAGCAGCTCAAAGGCGGTAAGCAGCAAATCGTTGTTACCGAGATCCCTTATGAGATCAACAAGGCAGTCTTGGTCAAGAAGATCGACGATGTCCGTGTTAACAACAAGGTGGCCGGTATTGCGGAAGTCCGGGATGAGTCTGACCGGGATGGTCTTCGCATTGCCATTGAGCTGAAGAAAGACGCCAATGCCGATCTAATCTTGAACTACTTGTTCAAGTACACAGACTTGCAGGTCAACTACAACTTCAATATGGTGGCGATTGACAATTATACCCCTCGACAAGTGGGGATTGTACCGATTCTCTCTAGCTACATTGCTCACCGTCGGGATATCATTGTCTCTCGCTCGCGCTTTGACAAGGAAAAAGCCGAACGACGTCTCCACATCGTAGAGGGCTTGATCCGCGTCATTTCCATCCTGGATGAAGTGATTGCCTTGATCCGTGCTTCTGATAATAAGGCAGATGCTAAAGAAAACCTCAAGGTCAGCTACGATTTCACGGAAGAACAAGCAGAAGCTATTGTTACCTTGCAATTGTACCGTTTGACCAATACAGATATCGTGACCTTGGAAGAAGAACATGCCAGTCTCAAGGAGCAAATCGCGACCTTGGCAGCCATCATTGGGGATGAACGGACCATGTTCAATCTCATGAAGAAGGAATTGCGTGAAGTCAAGAAGCTCTTTGGGAATCCGCGTCGCAGTGAATTGCAAGACACTGCTAAAACGATCGAGATTGATACAGCCAGTCTCATTGTTGAAGAGGAAACCTTCGTAAGTGTGACCCGTGCTGGATATATCAAACGAACCTCGCCTCGTTCTTTTAATGCCTCAACACTGGAAGAAGTCGGTAAGCGGGACGATGACGAGTTGATTTTCGTAGAGCCTGCTAAGACCACTCAGCATCTCTTACTCTTTACCAACTTGGGGAATGCCATTTATCGACCAATTCACGAATTGACAGATACCAAGTGGAAGGATATCGGAGAGCACCTCAGTCAGACCTTGACCAATTTCGAGCAAGAGGAAGAAATTCTCTTTACGGAGATTGTGGATCAGTTTGAGGGAGTAACCTACTTTGCAGCAACTCAACAAGGACAAATCAAGCGATTTGAACGCAAAGAATTGAGCCCATGGCGGACTTATCGTTCTAAATCGACTAAGTATGCTAAGCTCAAAGACCAAGACGACCGTATCGTAGCGGTTGCGCCAGTTGTCCTGGAAGATATCATGATCATTACTAAAAATGGGTACGGGTTGCGCTTTAATATTGAAGAGGTTCCTGTCGTAGGAGCCAAAGCAGCAGGGGTCAAAGCCATTAACCTCAAAGACGGAGATCAAGTTGCTGCCGCCTTTAAGTCGACAACTCCAAGCATGTACATTCTGACTCAACGAGGCAGCCTCAAACGGATGTTACAAGACGATATTCCTGTGACCAGTCGAGCTAAAAGGGGACTACAGGTCTTGCGTGAGTTGAAAAATAAACCACATCGCGTCTTCAAGGCAGGTCCAGTCTTCACTGACCAGGGAGATTTTGATCTCTTTACGAGCCAAGAAGAAGTGGCAGAACAAGATCAAATCCTTCAGATCACTTCTACAATAGGTCAGGTGACAGAAGTTGATTTGACACAATTAAGCATTTCTGAAAGAACAAGCAATGGATCCTTTGTCAGCGATACCATTTCGGATCAAGAAGTTTTTTCAGCTACTATCAAATAAAAGAAAGCGTCGGTCCATTCTAGGACTGACTTTCTTTAAAAATAAATTTTCTGAAAATTGAAAATTTCGCTTGAAATTCTCATGAAATGGTGTACAATAGTGTACATAGATTGAGAAACTGAATCGACCTGCATCAGATCGACAAGGAATAGAAAGAATAAAAAGGAGCACTATCATGACAGTATCACTTGATTGGGAAAACCTTGGCTTTTCATATATGAAATTACCCTATCGCTATTTGGCACATTATCGCAATGGAGCTTGGGAAAAAGGAGAATTGACAGAAGATGCGACCTTGCATTTGTCCGAATCTTCTCCAAGTTTGCATTACGGTCAGCAAGCCTTTGAAGGGTTGAAAGCTTACCGTACAAAAGATGGAAGCGTCCAATTGTTCCGTCCAGATCAAAACGCTAAACGTTTGCAACGCACGGCTGATCGTTTGCTGATGCCTCAAGTACCTGTCGACATGTTTGTGGATGCTTGTAAGGCAGTGGTGAAAGCCAATGAAGAGTATGTTCCACCATATGGTACTGGAGCTACCCTTTACCTTCGTCCACTTTTGATTGGGGTTGGTGATATTATTGGTGTGCACCCAGCAGATGAGTATATCTTTACCATCTTTGCCATGCCTGTCGGTAACTACTTTAAAGGTGGTTTGGTTCCAACGAACTTCTTGATTCAAGACGAGTATGACCGTGCTGCACCACATGGTACAGGGGCTGCAAAAGTTGGTGGGAATTACGCAGCTAGTATGTTGCCAGGTAAGATTGCGCATGATCGTAACTTCTCAGACGTGATTTACCTCGATCCAGCGACGCACACCAAGATTGAAGAAGTTGGTTCTGCAAACTTCTTTGGTATCACTGCTAATAACGAATTTGTGACACCATTGAGTCCGTCTATCTTGCCATCGATCACCAAGTACTCTTTGCTTTACTTGGCAGAACACCGTCTTGGTATGACACCAATTGAAGGGGATGTCTTTATCAATGACTTGGATCGCTTTGTAGAAGCAGGAGCTTGCGGTACCGCAGCTGTGATATCTCCAATCGGAGGTGTTCAACACGGGGATGACTTCCATGTCTTCTATTCTGAAACAGAAGTAGGTCCTGTCACACGGAAGCTTTATGACGAGTTGACCGGTATCCAATTTGGTGATGTCGAAGCACCAGAAGGATGGATTGTCAAAGTCGATTAAACCGAAAGCGTCTGAGAGCAATGTGTCCAGATTTCAATGAGAACGAGTCTTAACGAAAGAACGCAGTAGCTAATGTTTCTCTTCATTCGCTTTTAGGAATAAAAGAGTGACGAATGACTCTTGCGGGGGTGGGATAAAGAAGGAATTTCTATCTAAATTCTTTCTGTCTCACTCCCTTTTCTCTTGCGTCATCAAGAGAATTTTTGTAAAATAGAAAAAGTGAAAAGAGGGTTGAAATGAGTAAAAAAGATAAGAAAATTGAGATTCAAATCGTTGATAGTAAAGTAACCGTCGGAAAAGACACTTTTGATGGATTCACTTTGTCCATTGGAAAGAAAGCGATTGGGGAAATTGCAGACATGGCAGGTCAGTTTGCCATTATCAAAAATGGAAATGTGGATTCTCTTTACAAAAAACTTGAAAAAGCTGTTGAAATTTTAATAGAAAATTATAATTTGAATAAATAAGGGCTTGCAATCAAAATAAATCAATGGTATAATAGATCCTGTTGATTTATATGGAGAGATAGCGAAGAGGCTAAACGCGGCGGACTGTAAATCCGCTCCTTCGGGTTCGGGGGTTCGAATCCCTCTCTCTCCATTAGCGTTCATTTTGACGATGATAAAGTGACTAATGTCAGCGCTCTTTTTGGGGTATAGCCAAGCGGTAAGGCAAGGGACTTTGACTCCCTCATGCGTTGGTTCGAATCCAGCTACCCCAGTTCTAGGTAATATCAGATAAGGTGGTAAAATATCTATCCAGGTATTTTATTTCTTTATATGAAGAAGTCGTTGTAGATCATTTTGATTTCGTTGCGAGTGCTTGCTTAGGAAAAATAATTATAAGTATGTCAAGTTTTAGAAAACTTGATTGTTGGAGGATTTTTTAGATGAATGAATTTGAAGATTTGCTAAACAGTGTTAGCCAAGTTGAACCAGGTGACGTTGTTACTGCTGAAGTATTGACAGTTGACGCGAACCAAGCTAACGTTGCAATCTCTGGAACTGGTGTCGAAGGTGTTTTGACTCTTCGCGAATTGACAAACGATCGTGATGCTGACATCAATGACTTGGTAAAACCAGGTGAAACACTTGAATTGCTTGTTCTTCGTCAAGTAGTTGGTAAAGATACTGATACAGTAACTTACCTTGTATCTAAAAAACGTTTGGAAGCTCGCAAAGCATGGGACAAATTGGTTGGACGTGAAGAAGAAGTTGTTACTGTTAAAGGAACTCGCGCTGTTAAGGGCGGACTTTCAGTAGAATTTGAAGGACTTCGTGGATTTATTCCAGCTTCAATGCTTGATACTCGTTTTGTACGTAACACTGAACGTTTCGTAGGTCAAGAATTTGATGCTAAAATCAAAGAAGTAGATCCAAAAGAAAACCGCTTTATCCTTTCACGTCGTGAAGTTGTTGAAGCTGAATCAGCTGCAGCACGCGCAGAAGTATTTGGTAAATTGAACGTTGGCGATGTCGTAACTGGTAAAGTTGCACGTATCACAAGCTTCGGTGCTTTCATCGACCTTGGTGGTGTTGATGGATTGGTTCACTTGACAGAATTGTCACACGAACGCAACGTATCACCTAAATCAGTTGTAACTGTAGGTGAAGAAATCCAAGTGAAAGTTCTTGACTTGAACGAAGAAGAAGGTCGTGTATCACTTTCATTGAAAGCTACAACACCTGGACCTTGGGATGGCGTTGAACAAAAATTGGCTGCTGGTGATGTTATCGAAGGAACTGTTAAACGTTTGACTGACTTCGGTGCATTCGTTGAAGTATTGCCAGGTATCGACGGACTTGTACACATCTCACAAATTTCACACAAACGTGTTGAAAATCCAAAAGATGTTCTTAAAGTTGGACAAGAAGTAACTGTTAAAGTTCTTGAAGTAAATGCTGCAGATGAACGTGTATCACTTTCTATCAAAGCTCTTGAAGAACGTCCAGCTCAAGAAGAAGGCGAAAAACAAGAAAAACGTCAATCTCGTCCACGTCGTCCAAAACAAGAAAAACGCGACTTTGATCTTCCAGAAACTCAAACTGGATTCTCAATGGCTGACTTGTTTGGCGATATCGAATTGTAATATTCAAAAGAGGCTAGGACAAAAGTCCTAGCCTCTCAATTGTTTTTGGATTGTCGAGCAAGACGCAGGGGTTGAGTGGGCTCTACTACGCTGATCTCATCAGCTTTTACAGCCCTACTCAACTGTGCGGAGGTGGGACAACGAAATCGAATTCTAACGAATTACCGATTTCTGTCCCACTCTCTTTTTTACTTGTAAAATTCTCAAGAATTTGATATACTATAACAGTTGCCACCCTTAGTGTAATGGATATCACGTAAGATTCCGGTTCTTGAGATGGGGGTTCGATTCCCTCAGGGTGGAAAGAAGAAAAGGTTGAGTGTTCTCAGCCTTTTATTTTTTTATTCAATTAAAAAAGACTCTCGAAATTTGAGAGTCTTTTCCAATCAGATTAGTTTTTTGATGCTTCTTGGAATTCAGGGTTTTTCCATGCTTCATCAATAATTGCTTTCAATTCTTTAGCAGAAGCGTGCATTTTTTGAAGTTCTGCATCATTCAATGGAATGTTTACTGGACGTACAATACCGTGTGCTCCAACAACAGCTGGTTGACCGATGAAGACGTCTTTGATTCCGTATTGACCTTCTTGGAATACAGAAAGTGGAAGTACTGCATTTTCATCATCAAGGATTGCTTTAGTAATACGAGCAAGGGCAACGGCGATACCATAGTAAGTAGCACCTTTTTTGTTGATAATGGTGTAAGCAGCATCACGAACGCCTTCGAACAATTCAATCAATTCAGTTTCTTTAACGTTTTGAGTGTCTTTAAGGAATTCTTCAAGGTTTACACCAGCGATGTTAGCGTGTGACCATACAGCGAATTCTGAGTCACCGTGTTCACCCATGATGTAGGCGTGTACTGAACGAGCGTCCACATCCAATTTTTCAGCCAAAGCTTGACGGAAACGAGCTGAGTCAAGTGAAGTACCTGAACCGATAACGCGTTCTTTAGGGAATCCAGAGAATTTCCATGTAGAGTATGTCAACACGTCAACTGGGTTAGCAGCTACGAGGAAGATTCCGTTAAATCCTGATTCAACAACTTGTGTTACGATTGATTTGTTAATGGCAAGGTTTTTACCAACAAGATCAAGACGAGTTTCACCCGGTTTTTGAGGAGCGCCTGCAGTAATTACAACAAGGTCAGCGTCTGCACAGTCAGCGTACTCAGCCGCATAGATCTTCTTAGGTGAAGTGAAGGCAAGGGCGTGGCTAAGGTCAAGCGCATCTCCGACAGCTTTTTCATGCAATTGAGGAATTTCGATAATTCCAAGCTCTTGTGCAATTCCTTGGTTAACAAGTGCAAAAGCGTAAGATGAACCTACAGCACCGTCACCGACAAGGATAACTTTTTTGTGTTGTTTAGTCAAAGTCATGAGTCTAAACGTCTCCTTCTTATTTTTTTGAGATAGATTCTCGTACGTTTTCATTCTACCACTTTTGAAAGTCTTTGTCATCTGAAACAGTATGAATCCTTGATGTAAACGTTTTTACATTTGTGTTCCATAGCAGAAAAAAAGGCTAAAATGTGTTATAATAGTATGGTGAATTAAGTAAAGAGAGGCATTTTTTGAATGCAGGATAAGAATCTAATTGATGTGAATTTAACATCAGAAATGAAGACGAGTTTTATTGATTATGCGATGAGTGTTATCGTAGCTCGTGCCCTCCCTGATGTTCGTGATGGCTTAAAACCCGTTCACCGACGTATTTTGTACGGTATGAATGAATTGGGTGTCACGCCTGATAAACCGCATAAAAAGTCAGCTCGTATCACAGGGGATGTTATGGGTAAATACCACCCACACGGGGACTTCTCAATTTATGAAGCCATGGTTCGGATGGCGCAATGGTGGAGTTACCGTTACATGTTAGTGGATGGCCATGGTAACTTTGGTTCTATGGACGGTGATGGCGCCGCTGCACAACGGTATACCGAAGCTCGTATGAGTAAGATTGCTCTTGAAATGTTGCGGGATATCAATAAGAATACAGTTGATTTTGCAGATAACTATGATGCCAGTGAGCGGGAGCCCATGGTGCTACCAGCACGCTTCCCTAACCTTCTTGTGAATGGAGCTACAGGGATTGCCGTTGGGATGGCTACCAATATTCCACCTCATAATCTCGGTGAAACAATAGATGCCGTCAAATTGATGATGGACAATCCTGAAGTGACCACTCGTGAACTCATGGAAGTGCTGCCTGGTCCAGATTTTCCAACCGGAGCCTTGGTCATGGGGAAATCAGGTATTCATAAGGCCTATGAAACAGGGAAAGGTTCAATTGTTCTTCGCTCTCGTACAGAGATTGAAGTGACCAAGAGTGGTCGTGAACGGATTGTCGTTACCGAGTTCCCTTATATGGTCAACAAAACCAAGGTTCACGAACATATCGTTCGCTTGGTGCAAGAAAAACGGATCGAAGGGATTACAGCTGTACGTGATGAGTCTAACCGTGAAGGGGTTCGATTTGTGATCGAGGTTCGTAGGGATGCTTCGGCTAATGTCATTTTGAACAACCTATTTAAGATGACGCAAATGCAAACCAACTTTGGCTTCAATATGTTGGCGATTCAAAACGGTGTTCCAAAGATCCTTTCTCTTCGTCAAATTTTAGGTGCGTATATCGAGCACCAAACAGAAGTGGTGACTCGCCGGACCATCTTTGATAAAGAAAAAGCTGAAGCTCGTGCCCATATTTTAGAAGGCTTGCTCATTGCCTTGGATCACATTGATGAAGTAATCCGAATCATCCGCAATAGCCAGACAGACGCTGAAGCACAAGCTGAGTTGATGGCTAAGTTCAAGCTCTCTGAACGTCAAAGTCAAGCCATTTTGGACATGCGTCTTCGTCGTTTGACCGGTTTGGAACGAGACAAGATCCAGAGTGAATATGACGACTTGGTTGCCCTGATTGCTGATTTGGCTGATATTTTGGCTAAACCAGAGCGTGTGGCGACTATCATCAAGGAAGAATTAGAAGAAGTCAAACGCAAGTTTGGCGATGCTCGTCGAACTGAGTTGATGGTAGGGGAAGTTCTTTCTCTTGAAGATGAGGACTTGATTGAAGAAACAGATGTCTTAATTACCCTTTCTAATAAAGGATACATCAAACGTTTGGACCAAGCTGAATTTACTGCACAAAAACGTGGTGGACGTGGGGTCCAAGGAACCGGTGTGAAGGACGATGACTTTGTTCGTGAATTGGTTTCTACGAGCACCCATGATCATTTGCTCTTCTTTACCAATAAGGGGCGTGTCTATCGTCTAAAAGGCTATGAGATTCCAGAATATGGTCGGACAGCTAAGGGATTGCCAATTGTCAACCTCCTAAAATTGGACGAAGGTGAATCGATTCAAACCATTATCAATGTGGAGCAAGATCGCAGTGATGAGGCTTATCTCTTCTTTACGACGCGACAAGGTGTAGTTAAGCGCACTAACGTAGCAGAATTTTCAAATATCCGTCAGAACGGTCTGAAAGCTCTGAACCTACGGGACGAGGATGAATTGATCAATGTCTTCCTTACAGATGGCAATACTGATGTCATTATCGGTACCAAATATGGATATTCAGTCCGCTTTAATGAGGCAGTAGTTCGGAATATGGGACGTTCTGCTACAGGTGTACGTGGTGTGAATCTCCGTGATGGAGACAAGGTTGTTGGGGCAAGTGTTATCACCGACCAGGACGAAGTATTGGTCATTACTGAAAAAGGGTATGGTAAGCGGACAATGGCTGGCGAATACCCAACCAAGGGCCGTGGTGGTAAAGGAATCAAAACAGCCAATATTACAGAGAAAAATGGTCCGTTAGCTGGTCTTTTAACCGTTAAAGGGGATGAAGATCTGATGATCATTACCGATACCGGAGTTATGATCCGGACAGGTGTGGCTAACATTTCTCAAACGGGTCGTTCGACTCAGGGTGTGAAAGTCATGAGACTGGATCAGGATGCGAAAATTGTGACCTTTACAACTGTACAAGCTGATGAAAAAGATGAAGAAGTAGTGGAAGAAAACGAATAGATAAGGGGACAGCATGTCACGCAAAAGAAAAAAGAAAAAGAGTTTACGTAATACTCTTATCAACATCGTTGCAACACTTTTGATTATTCTCTCGCTTCTCTTAATTTTCAATGCTCCGATCCGCAATATGATCATGGTTTGGCATACCAACCAATATCAGGTTAGCAAGGTCGATAAAAAGACTATTGATAAAAACAAAGAAGTGAAGACGAGCTTTGATTTCCAACATGTCCAGTCACTCTCGACGGAAGCCGTGATCAATGCCCAATGGCAAGCTCAAAAACTTCCTGTAATTGGGGGGATTTCGATTCCTGAATTGAACATGAACCTTCCAATTTTTAAAGGACTTGAAAACGTAGCCCTTTACTATGGAGCAGGGACTATGAAGGAAAACCAAGTCATGGGACAAGGCAATTATTCTCTTGCTAGTCACCACGTATTTGGCCTTACTGGAGCAAATGCCATGCTGTTCTCACCATTAGAGAAAGCCAAGGCTGGTATGAAGATCTACATCACGGACAAAGAAAAAATCTATACTTATGTCATCTCGTCTGTTGAGACAGTGACTCCAGACCGTGTAGATGTCATTCAAGATCGTGAAGGTGTCAATGAAATCACCTTGGTGACCTGTGAGGATGCTGCAGCGACTTACCGAACGATTGTAAAAGGAAACTTGGAAACCTCTGTTGACTATGACAAGGCTCCAAAGGACATCCTGGATTCATTCAGCAAGTCTTATAATCAAATGCAACTCTAAGAAAATAAAGCCCGAGACAGAGATGTCTGGGCTTTTTCTATGTAGGAAGATAGGAGAAATTCTTGTAAAATTGTAAGAGATTGGTAATATAATGTAAGGAACTTGTCATAATATTGAGGGAAAATCAGTATATAATAGAGGAGAAAGAGTATGATAAGGAGGTAGAATAGTGACAAAAGAGCGAATTTATCATCACTTGCATCATTTCTATAATCTCTTAATAAATGATTTTCCACGAAATGGATTAATTACGAAAGGAATCTACGAAGTAGAGCAAGTCTACCAAACCTTAGAAGCCATTCCTCAGAGTCAGGAGTACTTGATCCGCTGTGAAATTCAACAGTTTTTAAAGGAGCTTGAACAAGTTCAAACAGGTTATCAGATCCGCTTTAATAAAGATGAAGCCTTAGTGTTAGATGATTTGAAGCAAGAAATCGCCTGTAAATAATGAAAGGTCGTTATTTTCTCAATTTATTACGAATTAATAAGTGAGGAGGAAATTATGTACGACATATCATTTATTGAACCATCTTTGCTTCCTAGAGAACGTTTGGTTTCTGAAGGGGTAGATAAGCTGAGTCATCAAGAATTGTTATCCATTCTCTTACGGACAGGCAATAAGCAAAAAAGCGTTTATGAGATTGCACAAGGTCTCTTGAGTTCGGTTAATAGTTTAAAGGAGTTAAGTCAATTAACCCTAGAGGAGCTACAGGAAATATCTGGCATTGGCCGGGTGAAGGCCATCGAACTTCAGGCTGTGATTGAGTTTGGACGAAGGATTCATAAAGATGAATTAATGAGTTCTGAACAGATCATGAGCAGCCAGAAATTGGCCCATAAAATACAACAGGAAATCGGCCATAAGAAACAGGAGCACCTAGTTGCCCTCTATTTAAATACGCAGAATGAAATTATTCATCAACAGACCATTTTTATTGGAACCGTGAATAGAAGTATTGCGGAGCCACGTGAAATCCTGCATTATGCCCTAAAACACATGGCAACCTCCATCATCTTGGCTCACAATCATCCATCTGGTGCTGTGTTCCCCAGTAAAAATGATGATGAAGTCACTCAGCGAGTCTTAGAGGCCTGTGAAGTAATGGGGTTGACCCTATTGGATCATTTGATTGTATCCGAAGAAAACTACTATAGTTATCGAGAAGAAACGGATTATTTGGTATAAAAAAGGTTGGAACCTTCTTGTTCCAACCTTTTTGTTGTTGAAGTATAAGTCTTTATTCTTCGTTTTTACGCATAAAATAAAGAAGTGTTTGCAATTCACTAGTAAGATCGACATATTGGACAACAACCTCTTTAGGAACTGTCAGATGGACTGGAGAAAAGCTTAGAATTCCTTTGACACCAGCATCTACTAAAAGACTAGCAACTTCTTGAGCCTTAACACTTGGAACAGTTAGAATGGCTGTTTGAATGCCTTCTTTTTTGAGATTCTCTTTGATCGTAGAAATCCCATAAATGGGGATCCCATCCTTACTTTTGGTATTAATCAGTTCATGATCATCTACATCAAAAGCCATGACAATTTTCATTTTATTTCGCTCATGGAAACGGTAATTAAGAAGGGCGCTTCCCATATTTCCGATCCCAACAATAGCGACATTAGTAATAGCATTGTCATTTAAAAGATCTGCAAAGAAGTTCATCAGTTTTTTTACATCATAACCAAATCCACGTCTTCCCAATTCACCAAAATAAGAAAAATCTCTGCGAACAGTAGCAGAGTCAATCCCAATTGCATCCGCAATTTGCTTGGAATTGGCGCGCTCTATTTTTTCAGAGTTAAAGCGTTTAAAAATGCGGTAGTAGAGCGATAAGCGTTTTGCTGTTGCGCGTGGAATTGGAGTATTTTTATCATGTTTCACAATATCACAACCTTTCCCTCTTATTGTATAGGAAGATTGTGAAAAAATCAACTATCTTGAACGGTTTTTCAAAAATATTTTTGTCTAAAGAAAAAGCTGATGGTGATGGGAGAGTTCCATCACCATCAGCTTAGTTTTCAGCTTGCTCTACCTTTTTCAAAAAAGCATAGAGCCCATCGACTCTCCCCTTATAGGGGAGTTTTTCACCCTTGTATTCAATGGAAACAATTGAGTAAGAGTCAGGCAGGGTTACACAGCCTGAAAATGCTAGGATGCAGGCTGCAAGGTCGGGATAAGTAGTCATTCGTTCTACTTGGTAAGCGTCGATATAAGTTAGGGTTACCATATTAGACCTCTGTTTTGTTGAAAATTTCTCTTTCGACAAGACTATCCATTAGGAAATAAAATTTTTGTTGGATAATGTCATTTTCTGGATTTTTAAAGATATTCACCAGACGAAGTCCAGACTTATCTGTAATATTGATTTTAAAACCTGTGAGGTCTTTGTTGAAGATAATTTTAAGCAAGAAGCCTTCACCGCTATTTGGAACAGCTTCGAGCAAACGATTTAACTCGTAATTTCCAACTTTTGTAACAGCAAATGTATTGTCACGTAAGGTATATTTTTTAACATTTGGGTGTAGACTATAGGTATATTTGCAGTCTTTCAATGAAACACTTGTTTCAAAAGCCATATTGTTCTCCTATGATAAAATTTCTTTAAGTTTTGAGAGGAAGTCTTGAACCTCCTCTACGGTATTGAGTTCTGAAAAACTAATTCGAAGGGATTCTTTTAGGCGTGAGCTATCTTTTCCATAGAGCGCCTCAAGGACATGGCTGGGTTGAACTGTACCGGCGGTACAAGCAGAACCTGTAGAGACAGAAATTCCAGCAAGATCGAGTCGCATCAATAATACATCATTTTGGACACCCGGAAAGCCAAGGTTCCAAACAAATGGAAGATGATCGTCATTCGCATTTACGTAGTAGTCGTAGGCTGCTAAACCATTGACTAGTTCCTGGCCAAGTTTTTGAACCTGGTTGAAATTTTCTTCTTGATGAAGTGTAGCTTGCTGAAGCGCAGTTGCCATCCCGACAATAGAAATGAGATTTTCCGTGCTGGCTCTCATCTTACTTTCCTGATCCCCACCATGGATGAGATTATCAAAGTCTGGGACAGCTGCATAAAGGAAACCAACTCCCTTTGGTCCATGGAATTTGTGGGCAGAAGCACTGAGAAAATCAATTCCCAACTCTTCGGGATAGACAGGGACCTTTCCGATTGCTTGGACAGCATCAACGTGAAAGGCAGCTGGATGATCTTTTAAGAGTTCTCCGATTTCTTTAATCGGTAGAAGATCGCCAGTCTCGTTATTGGCAAACATGGTAGAGACAAGAATAGTATCCGGTCTAAGAGCGGCCTTGATATCACTAGCCAGAATGCGTCCAACTCTTGGTTGGACGATCGTAACTTCAAAACCGAAACGTTCTACAAGATATTCGATGGGTTCTAGAACCGCATGGTGTTCCAAAGCGGTCGTAATGATGTGTTTGCCATCTGCTTGGTGTTTCAAGCAGTAGCCTTTTATAACGGTATTATTACTTTCTGATCCACCTGAAGTGAAGAAAATACGATTTGGAAGAGTATGGAGAGACTGAGCAATCTGCTCGCGAGATTCCCGGAGAAGTTTACTAGCCATCCGTCCATGAGCATGAAGGCTCGATGGATTTCCAAAAGTGGTCTTCATAGTTTCAGACATTTTATCAATGACTTCAGGTAGAAGGGGAGTTGTTGCGGCATTATCAAAATATATCACATTAAGACCTTATTTCTTGTGGTAGGCAAATAGAGGACTAACAGGTTTTCTTTCTTGAATGCGAACAATAGCTTCAGCGATCAGTTCGCTAGCTGTCAGATAGTTAATATTTTTTGGTGTTGGTCCATTTGGAGCAACAGAATCGGTTACTAAGATTTCTTTGATCGGAGCTTGGTCTAATAATTCAACAGCTCCTTTTACAAATAAACCATGGCTTGATACAGCATAAATTTCAGTAGCACCTTCGCGTTTGACGATTTTCGCAGCTTCTGAGAATGTCTTACCAGTATTGAGGATATCGTCAATCAAGATCGCTTTCTTGTCTTTGACATCCCCGATAATATAGCCATAATCACGGTTCGCATCATCTTGCTCGTAATCAATGATCGCAATCGGTGCATCAAGATATTCTGCTAAACTGCGAGCTCGTTTGACACCAGAGTTTTTAGGGCTGACGACTACGACATCAGGACCAGTTAGACCTTTGTTGATGTAGTGTTCTGCAAAAAGTGGAATGGTAAAGAGGTTATCCACGGCAATATCGAAGAAACCTTGGACTTGCACTGCATGGAGATCCAGAGTGACGACACGATCCACCCCAGCTTTGACCAACATATTTGCGACAAGCTTAGCAGTAATTGGTTCGCGAGGAGCAGCAGTCCGGTCTTGGCGAGCATAACCGAAGTAAGGCATGACCACATTGACAGTATTTGCGCTGGCCCGTTGGCAAGCATCCACCATAATTAAGAGTTCCATCAAGTGATTGTTGACAGGGAAACTGGTTGATTGAATGATATAAATATCATATCCACGAACACTTTCCTCAATATTGACTTGGATTTCACCATCTGAGAATTGACGGGATGAAATTTTCCCAAGTGGAACCCCAGCATGATCCGCGATTTTTTGCGCAATCTCTGGATTTGAATTGAGAGAGAAGAGCTTCATATTTTTTTTATCTGACATGTGATTCCAACCTCATTTAGATTTTTGATCTTAACACTATTTTAGCAAAAATTTGCGATAATTTCAGCTATTTTACAATCTTTCCGCCAATCTTGCGATTTTATTTTTTGCAGCTTTGTAGACGATTCCATGCTCTTTGATGAACTGATGGAAATTTTCTTCCTGCTCAGCGGTTTCGACCTCGATTTCTAATTCATAATCTTCAGTGTCTAGATAGAGACTGTGGTCTAGTGCCACCAATCCTGCAGCTGTTTCTTTTTCGAATCGTTCTGTTGTAAGGCTTCCCCAGACAGCGAGTTGCTCAACAGAGATTTCTTTAGAGATTAAGAGGTTTTTGATTTCTCCGTCAGGAAATTCATGTTGCTGGAGGATCGCCTCAGTTTCTTCAGGGCTGAGGTCTTGATTATATTCGAAGTGACCGACTACTTCAGGGACCTTGAGAGTCAATTCAGCCTGATCTGTGAAAGTACGCACCCGCAAAGCCATTTTTTCCTTACGGATGAGCTGATCTGGCGTATCAATATAGTGATTCGTTTGAATAACTAAGGGTGTATCTGTGAAAAGGGAGAGAAGGGACTGGTATTCTTGCTTATTCAACAAGGTTTTATATTCAATTTCTAAATGGTTCATTTTGTCATCCTTTGCTTTTTTTTGAAAGCGATTCATGATATAATAGGAGATGTGTTTATTGTATACAAAAATGGTTCAGATTACAAGGTGGTAGGATGGCAATTGATTGGGAAAACTTCTTAGACCCCTATATCCAAGCAGTTGGAGAGTTAAAAATTAAACTGCGTGGGATTCGTAAGCAATATCGTAAGCAACAAAAACATTCTCCAATTGAGTTTGTCACAGGGCGGGTTAAGCCGATTGAAAGTATCCGTGAAAAAATGTCTCGCAGGAATATTTCTGAAGAGAATCTTGCCCAAGATATGCAAGATATTGCCGGTCTTCGCATCATGGTCCAATTTGTAGACGATGTGGACGAAATCCTTGAGGTTCTGAGACAACGGCAGGATATGCGCGTGGTCCAAGAACGAGATTACATCCGCCACAAGAAATCAAGTGGCTATCGGAGTTACCACGTTGTGGTGGAGTATCCGGTTGACACCATTGATGGAAATGAGACGATCTTAGCAGAGATTCAAATTCGGACCTTGTCCATGAACTTTTGGGCAACCATTGAACACTCGCTTAATTATAAATATAAAGGAGACTTTCCAGACGAGATCAAAAAACGCTTAGAGACGACAGCCAACTTGGCCTATCTTTTGGATGAAGAGATGGGAGCAATTCGGGATGCCATACAGGAAGCTCAAGCTCTATTTGATCCACTTCATCGTAAGTTAAATGATGGCGTTGGAAATAGTGATGACACAGATGAAGACTACAGGTAAAAAAGTATCCATTATTCGCAATCGAAAGCGTCAAAGTGAAGAGGTTTTTCAGCAATTGCGCTACAAGCTTCGGAAAAATAATTTTATTTTGACGGAGAAGCACCCGGATATTGTGATTTCCATTGGTGGTGATGGGATGTTGCTATCGGCCTTTCACAAGTATGAACACCAGTTGGATCGGGTGCGATTTGTTGGTGTCCATACCGGACACTTAGGATTCTATACAGATTACTTAGACAGTGAAATTGATAAGCTAGTTGAGAATTTAAAATATGATACAGGTGCCAAGGTTTCTTACCCTATTTTGAATGTCAAGATTACTTTTGATAATGGGGAAACCCGTACCATGAGAGCGTTGAACGAAGCAACGATTAAGAGAAGCGACCGAACCATGGTTGCCGATCTTACGATTAATGGAGTGGATTTTGAGCGCTTCAGAGGAGACGGCATTACTGTTTCGACTCCTACAGGAAGTACGGCTTACAACAAATCCTTGGGAGGAGCAGTCCTTCACCCAACTATTGAGGCGCTGCAAATCGCTGAGATCGCCAGTCTCAACAACCGCGTTTATCGTACCTTGGGTTCTTCTGTCATTGTCCCTAAAAAGGATAAGATCGAGATTACACCGACGAGACCTGGCTTTCACATTATCTCTGTTGACAATTCAACCTATTCTTATCGCAATATTGCAAAGGTAGAATACCAGATTGACAACCATAAGATTAATTTTGTGGCAAGCTCCAGTCACACCAGTTTCTGGAATCGGGTCAAGGATGCCTTTATCGGAGATGATAGAGAATGAGATTTGAATTCATTGTCGATGAGCATGTCAAGGTCAAGACCTTCCTGAAAAAGCACGAGGTTTCTAAGGGCCTCTTAGCAAAGATTAAGTTTCGTGGTGGCAAGATCCTTGTCAATGGACGTCCGGAGAATGCGATTTATTTGTTGGATATTGGGGATCGCTTGGTCATTGATATTCCAGCAGAAGAAGGGTTCGAAACTCTAAAACCCATGGATCGGCCTTTGGATATTTTGTTTGAAGATGATCATTTTTTGGTCTTAAACAAACCCTTTGGGATCGCATCGATTCCAAGTGCGATTCATTCCAATACCTTAGCAAATTTTGTAAAGGGCTACTATGTGAAGCAGGACTACGAGAACCAGCAGGTTCACATTGTTACTCGTTTGGACAAGGATACAAGTGGCGTTATGCTCTTTGCCAAACATGGCTATGCCCATGCTCGCTTGGATAAGCAATTGCAGTCTAAAACGATTCAGAAACGCTATTATGCCCTGATTAAGGGAGAAGGGTCATTAGACCCTGTTGGAGAGATTATTGCTCCGATTGCGCGTGATGAAGATTCAATTATCACCCGAAAGGTAGCTAAAGGTGGCAAGTATGCTCATACAAGCTACCAGGTTGTTCAATCTTTTGGTGATATTCACCTAGTGGTTATTCAGTTACACACAGGTCGAACCCACCAGATCCGCGTTCATTTTTCCCATATTGGTTTTCCGCTCTTGGGAGATGATCTCTATGGCGGCAGTTTAGAAGACGGCATTGAGCGCCAAGCCCTTCATTGTCATCGTCTATCCTATTATCATCCATTTCTAGAGGAAGAATTGGTCATAGAAAGTCCACTGCCTCCAGATTTCCAAGCTGTATTAACACAGCTTCAAACTAGTTATTAATTATTAAAAGGAGTAAAACTCATGGAAGTTTTCGAAAATCTCAAAGCCAACCTCGTTGGTAAGAATGCACGTATTGTATTACCAGAAGGTGAAGAGCCTCGTATTCTCCAAGCGACCAAACGCCTTGTAAAGGAGACAGAGGTAACCCCTGTTTTGCTTGGTAATCCGGATAAAATTCGGATTTACCTTGAAATTGAAGGGGTTTTGGATGGATATGAAGTCATTGATCCGCATTCTTATCCAGGTTTTGAAGAGATGGTAGCTTCCTTGGTAGATCGTCGTAAGGGAAAAATGACAGAAGAAGAAGCACGTCAAATCTTGAAAGACGATGTCAACTACTTTGGTGTCATGTTGGTACATCTGGGAATCGTTGATGGGATGGTGTCAGGTGCGATTCACTCAACAGCTGCAACGGTTCGTCCAGCTCTTCAAATTATTAAAACTCGTCCAAATGTCAAACGGACTTCTGGTGCCTTCCTTATGGTACGTGGATCCGAACGCTACTTGTTCGGGGATTGTGCCATCAACATTAATCCAGATGCTGAAGGCTTGGCTGAAATCGCCATCAACTCTGCTATCACAGCTAAGATGTTTGGCATTGATCCAAAAATTGCCATGTTGAGCTATTCAACCAAAGGCTCTGGTTTTGGGGAAAGTGTTGATAAGGTTGTTGAAGCGACTAAACTTGCTCATGAACTTCGTCCAGACCTTGAAATTGATGGGGAATTGCAATTTGACGCAGCCTTTGTCCCAGCAACTGCAGCCTTGAAGGCTCCAGGAAGCAAGGTGGCAGGACAAGCCAATGTCTTTATCTTCCCTGGTATTGAGGCAGGTAACATTGGATACAAGATGGCTGAACGTTTGGGTGGGTTTGCAGCGGTAGGTCCTGTCTTGCAAGGGTTGAACAAACCAGTGAACGACCTCTCTCGTGGCTGTAATTCAGATGACGTGTACAAATTGACCTTGATTACAGCGGCACAAGCAGTAGAACAATAAGAATGATTGAAAGGCTCAGGATGATCTTGAGCCTTTTTCTTTATAAAATCAGAATTTCTAAACTCTAAGCCGTTCTATGGTATACTAGGAATATGATGGATTTAAAAGATTACGGGATTATCATGTGGGAGGATGAAAAAATTGCTTCCTTCCGAGAAAAGTTATTAGCCTGGTATGATGCCCATAAACGGGATCTCCCCTGGAGAAGGACCCAGGATCCTTATAAAATTTGGATCTCAGAGATTATGCTCCAGCAGACACGTGTCGATACGGTTATTCCCTATTATGAGCGCTTTCTGGACTGGTTTCCAACTGTCGCTGATTTGGCTCAAGCTCCTGAAGAAAGGCTCTTAAAAGCATGGGAAGGCTTGGGCTATTACTCAAGGGTTCGCAACATGCAGAAAGCTGCTCAGCAGATGATGGAAGATCACGGTGGTGTGTTTCCATCAAGCTATGAGGCTATCTCAAAACTTAAGGGAATTGGGCCTTATACAGCTGGTGCCATTGCTAGTATTGCCTTTGGATTAGCAGAGCCAGCAGTAGATGGCAATGTCATGCGTGTTCTATCCCGTTTGTTTGAAGTGGACTACGATATCGGAGTTCCGACCAATCGCAAGATTTTTCAAACCATGATGGAAATCTTGATCGATCCGGCCCGGCCGGGTGATTTTAATCAGGCTTTGATGGATTTGGGATCCGATATTGAATCGCCAGTCAATCCACGGCCGGAAGAGAGTCCTGTTAAGGAGTTTAGTGCGTCCTACCAACATGGGACCATGGATCGTTATCCCATCAAGGCTCCTAAGAAGAAACCTGTACCTGTCTATCTAACAGCTTTTATTATCAAGGATAGTCAAGGCCGCTACTTGCTGGAGAAAAATGAGCGAGAAGGGCTTTTATCTGGTTTTTGGCATTTCCCCTTGATTGAAGTGGATGGCCTATCTGAGAACCTAGGTCAATTATCCCTACTGAATGGGCAAGGTCATGCAGAAGTCAACCCAGAAATTCTTTCCTTTGAACAAGACTATGACTTGGCTATTGAATGGCAGGACAGATCGTATCCTATCGTCCAGCATGTCTTTTCGCATCGCAAGTGGCAGGTTCAACTTCGTTACGGCCTAGTAAAAGAAGGAGAGCAACCAGCAAGTGAATCGACTGTTTGGTTAACACCAGAAGAATTTTCGGACTATCCTTTTGCTAAACCCCAGCAAAAGATTTGGACGACTTTTACGGAAAATGAAAAATAGCTAGAGATTATTCTCTAGCTATTTTTTTTATAGATGAGCGAATGCTTTGATTTCTTCTTCAGACATGGATGAGTCGCAACGAACACTGACTTCACCAGATTCGACATGTAAAAATCCTGGGACAGTTGGGATGCCGTAAGTTGAGCGGAAGGCTTGTAATGCGTCTAGCTGACTTGGTTCTTCACTATTAATAAAATAGATATGAGCTTTTGTTTCAGCTACGACAGTTGCTAATTTAGCAGCGAACTTCCGGCAGTAAGGGCAAGTCTTGCGTCCGATAAAGAAGGTCGCTGTTTCTTTTTGATCGATCGCTTCTTGCGCACGCGCGACAGTTGTGACTTCAAGATCTTTAATATCTTCTAAAAATTGTTCCATGAGATTACCTCGCTTTCTTCTATGTCTAGTATGCCATATTTTCTATAAAATCGCTGGTATTTGCTACGAAAGAAAGAGAGAGTGGGACAGAAATCGGTTATCGTTAGAATTCGATTTCGTCGTCCCACCTCCGCACAGTTGAGTAGGGCTGTAAAAGCTGATGAAATCAGCGTAGTAGAGCCCACTCAACCACTGCGTCTTGCTCAACAATCAAAAAATAATTGAGAGGCTAGGACTTTTGTCCCAGCCTCATATTTTAGCCTACAAAAGCATTGATTTCTGCTTCGATATTCGCAATTTTTTCTTTAGCATCTGCTTCAGATTCACCAACTGTGGCGATGTAGAATTTGATTTTTGGTTCTGTACCTGAAGGACGAACGGCAAACCATGAATCATCAGCCAAGATGTATTTAAGAACGTTGCTTGGAGGAGTTGTCAATTTTTCAACGCCGTCAGCAGTAGTAGCTGTTTGTTCCAAGAAGTCTTCTGTCTTAGCAATGTCTGTGTTGTTAAATTGTTTAGGAGCATTGCCACGGAATTTATCCATAATTTTCTTGATTTCAGCAGCCCCGTCCACACCTGAAAGGGTAACAGAGATGGTTTTTTCTGCGAAGTAACCGTATTGTTTGTAGATTTCTTCGATACCATCTGCCAAAGTCATACCACGTGAGCGGTAGTAAGCTGCGATTTCAGCAACGATAAGAACGGCTTGGATAGCGTCTTTGTCACGTACGAATGGTTTGATCAGGTAACCGAAGCTTTCTTCGAAACCAAGCATGTAAGTGTGGTTGTGTTGTGTTTCAAATTCATGGATTTTTTCACCGATAAATTTGAAACCAGTCAAGACGTTAAACATAGTTGCGCCGTAGCTTTCTGCAATCTTAGTCACCAACTCAGTTGATACGATTGATTTACAGAGGGCAGCATTGGCAGGAAGGGTACCAGCTGTTTTGTGAGCTTCAAGAATGTATTTAGCAATGATCGCTCCGATTTGGTTACCAGAAAGGTTGAGGTAAGAACCATCTGGTTGGCGGATTTCAACACCAAGGCGGTCAGCATCTGGGTCAGTTGCAACCAATACATCAGCGTCTACTTTGCGGCCAAGTTCTTCAGCAAGAGCAAAGGCAGCTTGGTTTTCAGGGTTTGGAGATTTAACAGTTGAGAAGTCAGCATCTGGAACGGCTTGAGCCTCAACAACTTGAACAGCTTCAAATCCAGCTTGGGCAAGAGCACGACGAGCCAACATTTCACCAGTACCATGAAGTGGTGTGTAGACAATCTTCATGTCGCGACCGTATTCATTGATCAAGTCTTGGTTGATGTTAACGCCTTTCACTTCTTTCAAGTATTCAGCGTCGACGTTTTCACCGATAACTTCAATCAAGCCACTAGCTTTGCTTTCTTCAAGGTCAGCCAATTGTACAGTGAAAGGATTTTCGATAGCACGGATGTAATCTGTCAAAGCATCGGCATCTGCAGGTGGCATTTGTCCACCGTCTTCACCATATACCTTATATCCATTAAACGGAGCAGGGTTGTGGCTAGCGGTTACCATAATCCCAGCAAATGTGTGGAGATGACGAACAGCAAATGACAATTCAGGTGTTGGACGTAGGCTTTCAAATACATAAGATTTGATTCCGTGTGCAGCCAAAACTTGAGCAGATTCAAAAGCAAACTCAGGAGAGAAGTGACGGCTGTCGTAGGCGATCGCAACACCGCGTTTCTTCGCTTCCTCACCTTTTGAGTCGATTAATTGGGCCAACCCTTCAGTTGCTTGGCGAACAACATAGATATTAATACGGTTGGTACCAGCACCGATTAATCCACGCATACCAGCTGTACCGAATTCAAGGTTGGTATAGAAGGCATCTTCTTTTGTTTTTTCATCCATTGCGACCAACTCATCACGAAGGTAAGCTGGTAATTCAGCAAAGTCGAGCCATTTTTGGTAGTTTTCTTGATAGGTCATGCAAGCGTCTCCTTTTTGCTTATAATTTAATCGCTTACATTATAGCAAATTTTTTCTGAAAATTCTAGCGATAAATGTAAATCTTTTCAAAAAAATAGAGCTAATTCACCATCAAATAAAGCCAAGATAAATTGGTCTTGGTTTGAAAGGTTATTTTAATTTTTCAAGAGATGGAACGACGGCACTGGTAATGAGGACTGTAGCAATGACTTCGATGAGAGAGTTGGTAGATATAATCAAGGCTAGGAAATGTTGAATTCCACCACCGAAGCTATTTCCAAAGAAGAAATAAATCCCACTTAGAACGAAAACAGTATTGGTCATAGAGCCGACAATTCCAGCGATCATAAGTCCTGTACGATTGCGAATCCAGCGATAGACGAAGTAAGGGGTTACCCCAATGAGAATCCGAGGGACTATGGCAATGATAAGGGAGTAGAGATTCCCGTGAGGGACAAAGGGACTAAAGAGATAGCTGGCTGGTGTTATAACCAGGGTATTCATGGTGAGGCTAAAGAGTCCCATGAGGAGTCCTAGAATTGCTCCAGTTCGAGGTCCGTAAATAATAGAAGCGATCACGACAGGAATATGAACCAAGGTTGGTTGAATTCCTGATGGGACAAATTGCAAAATGAAGGACGTCACAAAGTGAATGGTGATCATCACGGCAAAAAAGATGGCAATTCGTGAAATAGAGGCTGATTTTCTCATAAACAATTCTCCTTAACAGCTTGGATGATAGTGTCGACAGTGGCTAGAGCTCCAGAACCTTGATCTCCACAAGCGAGAGTAGCCTCTCGAGGTTGGATGATCTGGTAACCATAGTCTTGTAAGAGTTTTAGATTTCGTTGGGTAGCAGGATGATCTAGCATTTTTGTATTCATAGCAGGGGCCAGTAATTTTTTAGTCCTTTGAGGCAAGGCTAGAGCTGTGCTTGTGACCATATTATCTGCAAGTCCCATGGCCAATTTAGCAATGGTGTTGGCACTGGCCGGCGCTACAAGAAAGAGGTCAGTTTCTTTCCCAATGTCGATGTGCTCGATCCGCTGTGGATCGTCTTCCACCATAACCTCTAGGCCTACTGGATTTTTTGAAAGAACTTGCAAGGTTAAAGGGGTGATAAATTTTTGGGCTGAAGGAGTCATGAGGACCTTCACTTCAAATCCCAATTTGGTTAGTTGGCTGGTAATATCAGCAGCCTTATAGGCGGAAATACTACCGGTAACCGCTAAAGTAATGTGTGTCATATGTACCTTTTTATTTGATATAACGTAGGATAGCCTCTGCGATTTCTGTTTTCGTAGAAGCTTCTAGAACGTGATCATCTGTTACTAGATAGGCTTGATGCTGACCGTTCTGAATCTTGGTCAGATCATTGGCAACGATCATGCTGGCATGATTTTTAACCAGGCTTTCACGTGCTACCTGGATCAACTCTTCAGAAGAAACGTCGACTAATAGCTTAAAGCCGATCAGTTGAATAGCAGGGTTCCATTCTTTGACGAGCGAGATAATCTTCGGATTTTTCTTTAGAAAGAGTACTTGGTATTCTTCTTTGGAAGAGATTTTAGCTTCCTGATTTTCGCGATGGATAAAGCTATGAAGGTCTTGAGCTTTCTCAACTTCATCAAGGCCTGTCATGTAAACAGGTGTGTAGTCTGAAACAGCCATAGCGTGAATCAAAACCTGATGTTGAGGGACTTCCGTTTTCATTTGTGCGAGAAGTTCTTCGACATTCTGGATCAATAGAAGTCGAAGCTGTGGGTGAGGATCGGGTTTAAGCGCGGTAGGCGTTGTGATCAAGGTCACCTGATGTCCCTTTGCAAGAGCCATTTCTGCAAGGATTTTCCCTAGGCTCCCGGTGGAATGATTGGTGATCGAACGAACACTATCAATGGCTTCGCTCGTCCCACCTGATGTAATTAAAATATGCATATGCTTATTTTACACAAAAAAGATACGTAAGTAAAGTTCTGAAGCTATTAGGATTAACTATGTATAGCCATAAAATTTAGATAAAAAACGAACGTTCGATTCAAAAGGTGGAAAAACCATGTTATTTTCGCGAATTTTAGGTATAATAGATCTATCAAATATAAAGGAGTCCCTTATGAAAACAGATATCGAAATTGCTCAAAGCATTGAACTCCAACCGATTGTGGACGTTGTGAAGAAAATTGATTTGGTTGACGATGATCTTGAATTGTATGGAAAATACAAGGCAAAATTGAGCTTTGATAAGATTCATGAAGTTGAGAAAAATCCAGTAGGAAAACTTATCTTAGTCACTGCGATCAACCCAACTCCAGCTGGAGAAGGGAAATCAACCATCACCATTGGTTTAGCAGATGCTTTGAATAAAATCGGTAAAAAAACCATGATTGCCATTCGCGAACCTTCTTTAGGTCCAGTTATGGGGATTAAAGGTGGTGCTGCTGGTGGTGGCTATGCCCAAGTTCTACCGATGGAAGACATCAACCTTCATTTCACAGGGGATATGCATGCGATCACAACGGCTAATAATGCCCTCTCGGCATTGATTGATAATCATTTGCACCAAGGAAATGAGCTAGGAATTGACCAACGTCGGATTATCTGGAAACGGGTAGTGGACTTGAATGACCGTGCTCTTCGTCATGTCTCTGTCGGTCTTGGCGGTACTTTAAATGGGATTCCGCGTGAAGACGGATTTGATATTACCGTTGCTTCTGAGATCATGGCCATCCTTTGCTTGGCGACAGATATTGAAGATTTGAAACGTCGTTTGGCCAACATTGTAATTGGTTACCGCTATGATCGTAGCCCGGTCTATGTCCGTGATTTGGAAGTGGAAGGGGCACTTGCCTTGATCCTCAAAGATGCGATCAAGCCAAACTTGGTTCAAACCATCTATGGTACACCTGCCTTTGTTCACGGTGGTCCATTTGCCAATATCGCCCATGGATGTAACTCTGTATTAGCAACGACGACAGCTCTTCATTTAGCCGACTATACGATTACAGAAGCTGGTTTTGGGGCTGACCTTGGCGCTGAAAAATTCCTTGATATTAAAACTCCAAACTTGCCTACATCACCAGATGCGGTTGTGATCGTAGCGACTCTCCGAGCTCTTAAGATGAACGGTGGAGTGACCAAGGATGCTTTGACTGAAGAAAATGTAGAGGCTGTTCGTGCTGGTTTTGCCAACTTGAAACGTCACGTTGAAAATATCCGTAAGTTTGGCATTCCTGCAGTGGTTGCCATCAATGAATTTATCACCGATACAGAAGCAGAAATTGCTGCTTTGAAAGAATTGTGTGCTGAAATTGAGGTGCCAGTTGAGCTTGCGAGTGTATGGGCGAATGGTGCTGACGGTGGAGTTGAACTTGCTGAAACCTTGGTTAAAACCATCGAAACAAGTCCAGCTAACTACACACGCTTGTATGATAATAACCTTTCTGTTGAAGAAAAAATTGAAAAGATTGTTACAGAAATTTATCGCGGTACTAAGGTGAATTTTGAGAAGAAAGCCAAGACACAAATTGCCCAAATCGTGAAAAATGGTTGGGATAAGTTGCCAATCTGTATGGCCAAAACACAATATAGCTTCTCTGATAATCCAAATGCCTTGGGAGCTCCTGAAAACTTTGAAATCACTATCCGTGAAGTGGTTCCAAAATTGGGAGCAGGCTTTATTGTAGCTTTGACTGGGGATGTGATGACCATGCCTGGTTTACCAAAACGTCCAGCTGCTTTGAATATGGATGTGGCTGCTGATGGAACAGCCATCGGTTTGTTCTAATAGCTAGATATCTAAAAACAACTTCTGTTCAAATGAGCAGAAGTTGTTTTGGTCTTGTTAATCTATCATTATTCAGTAAGGAGTTGGTACCTGATTTTTCGATAGATTATGATGAGCTGTAGGGTCATGGGAATCCAGATAAGGGGTTCGCAGAGAATGACCCCCATGTAGCCGGTGTGAGGAATAATCCACAGAACGAAGAAAATTTTTCCAAACAATTCAATAAAACTGGATGTGAGTGGGGTTAATTTTTTACCCATTCCCTGTAGGGCATTTCTCAGGATGATGAGACTCGCCAAAATAGGATAAAAGCAAGAGCTGATCTGGAGATAAAGACTGGCATTTGCAATGAGATCAGGATTTGTCGAGCCGGAAATAAAGCTGGTTAAAGACGGACTTGTGAAGAATAGAAGAGCAGCAACCAAGACAGACCAAACCCAAGAAAGAAGGTTGGCAATGGTAACGCCTTTTTTGATCCGCTGGAATTGCTCTGCGCCAAAATTCTGCGAGATAAAGGTTGTGATACTTGAGGCGATAGCTGTAATCGGTAAAACGGCAAAGGACATGATACGACGGGCTGCGACCTGTGCACTGATAATGGTTGTTCCAAGCTGATTAATAGCGGATTGGAGGATAACCGTTCCAATCGAAACGATGGAAGTCATGAGGCCCATGGCAAGGCCCTGACTTAGCAGATCCTGATAAAGCTCCTTGTCCCAAACAAAATCCTTGCGATGCGGGAGCAGAAAAGGGACCTTCTTACGAATATAGAGAAGACAAAGAAGGGCCGAAATACCCTGGGCGATGATGGTCGCAATCCCAGCAGATTGAACTCCAAGATGAAGTTGGGTAATAAAATAAAGATCAAGAAGAATATTGAGAATGGCAGCGATAATCAAGAAATAGAGTGCTGCTAGGCTATCGCCAACCGCTCGAAGAAGTCCAGCACAAAGATTATAGGCAAAGGTCACAGCTACACCATTGACAATAGTGGAGATATAGAGATAAGACTGAGCTACAATAGCTGATGGGGTCCCTAAAAATTGGAGCATTGGATAAAGCCCCACGGCACCAATGAAGATCACAAAGAGACTGAGGATGTTACCAATAACAGCAGTTGCTGCGACAGATTTTCGTAATTGGTCCTCGTTTTTGGCTCCATAATTTCTTGCGATAATAATGCCCATCCCATTGCCGACACCGACAGCAAATCCAACGATCAAATCAAATATGGCAGAGGTTGCTCCAACGGCAGCCAATGATTTTTGACCTAAAAAACGCCCTACAATCATAACATCCGAGGTATTGTAGAGTTGTTGAAAGATATTGGACAAAAGAATAGGAAAGGCAAAACTCAATAGAGCGGGTAAAATAGGACCATCTATGAGGTCCACACGTTGAATTCTTTTCATAGTGTCATTATACCAACTTCAGGAACCAGCGACAAGCGTCGATAGTTGAAGGCCCTTACATTTTTTGGTATAATCAGGGCAGAAAAGGAGGCTTTTATGAGCTTAACCAGCCAATTAATCACTGAAACGTTCCCAGATCTGGACAAGGTCGAGAGGCTGAATATCGAGGCATTCCCAGAAGAAGAGCGAGTCCCTTTGTCGGAATACCTGCGTTATACGGACAATGACGATGCTAATTTTTTTGCTTTTTATAACGAAGAAGAATTTGTCGGATTTGCTTTTTCTATCTATAATCAGAAAGCTTTTTATGTTAGCTTCTTTGCCATTATGCCCCACCTACGTAGCCACGGTTATGGTCAAGAAATCATTGAAAAATTGGTAGAATTTTACCAAAGAACCATGATTCTTGAAGTGGAACGTTTAGATGAAGAATGTGACAATCTAGAGCAACGTCAGTCTCGGATGGATTTCTATAAGCGAAATGGATTTAAAACTGCCAATGCCTTTTTAGAATACGAAGGACTGAGCTTTGAAATTCTCTATCGGGGTGACCACTTTGACGAAGAGGCTTATCGCGATATTTTCCGTAAACTGCAGGAAGAAAATTATTTCGATTTCCGCATTAAATATAGACGCTTTAGTGACCACTAGACAAGAAGGAGGCTGGGACAAAAGTCCTAGCCTCTCATTTATTTTTGGATTGTCGAGCAAGACGCAGTGGTTGAGTGGGCTCTACTACGCTGATTTCATCAGCTTTTACAGCCCTACTCAACTGTGCGGAGGTGGGACGACGAAATCGAATTCTAACGAATGACCGATTTCTGTCCCTCTCTCTTTTAGTTTAGATATTTAATGAAGAACTCAATTAGTTTCATGATTTGTGTAAAGAACCAAGGCAGAAACAGAAGAGCTAGGAAGGCAACATGCCATTTCCAATAGAGTGAAACCAAGCCAACAGTTTCTCGAATCCAAGCGGATGGGAGATAGTAAAAGGCTGTTCTTGAACCGATACTTCGACCAGGTATTTTCAATCGTCTCATAAAGACACCTGCACGGAGCGCGTGAAAAGAATTGGTCACCACAAGGACTCTCTTGCCAAGCCCCTCTTCTTCAAGGATACGCTTGCTAAAGGTCAGGTTTTCAAAAGTAGTACGAGAGCGATTCTCGATGAGAATGGCGTCTTCTGGAACCCCGTGTTCCATCAAGTATCCAGCCATAGCTTCTGCCTCAGCGATCAGCTCATCTGACCCTTGACCACCAGAAACAATCAGCTTTGGTCGTCTCTCAAACTGCTCATAGATGGCCTTTCCCTTATCAAGACGCTGGGCCAAGAGTGGGGGAACCTTGTCTCCGATTAAACCTGAGCCAAGGATGATGATGGCGTCTGGCTCTTTGCGAACCGGAAAGAGATTGCAAAAGGTCCCATAGGATACATAAGAGAGGTAGAGAAAGGTCATGTAAAACAGGGCAAAGTCAGTCAGATAAATGAGGATGTCATTCCCTGGGAAATAAGGTAGAAAATGAAGTGCCAAAGCTCCGATAATAAACAGTCCATAGAGCAGAGAGAGGAGGTTGGACAGTCTTTTTCCTTCAAAAGTCATCATTTGACGGCCGTTAAAGAGAAGAAAAAGAGAGGAGAAAATAACGCTGAGAAAAACGAGGATGGAAATCACTACAAAGACAATCATTGCAATTTGTTGATTAAACCATAGCTCAGTTCGAACGACTAGTAAAAATGCAGAAATCAGTAGAAGAAGTCCTAGGTTTATCGAAAATAGATAAGCATTGAACAGTCTTCTGCGATCACTCATAAAGAACAATAAAAAGATAAGAGCTGGAAATAACCAGAATAGATATAGATACATGTTTTGCCCCTCGTAAAATCTTACATCCATTGTACCATAATGACTGATAGAAATAGCGGATTGTTCATGCAAATAAGTTGCATTCTTCAAATGAATTTGATAAAGTTAAGATTATCGTTTTTTTAAGGAGATCGTATGTTACGAAAAGGTTCCCTGACAGGTTTATTACTGTTTGGTATTTTTTTTGGTGCTGGAAACCTGATTTTCCCACCGGCTCTTGGTGCTTTATCGGGTAATCAATTTTGGCCAGCTATTGCTGGGTTTGTCCTTTCAGGTGTGGGAATTGCCATTGTGACCTTGATTATCGGGACGCTTAATCCCAAAGGCTATATTCATGAGATTTCTCGTAAGATTTCACCTATTTTTGCGATAGTATACTTAGTTGCGCTTTATCTTTCAATTGGTCCTTTCTTTGCCATTCCAAGAACGGCGACGGTATCTTTCGAAGTGGGGACAGCCCCCTTATTAGGTGGAATGAATGCCAGTTTAGCACTTTTCATCTTTACCCTGGTCTACTTTTTGTTAGCCTTTCTGATTGCTTTGAATCCATCTAAGATTCTAGATCGGATCGGTCGTATATTGACTCCAATCTTTGCGATTCTCATTTTGATCTTGGTCGTTCTTGGAGCTCTAAAATACAGTGGACATGCTCCAATGGTGGCTACAAAAGCCTATCAGGCTTCTGCCTTTGGGCAAGGATTTTTAGAGGGCTACAATACCTTGGATGCCTTGGCATCTGTTGCCTTTAGTGTGATCGCAGTGACTACCTTGAATCAACTTGGATTTTCAAGTAAGAAAGAATACATCAAGACCATTTGGTTGGTTGGGATTGTCGTAGCGCTTGGTTTTAGTGTGCTGTATATCGGTTTAGGATATCTGGGGAATCATTTTCCAATTCCGGCTTCTGTTATGGCATCTGATACCAATAAAGGGGTGTATGTATTATCAGAAGCGACCAAAGCGATCTTTGGTCCGACTGCTCAGATTTTTCTAGCAGGAATGGTGACGGTAACTTGCTTTACCACAACCGCTGGTTTGATCGTCTCTACCAGTGAATTCTTCCATAGCACCTTCCCTAAGGTCTCTTACAAGGTCTATGCAAGTGTCTTCACTTTGATTGGTTTTGCGATTGCCAACCTAGGCTTGAATGCCATTATTGCTTTCTCATTGCCAGTCTTGATGATTCTTTACCCAATCACCATTACCATTGTATTGATTGTGATAGTGAATAAATTTGTGGCTCTTTCAAAACCAGGAATGCAACTGACTATTTTCTTGGCCAGCTTGGTCTCTGTTGCGAGTGTTCTGGCAAGTACCTTTAAAATTTCACTTGTAGAAAAGTGGATTGCTTTGCTTCCATTTGCGGCTCAATCTCTTCCATGGTTAGTGCCAGTAGTTATCGGAATTCTTTTATCGCTCGTATTACCAAATAAACAAACGGCAGAAGAATAAGTTATATTAGAAACTCTAAAGTTTTATGCTTTAGAAATAGATTGAAGATAATATCTTCTTAGAAACTTTCCTTAGGTGAGTACGGACGTCAGCGAACTTCATAGAAGTTCCATGACTTAGTTTTGAATCTAAGGTTTCAAAACTCCCGAGTGCTAGAAACATCACTGTTTCTAGCACTTTTCTCACGGCGGAAAGTTTCAATGTATACTTGAATGTGCCTTATATATTCTTTTAGTTTTTCACCACAACTTAGACTCTAAAGTTATTGGCTTTAGGGTCTTTCTTTTGAAACTAGTATCTAAATCCAAACTTTAGTAAAAAAACGTAGCAGAAATTTTTATTTTTTGTCAGTCAATGTTATACTGAATGTAGCATATCAATATACGGAGTGAACTATGAATCCAATCATTTTTTCATTGACAGTTTTTCTTGCGGGTATTCTGTCTTTCTTTTCTCCCTGTGTCTTTCCTTTGCTACCTGTTTATATTGGAATCTTGCTAGGAAGTGATCAGGAAAAGGCTATCCAATTGTTCGGGAAAAAAATTCGCTGGCATGGCTTGCTGAAAACCCTATGTTTTATTGCTGGTATTTCTGTTATTTTCCTCCTCATTGGTTTTGGAGCGGGCTTGCTTGGAAAGATCATGTACACCAATTGGTTCCGTTATCTGATGGGAGCCCTCATCATTATCCTTGGTCTTCATCAGATGGAAGTCTTTCACTTTCATTTCCTTGAGAAGCAAAAAACAATGGATTTTGGAGCCAACAAACAGAAGAATGAGTTGTTTTCAGCTTTTCTCCTTGGTCTTGGCTTTAGTTTTGGTTGGACGCCTTGTATCGGCCCTGTATTGGGATCAGTTCTTGCTCTAGCAGCATCGGATGGGCAAGATGCTCTTATGGGAGCTATTTATCTCCTTGTTTATACCTTGGGAATGGCTCTTCCGTTTTTACTGTTGGCCTTAGCATCTAGTCTGGTCCTACCTTACTTTAATCGTCTCAAACCCCATTTGTTGTTGCTGAAGAAAATCGGCGGAGCCATCATTATTCTGATGGGAATTCTCTTACTTTTGGGACAATTGAACAGTTTGTCATCTATCTTTTCATAAAATAATCCGGAGGTTTAACGCATGATGAAAGATTTTAAATACGCTTGTTTCTCAGTACTTTCTCTAGCTTTGCTGTCAGCTTGTTCCATGGATCAATCCAGCGAGAGTAGTATGGGCAATCAGCCAACAATGAATACAACAACGAATAAGAATCCTTTGGTAGGAAAAGACGCTAGTGACTTTGAACTAAAGGATATGAAGGGGAATACGGTCAAACTTTCAGACTATAGAGGCAAAAAAGTCTATTTGAAATTTTGGGCAACCTGGTGTGGACCTTGCCGGCAAAGTATGCCTGAATTAGAGAAATTGGTCAAGGATTCGGATAGAGACTTTGAAATTCTAACCATTATGGCACCAGGACTCCAAGGTGAAAAAACAGAAGAAGAATTCGTTAAATGGTTTGATCAACAAGATTACAAGTCCGTACCGGTCTTGTACAATCCAGACGGTTCTGCATTTGCAGATTATCAGGTTCGCTCTATTCCTACAGAAGTCTTTATAGACAGTCATGGGAAAATTGGACATGTCCAATTAGGGGTTATTTCAAACGACGATGCTAAGAAGATCATTAAAGAGTTACAATAAAAAAATGAAGCACGAAGCTTCATTTTTTTCTAGTTTCTTAGTTGCTTGCACCAGATGTAGCATCAGCAGCTCCATCACTGTGTCCTCCAGCATCAGAAGCACCAGAAGTTGCATCTGAATCGCCATGGCCACCAGCAGGAGCAAATGGACCGCTTCCGCCAACTAGACGTTGTCCTGTTGTTTGTAGGTACCAGTCCAACCATGGTTTGAAGTTGAAGACAATCTCATTGATACCAGCGTAAGAACCATCTTCATAATACATAGCTTGGTAGTTGTGGGTGTTGATCACGCCTTCAGGAGATCCTGGAACAATAGTTCGAACATATTCTTGGTTTCCGTTGCGAAGAGTGCCGATTACCCATTCAACGTTTTTCATACGTGCTGGTGGAAGGGAGCCGTGAACGGTTGACATCCGGCTTCCTGATTGAGGTGGCACGCGTTTGGCAAACATGGTATCAGGATCTTGATGGGCATTATTGTAGTAGAGGAATTGGTTGTTATCATCGGCATAGGTCAATTCAAATGGCATAGCCTTTAAGAACATATCAATTTGGTTAACGGTTAGGATACCGTGGTCGAGTTTGACATAGGTATCGCCGGAAACGGCACCAGTGATTTCAGCTACTTTTTCTACCCAATTTGGATCGTCAGGATCGACTTCAGTAACAGTTGTAGCGATTGGATGATTACAATCCAAGTCTTCTGGTTCAATTGGTTTTGGTTTTTTCAATTTCGATACAACCTCAACGTATTTCATAAAATTATCCAAGCAGGTTTCAAGGAATTTGACGGTTCCCTCGTTAATGATATTGCCGTCTTCGTCAAAAGCTTCTTTTGCTTTTCCAAGAAGGAATTCATTTCCTGGAAGGGTATAAGCATTGACACCTGGGGCATCGAGGATCTTACGGAGGTGAACTTGCGCACGTGAAGTCCCTTGATCATAGTAAGAAGCACCGACGATCATAACCGGTTTGTTTTCAAATGGATGTACCTCGAAAGAGAGCCATTCAAGGACAGACTTGAGAGCTGCAGAAATCGTATGGTTATGCTCAGGAGTTGCAATAATAACCCCGTCTGCACGATTAATTTTATTGTATAAGAGACGCAATTGGAAACTTTCGTCCCATTTTTCATCTTGGTTAAACATTGGAACTTCGTCGATTTCTAGAACTTCCAATTCAAATTTGAGTTTAAATTTGCGTTGAATGAATTCCAAGAGTTTACGGTTATAAGATTGATCATAGTTTGATCCTACAAGTCCAACAAATTTCATTCTTTTCAGTCTCCTATCTTACAAGTTTTCCCAGTTAAATTCTTCAGCATCTTTGCGAAGTAATTCATGAGCATTACGCAGTTTGTCTGTAATCCTTACAAACAGACGGAAATCATCAAAGATGGCATCTAATTTCTGAATGATGTCCAAATCTACCAAATCTCCATAGTTGTCAAATGCTTGCAAAGAATGTGAAAGTAAGAATTCGTCAGGAAGGACGTTTGCTTTAATTTCTGGAGCATTTAAGATTTGACGAAGTTGTAGTTGGGCGCGTGATGATCCTAAAGTACCATATGATGCACCAGTGATCATAACCGGTTTGTTTAACAATGGAAAGACTCCGTAAGAAAGCCATGCTAGAGCACTCATCAAGACTGCTGGAATAGAGTGGTCATATTCTGGAGTACCAATAATCACTCCATCAGCCTCTTCGATTTTGGCAACAATTTCCAAAACAGCTTCAGGAACTTGTTTGTCAGCTGGTTTATTAAAGACAGGAATATCTTTGATTTCAACTAATTCAATCTCAGCTTTATCAGCAAAATGTTTTTGCATATATTGAAGTAGTTTACGGTTTGTAGAACGTTTTGAGTTTGTTCCAACGATCGCAATAAGTTTAGTCATGGAAGATCCTTTCTGATAGCGAAATTATAAATAAGTTTGAAGCCCATTGGTATAGGCAATCTTGCCTGATTGCGATACCAAAAGAGCATCGATACCAGGCAGTGAGTTAACAATGTCTAAAATGGAAGCTGGTGCTTCCCCAAACAGCCGTGTGGTCCAGATTTCTCCGTCTACAGATCGATCGGAAATAATAGTGATACTAGCCAAATCTGTCTCGACTGGATAGCCTGTCTGACTATCAAAAATATGGTGAAATGACTGACCATCGACTTCTAAATGGCGCTCATAGATCCCTGAGGTAACCACAGACTTGTTTTCAATCGATAGAACCAGTAGATGCTGACCTCTCGATTCAACAGGATTTTGAATACCAATCCGCCAAGGCTGTTGTTTAATAGGGTGTTGACCTAGTGTAAGGATATTGCCACCTAAATCAATCAAAGCATCACAGATACCTTTCTCTCTTAGAAAAGTAGCAATCAAATCAGCACTATAGCCTTTTGCTAAAGCACCTAAATCGATCTTCATTCCAGGACGCTTTAGAAAAACTGTTTGGCTTTCTTGGTCTAGTTGGATCTGTTCGGGATCAATTGTTAAGAGAGCTTGCTCGATTTCTTCTGATTCAGGCCGTCTGGCGTCAGAAAATCCTATCCGCCAGGTCTGTACAAGAGGACCGATCGCGATGTTCATATGGCTATCTTTCGCTTGGCTATGTATCGTTCCTAATGTAATCAGTTCAAAAAGTTCTGGATGGACCTGAACAGGTCTAATACCAGCCTGATGATTGACCACCATTAGTTCGGAACTAGTATCATTTGCACTAAAGCGATGTTCATAGGTACGGAGAAGTTCAAAGCATTGTGCTAAAATTTCATCCGCTTGCGGGTGAAAGATCGAAACGGTGATGGTGGTTCCCATCAGACGTTCGGATCGACTGCTTAGGTTCACTAAAAATCTATCCTTTCCAATTTTCACTTACTTATAGTATATCAGAAAGAGACCGTTTTCACAATCCTTTTCAAGCAAATTATTTGACATTTGTTGAAGAATGTGAAAATTTGATTTCAAAAAATTGAAAAAAAAATCACAAATACTGAGCAAATCCATTGTAAACGATGCCAAGTTTATGATATACTCAAGGGGTAAATTAAATTAAAGGTAGGATTTATTCTATGAGTAAAATCGTTGTTGTAGGGGCAAACCATGCCGGAACAGCTTGTATCAACACAATGCTAGATAATTTTGGAAATGAAAACCAAATTGTAGTTTTTGACCAAAACTCAAACATTTCTTTCCTAGGATGTGGTATGGCACTTTGGATCGGTGAGCAAATCGATGGTCCTGAAGGTCTCTTCTACTCAGATAAAGAAAAATTGGAAGCAAAAGGTGCTCGTGTTTATATGAATTCACCTGTACTTTCGATTGATTATGATAAAAAAGTCGTAACAGCAGAAGTAGATGGTAAAGAACACAAAGAAACATATGATAAATTGATCTTTGCGACTGGTTCAACACCAATCATTCCTCCAATTAAAGGTGTGGAACTTGTTTCAGGAAACCGTGAATTTAAAGCGACTCTTGAAAATCTACAATTCGTTAAATTGTATCAAAATGCTGAAGAAGTGATCGAAAAATTGAAAGACAACAGCAAACACTTGAACCGTATTGCCGTAGTTGGTGGTGGTTACATCGGTGTAGAACTTGCTGAAGCCTTCGAACGTCTTGGTAAAGACGTTGTCTTGGTGGATATCGTAGACACTGTCTTAAACGGCTACTATGACAAAGACTTTACAGACATCATGGCGAAAAACTTGGAAGACCACAACATCCGTTTGGCTCTTGGACAAACTGTTCAAGCAGTTGAAGGAGATGGTAAGGTAGAACGTCTTGTAACTGATAAAGAAACCTTCGATGTAGACATGGTCATCTTGGCTGTTGGTTTCCGTCCAAATACAGCTCTTGCAGATGGTAAGATTGAACTCTTCCGCAACGGTGCCTTCCTTGTCGATAAGAAACAAGAAACGTCACTTCCAGGTGTCTATGCAGTTGGTGACTGTGCGACTATCTATGACAATGCACGTGGTGAAATGAGCTACATCGCACTTGCATCTAATGCGGTTCGTTCAGGTATTGTTGGTGCCTACAATGCGACCGGTCATGAATTGGAAGGAATCGGTGTTCAAGGTTCTAACGGTATCTCTATCTACGGCCTTCACATGGTTTCAACTGGTTTGACACTTGAAAAAGCAAAAGCTGCTGGCTTCAATGCTGGAGAAACTGGTTTTAACGACCTTCAAAAACCTGAATTTATTAAACATGATAACCATGAAGTTGCTATTAAGATTGTGTATGATAAAGACACTCGTAAAATTCTTGGTGCTCAAATGGTATCCCGTGATATTTCCATCTCTATGGCCATCCACATGTTCTCACTTGCGATTCAAGAACACGTGACGATTGATAAGTTAGCCTTGACAGACTTGTTCTTCTTGCCACACTTCAACAAACCTTACAACTACATCACAATGGCAGCTTTAACTGCTGAATAATAGCTAAAGTTTATATTAAAACTTTCCTTAGGTGAGTACGGACGTCAGCGAACTTCGTAGAAGTTCTATGACTAATTATTGAGCCTAAGGTCTCAATAATTCCGAGAGCCTGAAACTGTATTGTTTCAGGCTCTTTTCTCACAGCGGAAAGTTTCGACTTTTCTTTATTCGTTCCATAAATAGAATGTACTTATATTTCTTTGTAGAATTTCTTAACTTATTTTACTTGATAAAATGGTTTGTCTACATTCTAAACAAAACTATCAAGGGTGGTTTTGTTTTTTTCTGATTTTTCATGTATTCAGAGGCAGTGAAATAAGGTATAATGAATAGGATAAGAGTTTGAAGGAGTTAGGGAATGTCTGCTAAAGAAGAAGCCTTAAAAAAGGAATTTCATTTTGCCTCTAGTTCGATTGTAGCCCATATTGTCAGAGGTGTTCTGGTTGGGATCGTTGTGGGCTGTGTCGTCTCGAGTTTTCGTTTTTTGATCGAACATATTTTTCATTTTGTTCAAGGCGTCTACAAGGAGATGTCTGGTCAACCACTTTATTTGCTGGCGATGCTGTTGGGGTATGGGGTGATCGTACTGATTGCTGGTCGTCTCATAAGCACCAATCGGGATATCAAGGGATCGGGAATTCCGCAAGTCGAAGCAGAGCTCAAGGGTCTTTTGGCGGTGAGCTGGTGGGATACCTTGTGGAAGAAGTATATTTTAGGTGTCTTGGCCATCGGAAGTGGCTTGATGCTTGGTCGTGAAGGTCCTAGTATTCAATTAGGGGCTATGGGTGGAAAAGGAGTGGCCCATCATTTGAAGGTCAGCCCAGTTGAGGAGCGGTCTTTGATTGCAAGTGGAGCGGCTGCAGGTCTTGCAGCCGCCTTTAATGCACCTATAGCAGGACTTTTATTTGTGGTTGAGGAGGTCTACCATCATTTTTCTCGATTCTTTTGGATTTCGACCTTGGCCGCTAGTCTGACGGCTAATTTTATTTCACTCAATGTCTTTGGTCAAACACCCGTACTTCATATGCCGCAAAATATTCCGCCACTCCATTTGTCTCAGTACTGGATTTACCTTTTTCTTGGAATCTTTTTAGGGGCAGCAGGTTATGTCTATGAAGTAGTGGTGCTGAATATCGGTCGATTGTATCGTTTACTTGAGAAGATTTTTCATGTTCCCTCTCATTACTCTTCCTTATTTGCCTTTGTCTCGATTCTTCCAATCGGCTATTTCCTTCCACAAATTCTTGGTGGCGGGAACCAATTGGTTTTGGATTTAGCTCGAGTACCGTATCCAGTGCTGACCATCCTTCTCTATTTTACGATCCGTTTTATCTGGAGTATGTTGAGCTATGGTAGTGGTCTACCTGGCGGAATCTTCCTGCCTATACTAGCATTAGGATCGCTGTTAGGGGCCATCGTTGGAACTTTCCTTCAAAACATTGGCTTTATCTCTCAAAATCAGCTTCCTCTCTTCATTATTTTAGGAATGAGTGGGTATTTTGGGGCCATTTCGAAAGCTCCTTTAACAGCGATGATCTTAGTGACAGAGATGGTAGGCGATATTCGAAGTTTAATGCCACTAGGGATGGTCACCTTGGTTGCTTATATGATTATGGATCTCTTCCATGGTGCGCCAGTCTATGAAGCCATGCTGGAGCAACTCTTGCCAGATAAGGCGCAAGAAGAAGAAGGAGAACTGACCTTAATTGAGATTCCTGTATCCGAAAAGATTGCAGGAAAACAAGTTCATGAACTCGAACTCCCCCAAGATATTTTGATTACTACGCAAATGCGAAGCGGTAAGAGCTATACGGTCAATGGTGCAACCCGCTTGTATCTAGGGGATAGCATCTTTGTGGTGGTGAAAGAATCCGAAATCGGACGGGTCAAGGATATTCTTTTGTAAAAGACCGATTCTCAGAAAAGTTTTTCTATTATTAAATTTTCAGACAATTATTGAAAAATGAGAAAATATCTGGTAAAATAAGGGCAAGAACAAATGAGGAGAAGTCTTTCATGAAAAAATATAGTCTACTCTTATTGAGTGTTGCTCTTTTAGCAGGGTGTGCGAATTCTAGTAGCAAACAGTCCAGTCAAAAGACGCAAACCAGCTCAACGGTGCAGTTGTCAAAGGCTGACCAGAAGACCTTGGACAATGCGACAGCTGAATACAAAGACTTTGTTGAAATGCAAATCGACCAATTGCTCAAGGATACAGAAGGTTTCCGAGATACCCTAAAAGCTGGGAATTTGGAAGAAGCTAAAAAACAATATCCCTTGATCCGCATGGCCTATGAACGCTCAGAACCGATTGCTGAAACCTTTGGGGAGTCTGATGTGAAGATTGACTACCGTTTGGTGGACTATGTGGATGAAAATAAATCAGAAGATGGCTGGTCAGGTTTCCATCGGATTGAGCGTATCCTTTGGGAAAACAATACCACAGATGGCACTGACAAATATGCAGACCAACTGGTGAACGATATCAAGGAGTTGAAAGCTAAGATCGCAACCGTTGATGTGACTCCTGATGTGATGCTAACTGGGGCTGTTGATCTGCTCAATGAAGTGGCAACGCAAAAGATCACGGGTGAAGAAGAAGTCTTCTCTCATACAGATCTGTACGACTTCCGTGCCAATATTGAAGGAGCTGAAAAGATTTTCTCTCTCTTTAAACCTTTGATTGAGAAAAAAGATGCCAAGTTGGTTAAAACCTTGGAAGCAGAATTCAAAAATGTCAATGATTTATTGGACAAACACATGACTGATGAAACAAATTACAAGTCTTACACAGATTTGACCAAGGAAGATACCAAGGAATTGGCTGAAGCGGTGACCAAACTTGGTGAACCTTTGTCTCAAATGGGTGTGATTTTAGATGGGAAATAAGAAAAATGGCTGACGAAAAATTTTTAGATAAAAAAATGGACCGTCGTGAATTTCTTAAAAAAGCAGGTATTGGAGGGGCTGGTCTAGCGCTGGGCCTCTCTGGTGCATCTGCTTTTTTCGCTAATCAAGACAGTTCCAGTAAAAAAGCTTATGATGGGGATGAAGATATCTCCTTTTATGGCAAGCATCAAGCCGGGATTACGACGGCCATGCAGAAGGCTTGCTACTTGGTGGTGCTGGATCTTCACACGACGGACAAAAAAGAAGTCATCCAGCTTTTTAAAGACTGGACTGACTATAGTAGTAAATTAGTCGAAGGACAGTTGGTTAAAAAAGATGGCGCCAATGCCCTCTTGCCGCCAACGGATACAGGTGAAACAGTAGGACTCAACCCCTATCGCTTGAGTCTGACGTTTGGTGTCTCTGCTAGCTTTCTCAAGAAATTAGGTTTGGAGTCCAAACGTCCCAAGCTCTTTCGTGATTTGCCTCCATTTCCAAAGGAGCAGTTGCAGGACAAATACACAGGTGGTGATATCGTCATTCAGGCCTGTGCAGACGATGAGCAAGTAGCCTTTCATGCGGTGCGAAATCTCATCCGCAAAGGTCGCAATACCATCACCATGAAGTGGAGCAAGTCCGGTTTTGCGGCGATTGGTGACAGAAAAGAAACGCCGCGTAACCTCTTTGGTTTCAAGGATGGAACAGCAAATGTCACGACGGAGAAGGACTTTGATAAGGTCGTCTGGACTGACAGTAAGGACTGGATGAAGGGTGGTTCCTATATGGCTCTTCGCCTAGTCCAAATGCACTTGGAAACTTGGGACCGGACCAATTTGCAGGAGCAAGAAAACACCTTTGGTCGCTACAAGGAGTCAGGCGCTCCCTTTGGGAAAACCAACGAATTTGATGAAGTAGATTTATCTAAACTACCAGTAGATTCACATGTCCGTTTGGCCAAAGAAGTGGATCGTCCGATTTTACGGCGTTCTTATTCCTATTCGGATGGCATCAATGAACAGACTGGGCAATTTGATGCAGGCTTGATTTTTATCGCCTTTCAAAAAGATCCAAACAGTTTTGTTAAAATCCAAACCAATCTAGGTGCAGAGGATAAAATGAACGAGTACATCACCCATATCGGAAGTGGACTCTTTGCTTGCTTTGCAGGCGTAGAGAAAGGAGGCTATCTTGGTCAAGCACTCTTTGAATAAACTCTTGATCTTGTTAGGCCTTCTAGCCTTGTTCTGGACTCATCCAGTGGCTGCAGACTCTTATAGCGATCTCTTTATCAAGATCACAGATGCAACAACCGCTGTAGAAAATAAGAACCAGGATAAGGCCAAGGCATTAATCGCTGAGATTCAGGATAATTTTGAATCCAAAGATCACCATGATTCCAAGGCAGGAAAAAAAGTTAGCCAAGCTCTAGCTATAAAAGGGGAGGTAACCAAAGAGGATCTCACCAAGATTTCATCAGCCTTGCTAGCTTTTGAAAAAGAGCAAAATCCGGTCGATTTAGAGGCGGAAAAAGACAAACTCGTGAGTCGCCTCGCTCCTTATTTTAAGAACCTACAAGATGCCATTACAGCTAAGGATCTAGATAAAACCCGTCAAACCTATGCAGATCTCAATAATACCTGGACACGAAACGAAGCGGTGGTAAGGGATCACAGCACAGCCTACTATGGCAAAATCGAGACGGCCATTTCGCTCTTACGTAGTAGCATTGAAACAGAGCCTACCGACTTCACCAGCATCCAGTCCTCCTATGATGACCTAAAAAATGGGATTGATGCCTTTGTAAAAGGAGAAGCGATTAGCAGTGCTAGTACGGATTTGACACTAAAAGATGGGATCAAGCTTTTGGAGAAGGCGCAAAGCCAATTCCAATCCGGCGACGATAAATCTGCTGCAGCAACTATGAAGCAGTTCATCACCATCTGGCCAACCATCGAGGGAGATGTTAGCACGACCAATCCCAGTCTCTACACGCGCGTAGAGAGCGAATCCCCGGTCATTATGGTCAAGGGGAAAGAAAAGGCCTATCAAGAGAAATTACAAGCCTTGATCAAGGACCTGTCTGCGATCGATACGACAGCTTCTTACAACGTCTTTGACGCCATGTTGATTCTTCTGCGTGAAGGAGTAGAAGCTCTTCTGATCGTCATGGCGCTTGTAACGACCCTTAAAGCCACTAAGATGAGGAAAGGCCTTAAATGGGTTTACGGTGGAGCTGCTGCGGGGGTTCTTGCCAGCGCAGCGATCGCTCTTGTTTTGCAAGTAGCTTTTCCTGCTGTTACTTCGGGGTCTAACCGGGAAATCATTGAAGGGGGCGTTGGGATTTTCGCTGTGGTCATGATGATCCTCATTGGAATTTGGCTACACAGCAAGTCCTCTGTCAAACAGTGGAATGCCTTTATGGACCGTCAGATGAAGACGGTAACGGCTACAGGAAGTTTTGTTTCTATGTTTGCCCTCAGTTTCTTAGCAGTCTTTCGTGAAGGGGCTGAGACCATTCTCTTCTACGTTGGGATTATTCCACGGATTACAACCGCTCATTTCATACTAGGAATCGGGCTTGCCGTAGCCGTTCTCATTATCATTGCAGTGGCGATGACCAAGGCCAGTCAAGCTATCCAACCTCATCGGATCTTTTTCATTCTGACGTGGTTGATTTACGCCTTGGCCTTCAAGATGCTCGGTGTCAGCATCCACGCCCTTCAGTTGACCAATATCCTACCTAGTCATTTGGTCAATGGACTTCCAACCATCGATTGGGCAGGGATCTATCCAAGCTGGGAAGTTCTTCTTCCCCAACTACTCTTTGTGGCCCTGATCGCCCTTATCACGGTGAGACAACATGGCAAAGAGTAGAGCAGATGAAATGACCATTGTCGAGCACTTGGTCGAATTTCGAAAACGATTGATCGCAGTGGTCTTGTGTTATATTATCGTCTTCATCGTAGCCTTTGTTTTTGCTGGAGAACTCTACCAGATCTTGACCGCTAGCCTGCATCAAAAATTGCTGGTACTGGGTCCAAATGATATCCTTTGGATCTATGTATCGCTGGCCAATCTCACAGCTTTTAGCCTGACCTTGCCCTTTATTGTCTACCAGATTTGGCAATTTGTAAGGCCGGCTCTGAAGGAGAAGGAGGCGCGTGCAGTCTTTGCCTACATCCCAGCTAGCTTTATTTGCTTTGTGCTAGGGCTTGCATTTGGTTATTTCTTTGTCAGCCCAGCTATTTTAGAGGTCTTGATGCGCTTGGGAGAAGGACTGTTTGATACCCAATTGACGGCGCAAAATTATTTAACCTTTTTATGGCACACCACCTTACCTTTAGGAGTCTTGTTCGAGTTACCAGTTTTAGTCGCTTTTCTGACCTCGATTGGGCTCTTGACACCACAGTTTTTAATAACCTACCGACGATACGCTTACTTTGTCCTGCTGGTCTTAGCCGTCGTGCTAACCCCTGCGGATTTTATCAGTGACTTGGCCATGACACTCCCTTTGATCCTCTTATTTGAAGTCAGTGTCGCCATCAGTAAAGTCATCTATTCAAGAAAAAGGAGAAACTAATGGGAATTTTACGTGATATTGGAGCACCAGGTTTGATCATCATCATCCTGGGCGCCCTCTTGATTTTTGGACCAAAACGCCTGCCAGAATTGGGCCAGTCCATCGGCAAAATGTTTGCTGAATTTAAGACAGCTGTCAATAAAGGCAGTGAAGAAGCAGATCAAGACGCCAAAGAAGCTAAAGAAGAAAAAGAATAATCAGACAATTTTCAAAATTCTATTGAGTTCGATTGCATAAAAAGGTATAATAAGACAAGTACTTGCAATCGACGAAGGAGGAAACCATGATTATTACGATTTTGTCACTCATTTTCTATTTTAGCTATATCGGATTCTTATGCTGGTTGGTCGTAAAAATTGTCGAAAAATTGTTCAATTTCTTGTTGAACCGTTAATGAAGAAACAATCCATTTCACCCCGAGTGAGTGGATTTTTTGTGTCCAATTCAGTTAGAAAGATTCAAACAAAGAGGTTTTAACGGTCTCAGATTGAAGATAAAGTCATATAAAAAACTTTCCTTAAGTGAGTACGGACGTCAGCGAACTTATTAGAAGTTCCATGACTAAATCAAAATACAAAGGGCGTCTGCGGATAAAGTCAAAAGAGGAAATTAGAAAGCAAGTGAAACAACACAACAAAACCATCGTTTTACTGACTGTTTTGTTTATTGCTATGCTTTCCATTTAAATGTTTTTATATCTTTCAACTTCTAGTATTTCTTGTTACTAGTGATGGACTATATCGTTTGTTTTTCTTATTTATTTTATAAGAATGTTAAGCTTAATAGAAATACAGTAATTACAAGATTGTAATATATTCTGTTATAGCTTTATGTGGCATGGGTATAAATTGATATGACTTTTATTATCTATGGTATAATGAGATAAATTTGGAGTTGTAGAGGCGAGCATTTGGAAGAACATAGACCTGATTTTAGAGATATAAAATCATTTGAAGAATTTAACAGATACTACTGGTATCGAGAAGAGCTTTCACAAATTTGTAAGTACCTTGGATTAGAATACAGATGTACAAAAAAAGAATTAAATCATATTATAGAACAATATTTTAGGGGAAATAGAGTAGAAAAAGTTTTGAGGAAAAGAAACAAAAATCAAACCGAAATAATAACCCTAAATACATCATTACTTGAATGTGGGTTTTCCTTTAATCAGAAATTTCGTGATTATTTTTCAGCTGTAACAGGTGTTAATCCGTTTAAGTTTAATGCTGATATGGCAACTGCTTGGAGAAAAGTAAAACGGGACAACAACATAAATTTTACAATCCAAGATATGATTAAAATATACTATGGAGAGTCAGACTACGCCAAGTATGATAATTCAGCTTGCCAATGGAATCAATTTCTAAAAGACTTTTGTGCCGATGAATTTAGCAATCATTACTCCAACAAGTTAAAAGTTGCGGCTATCCTTTGGAATGAAGTTAGAGATTCAAAAAATAAAAAAATTTATTCACGGGGACTTCTAAAAGAATATAGCTACAAAATAGAGGAGTACTGTAAGTAAACAACTTCAAGTTTGTCGAACGGAATATAAAGTATTAAAGACGATAGCACTCTGTTTTTGCAGAGTGCTTTTTTGTTTTATAGAATATAAGAGAATGTGGGATACTTGCTTTCTCTGCTAGATGATCGAGCAGAGAAAGATTTATTAGATATGACATCAGTCAGCTAAACCCTTTTAGCTGGCTTTTTTGTTAGCGACTCGGTCATTAACTTGCTTGTCAAAATATAATTCGGTATCATAGATATATAATGTTTGGTAAGTAAGTCCTATTGTCAGTTCGGAACAAGTAGATAGGAGAAGGGGAGAAAAAACTAGTGAATAAAGACCAATTGATAGAGAAACCAGAAATAAATATTGTTGGGGTTATTGCAAATCATCAGTTTAACTGGTATATTTGTTCAAACGAAATGTGGACAATGGATATCGATAAATATATTCAGGCATACCAAGAAGCAGGTCTGGATGTTGATTTCTCCTATTTACCTGAGATTCAGCAGAATCTTCATGTGATTACAAAAAGCAATCTTGAGAGCTACTTAGAAATGTATAAAGATGATTGGCTGAAGGTGACGGTTGAAGAATTGATCTCAATGATCAAACGTTCAATGGAAGAGGAGAACTTGAATTCAGAGATTATTCTGGAAGGAAAAGCCTTGCTTCCGGATCTTTTCATCGATTTTGATAAAGAAGAATTTTATTCAAACCATCTGGGGATGAAAAACTACGAAAGATATGTGCCAAACGGATGGAAGTTTTTTTCAGGACGTTTTGATCATTTGATCCCCAAAGAGGAGCAATATTGGATTGAAGAGACCAAGAAAACTGAAGGAACTAGTCTTCTATTCATATAAAAATAATACAGTTTAAAAGTATTTCATGAGACTGTGAAATGCTTTAAAATTTCGCCACATTTCAAATCTTTATATTCCGTTTCGTTAGGAATAGCGATGGAAAGCCAACCAAATATGCTATACTGAAGTAGATAGAAGGAGGAGCGACTGATGAGCAGAAAGTGGGTAAAGATCATTGCTATTTTAATTTTCATCCTATCCGGTAGTTACTTTGTCTACAATAAACTAACGAAGCCGAATCTTGGACCGAAAACAACAAAGCTCTATAAGCATGGTTTTCTTTTGCTAGAAGAACAAATCGGAACCTACATCAAAGAACACTATACTGGGATTGAGAAGATTGAGTTCTCCCCAATCTACGTTACTGAAGAAGGGTCAACATTCTCAAATGCCTATGTGCGTCCGACGATCTATGACAAGTATGGAAATAAAGCTACTCTGGGAGATAAAATAAAGAAATTTATTCCATTAAGTTATGGATTGATTTCAGACATTGTTCTTGATTTTGATGGAGGTGGCAATGAAGTCATTGAGTTACTGGACTCAAATGGCAAACCTGTAGACGTTTCAAATGAGGAGCATTTGCCTAAGAGAGCTATACTCACAGAGGCAAGTAGTACAGATGAAAATATTGAATTATTAGTAGAAGATGGTCAGTTAATAGGAGTCGTAAAGGATGATAAAGGAAGCCCTGGTGCAGAAATTGTTTATAATACGGAACTCCATAAAGGAGACGCGAGAGAGTAGCGCTAACCAATGAAATAGAATGAAAAAGAAAGGACAAAACACATGCAGTATTATTTTATTGGTGGCCTAGGTAGCAATAGCTACCATTTGGCTCCACTTATTGAAAAACTAGGCTTTCCTGTGACTTTTCTAGATCCCTACAGGGAAATGATTCAGACAGAAAACGATCTTCGTGCTTGGTTTCAAGATCAGATCGGCCAGGCGAAAGAGATCGGTTTATTAGGGCATTCCTTGGGTGGAGATTTGGCTCGTTATCTGGCTGCTGAGTTTCCTCAGATCCAGGCTTTGATTCTCTTGGATGGTGGCTACCTGGATATGGAAACGATCCTGCCTCTTGAAGAAGAACTAGAAGGAACGGCGTCTTTCATGAAGCAGCAAGTCTTTGCAACTTTAGAAGAAGCTGTGTTATCAGAACTTGGTATTGGAGCAGATCCTACGCCTATAGCGCGAAAAGCAGTAGAGGCTAGCTATCGCTGGAATTCAGCGAGTGAACAATATGAGTTAAATCTGGATCTAGAAAAGGTTTTGGCCTTATTACGCCTACGGCGTCAGATGAAGACTTACCAGATTCCACTGGCGGACCTGCCTGTCCTTTTTATTGGACCTTGCTACCAAGAAGAACCTGAATGGAGAAAAGAAGCTCTGAAGCAACTAGATCCCCAGATCAAGCAAGTCTTGCTAGATGCTTTGGGGCACGAACTGTATACAGAGGCGCCAGGAATTGTAGCTAGAGAAGTGAACAATTGGCTCCAAAATGTTCATAAATAAAACCTGTTTCTCTTTTTGAAACGGGTTTTTGTCTTGTAATTTCCGAACGTTATTTCCTATAAAATCATTCCCATTGCATTAGGTCCGTATCTTTGGTATAATCTATCAAGGAAACGTCAAGAGACGTAGCGATGCGCTTGCGCATAGGTAGGTCAGTTTTTAGAAAAGAGATTTTTCAATCTATGTTAAATGAATTTCCTATTTTCGACTATGAAGATATTCAGTTGATTCCCAACAAATGTATCATCAATAGCCGGTCAGAAGCAGATACAACCGTCCAATTTGGAAAGCATACCTTCAAGCTTCCAGTCGTTCCTGCCAATATGCAGACGATTTTAGATGAGAATGTCGCAGAGCAGTTGGCGCGTGGTGGTTACTTCTACATCATGCACCGTTTTGATGAAGCGGGTCGGATTCCTTTTGTCAAACGCATGCATGATCAAGGTTTGATCGCTTCCATTTCGGTTGGTGTTAAGGAATACGAATACGACTTTGTGAGTCAATTAAAGGCAGATGCGCCTGAGTACATCACTATTGATATCGCACACGGTCATGCGGATAGTGTCATTCGGATGATTCAACACATCAAGAAAGAATTACCAGATACCTTTGTCATTGCTGGAAATGTTGGAACTCCTGAAGCTGTTCGTGAATTGGAAAATGCGGGAGCTGATGCGACTAAGGTCGGAATCGGCCCTGGTAAGGTTTGTATCACCAAAGTGAAGACTGGATTTGGTACAGGTGGTTGGCAATTGGCTGCTCTTCGCTGGTGCTCAAAAGCAGCGCGTAAGCCAATCATTGCGGATGGTGGTATTCGGACTCATGGTGATATTGCCAAATCGATTCGTTTCGGGGCATCTATGGTCATGATCGGTTCTCTCTTTGCAGGACATATTGAAAGTCCTGGTAAAACAGTAGAGATTGATGGAGAGTCTTTCAAAGAGTACTATGGATCTGCTTCAGAGTACCAAAAAGGTGCTTATAAAAACGTCGAAGGTAAGAAGATTTTATTGCCTGCCAAGGGTCATTTGCAAGATACCTTGACAGAAATGGAACAAGATTTGCAAAGTTCGATCTCTTATGCAGGAGGCCGAAAATTAGCAGATTTGAAACATGTTGACTATGTGATCGTTAAGAATTCTATCTGGAATGGCGATGCACACTAATTGAATTACTTATTTATTTCACGAATAGGCGTGATGTTTCTACAAGGTGCCGGAACACCTAACAATAAGTAAGTCGGGATTATTTCTCTTTCTAGAGAGATTTCAAGGCTTGCTTAGCAGGCCTTTTTGTATTTTGTGAATGAAGTAGAGGATTTTTTAAAAAAGTAGGAGGAAGTATGAAATTACTTGAAGAGCGCATCTTAAAAGATGGCAATGTTTTAGGTGAGAATATCCTCAAGGTGGACTCCTTTTTGACCCACCAAGTGGATTTCAAATTGATGAAAGAAATTGGTCAGACTTTTGCGGACCGGTTCAAAGATGCTGGCGTGACCAAAGTCGTGACCATTGAAGCATCTGGGATTGCACCTGCCCTTTATGTAGCTGAAGCACTGGATGTTCCCATGATCTTTGCTAAAAAGGCGAAAAACATCACGATGAATGAGGGCATCTTGACGGCTGAGGTTTATTCCTTTACCAAGCAAGTCACCAGCACAGTTTCGATTGCTGGTAAATTCTTGGATCCATCAGATAAGGTTTTGATCATTGACGATTTCCTTGCAAATGGGCAAGCAGCCAAAGGCTTGATTCAAATCATCGAACAAGCCGGGGCTCAAGTCGAAGCGATTGGGATCGTGATTGAAAAATCCTTCCAAGATGGACGGGGATTGTTAGAAGAGTTGGGATATCCAGTTGTATCCCTCGCACGTTTGGACCGTTTTGAAAATGGTCAGGTTGTATTCAAGGAGGCAGACATCTAATGCAAAAACAAGAAAGCCATTCACAGGCGGCCATTCTAGGCTTGCAACATCTTTTGGCCATGTATTCGGGATCTATTTTGGTGCCGATCATGATCGCAGGAGCTTTGGGCTATAACGCTCATCAACTAACCTACCTCATCTCTACAGATATCTTCATGTGTGGGGTCGCAACTTTCCTTCAAGTGCAGCTCAATAAATACTTTGGGATCGGTCTTCCGGTAGTCCTTGGGGTTGCCTTCCAGTCGGTAGCACCTCTTAGCATGATCGGAGCTAGCCATGGAAGTGGGGCCATGTTTGGTGCCTTGATTGTCTCAGGGATTTATGTCATCCTTGTATCTGGTTTCTTCTCTAAGATCGCCAATCTCTTCCCATCTATTGTAACGGGATCTGTTATTACAACCATTGGTTTGACTTTGATTCCAGTAGCGATTGGAAATATGGGAAATAATGCGCCAAAACCAACCGTTCAAAGCTTGATTTTGGCTGTGGTGACTATTCTCATCATTTTAGTTGTTAATATCTATACGACTGGTTTTATTAAATCCATTTCAATTTTGATTGGTTTGATCACAGGTACTGCCATTGCGGCTTCTATGGGCTTGGTGGATTTCACACCTGTATCGCAAGCACCAGTGATTCACGTTCCAACGCCATTCTTCTTTGGAGCTCCTAAGTTTGAAATCACCTCCATCTTAATGATGTGTATCATCGCAACAGTTTCTATGGTGGAATCAACAGGTGTCTATCTTGCTCTTTCTGATATTACTAAAGATCCAATTAATAGCACGCGCCTTCGCAATGGTTATCGCGCTGAAGGGTTGGCCGTCCTTCTCGGCGGTATCTTCAACACCTTCCCTTACACCGGATTCTCACAAAACGTTGGCTTGGTGAAATTGTCTGGTATCAAGACTCGTCTCCCAATCTATTATGCGGCTGGTTTCCTTGTTCTTCTTGGTCTCCTGCCTAAGTTTGGAGCTCTGGCACAAATCATTCCAAGTCCAGTTCTTGGGGGAGCGATGCTAGTCATGTTTGGTTTTGTATCGATTCAAGGGATGCAGATTCTTGCGCGTGTTGATTTTGAACACAATGAGCACAATTTCTTGATCGCTGCTGTATCGATTGCTGCAGGGGTTGGTTTGAACAACAGCACCCTCTTCAATGGCCTTCCAACAGGATTCCAAATGTTCTTTGCTAACGGAATTGTCGTTGCCAGTGTCTTGGCGATCGTTCTCAATGCTATTTTAAACCGCAACAAACACTAATCTCACATGAACCGGAGGTCCTTGGATCTTCGGTTTTTTGACTTTTAAGGAAACATATAGTAGAGTGGAAGAGGAGAAAATCTTATTTGATGAGAAGAGAGTTAGAATCATGTATGTAACCTATCACTTTAAAGAGCGCTTGCGCTTGTTTTTGAGTCTATTTTTGCCGATTTTAATCTACCAATTAGCCAATTATTCAGCCAGCTTTGTCGATACAGCCATGACTGGTCAGTACCGGACCCTTGATTTGGCTGGTGTTTCTACAGCTACCAGTCTGTGGAATCCATTTTTTACTTTCCTGACAGGGATTGTCTCTGCGCTGACGCCGATTGTTGGGCATCATTTAGGCAAGGGAAATAAAGAACGGATTGCTGGCGATTTTTACCAATTCCTCTATATGTCATTTGGTATGGCCATTCTCTTAATAGGCTTTGTTTGGGGGATTGCGCCCATGATTCTCAGGCAGATCGGTTTAGAAAATGTTGTTGCCCAAATAGCCATTCGCTATTTATATTTCCTTTCTCTAGGAATCTTACCTTTGTTGCTCTTTAGTATCGTGCGGACCTTCCTCGATACTTTGGGAATGACGCGTCTATCCATGTACTTGATGCTCTTGCTCTTGCCTTTGAATGCTTGTTTTAACTATATCCTGATCTATGGGGCATTTGGTTTTCCTGAGATGGGAGGAGCAGGAGCAGGACTTGGAACCTCTCTGGCCTACTGGGTCTTGCTGGTTATTGCGGTTTTGATCTTGTGCAAGCATCCCAAGGTAGCACCTTTCCAATTGTGGAAGCCGCAGCCTTATGATTTTAAAGGGATGAAAGAAGTATTGCGACTTGGGCTTCCAATCGGTGGAATTGTTTTTGCAGAAGTCATCATCTTCTCGTTGGTTGGTCTGTTAATGGCAAAATTCCCATCACTGACCATCGCGAGCCACCAATCAGCCATGAATTTTTCTACCCTGATGTATGCTTTCCCGGTTAGTATCTCTAGTACCATGGCGATTATCGTATCTTACGAACTGGGAGCAGGAAGACCAGAAGTGGTCAAACAATATTGCCGTTTGGGACGACTGACAGCCTTTGGATTTGCCATTGTCACTCTCGTCTTTCTCTATACATTCCGCTTCCAACTAGCAGGGCTGTATGGCAAGGATCCAGTCTTTGTGCAGCAAACAGCGATTTTCATGACCTATAGTCTCTTTTTCCAAGTAGCCGATACCTTTGCAGCACCCCTACAAGGGATTTTGCGGGGCTATAAGGATACAACGGTTCCTTTCTTATTAGGAGTCTTTAGTTATTGGTGTATCTCTATCCCACTAGGGATTTTCCTTGACCATGTGACCAACTTGGGTCCCTATGCTTATTGGATCGGCCTTATTTCTAGCCTTGTCGTGAGTGGAATTTGCTACCAACTTCGGCTCTGGCAGATCGAAAAAAAGCAAACAAACTAGAATGAAGTCTGGGAAACCAGGCTTTTTATGTGCCGTGAATATTATAAATTTTCTGAAAGTTCTTGACAATTGATGTCAAAGTGGTAAGATTAGGAGGTAGAAATGAAGAACTAGAAGGAGAACAAGATGAGAAGTGATATGATCAAAATGGGGATCGACCGAGCACCAGCGCGTGGTCTCCTTTATGCAACAGGGCAAGTAAAATCAGCCAAGGATATGCAAAAGCCCTTTATTGCCATTTGTAACTCCTATATTGATATCGTTCCAGGACATGTTCACCTGCGTGAATTAGCAGATGTTGCCAAGGAAGCTATTCGCGAGGCTGGTGGGATTCCTTTTGAATTTAATACCATCGGTGTCGATGACGGGATTGCGATGGGCCATATCGGGATGCGTTATAGTTTGCCATCTCGCGAGTTGATCGCAGATGCTGCTGAAACAGTCATCAACGCCCACTGGTTTGATGGTGTTTTCTATATTCCCAACTGTGATAAGATTACACCAGGTATGATTTTGGCAGCCATGCGGACCAATGTGCCTGCCGTATTTTGTTCTGGTGGACCCATGAAGGGTGGCGTTGACATGACGGGGCATCAGGCGACTCTCTCAAGTTTGTTTGAAGCTGTAGGTACTTATCAAGCTGGTGATATGGGCATGGATGAGCTGGATTTCTTGGAAAAAAATGCCTGCCCAACCTGTGGCTCTTGCTCTGGTATGTTTACTGCCAACTCCATGAACTGTTTGATGGAAGTATTAGGCCTTGCTCTTCCTGGAAATGGTACCATCCTAGCTGTTTCAGATGAACGTCGAGAATTGGTTCGCCAAGCAGCCAAACAATTGGTAGAGAATATTAAAAAGGATATCCGTCCACGTGATATTGTGACCAAAGAGGCCATCGACGATGCCTTTGCGCTCGATATGGCCATGGGTGGTTCAACCAATACTGTTCTCCATACCCTTGCTATTGCGCGTGAGGCAGGGATTGACTATGATCTCAAAGATATCAACGAGATTGCCAAGAAGACACCTTATCTTTCTAAAATTGCACCTTCAAGTGTTTACACTATGCATGATGTGCATGAAGCTGGTGGTGTTCCAGCCATTATCAATCAGTTGATCAAAAAAGGTGCCATTAAGGGTGATCGTATCACAGTTACTGGTAAAACCTTGAAAGAAAACGTAGCTGGTGCTGAAATCAAAAATGAAGAAATTATCCATCCAATCGAGCATCCGATTTCACCTGTAGGTGGTTTGTCGATCCTTTACGGAAATATCGCTCAGGATGGAGCTGTTATCAAGGTCGGTGGGGTAGATCCATCTGTGACCACTTTCAGTGGAAAGGCCATCTGCTGTGATTCACAAGATCAAGCCCTTGAGTTGATTGACAATGGAACAGTCAAGAAGGGCCATGTCGTTGTTATTCGTTACGAGGGTCCTCAGGGTGGTCCTGGTATGCCAGAGATGCTAGCGCCAACCTCTAAGATTGTCGGACGCGGTCTTGGTAAAGATGTGGCTCTCATTACCGATGGTCGTTTCTCAGGGGCTACTCGTGGGATTGCTATTGGTCACGTTTCTCCAGAAGCAGCAGAAGGTGGAAATATCGCCTTAATCGAAGATGGGGATGAAATCGTGATTGATCTTCCAAATCGTACTATTGATTTGCTTGTCGATGATGCAACTCTTGCAGAACGTCGCAAACATTTGAAACCTTTCAAATCAAAAATCTCCAGCGGTTGGTTGCGTCGCTATACAGCCTTTGCCAAATCAGCCAATGTTGGCGGAACCTTGATGAGTGACGAAGAATTCGAAGAACGGAAAGCAGAACGTCAAGCCCAAGAAAAATAAGAAAAAACCTTTCCTGCTATGTGATATCACAAGCAAGAAAGGCTTTTTTAGTGGAACCATTATTTGGTGCGCATTTCACCTTGAGGGAAATAGGTTCCTTCAGGCATATCGTTAATGATGACGTGAACAGCTGACTGAGGAGCACCAGTATTGCGGACAACAGCTTCGGTTACTTCCTTGGCCAAGGCTTTCTTTTGTTCCAATGTGCGTCCTTCAAATAGGTCAATTCGTACAAATGGCATATGGCCACCTCCTAAATTTTTTATAGGACTATTTTATCACATTTTGGGATACAAAGCTTAGCGAAATTATGGTAAAATGATAATGAAACACATTTTAGAGAGAACAAAAGGAAAATGGCACAATTATATTATAAATATGGGACCATGAACTCGGGGAAAACCATTGAGATTTTGAAGGTGGCCCATAATTATGAAGAGCAAGGCAAGAGCGTCGTCATCATGACCTCGGCAATCGATACACGAGATGGAGTAGGAGTGGTTTCTAGCCGGATCGGTATGAAACGGGAAGCTGTTGCGATCGAAGACGATACCGATATCTTTGGCTTTATTAAAAACCAAGCAATCAAACCCTACTGTGTCTTGATCGATGAAGCTCAGTTTTTGAAACGCCACCATGTCTATGATCTGGCAAGAGTCGTGGATGAACTAGATGTGCCGGTCATGGCTTTTGGCCTCAAAAATGATTTCCGAAATGAACTCTTTGAAGGTTCTAAACACCTCCTCTTGTTAGCCGACAAGATCGAGGAGATCAAAACCATCTGCCAATACTGTTCCCGCAAGGCGACTATGGTCTTGCGTACCCAAGCAGGTAAACCTGTCTATGATGGAGAGCAGATCCAGATCGGTGGACACGAGACCTATATCTCCGTTTGCCGCAAGCATTATTTTAATCCAGACATTCCAACTGAAAGCGTCTAGAATGTTATAGAGAGGATAATAATGTCTATTTATTTAAAAGATGTTACAATAGAGAATTATTTTGACGTTTTAAATCTAGAAGTTCATCCAAACCAAAGGAATTTTATTGCATCCAATTCCATTAGTTTAGCTGAAGCTTATGTATATGATAAAAATGGTGATTTTATAGCTCCCTTAGCAGTTTATGATAAGGAAGTATTAGTTGGTTTTGTTATGATTGCCTATGACCAGAAAATTGGGATCAGCAAGGGGAACTACTTGTTATTTCGTTTTATGATCGATAAACGATTTCAAGGTTTAGGCTATTTTAAACCGACTATGGATGCAGTCATTGACTTTGTTCGAACAGAGCCAGCTGGAAAAGCAACAAGTCTTTGGTTATCTTATGAACCGGAAAATAATCAAGCGAGATCTTGCTATCTCCATTATGGATTTAAAGAAACTGGCGAAGTCATAGAAGACGAAATTGTAGCAATCTATGATCTAACAACCTAGAATTAAGGAGCAAACATGAATATCTATGATCAACTACAAGCTGTAGAAGACCGATACGAAGAGTTAGGAGAATTGTTGAGTGACCCCGATGTGGTCTCTGATACCAAACGCTTTATGGAGCTTTCAAAAGAAGAGGCTTCCACTCGTGATACGGTGACAGCATACCGAGAGTACAAGCAAGTCCTTCAAAACATTGTCGACGCTGAGGAAATGATTAAGGAAGCAGGCGGAGATGCTGATTTGGAAGAAATGGCCAAGCAAGAGCTAAAAGATGCTAAGGCTGAAAAAGAAGAGTACGAAGAAAAACTGAAAATCTTACTTCTTCCAAAAGATCCAAACGATGACAAGAACATTATCTTGGAAATCCGTGGAGCAGCAGGAGGAGACGAAGCCCAATTGTTTGCTGGCGACCTCTTACAAATGTACCAAAAATACGCAGAAAGCCAAGGCTGGCGCTTTGAAGTCATGGAAGCCTCCTACAATGGCGTTGGTGGGATCAAAGAAGTCGTAGCCATGGTTTCTGGTCAATCAGTTTATTCAAAACTCAAGTATGAATCTGGTGCCCACCGGGTGCAACGGGTTCCTGTGACAGAAAGCCAAGGTCGTGTCCATACTTCGACTGCCACAGTTCTGGTCATGCCAGAAATCGAAGAAGTCGAGTACGACATTGATCCAAAAGACCTTCGGATTGACATCTACCACGCATCTGGTGCGGGTGGACAGAACGTCAACAAGGTCGCAACAGCCGTTCGTATCGTCCACTTGCCAACCAATATCAAGGTCGAGATGCAAGAAGAACGGACGCAACAGAAGAACCGCGAAAAAGCCATGAAGATCATCCGTGCGCGTGTGGCTGACCACTTTGCTCAGATTGCCCAAGACGAGCAAGACGCTGAGCGGAAGTCTACTATCGGGACTGGTGACCGTTCAGAGCGGATCCGGACTTACAACTTCCCTCAAAACCGTGTGACCGATCACCGGATTGGCTTGACCCTTCAAAAACTGGATACCATCTTATCTGGTAAATTAGATGAAGTGGTCGATGCTTTGGTCTTGTATGACCAAACACAAAAACTAGAAGAGTTGAACAAATAATGTTGTTGGGACCATTATTAGCCCAGTATGAAGAAGAACTAATAGCCGTTGGAGAGGAAGCAGAAAGCCTCTCCTTCGCGTATCGTGCTTTAAAAAACTGGACCTTTACAGACTTTGTCCTTGCCTTGCAAAAAGAAGTGGAAGTAGAGGATCAGGCCTTGCTTGATTCCATCTTTGAGCAGTTGAAACATCACGTCCCTGCCCAGTATATTATTGGCAGTGCAGAATTTTATGGCCATGTTTTTACAGTGGATGAGCGCGTCTTGATCCCACGACCAGAAACAGAGGAGTTGGTGGATCTCATACTGGAGGAAAACGATGGGGAAGCCTTACGAGTTCTAGATATCGGAACAGGAAGTGGGGCCATTGCCATTAGCCTAGCCCTTGCTAGACCTTCCTGGCAGATTCAAGCTAGCGATGTCTCAGAAGAGGTTTTAGCACTGGCTCAAGAAAATGCCAAGCAGTTAGAAGCTGTCCTTGAATTCAAGTCGTCAGATGTACTGGACGAACTAGAAGGTCCTTATGACCTGATTGTGTCCAACCCTCCCTATATCTCTCGGGATGATGTAGAAGAGGTTGGAGCCAATGTTTTAGCCTCTGAACCCCACTTAGCACTTTTTGCGGATCGTGATGGATATGCCATCTACGAAAAGATTGCCCAGCAAGCACCAAGTGTTTTAACACCAGATGGAAAGATTTACCTAGAAATTGGCTATAAGCAAGGAAGCAAGGTAAAAGAGCTTTTTCAAGAGGCATTTCCCGATAGACGCGTTCGGGTTATGAAAGACCAATTTGGACAAGATAGAATGGTAGTAGTAGACAATGGATCACATTGAGAAAGAATTAGAAGCAGGACGTGTGGTTATTCTGCCAACTGAAACAGTCTATGGTATTTTCGCTAAAGCTTTGGATAAAGAGGCAGTTGATTACATTTACGAATTAAAACGTAGACCTAGAGAAAAGGCTCTGAATTTAAATGTAGCTGGCGAAGAAGATATTCGACTTTATTCGAAAAATCAACCTGGCTATTTAACAAAACTGATTGATTCGTTTTTACCAGGGCCTCTCACTATTATTCTTCAGGCGAATGACAAGGTGCCAGACTGGATTCATTCAGGCTTGGATACAGTTGGTTTCCGTATTCCGGCTCACCCAAAAACGTTGGAATTAATTCGTAAATACGGTCCTTTAGTTGGTCCTTCGGCCAATCTTTCAGGTCATGCAAGTGGAACAAAGTATAAGGCTATTATAAGCGAATTTGATCAAGTGGTTCCTGGTGTCGAGGATGATGAATTTCTGACTGGACAAGATTCAACTATTTTGGATATCTCTGGTTCCAAAGCAAGGATTTTGCGACAAGGTTCAATTACCAAAGCTGATTTGCTTGCACATGTGCCCGAGCTTTCCTTTGAGGATGATGAACTTCCTCAGTGATAATGTACATAAATAATTTTTTATAAAGGAGTAGACCCATGATTTTTGATAAAGAAGATTACAAAGCTTATGATGCAGACCTATGGAATGCGATCGCTAAAGAGGAAGAGCGTCAACAAAACAATATTGAGTTGATTGCTTCTGAAAATGTTGTCTCTAAGGCAGTGATGGCTGCTCAAGGGTCTATTCTGACAAATAAATATGCTGAAGGCTACCCTGGCCGTCGTTACTATGGCGGGACAGATGTGGTCGATGTGGTCGAAAGTCTCGCGATCGAACGGGCCAAAGAAATCTTTGGGGCTAAATTTGCGAACGTTCAACCGCATTCAGGAAGTCAGGCAAACTGTGCTGCCTATATGGCCTTGATTGAGCCTGGTGATACCGTAATGGGGATGGATCTAGCTGCCGGTGGGCATTTGACGCACGGAGCTTCTGTGAGTTTCTCTGGTCAAACCTATAACTTTGTGTCTTATAGTGTAGATCCTGAAACAGAGCTCTTGGATTTTGATGCCATCTTAAAACAAGCCCAAGAAGTGAAGCCAAAACTCATCGTTGCTGGTGCCTCAGCCTACTCTCATATTATTGATTTCTCAAAATTCCGTGAGATTGCTGATGCAGTAGGAGCTAAGCTCATGGTTGATATGGCCCATATCGCTGGTCTCGTGGCAGCAGGTCTTCATCCAAGTCCAGTTCCTTATGCCCATATCACGACTACGACCACTCACAAGACCCTTCGTGGACCTCGTGGAGGCCTAATCTTGACCAATGACGAGGAATTAGCTAAGAAAATTAACTCTGCTATTTTCCCTGGTATTCAAGGAGGACCGTTGGAGCATGTCATTGCAGCCAAAGCTGTCGCCTTCAAAGAAGCGCTGGATCCTGCCTTTAAAGAGTATGCAGCTAATGTGATTAAGAACAGTCAGGCCATGGCTGATGTCTTCTTGCAAGATCCTGATTTCCGCGTCATCTCAGGCGGAACAGAGAACCACCTTTTCCTTGTCGACGTCACTAAAGTCGTTGAAAATGGGAAAGTGGCGCAAAACTTGTTGGATGAAGTCAATATCACCCTCAACAAGAACTCTATTCCTTATGAAACCTTGTCTCCATTTAAGACCAGTGGGATTCGGATTGGTGCAGCAGCCATCACCGCTCGTGGTTTTGGTGAAAAAGAAAGTCGCACCGTTGCTGAAATGATGATCAAAGCGCTGAAGAATGCGGACAATCAAGAAGTATTAGACGAAGTGCGTAGCCAAGTTAAAGCCTTGACAGACGCCTTTCCACTTTACGAGGACTAAACCATCTTATGGATATTTACGTAAAAAAAGCCATCATTCATCAATTTAGCCCAGACGATACCGATCTCTATTTGGCAGATAAATTTCTCAATATCACGCCTAAAATCGAGGAATACTTGCGTAAGAAGATTGAACGGGTCTACTCGGATGAAGCCAGAACCGGTATTTTCGAAGAGGACAATCTTTTTCTTGAGATGATCTCAGATGACCTACTAGAAACTTCAGTAGCCGTAGCCAATCGTTGGAAGGAAGAATTTGTCGTCTCTGAGAATCAAAAGACAAACGATTTGGTGTTCATTCAATTCTCAAAAGAAGGGGTGGACCATTTTGCCTTTCTTCGGATTGCCTTACGGGAAACCCTGACGCATCTTGGTGGTGAAGTGGATAATCCGATTAAGCTGACGCAAAATAATCTACCTGGTTTTGGCACTGGTGCTGATGAGGCTTTGGTCATCAATCTTCAAAGTCGCAAATACCACTTAATTGAAAAAAGGATCAAGTACAACGGGATGTTCTTGAACTATTTTTCTGAGAATCTGTTGCAGGCGCAACCCAAGATCTCTCCTAAAAAATCGATCAAGGAACTAGAAAAAACAGCCCAGAAGATTGCGGAAAGCTTCAACACAGATGATTTTCAATTTCAATCAAAGGTTAAATCAGCTATTTTTAACCATATTGAGGAAGAAAATAAACTCTCTCCTGAGAAATTAGCGGATGATCTCTTCAACGACAATCTGACAGCTCGCCTCAGTTTTATTGACCAAGTCAAAGAAGCTGTACCAGAGCCTGTCACCTTTGAAGAAATTGATGCAAGTCGCCAGTTGAAGAAGTTCGAAAATCAGAAATTGTCATTGTCGAATGGAATTGAACTGATCGTTCCGAATAATGTCTATGAGGATGCCGAATCTGTTGAATTTATTCTAAACGATAACGGGACCTATTCTATTCTGATCAAAAATATTGAGGATATACAGAGTAAATAATGATTAAACGTATAGTGAAGATCTTCTTATTCATCTTACTAATATTTGGAATCTACAAGGGGGTTCAGATCCACCATGATGTCAAACAAGTCATGCAGTACCGCTCCCTGGTTAGAGAAGTCCTTGCTGAGGAGGACACCACGGCCAATGAAAACCTCATTCTTGCTATGATCTATACGGAGACCAAAGGTCGAGAGGACGATGTCATGCAGGCGAGTGAGAGTGCAAGTGGTGAGACCAATACTATTAGTGATAATAAGGCCAGCATTCGCCAAGGAATTCAAACTCTTTCAGATGAGTTAAAAGAAGCCAAGAAAAAAGGCGTTGATAGCTGGACAGCGGTTCAAGCCTATAATTTTGGGAAAGACTACATCGATTACGTCGCAAAACACGGTGGAACAAATTCCCTCGAGTTGGCCCGCGCTTATTCACGAGATGTAGTGGCACCAAGTCTTGGCAATGTAACCGGTGAAACTTATCTTTACCTCCACCCTATCTCTCTTTTAAACGGGATGGAACTCTACATTAATGGGGGGAACATTTATTATTCTCGTTTAGTAGAAACCAATATGACGATTATGAAGTTATTTTCATGGTTTTAATCATTTTCCAGAGAGCCGATTGGCTCTTTTTTAAGCTGATCAGTTCTGCCTCCGATTTTGAGGGATAATAAAAATGTCATGCATTCTTAAAAAAACTGTAAGCTAGTTTTAAGAAATCAACTGTATAATGAAAATCGAAGTGGGTAAACTCTTTATTTACTTCTTTTTTCATCTCTAGTGAGGTGAGAAAGGTAATAAGAGATACCCAAAGTTGATTTGAGTTAGAAAGAAGAAAAAGATGAAATTAAAGAAGATTGCACTGTTTGTAACGACGACTTTGGCCTTGTTGACAGCTGTCCCACGTGTTTTTGCAGATAGCAATGTGCAGAAAGTCATTGATGAAACCTATGTCAAGCCAGACTATGTTTTGGGCTATTCGCTGGACCAAAGTCAAATCGAACAAACCTTGAGTCTCTTGAACTACGATAGTTCAAAAGATAAAGAAGAGTGGAAAACCATGACACCAGAGGTTTATTCTTCGATTATGAACGTTGCCAACGATGATAGTTTGGAACTTTATTCCTCTGTTAAAATTCAAAAATTAGGCAAAAATAAGCCACTAGAAGTGAATATCGTGACACCTCAAAATATCACCAAGGTCACTTCAGATATGTATCGTAATGCAGCCGTTACACTTGGATTAGAGCATGCTCAAATTACAGTAGCTTCTCCTATCCAAGTGACCGGAGAAAGTGCCTTGGCTGGTATTTATTACTCGCTTGAAAAAAATGGTGCCAAAGTTTCTCAAGAAAGCAAAGATCTGGCCCAAGAAGAGTTAAAGACTCTATCAGGGATCAATGAAGAGAACGCGGGAAAGAAAAACTTCGATGCGGATAAGTTAAACGTAGCATTGACCGACATAAAAACGGCAGTAGCCAATGCCAAACAGAACAATCAGGATTTAAGCAAGGATGATATTCGAAAGATCGTCGAAGAAACCCTTAAAAATTATAAGCTGGATACAACTGTGACAGGTAATCAGATCAATTTGATCGTAAATTTCGCAGTCAACCTCTCAAAGAGTAGCGTCATTAGCAGCAAAAGCTTTACCAAAACCTTGTCGGATCTGAAAGATAGTATCGTAGACAAGGCAGGCGATACCTTTAACAATATCGATCTCAATTTTGATACCAATGCTATTCTAAAAGACAGTGGAAATTTCTTCACAAATGCGTGGAATGCCATTGCCGGCTTCTTCGGAGCCATCTGGAATGCCATTGTCAAATTCTTTAGTGGTTTAGTTGGCTAAAAATAGCACAAAAGCACTGCAGACAATAAGTCAGAGTGCTTTTTGTGTGTGATTTCCTATTTTTATACTTAATTAGATATTTTATGTTATGCTCGTGAATCAAGGTCCCCCGGACCTTAAACTCGCTTTTCTATTTCTTGGCTCGTGAAAAAAAGGTCCCCCGGACCTTTTTTTTATTCCCACTCTACAGTTGCAGGTGGTTTACTTGTGATATCATAGACGATGCGGTTAACGTGGTCAACTTCGTTAACGATACGGACTGAGATTTTTTGGAGAACTTCCCAAGGAATTTTAGCGAAGTCAGCTGTCATTCCATCAATCGAAGTGATAGCGCGGATAGCGATAGTGTAGTCGTAAGTACGGCCGTCTCCCATAACACCTACTGAACGAACGCCAGTGTTAACAGTGAAGTATTGCCAGATATCGCGGTCAAGACCAGCTTTAGCGATTTCTTCACGAAGGATAGCGTCTGACTCACGAACAGTTTCGAGTTTTTCTTCAGTGATTTCCCCCATAACACGGATCGCAAGACCTGGACCTGGGAATGGTTGGCGCCATACGATGTGGTCTGGCATACCAAGCTCAGTACCAAGCGCACGAACTTCATCTTTATAAAGAGTGTTCAGTGGCTCGATCAGTTCAAACTGCATATCTTCTGGAAGTCCACCAACGTTGTGGTGAGACTTAATGGTTTGAGCAGTATCCGTACCAGACTCGATCACGTCAGTGTAGAGAGTTCCTTGTGCCAAGAATTTCACATCTTTGAGCTTACTTGCTTCGTCATCAAAGACATAAACAAACTCGTTACCGATGATCTTCCGTTTTTTCTCAGGATCAGATACACCAGCTAACTTATCAAGGAAACGTTTTGCAGCATCTGCTTTAACGATGTTCAAACCAAACTTACCACCAAGCATATCCATCACTTGATCAGCTTCGCCTTTACGAAGAAGACCGTGGTCTACAAAGATACAGATCAATTGATCGCCGATGGCTTTTTGAAGGAGAACCCCAACAACGGAAGAGTCAACACCACCTGAAAGACCAAGAAGGACACGTTTGTCTCCGACGGTTTCACGGATTTTTTTGATCTGCATGTCAATGAAGTTGTCCATGGTCCAGTCACCTTTAGCCCCACAGATGTTCAAGGCAAAGTTACGCAAGATGTCATAACCGTGAACAGAGTGACGAACCTCAGGGTGGAATTGGATTCCGTAGATTTTCTTGTCTGGATTTTCAATCGATGCAAATGGACAGTCAGCAGAAGTACCAGTGCGGATAAAGTCAGCCGGAATTTCTGTAACAGCATCCCCGTGGCTCATCAAGACCAATTGTTTGTCTGGTGTGCCGGCAAAAAGAGCAGAAGATTCTGTCAAAGTCAGTTCAGATTGACCATATTCGCGGTTACCAGCATCACCTGCAGGAACGACCTTCCCACCCAATTTATGGGTTAACAATTGCATCCCGTAACAGATTCCAAGGATTGGAATACCGAGTTCAAAAATTTCAGGATCGATATCAAAAGAACCTTCCTCGTATACAGAGTTTGGTCCACCTGAAAGAACGATCCCAACTGGATTGATTGCACGAACTTCATCAGCAGAAATCTTGTGGCTCTTCAACTCTGAGAAGACTCCAATTTCACGAATCCGACGTGAAATAAGCTGATTGTATTGGCTACCGTAGTCAAGCACGATGATTTTTTCAACATCATGCAAATCAGTTGATAGGTTTGTCATCTTATCCCCTTCTTAAAGAAATTTACTTTCCTCTATTCTAACACAAAAGCCTTGTCTTTACCAATCTCTGATTGAAGAATTAGGAATTTTACGCTACAATAGAGATAACACAGAGAAAGAGCAAGGTTATGATTCCAGCTTACATTCAAATTCATGATCAGATTAAGTCTGAGATTGATCAAAAAATATGGAAAATCGGGGAGCGTCTTCCCAGCGAACGCGATCTAGCTGAGAAATTTCAAGTGAGTCGGATGACGCTTAGGCAGGCTATTACCCTTCTGGTTGAAGAAGGAGTGCTTGAAAGACGTGTAGGAAGTGGTACCTTTATCACCAGCACGCGCGTCCAAGAAAAAATGCGAGGTACAACCAGTTTTACAGAAATTATGAAATCGCAAGGCAAGGAACCTTCTAGCCAAGTGATTTCTTACCGTAAAACCATTCCTAGCCTCCAAGAAGTGGATAAATTGGGCATCGATAAGACAGAGACCATCATTCGGATGGAACGGGTCCGGTATGCTGATGGGATCCCTGTTGTTTATGAAGTGGCCTCTATTCCAGAGAAATTTATTAAGAATTTCAATCGTGAAGAGGTTACCAGCCATTTCTTCCAAACCTTGGAGCGGCATGGCTATAAGATTGGGAAGTCGCACCAGACCATCTATGCGCGATTGGCCAAGGATAAGATTGCGGAGTACTTACAGATTTCAAAAGGGCAGGCTATTTTAGGTCTGACACAGGTTTCCTATTTTGAAGATGGGACGGCTTTTGAGTATGTAAAAAGTCAGTATGTCGGCGAGCGGTTCGAATTTTATTTAGAAAATAACTAAGCTCGCAAATCGTAAAAATAGAAAACTCTTCAAATGTGTGAGAGCTCACTCTCTTTGGCATTTGGGAGCTTTTTTTAGGTTGAAATCATTCTTTCTAAATAGTGATAGTACGGTCAAAAATAAAAGATTTAAAAATATTTTATTTTTTCTTCAATTTTTGATTTTTTTTACGAATTAATAGATAGAAGCTAGTTTTAGATCTAAAAAAAGATATAAGGCAGGAAAAAATGAAAAAAATTAAAATCGATGTGGTAGCTGTTCCCTTGAGTGGGCATCTGTACCCAACTTTAAATCTCGTTAAACCCTTATTAGATGATCCAACTATGGAAATCCGAATTTTCACGGGTCCTCAGAAAAAAGCCGTCGCAGAAAGTCTCGGCTTCACGGTCGTTCCGATTCTAGAGGACAAAGTAGAAGAATTTGAACGTGTGGCTAATAACGATAAAAAATACAATCTCTTTTCAGCTTATCGGCAATTGTCTAGGAGTCTTGATTTGATTAATCATGTATCGGATCAATTGCTAGAGGAGTGGCGTGTCAACCGTCCAGATATTGTCATTGCTGACTTTATCACTCTATCAGCAGGCTTTGTGGCAGAAGAGTTGGAAATTCCTTGGATTACCACCATGGCAACCCAATTTGCAATCGAAACTCCTTATGGTCCTCCTTGCTTCTTCGGAGGGATGGGAATCACGCGCACGAAGAAGGAAGAGAAGATCCAAGCACTATGCCGTAAACTCACGCGCATTGGAAAATACTGTGGGGCTTTCCTCTTACGCAAACGCTTAAAACGTTACAATTTCAAGTTGTACAATCAAAATGGAGTGGAGACCATCTACTCTCCTTATGCCATCTTTGGAATTGGTATGATGGAGCTAGAGTTGAAGACACATTTCCCTCATCAATATGCGTGGCTTGGCCCTTTGGGGACTTCTCTTGAAAAAGCAGAAGATTATCCTTTAGACATCAGTTCTTACGAGGACAAGACGAAGGTACTCGTGACATGTGGAACCCAGTTGCCTTGGGCAAAGGAGAATTTGCTAGAACAAACCAAGCAGTTGGCCAAAGAGCATCCAGAATGTCACTTTTTCGTCACCTTAGGAGATGGGGCAAAAGACTTTTCTGAAGAAGATGTAGCACCAAATGTGACGCTCGTCTCTTATCTGCCTTACAAAGAATATATTCCGCAGATGGACTATGTCATTCACCATGGAGGAGCTGGAATCTTTTATCAGTGTATCGAATTTAAAAAACCAGCCTTGATCTTGCCACATGATTATGACCAATTTGACTATGCGATTCGAGGAGTAGAAGCAGGAATTGCCTTTCAAGCTCATCGCAATCGCACCGAAGAGATTCAAGCAGGTTTTAATGCCCTATTAGAAAAAGAATCTTGGGAAAAGTTAGAAAGACTAAACAAACTTTCAAAAACCTACAAGCCGTTGGATACCTTGGAGTTTGAAATTCAACGATTATTAAGACGTGGAACGGATGGGAAACTATGAAAATACTTGTAACAGGTGCGACTGGCTTCCTTGGAAAATATGTGATCGATGAGTTGTTGGCTCACGATTATACCATTGTAGCTTTTGGCCGAAACGAAAAAAATGGGAAAGCTCTGGAAAATGATCGCGTCCAATTTATCAAAGGGGATTTGAGCTCTATTGAGGAATTAAGACAAGCCTTTCAGTCTGTTGATGCTGTTGTTCATGCAGGAGCTTTATCTTCCGCCTGGGGACCTTGGAAGGCCTTCTATCAGGCGAATGTAGTTGGTACTAAAAATGTCCTTGAATTGTGTCGTGAATATGCGGTAAAACGCTTGGTTTACGTTTCTTCTCCTAGTATTTACGCAGCTGGAAAAGATCAATTAAACATCAAGGAAAGTGATGCTCCAAAAGAAAATCACCTCAACAATTACATCCGAAGTAAATTGGCGTCTGAAAAACTTTTTTCTGACTATTCAGATGTGCCAAGTATCATCTTGCGTCCTAGAGGATTATTTGGTGTGGGGGATACCAGTATTTTGCCTCGTGTCTTACGCCTCAGTCGAAAAATTGGAATTCCTTTGATTCGAGGAGGAGAGCAGCTCATGGATATGACCTGTGTGGAAAATGTTGCCCTAGCCATTCGCTTGGCTCTGGAAGCAAAAGAAGCACACGGGCAGGTTTATAATATTACAAATGGGGAACCAAAGACCTTTAAGTATTTGATCGAAACCACACTAAAAGGATTGGGAGAACCGATTCGCTATCGGAAGATTCCAGCAGGTCTAGTAGCAGGTGCGGCCTATAGCCTTGAAGGAGTGTATCGATTATTCCATCTGAAAGCTGAACCTCCATTGACTCGCTATACCTATTATCTCCTTCGATATAGCCAAACCCTCGATATTCAAAAGGCCCAAACCGAACTTGGCTACTATCCAAAAATGACCATTGAAGAAGGGATTGACAACTATGTCCAACATGATCAAGCACATTGATTATTTCCCAGCAGGCTATTGCAGTAGTCATTCTGGACTCTTATTTAAGGGGATTCCAAATGAAAAAATGCAATTTCCTGCAGGTGTCTTTTTGATTCATCACCGTGAAAAAGGTTATATTTTGTACGATACCGGCTATCACTACGAGATTAAGAAAAAAGCTCGATATTTCTGGTACCGTCTAGCCACACCAATGCAGATGAAAAAGGAAGACCAGATCGATTATTTATTGCGAGAGCGTGGGATTGATCCAGCAGAAATTACTTATGTGATTCTTTCTCATTTGCACCCGGATCATCTCGGTGGAGCAGCCCTTTTTCCAAATGCTCATTTCTTTGTCAGTCAGGAAGTCTATGAGGTGTACCAAAAACCGAAATTTAAAGATCTGATTTTTAAAGAGTTTTTGCCAGCTGATTTCAAAGATCGGGTGACTTGTCTCAAAGCAGATCAAAGGCATCCTGCTTTCCCCTATCGCCCGACTACGGATCTTTTTGATGATGGGAGCATTCTTGTATCATCTATCGATGGGCATGCGAGAGGGCAAGGTTGTCTTTATCTGGATGAGCTCAAACTCTTCATCGGAGCAGATCTTTCTTGGGGAGTAGACCTCTTGCCTTTCACACGGCAAATGCGTCTCATTCCTTCCTTGGTTCAGGATGATAAGAAGGCTTATTTAAAAGGAGCTGATTTGCTGGAAACACTCTTGCACGATGGCATTCAAGTTGTGGTCAGCCACGACCCGCAAGATCGGATTGAAAGGATTTTAAATGAAAAAAATAGTCTTTCTGAAAACCTTTATTGAAACCAGATGGTGCCATCGATTCCGTTCAAGGGAAGCCTTAGAAAGGTACCAAAAAAAGAAATTGGCACGCTACCATGCATTTATCACCTCTCAATCTCCCTATTTCCAGACACATTCTCCCGAATCCTTTGGAACCATGGATAAAACCTTCATGATGACACATTTCAATGAACTCAATACCCTGGGAGTGGATCGAGATCAGGCTTTAGAAATGGCGATTCGCGGAGAACAGACGCGAGATTTTACCGAGATGAATGGAGAAGTAGCAGTAGGCTTGTCTTCTGGGACTTCAGGCCACCGAGGAGTTTTTGTCACCACAGAAAAAGAAAGAAGTATGTGGGCTGCAGCGATTCTAGCCAAGATGCTACCGAAAGGAAAACTCTTTGGTCATCGCATTGCCTTTTTCTTACGAGCGGACAATGAACTTTATCAAACCATTAATTCAGGCCTGATTCGCTTGGAATATTTTGATATTTTCAAGGATAGCAAGGAGCATTTAGAGCGTCTCAAAGACTATCAACCAACCATTGTGGTCGCACCAGCTTCAACCTTGATTGAGTTAGCCAACTATGTCAGTAATCAGCAACTTGCGATCCAACCTGTCAAGGTTGTTTCTGTCGCAGAGATTCTAGAAGATCGAGATGCTCAGACCATCGCCAAAGCTTTTCAACTAGACAAGGTTGATCAGGTCTACCAAGCGACAGAAGGATTTTTAGCTTGTACCTGTTCAGAAGGTAATCTTCACCTCAACGAAGATATTTTGTATGTCGAAAAAGAGTATCTGGACGATAGCCGCTTTTATCCGATTATTACGGATTTTAAACGAACGAGTCAACCCATCTATCGCTACCGACTCAATGATATTTTAGTAGAAGAAAAGTCTCCCTGTCCTTGTGGATCCGTTTTTACTCAAATCGCGAAAATCGAAGGACGATCGGACGATATCTTCTATTTCAAAAAAGTTGATGGGAACAGCCAAACCATCTATCCAGATTTTATTCGCCGGTGCATTTTATTCGTTGAAAATATTCAGGACTATCAAGTGACTCAGCTGGCAGATGGATCTATTACCATCGCCTTGAGTCATCGTTCCGACTTTATTGAGAAAGCGATCTTTGCCCAATTTGAACTCTTGGCTCAACAAAAACAATTCATCCTCCCAAGTATTCAATTTATCGATTACCAATGGGACCCAACACGTAAATTAAAACGTGTTCAACGACTTCAATAAAAGGAGAATCCTATGACTACTGTAAAAAGACATTTGCAAATTAAAGGCTATGGAACAGCGCTTCCAGTTTATACGGTAACTTTCAAAGACCAGACTCGTTACCGTGTGAAAGAAGGAGAAGAAACACAGATTGATCTTGCAGCGCGTGCGATTGAAGCGGCTTTAAACCATGCGGGACTTGAAATGTCAGACATCGACTGCCTGGTTTCGGCTAGTGCAGTTGGTGTTCAGCCCATTCCTTGTACAGCAGCTCTTATCCATGAGCGCGTGGCCAAGGGACTGACGATTCCTGCTATGGATATCAATACCACTTGTACCAGTTTTGTATCTGCTTTAAGCACTGTCTCTTATCTGATTGAAGGTGGTGAATACCGTCGGGTGCTGATTGTATCTAGTGAAGTAGGAAGCCTAGGGCTGAATCCCAAACAAAAAGAAAGCTTTGAATTGTTTAGTGATGGAGCTACAGCCTTTATTTTTGAAGCAACAAAGGAAGATAAAGGAATCATTGCCAGTATGCAACGTACCTGGTCTGAGGGAGCCCATGATACTGAAATTCGTGGTGGTTTGACAGCTTATCATCCGAAATTGTACTCTGAAGCAACCAAGACTGATTTCATGTTTGATATGAAAGGGAAGAAGATTCTTTTGCTTTCTGCCCGTGTTATTCCAGAAATGTTCCAAGAATTCCAAGAGAAATCAGGCATTTCTAAAGATGCTGTAGACTACATTATCCCTCACCAAGCAAGCCGTGCCTTGCCACTCGTCATGGACAAATTGGGAGTTAGCAAAGACAAGTACCTCAATATTGTCAGTGATTATGGTAATATGGTTTCGGTAGCCGTGCCTTTCGGCCTAGCCTATGCACTGGATCATGGCTATGTGAAGGAAGGAGATACCATCTTTTTAATGGGAACTGCAGCAGGGATGACGGTCAATATGTTGGCACTGAAACTCTAATGATAGATACTCTTATTTCAAGCTCAAAAAGCATCAAGTCCTGCTAGTCTTTAGCGGGCTTTTTTGATATAATGAAAGGTATGGAAATTGAGAAAACCAACCGAATGAATGCGCTCTTTGAGTTTTATGCAGCGCTCTTGACGGACAAGCAGATGAACTACATCGAGCTCTATTACGCAGATGACTACAGCTTGGCTGAGATTGCAGAAGAGTTTGGAGTGAGCCGTCAAGCGGTCTATGACAATATTAAACGTACAGAAAAAATTTTGGAAGATTACGAAATGAAACTCCATATGTATTCCGATTACATTGTACGCAGCCAGATTTTTGATCAGATTTTAGAACGCTATCCGGAAGATACTTTTCTACAAGAGCAGGTTGAAATTTTATCAAGCATTGATAATCGGGAGTGATTATGGACAGTCTCGTCATTTATCAAGGAATACCTTGCAAACTATTAGTCGCAGAGGAAGTATTTCCTACTCGACTACAGATTATCTCGCCCAATGATATCTCCAAAGCTATGCAAATAGGTTTTAGCTGTTGGGGATATCCAAATGAAATCATGAAAGAAGTCACACCCGAAGAACTAGAATGTTTGCAACATTTCGGACGATTTCCACTGAATTGAAAAAATAGGAGAAAATAATGGCATTTGAAAGTTTAACCGAACGTTTACAGAACGTCTTTAAAAATCTTCGTAAGAAAGGGAAAATCTCTGAAGCGGATGTCCAAGAGGCAACCAAAGAAATTCGTCTAGCCCTCTTAGAGGCCGACGTTGCCCTCCCTGTTGTAAAAGACTTTATCAAACGCGTCCGCGAGCGGGCCGTAGGTCATGAGGTCATTGAAACCCTGAATCCTGCCCAACAAATCGTGAAGATTGTCGATGAAGAATTGACTGCGATTTTGGGTTCAGAAACAGCAGAAATTATCAAATCTCCAAAGATTCCAACCATTATCATGATGGTCGGTCTTCAAGGGGCTGGTAAAACAACTTTTGCTGGGAAATTAGCTAATAAATTAGTCAAGGAAGAAAAAGCGCGTCCTTTGATGATTGCGGCCGATATTTATCGTCCAGCGGCCATCGACCAGTTGAAGACCCTTGGTCAACAGATCAATGTCCCTGTCTTCTCACTTGGTACAGAAGTCCCTGCAGTAGAGATCGTTCGTCAAGGTTTGGAACAGGCGAGAGCCAATCACAATGACTATGTCTTGATCGATACGGCTGGTCGTCTGCAAATCGATGAAAAACTCATGGGTGAGTTGCGTGAGGTCAAAGCCCTTGCTGAACCAAATGAAATCCTCTTGGTTGTCGATGCTATGATCGGTCAAGAAGCGGCCAATGTGGCGCGTGAGTTCAATGAACAGCTCGAAGTGACTGGGGTCATCTTGACCAAGATCGATGGGGATACCCGTGGTGGTGCGGCCCTTTCTGTCCGTCAGATTACTGGGAAGCCAATCAAGTTCACTGGTACTGGTGAAAAAATCACTGATATCGAAACCTTCCACCCAGACCGCATGTCTGGTCGGATCCTCGGTATGGGGGATATGCTGACGCTGATCGAGAAGGCTTCTCAAGAATACGATGAGAAACGCTCTCTTGAACTCGCTGAGAAGATGCGGGAAAATACCTTCGATTTCAATGACTTCATCGATCAATTAGACCAAGTTCAAAACATGGGACCAATGGAAGATCTGCTCAAAATGCTTCCAGGGATGGCCAACAATCCAGCTATGAAGAACCTCAAGGTCGATGAACGAGAAATTGCTCGCAAACGTGCGATCGTATCATCCATGACCCCAGCTGAACGCGAAAATCCAGATTTATTAAATCCAAGCCGTCGTCGTCGGATTGCTGCTGGATCAGGAAACAGCTTTGTCGAAGTCAACAAATTCATCAAAGACTTTAACCAAGCCAAGCAGATGATGCAAGGCGTCCTCTCTGGCGACATGAACAAGATGATGAAACAAATGGGCCTCAATCCAAATAACATGCCGAAAAACATGCCTGGTGGAATGCCGGATATGTCTGCCCTCGAAGGCATGATGGGACAAGGTGGCATGCCTGACTTGTCAGCTCTTGGCGGAGGCGCTGGAATGCCTGATATGAGCCAAATGTTTGGTGGTGGTCTCAAAGGAAAAGCCGGCGAATTCATGATGAAACGGGCGATGAACAAGATGGCCAAACAAATGCGCAAGAATAAGAAAAAGCGGAAATAATCATTTCTAGCAAGGGCCTGGAACACACTGTTCTGGGTTCTTTTAGAAACTAGTACTAGAGGAAACATGTTAAAAAAACTATTTCAACAACTCATTCGTTTCTTTGGAAGACTCTTTTCTTCGCACAGCAAGCCCTTTGAATTCCCAAAAGGGTCGAAGAAACCACCGATCAGACCGATTATCTTTGTACCTGGGAGTTCAGCCAGTATTCAGCGTTTCAATGGAACAATTCGTATGCTCCATCGCTTTTCTAGAAAAAAGCAAAGTCTCTTAAAAATAAAGGTCAATAAAGATGATTCTATAGAGATGGAAGGAAGACTAAATACAAAAGAGCCAAACCCTATGATTGTGATTGGCTTTGAGAATAATCGAGATGGCTACAGCAATATCAAGCAGCAAATCGAATCCCTTAAAATTGCTTTAACCTATCTTCTTGATCACTATCATTTTACTGAGTTTAAGGCAGTGGGTCACTCTAATGGTGGACTGGTTTTGACTGGTTTATTGGAAAGTGGCTTTTTAGAGAAAAAGAAGGTGACCGTGAGCAAGCTCGCTATTATTGGTAGTCCTTACCAATTCAATCAAGAAATGTATGACGATTTTCAAAAATGGAAGCATCGCTTAGAAAAAGAAGTAGAGGTCCTTAACTTTGTCGGTAGCTTTGCTGGGAAATCAGACGGGATCGTCCCCCTTTCTAGTGCACAAGCAGCACAATCTATTTTTGAGAAACAAGCCTATACAGAAGTGAATTTAAACGGTCGTAAGGCTCATCATTCAGCTTTACCCACTAATCCAGATCTAGTAAAACAATTAAGTCTGTTTTTGAATCTATAATTAAATTACATAATTTCGGTTATGTAATTTTTATTTGTCTCTTGCAATCCTTAGGTAAATATGGTACATTTTTGGTAGCGATTACACATGCTTAAGGAGGATTTTATGAAAGATCCCAAATTATTAGAAACAATGAAAGATTACAAGGGACGGGATGAGGTTCCCGCAGATTTTGATGCTTTTTGGAATCAAGCCCTAGCAAAGATTACTGAACTGCCAGAATACAAGCTCGAAGAACGAGATTTCAGCATTCCAAATGTGATTTGTTATGAATTAACCTTTAAAGGAACACGAGATGGGCTTGTTTATTCAAGAATGATCCTTCCTAAAACGGATCAAAAGGTTCCCGTTATTTTCCATTTTCATGGCTATATGGGCCGTTGTTGGGATTGGGCTGATATGTTAGCTTATACAGTAGCCGGCTATGGTGTTGTGTCTATGGATGTGAGAGGGCAGTCAGGCTATTCAACCGACGGAGATCGCTCGCCATTTGGAAATACGGTAAAAGGACAGATTATCCGCGGAGCTGTGGAAGGTCCGGATGAGCTCTTTTATAAGGATGTCTACTTAGATCTTTACCAGTTAATTGAAATTGTAGCCAACCTTCCTCAAGTAGATGACAGCAAACTTGCCAGCTACGGAGCCTCTCAAGGTGGTGCCCTGGCCCTGATTGCTGCTGGATTAAATCCCCGAATCCAACGAACAGTCGCCATTTATCCATTCTTATCGGATTTCAGACGGGTATTAGAGATCGGAAATACCAGTGAGGCCTATGACGAGCTTTTCCGTTATTTCAAGTTCCATGATCCGTTCCACGAAACCGAAGATCGTTTAATGCAGACATTGGCCTATATTGATGTAAAAAACTTTGCCCATCGCATCAAAGGACAGGTTCACATGATTACAGGGCTGGATGATGATGTCTGTTATCCTGAAACGCAGTTTGCCATTTATAATCGATTAGAATGTCCAAAAGAGCATTTAATCATGCCAGAATATGCCCACGAAGCTATGAATGTTCAAGTCAATGACCGAGTCTATAATTGGCTCTGTGGTAGCAAGATTCCATTTCGATATGTAGAAAAATAAGTTAGAGAAGAAAATAATCAGTAGATCCATGAGATTTGCTGATTTTATTGTGTTTAAAAGGAATCTATTATAGATAGAGATACAAAACAGTCCTATATAAACTAAAAGTATATGTACAATTGACTTAACAAGAGCTAAACCATTGATACAACTGAATTAGAAGCATAAAGTACATTCTTTAAAAAGTGTACTTTATTTTCGTTTTGTACATTATTCTGGAGTGGTTTTTTGTATGTTTTCTAGTACATAATATCCTCTAATCGAAGAAATTGATTTGTACATTTTTTACTCAAGTAATAGCAGAAGAAGTGGTGGTTCAATTGTACATTTTTAAAAATAAAGTAGCTATTTTATTGATAGCTACTGTTCTTGTGTTTAAACTTCTTTATTAAGTTCATTTAATAAAGTGTTAATTTTTGATTCAACCGATACTCTTGTCACTTTTAAGATGTTTTCTGGTTTTAAAGAAGGATTGTTAGGATTGTTCACTTCAAAACAATTTTCGTAATTTTTCAATTCAGGGACTGCTTCGTACCATTTTGCAAAGGAACGAGTAAGAATTATTATCACTCTATCATCTTTGTCATCGATTCTTTTTTTTATTTTTTCAAAGAGGAATTTTTGTGTAGGAAGGTAATCTTTTATTTTTCTATTACTATTTGGAGAAGTACCTTTACCTAATTTGTCATACATATCGTTATAAGATATAGAATGGTAGGGAAAGAACTCAGCAAGTGCAATATTTTCAGTTATCTTTTTTAAAGATTCAATAATTGTTTTATTATCTTTTTCATCATAGTCCTCAACCCAGCATTTCATTTTATTTCCCCAATATCCTAGATCACTTTCATTTGCTAATTCAAATGCGTGGAAGAATGGCTGTTTCATTTCTAGATTTTCTTTTATGATTTGTTCGTAATTAGTGCCGTTTTTATTAGTGCTGTTTTTATAAGCATCATAATATTCTGTGCTGTATCCTGGGTTTAAACTTAAAATTATAATTTCTGCATTATCTATATCACCAACAAAATGTTGAGGATAAACATTTAGTCGGAGTTTGTATTTTTCTTTGGCTGCTTTCTTTGTTTCTTCATTAGCATCATCGTCTACTTTATCTACTGGGGGATATTTTTTTGAATTTAATAGCTTTTTAATATATTTCAGGTCCGCGGTAGCAACGATTATCTTCTCACCATTATATATTTCCGAAGTAGTATCTATCCAAGGATTTTCCATCACAATAACCTCTAATTCAAATTTATAACACTATTTTAACACAAATTTGAATATCCACTTTAATAAAATATCATTAATTAATGATATAATGTAATTATTAAGCTGCGAAAGGAAGTTTTAAATTGAATATTATCAATACTATTATTACTTCAGTCCTCACATCAGGGCTTATCGGTGTCTTTATTTCAGAGTATTATCAACGTAAAACCTTGGTTAAGAAAATGAAGAGAGATTTTGTTGTCGAATTCTTTGGTAATAGGTTTATGTTGAAGGATAACTATTATGGAGAAGTAGAAGAATTAAATAAAACATTAGGAAAAATTCCAATTGTTTTTTCTGATAATGAAGATGTGATTAAGTGTTACGATAATCTACTCTCAATTGCGGACGATAAAAATTTACTAAGATTGATTAAATCTATGTGTACAGATAAAAATGTAAAAATTGATATTTCAAATTGGGATGATGAAATGATCTTAAAAACTCTTTCGATAAATAAAAATTAATTTATTTTATTAAATTAATGGATAAATGTGAGATAGTACTATTATTTAAAACTCTATGTACTAAAAATTGAGAGCAAAAGTCTAAATTTGTTTAATATATAGAATTTAATAAAATTATGGATTTTGATATAATATATGTATCAAAAAACAAAGGAAATGCATGAAATAAACACGAACATAGTATACAATGATTATATAATCAATCGTATCTATTACAAATCTCAAAAACAAGTTTTTTTCATTGCAATTGAAAGTGAGGTATTTGCATGAGCCAAAAATTAGAAACAAAGATTCAACAAGCCCTGCGTGAAGTGGTGGAAAGTTTTGATGAGCGCTATGTCGTTGAAGGTTTGTTGAAAAAAGATGTAATTATAACAGATATAGATAATTATAAACCTGACTTGGTTGAAAAAATCTTAACAAATCCAATTCTAAATGAAGCGTTTACTGAGAATATTGCTGGTGCGATTATTTTGAAAATCAACGATATAATTCAAATGCTTGAAGTTGATGAATATTGGTCAAACTCTTACACACGTTACATTAACAAAATTGGACTATCAACGAATAATCGTTATTTGGATGAAGTGGCAGATGTTGTGCTAAATTTTCCATACAAAGATACTATCTTGAAGGCAGGGATGAGTAAAGATGATGTATCGAAGGAAGATGCTGAAGAACCCTTTTTAAATGAGATAGTTGCTCGAGAGGAGATTGATGTCCTCCTTGATGACAAGATTTTCAAAAATGTTAAGAAATATGAAAAAAATGGCTCTTCACCTGTATCAGAAATCAAGGATACGGATAATCTGATTATCAAAGGAAATAATCTGTTAGCACTCCATAGTTTGAAAAAACGTTTTGCTGGACAAGTGAAGTTGATTTATATCGACCCACCGTACTATTTTGAGGGAATAAAAGATGCCGATACGTTTCCTTATAATTCGAATTTTAAGTTATCCACTTGGTTAACGTTTATGAAGAATAGACTAGAAGTTGCAAAAGATTTATTGGATGACGGTGGAGTGTTGCTTGTTTCTATGGCAGAAGATGGTCAAGCCTATTTAAAAGTGTTGATGGATAATGTTTTTGCGAAGAATGATTTTGTTGAAACTTTTATTTGGCGGAATACTGATAACGCTGACTCACTTGGGAAAAAAAGTCGTAGTGGTGTGGAATATATCCATGCTTATGAAAAGAAGAAAGACCCAAGTGTTCGTTGGATTGGTAAGGATGCAGAAAATGGAGACGCACCATTATTAAATTCAAGTAATCCTATTGGGACACTTAGTTTCAAGGCAGGAGTTATTCGATTTAATATTCCAGATGGACATCATTGTGCTGGGCAAAAACCGTCAGTATTTCTTGAGGACGATTTAATAATTGAAAATGGGAAAAATAAAAATGCCATTCGGTTGACAGGTAAGTTTAAATGGGGACAAGACTATCTAGATAACGAAGTTTCAAAAGGAGGGGACTTTGTTATTAAAACAGATAAATTTTCTATTCGATATCAAAAAGCAGAAGCAGGCAATGTTGCCCCAGAAAAATTTATTGATGAACGCTATTTATCAAAAATATTTGGAGTAGGCACAAATGAGGATGCTAAAACTCATTTGAATGAATTAGGTTTTGACTTTTCATACTCTAAACCAGAAAGTCTGTTAGCATTTTTTATTCGAGCAGTAACTTCTGAAAACGATCTTGTCCTTGATTTCTTTATGGGGTCTGGCACAACTGCAGCTGTCGCCCACAAAATGAACCGCCAATATATCGGTATCGAACAGATGGATTATATTAAGACAATTTCTGTTGAACGTTTGAAAAAGGTGATTACAGGCGAACAAGGTGGTATCTCAAAAGACGTCAATTGGACTGGTGGGGGTTCATTTATTTATGCTGAGTTGATGAACAAAAACTCAACCTTTATTGATGCTGTCCTCAACTCTAAAAATTCTGATGAATTGAAAACTATCTTTGATGATATGAAATCCACACTTGATTTTGATTTCAGAGTGGATTTACAAGAAGTCAATCAATCTATCTGGGATGAAGAATTTGAAATGCAGAAAAAAATTCTCGTGAAGATTATTGATAAAAATCAGCTCTACCACAACTATTCTGAAATCGATGATGCAACTATTAAATCGCAACTATCTCAATCAGATTATGATTTTAATAAGAGTTTTTACGGAGAGTAATTATGGCTAAAAATACAAAGAAGAGAGAGCTGACGTTTGAACTCTTCGATGAGCTGAAACAGTTGGACATGGATATTTTGAACGAGCAACATGGTTGGGAATTACCAGACTATATTATAGAAAATCTCAAACATGAACCGCGCTCTTATCAGAGCGAAGCTATTCGCTATTTCCACTACACTCAAACATCAGATACTTTCAAGTTTCGAAAGCCAAGACAGCTTATGTTCAATATGGCAACTGGATCTGGGAAGACTGATTTGATGGCTGGTTTAATACTCTATCTCTACAAAGAAAAAGGGTATCAAAACTTTCTGTTCACTGTAAATACAAATGGAGTTCTGAGTAAAACAATTGACAACCTTACAAATGCTCAATCTACTAAGTTTCTTTTCAATTCCAACCTAGAAATTGACGGTGAACATATCGTTATTAACCAGATTTCAGGAAGATTTCCAGAATTTCCACTTTCAAATTCTATCAACATCAAATTTGTTTCAATTCAAACATTAAAAAATGAATTACTTAATCAAGCAGAAAATATCATGTCTTTGAACGATTATCAAAAAACAAAAATGATTATTCTTGCTGATGAAGCTCATCATTATTCTGCTTCTACTAAGAAGAAAACAAAAATCGAATTAGAAAAAGCTTCATGGGAAATGAGTCTATTGAAACTTCTTGATGCACATAATGACAACTTATTGCTAGAATTTACAGCAACACTTGATTTTGACGATGATACTATTTATCAAAAATATCGAGATAAGATTGTTTATCGTTATACATTGGATTCATACATTAAAGAGCGCTATTCCAAAAATGTAAGACGCATTCAAACAGGGAATTCCAATGAAGATAACATGCTTAGTACCGTTCTTCTGAGTGAATATCGTCGCAAATTCGCTCTAGAAAAATTTGGTGTTGAAATAAAACCGGTCATCCTTTTTAAATCACATAAAATTGATGCTTCCTATGAAGCAAATAATTTATTCAATGAGATGATTGAAAATCTGACAGTGGAAAGTTTAAGTGAGTTCCTTGTTTCGCAATCGAGAAGTATATCAGAAGAGCAAAGTCATACCCTACAACTGGCTTATCAGTATTATCTTGAATATGATGATCTCTCAACCGTTGTCCGAGAAATCAAGCGTGGATTTGCACCAACTAGGATTTTAAATGCAAATGATTCAGATAGCGGTGCAAAAGGATTGCTAGAAACAGGACAGTATCAGGCGCTCAATTCGCTTGAGTCACCAAGCAACCTGTATCGTGTAGTTTTTGCTGTGGCAAAATTAACAGAAGGTTGGGATGTCCTAAATCTATATGATATTGTTCGTATTAGTAATTTGGGTAAGAAAAATGATAACAGAGATGCTAAATCAACCAATTCAGAAGCTCAGCTGATTGGACGTGGAGCACGATATAATCCTTTCCCTTTAAATCAAAAAATCTCATACCAAAGACGATTTGATGAATCCGATGAAATAGCAAGTCTTCTATTGGAAACATTGCACTATCATACTCTTAATGAGCCACAATACATCAAAAATTTAATGGCATCACTTGATAAGATGAATCTTGTTACTGGAAAAGATGAAAAAAATCCTCCAATTGAAATTAAATTGAAGTCATCATTCAAGAAAACTCAAATCTATAAAACAGGTAAACTTTACTATAATGAAACCGAGGAAATTTCGGATGAACATTATGTAAATTTAAGTTCTTATGGAATTGATGTATCGAAGATAGCTAACGTACCTTATTTCAAATCAACATATGAAACAACCTACCTTGCAGCAGAAGAAGTAGAATCAAAAATATCCCAATTAAGAGATATTGATATTAGATACTTTAAAAAAGCAGTTAATCGTTCTAATTTTTACCGATTTGACAATCTGAGAAAATATCTTCCAAATCTTAAATCTATGGATGATTTTTGGGGTGAAAATTGGCTAGACTTGTCGAACCTTGTACTATCTGTCACGACAGAGAAGGAAACTATCGTTGAAGATTTTTCAGCTATTGAGAAACTAAAAATTGTTGACAACTTTTTAAATGTACTCGCTTCTAAAATAAAAGCTGGATATCAAAAAGAGAGGGGAACGAATCGTTTTATTGGATATCCTATTTCAGAATATCTGGCCGATTATCGTAAACGAGTACCTAACTATGATACAGCCAAACAAAGTATTTCATTTATCGAACAAAAGGTATATAACATTCCATTTGAAAAATTTGACTTTTTTGCTTATCAATCAGCTATAATCAATAGGAACGAAGAAAACCTAGTTAATGCTATTGCCAACCATATTGATGAACTAAGAGAAAAATATGGAGATGTTTTTCTAATTCGTATGGATGAAAATATGCTTAAAGGGACAGACAAAGTTAAATACTTAAAACTGCACCAATTCGAAGAAAACCCAAGAGAAATCAATTTTTCAGGTTTTCAACCAGACTTTATCTTACTTCTTCAAAACGCAGACTATTACCTTCAAATTTTTATTGAACCTAAAGGCGAGCAATTAGTAGAAAAAGATAAATGGAAAGAAGAACTTCTTTCCTACATCACTGAACATCAAGACGATTTAATTTTCGAGGATGAAGTAGATGATGTTATTATCAAAGGGCTTAAATTTTACAACAAAGAAAATAGTGAGCAAACTCTTAATCAATTAGCACAAATTGCTCTTAGTAAGCCAAAATTTGGTGGTAATATTAGAATGAACTTGTTCTAAAAAACGATTTCCTGATGGAAATCGTTTTTTGATATTATCATTAACTTTTACATACCTAACACTATATTTAAGAAGGCAATATAGTCTTCTTAATCGTTCTCTTTTTACTCCTCAATAGGAGTAAAGTTACCCACTATCTTTCCAATAATTCGAGGATTTTCCTCATAAGGCGCATAAATATCATCATACTTCTCATTTATTGAAACAAGTCGTAGATAGGTTTTATGGAGATACACCTTTTTAACGTAGGTTTGATTATTTAACTCAACCGCATAAATTTGTCCATCTTCGATATTTGTTGATTGCTTAATCAATACTACATCGCCATCAGGTAAATCAGGCTCCATTGAGTCACCTACTACATAAACAAATTCTATCCAACGTTTAAAAAGGATAAGTAGCTGATAATATATAGCGGTTTGCATCGTAACGACAAGTAGGTGGATTACGATTATTTGGAATATATAAAATCTATGATGAGAGGTACGTGATTAGAGGTATCAGATACTAGATTTAGATATATTTGAAGGAGTTATGATGAATTAACTTCTAGACCACATCAGCATTTAAGAGGATGGGAAAATTAGAGTACCCTTCACTGAGGGAACTGAGGTACAGTTACAGAAAAAGAAAGGCTGTAATAACAGCGGGAAAACATTTTCGTTACAGCCTATTTTGCGTTTTTGTGGTATACTGAAATTGTTAAATGACTTTGAAAGTAAACAAGAAAAATAACTATTAATGCTTTTATATTTGATACTTATATTTTCAAAAGTATAATATAATCAAAGATATTGCAGATGGATAATAAAATATGACTAGAGAAAAAGAGTTTAAGACTATTGAAGAGCAGATTTTGATTCAACGGGACAGGAACTTGAAGATTACCGATGAGCCAGGGATGGAAAGTTTTATTCAGCAGAAAAATTATTTTAATTCTATAAATGGTTTTGAAACTATTTTTTTGGAGACCTCTAACCCTAAAAAATATATGAAAAGAGTCTCTTTTAAAGATTTTGAGAGAATATACACATTGGATAGAAATATAGCTAAGTACCTATTTCAAGAAATCGAAAAAATTGAGGTTGAACTGAAGTCGAGAATTGCATACGAATTTTCAAAAGTTCATTGCAATAGTGGTATTGCTTCTAACTTAAATTATTTAGATATCAATTGTTATGTGCTACCGATAGCACACAATCGAAATTCTTTTACAGAGTATTTTTATACTCATGGAAATAATAGAAAAACGCATTCTTTTTTTAGAGAGCATAATATTTCTGCCAAGATTAAAGATGTAATATTTACAGGTAAAATTAGTCCCTCTCGTAACGGATATTACAACCTAGAAGGTGATTTTGATGGAATAGTTGATGACCTTAAAAAAAATCAATACCGAGGGAGATTTTCAATAAAAATTTCTAATACTCCTAGTTATATTTCTTCATTAAGTGGTTCTATGAATGTGACGATTCAAATTAAAAACATAGAGGGAAGATTTTTTGAATTATCTTATTCTGACTTCTGTAAAATAAAATATCCATATATTTCTAGCTATAAAAATCCTCCGCTTTGGGTTATTATTGATACACTAATGTTAAATGACTTGTTGGTTTTATTTCAAGGATTAGACATTGCTATACAAAATAAAATTATGAGTGAGATGGGATTTGATTCCTCTATTAGTGGGAGTCGGGAGAAATTTGTTAACGCTTGTGAAATACTACGTGAGTTGAGAAACCAATTGGCACACTTTGGTCTCATAACCAGATATAGGACGGGAAATAGTATTCTAATCAATAGACTTTTTATATCTGATTTGTTACTTACTCCTAAAAGGAATAATAGAGTTTTAAAGTTTTATCAAAGTTTAAAAATTTTAAATTCTTTTAATAGATTCTCTCTTAAAAGGATTGATCGAGCTATTCAATCATATTACTTAAAAAACATGTTACTATTGAAGTTTGATATTAATAAAAATTTTTTTAATAGAATTGGCAAGTAAGTGTTGCAAAAAGTTGCTGGTTATGATAGAATAATATAGTTATATTTTAGTGCCACGACGGCGTGAAATCCTTGAAAGAGGTTTTCAAAAGGTCATAAGGGGGAAGGTTGACAAACTTTCCTCCTTATTTTATATATTTAGGTAAGTTTAAAAAATTGTTGAAGATGTTGATTTCTGAAGTAACTTGAATTTTATAGAGTTTACATGCAGTTCAGAATTTCTGATTTATTATCCAGAGGATAGAACCGCTTATTGAAGATATTTTAGAAAGTTAATCATTACTATAGTTAATATTTATTTCTACAGTATAATGCTAAAATCACTTTTTTCGCTTTCGTTTATTAGTATAGAAGAAAGCTATCACTAAATGAGGAGAAACCATGAGGGATATTCTCAGTTGAATAAGTAAGAGTATAATCTACATCTCCAAAGTAGGAGTGGCCAGTTCCAGCAGAAAGACCTTCATAGGTTTTATAACTGAATAGATCGACTACTTTGTTATCGAATTTTTCCTGTTCTTCAAGTAATTCTGAGGAATAGACGACAACTTTAAAAAACTAAAAGTTTATGTACAATTGACTTAACATGAGCTAAACAATTGATACAACTGAATTAGAAGCATAAAGTACATTCTTTAAAAAGTGTACTTTATTTTTGTTTTGTACATTATTTTAGGGGTGAATAATGTATATTTTAGGTAGTGAGTTAAAGTGATTATGTAGTAGATTCAATTGTACATTTTAGTGGGTATGAAGTAGATGTGGTGAGATGGAATAATGTACATTTTAGTTCTATATTTATCTGATTAAATCATGTAAAAGCCGTGTTATAATTTAGAAAAGGAAAATTATACTTTTAGGAGGACAACATATGAGCCGTAGTGATAAATATACAGTAGAGTTAAAGCCTTCAGAATTAGATATTAAACAAGCTTACCTTGACTACCCTAAATTAAAGAATTTGCTAGAAAATTCTTCATATGATGACGGTGGATTCTACATTCTGAATAACAATAAGATGTTTGATGATGATAAATGGCCTAGTATTTGTCAGCATAAAATTATTTTGGACGAAAAACAAAATATTGAAATTAAAACAATAAAGGTATTGTTGTCTAAACGGTTTAATAAAAACAAAGATAATTCTGAATCTTCCGAGACTCATAAGGAAAAAAAAGGGAAGTATTTAGACTGGAGCACTAAACCTGATAATGCCTATGGCAAACAACAAATAGACATTGATTGTTCAGTGTATTCAAGTGAGGATATTTTTAATCGAGGACATTTAATAGCAGATTCAATTATTGCTTATTGTGACGAATTTGATTACCGTAAACGGGAAAACTTCGTTATGATCACTAATTGGTGCAATCGAGCTAATACTAAGCACAAAACTGGAAAAGCTTGTGGTATGTTCTATTTTGAGAATGTTATACTTAATACATTAGAAAAAGGAATTGATGTTGAATATAGAGTTACGCCTATCTTTAAAAAGAATTCAGAAGGGGCAGAGCAAGAATTTGAATACCTTCCTAGAGGTGTTATTTTAGAAGCTAAAACGCCAAATAAAGAAGCGTTTGAAGTAGAAGAAGACGATGTTATCATGAATGAATTTAATGTCTTTATCCCAAATGCTCAGAAAGGTTTAGACATCAATTATAAAACAGGTTCAATAAAAGCCAATTCATCCTTAACTGAAGTAAATGTGAGCCCTGCCGACCCCATAAAAAAATTATCTAAACATATTATAAAGGACGCACTATCAACTATTGCAACTTATCCTAAAGTAGCAGAACAAGCTAATCTATCAAGAATAGCAGCTGCTACAAGCCTGTTGAAAAATAAAGAAATTGCACAACTTCCAAAGAAAATAAATAGTATGATAGAACAATCGGGTTCGAAGAGATTTTTAGAACAGAATAAGGAACTGTTCAAGAGTCTAAATAAAATGTCACAAATCTTAGAACAAAGTATTGCCACAGACTACCGCATAGAATTAAGGAGACAGCTTTTAAATTTATCTGAGGTAGTAAAAAATGCTCTTACTCCATACACGGAAGAAGAGAGAAAAGGGATAATCGCTAAAGTAGAAAGTTTTGCTGATAAAGGCTGGGTTATCTTCTTCCAAGACAGAGCAGTCGTTAATCAGCTTTTGTTAGACGATACTGAAGAAATTGAGGTAGAGTGGTTAGATAATCTTAAAGAGATTATTGCAGATACATCTAACGTAGAGTATTTGGCGAAATCACAGTATTTTTCTTATCATCTAATCCAGTCAATGGCAATGAGTTATTCAGAACAAAACTACTATGCAGCCTACACCCTTGCTTCATTAGCTATTGATGGAGCACTTAATAGATTAGCAGAGCCATTATCTAGTGATGCAGATAAGATGATAGCAGTTGGACACAGGGCGATAAGAAAAATTAATAAGCAAATAAGTCCAGGAGAAAAAACGGTTTTTGACTACGGCCTTTTGCATTGGTGTTATAACTTTTTTGCAGATACCCAACGATTTACTATTAACTATCCAAATAGACACATGATTGGACATGGACGTTGGGATGACGAGATTTCAGAAGAAGAGTTTTTAAAACTATTTAATGTGTTACTTTATCTTGAGGAGAATTTTGATTATTGGGCAGGAATTATTGATGAAAGATGAAAATTGCTAACTTTTGGCTGAAGAGCTGGTTTCACTCAAGTAATAGCAGAAGAAGTGGCGGTTCACTTGTACATTTTTTAAATATAAGAAAATGTATATTGAAATTTAATTGTCTTAAATATTATCAGAACTTAACGGATATTAAGATAGACATTACTTTTCTTTCATTTTGAAGGGAAAAACATTGACAAAGCCTTTTAACAGTGTATAATATAACTATAATATGAAAAAACGCAGGTGACAGATGTGTGTTACTTGCATTTTTTGTAGTAAAAGGAGACTAGAAAAATGTCTGATTACATCTTTCAGGATAAGACTGACCTTGTAAATCATTTGTTTTATAAATTAAACGAAGCCTCTCCAATTAAAATTCAAAAGACTTTATATTTCCTATTTGCTTTTTATGGAGCAACATACGGAAAATTATCAGGTGAAGAAAGCTTTGGGGAATTAGAATCTGTTAATTACACTAATTTCTTATTTGAACCTAAATTCGAAGCATGGAAGTATGGACCAGTTGATGATGATGTCTATACAGCTTACCGTGAAGACCTTTATGAAGCAGTAGAGTTGACTGAAGATAAATTAAACGAAAAACTTACCCCTTCAGAAAAAAGGAACGTGATTCAATTTATTGACAGCATCATTCAACAAACTAATGAAGTTGATGATTTTACATTGGTTGATAGAACTCATGAGGATGATGCATGGCGTGTCCCGTTTGAGGAAAAAGAGGGTGAAATGCATATAAAAATGGATCCTCAAGTAATTGTTGACGAATATGCTGAAAAATATGCGTAATGAACAGTTTTCAGTTGATGTGTTCGGTAACAAGCCGAAAATAAAATTCCAGGATAAAATATTTAATTCGGAATCATACACACCACCTAACAAGATTGATTTTAAAGATATTAAATTAGAAGTTGTTTTTAAAAAATGTTCAAAAAAATTTGTTAATCTACCTTCTTTAAAATTTTCAAATATGAAAAGTGAATTGGGTGGTGATTCAAAAACAATGTTATGTTTTAAAAAAATCATTAATGAGCCATCCATTATTCAAAACAACTCTACTCAAATTAATATTAAAAATAACGATCAAGGCAAACGAATAAAAGATATCCTTTATAATTTTTTAGACAAAACTTTTGTTGATTTTCATGAATCATATTTTAGAAAATCATCCATTTTGGACAATTTCAATATTTTGTCGCCTCATGAGGGAAGATTTAGAGTAATTTGTGTTTATACAATTAAACCTTCGTCACATAAAAAAGAGAGACTAAAACATTATTTAGAAGTAGTTTTACTCGATCCTTATCATTTGTTTATTCCTAGCAAACTTTGCGATAAAGATGAAATAACTGGTAAAAACAGATTGTTAACCAGTGTAGAAGCTATGAATCGAACATATGAACAGGTTAAAGATTATAATAGAGAGTTCTCACTTGAAAATATCAATTAAAAAAGAATCAGTCGATTCTTTTTTTATATTATTTTAAAATTATGCTTTTTAATTTATCTTCTACAGAGTCTCTATGTACTTTAAATATCTGAGCTGGGTTTAGTGAAAAATTCCTAGTGTTATTAACTTCATAACAATGCTTATAATCTCGTAAACCTTCAATAGCTTCATACCATTTTGCAAATGAGCGAGTAAGAATTATTATCACTTCATCATTTTTGTCATCAATTCTTTTTTTAATTTTTTCAAAGAGGAATTTTTGCGTAGGAAGGTAATCTTTTATTTTTCTATTACTATTTGGGGAAGTGCCTTTACCTAATTTGTCATACATACCGTTATAAGATATAGAATGGTAGGGAAAGAACTCAGCAAGTGCAATTTTTTTAGTTATCTTTTTTAAAGATTTAATAATTTTTTTGTTATATTTTTCTTTATCTTTTTCAATATCTTTTTCATCATGGTCTTCAACCCAGCATTTCATTTTATTTCCCCAATATCCTAGATCACTTTCATTTGCTAATTCAAATGCGTGGAAGAATGGTTTTTCCATTTCTAGATTTTCTTTTATGGTTTGTTCGTATTTAGTGCCGTTTTTATTAGTGCTGTTTTTATAAGCATCATAATATTCTGTGCTGTATCCTGGGTTTAAACTTAAAATTATAATTTCTGCATTATCTATATCACCAACAAAATGTTGAGGATAAACATTTAGTCGGAGTTTGTATTTTTCTTTGGCTTCTTTCTTTGTTTCTTCATTAGCATCATCGTCTACTTTATCTACTGGGGGATATTTTTTTGAATTTAATAGCTTTTTAATATACTTCAGGTCCGCAGTAGCAACGATTATCTTTTCACCATTATATATTTCCGAAGTAGTATCTATCCAAGGATTTTCCATCGCAATAACCTCTATTTCATATTTATAGCACTATTTTAACACAAATTTGAATGTTACTTCTAATTAAATATTATTAATTAATGATATAATTGAAGTGCAATTTCAATTAAATGAGGAAGTGTTTCTATGAATTTTTAAAATAAAAACAAAATGTAATCATCTGACAACTATTTGTCCGTCTATTAAAATTTTATACAAATAACTTTGGGAGAAAATATATGGAAAAAGAAATTCAAACTCTAATTGACAAATATCTTTTAAGTAAAGATATTTACGAAACTCCTTTGTACGATGAGACATCTACTAGAATTGATTTTTTAAATAAATTATTTGAAATCTTTGGTTGGGATGTCGATAATCAAAAATTATTGCCAGAAAATTTACGAGAAGTAATACATGAAGCTTCAGTTAAAGTTGAAGAAGATGAAGTAATAAAGAAAAAGAAACCAGATTACATGTTTCAAATTCAAGGGAGAAGCGTCTTTTTTGTTGAAGCAAAAAAGCCATCTGTCGATATAAGTAATTCTCAAAAATCGGTTTTTCAACTAAGAAGGTATGGTTGGAGTGCTGGAATGGAGTACTCAATTCTTACTAATTTCAAAGAAATGGCAATTTACGATTGTAAAGTAAAACCAAATGCAACAGATGATATTCATGTTGCACGAATAGCAAAATTTAACTTTACTGAATATGTTGATAAGCTAGATTCAATCTCTTACTATTTAAAAAAAGATATAGTTGAAGAAAATAAATTTGATTTATCAAACAGTAGAGAGTTCAGTTCTTTCGATTCTTATTTTTTAAATCAGATTAAAAGTTGGAGACTTTCGCTTGCACAAAACATTAAAAAAAATAATGATATTGTAGATATTGAAGATTTTAATGTTTTTATACAACGTCTTATTAACAAGATACTATTTCTAAGAATATGTGAAGACACCAATCTTGAAGACTATGAACAACTTCAAAAACTTAATAATATAAGTGAATTAGAAGGATTATTTGCTAACGCAGATAAAAAGTATAATTCTGGTATTTTTCATTTATTAGACGAAAATTCGTATACTGTGGATTTTGATATTATAAAAAAAATTTTTAATGATTTATACTATCCTCTTAGTCCGTATGATTTTTCTGTAATTCCACCATCAATTTTAGCGAAAGTTTACGATGTATTTCTTTCAGAACGGTTCGAGTTCATAAATAAAGATATTGAATTAGTTACGAAACATGAAGTGGTTGATTTTTTAGGCGCAGTATCAACTCCAAAAGATATAGCTGATTTAATTGTTAAAGAATCTTTTCAAATACGCTCTCAGGAAAGTGAAATAACTTTAAAAGATTTTAAGGTAGCAGATATTTGTTGCGGTTCAGGAGTTTTCTTATTGTCTGCTTATGAGTATTTACAAAATTATGTTTATGAAGATGCTATCAAAAATCCAAAACAATCAGTCAAAGCTGGTATCTTAGTTCAAGAAAATGATTCATATAAGCTATCGTTTAACGTAAAAAAAGAATTATTAACAGACACGATCTATGGAGTTGACATAGATTTAAGTGCGGTTGAAGTTTGTAAGTTCTCTTTATTACTTTCTTGTCTAAGAGATATAAGCTTCACTGAATTTTCTCAAATAAGACAAGAAGCTTTATTACCAAATTTGGATGATAATATAAAATTTGGTAATTCTTTGGTTGATGATAAATTTTACGATTATTATTCTGATTCTGGTAGCTCAGCTAATATTATTGATGTAATAGGAAATATCTCGCCATTTGATTTTAATACTGAATTTGGAGAAGGAGTTAAATTTGATTTATTAATTGGTAATCCTCCATATACAAGGACACAAACCTTATCAAAATACTCTCCAATAGAATACAATTATTATAAATCTGATTTTTCTTATTATAAAAGTTCTAAAATTTCATCTCTTGATAAATATCACTTATTTGTAGAAAGAGGCTTATATTTACTTAAAGATAATTCAGGGGTTTTGGGTTATATTATTCCGAATAGATTTATTAAAGAAAAAAATCAATCCAAATTTCGGAACATCCTTTTTGAAGAGAGGTGTGTTAATAAGATAATTAATTATAATGAAATACAGTTGTTTCCTAATGTTTCTGCATACTCTTGTTTAGTATTTCTTACTTCAAAGAAGAATATACAGACCGAATATATTTCACTATCTCTAAAGCAACAAATTCCGATAAACGAACAGATTAAATTAAGTGTATTTTACAATACAAAAAGTTTAACTGATAAACCGTGGCAGCTTTTCAGTGAATCAAATAGACAACTATTAGAAAATACTTCAGATACAGATAAATTTTGTAATTTGGAAGACTTAGTTAATATAAGTGTAGGATTACAAACAAGTTTGGACAAAGTATTCATAATCGAAGCAACGTCAAGTGATGATGACTACTATTATTTTTCAAATAATGGTGTTAATTATAAAATTGAGAAAGAGATTGTTAAGCCAGCTATTTACAAACTTACTATACAAAAATATAAGAAAATTAAATCAAATAGAATCATTATCTTCCCTTATAAAAAAGTGGATTCTAAAATGCAGTTAATTGATATAGACGAGCTGAAAACTAAATACCCTGAATGTTATAAATATCTCTCAAAATTTAAAAAAGAATTAAAAGAAAGAAACATTCAACCCTTAAAAGATATAAATAAAGAATGGTATAAATATGGGAGACAACAAAGCATCAGTAATTTTAATGAAGGTGAAATGTTAATTTGGTCTGTTCTAACTTTAAAATCAAATTTTGTTTATTCTAAGCAACCAATATTATTTACTGGGGGAGGTCAAGGACCTTATTATGGACTCAAATCAAAAAATGATGAATATTCTGTAAAATATATTCAAGCAATATTGAACTCTCCATTTATAAGTAATCTAATTGAAGAAAGTAGCGTTTATTATGAGGGGGGGTATTATAGTGCAGGCAAACAATACCTTGAAAAAATCCCTATAAGGAAAATAGATTTTAATTTGGTGGAAGAAATAAATATTTATGATACAATATTAAATACAATTGAAGAGTTAGAGGCTTTTTCAGAAAGTCTAGAAAAAACTAGTTCAGCCTCTAAAAAAATTAACATAGAAAGACAAATTGCTTTTAAAGAGAAAAAATTAAATTCTTTAATCGAAACTCTTTATGGAATAAAATAAATAATGAGAGAAACTTTAAATAGTAAAAAAAATCGAGGTGGATATTACACACCTAAAAAATTAACCGATTTTATTTCTAAATGGGCTATAGAAAAACCTAGCGACAAAGTGTTGGAACCAAGCGCAGGTGATGGGGGATTTGTGAATTCTGCCTATGAAGTATTTAAAAGTATGGATGATAAATTTTGTACTGAACAATGTTTAGCTATCGAATATAATGAATTTGAGGCATCAAAAATAGATCAGACAAAAGCAAAAGTAGTTAATTCAGACTTTTTTAAATATTTTCAAGCAGAACTTCAAAATAAAGAAACTTTTGATGTCATTTTGGGAAATCCCCCTTTTATTAGATATCAATCCATCGATAGGGATGTGAGTGATAGGGCATTTGATTCCATGAAATACTACGGATTTACACCTAACAAAATGACAAATTTATGGGCCCCATTTTTATTGTTATCCTCCGAGTTGATTACTGATGGGGGTAGATTAGGTATGGTAATTCCAGCTGAGTTACTTCAAGTAGATTATGCTGCAGATATTAGATCTTATCTACTTGAAAAATTTCAAGAGCTTACTTTAATTTCTTTTAATGACAATTTATTTGAAGGTGCACAGCAAGAAGTAGTGGTACTGTTAGGAAAAACTAGATCAGAAAATAAAGGATTTAGATTCATTGAATTAGATAGTTTAAACGATCTAGATTCTTTTGACATAAATGATGATGTACCACTAATAAAGGATGTCGAAGTTTCTAGAGATAAGTGGTTGAAATATTTTTTAAAGCCTAGTGAATTAAGTAATTTTAAATTAGCGATTTCACATAAAGATTTACATAGCTTTAATGATATTGCTGAGGTAAATGTTGGGATTGTAACGGGACAAAACGAGTTCTTTGTTGTAAATAAACAAACTGTTGAATCTTTTGAATTAGAAAGTAATAGTTTAACTGATATAATTAGTAGAGCTGAACAACTCAAAGGGATAGAACTTAATAAATCTAGACTACAGGAATTGTACAAAGATAACAAAAAAGTAAAAATGTTTATCCCCAAAACAGTTCTAAGTGACAATGAAAAGAACTATGTACTTTTCGGAGAATCAAATGGGTATCATTTAGGATATAAGACTCGAATTCGCAAAGAATGGTACAGAGTCCCACTTACTTGGTTTCCAGAAGCATTCTTTTTACGTCAAGTACATGAGTATCCTAAAATAGTAGTAAACAACACAAAAGCTGTAAACACAGATACTCTTCATAAAGTTAGAGCAAAAGATGGTTTTGATATTTATAATATATCTCTGTCTTTCTTAAATTCACTCACTTTGCTCCAATGTGAACTATCTGGACGAAGCTATGGAGGAGGGGTGCTCACGTTTGAACCAGGTGAGGTACGTTCCATAAAACTACCATATTATCAATTCAACGATTCTGAAAAAAAAGTTCTAATCAATTTGCTTGAAGACTCTAAGTTTCAACAAGCGGTTGATATTATTGATAATATCATTCTAAAGGACAAATTAAATTTTTCCGAACAAGAAATTTTTAAATTTAAATCAGGTTGGCAAAGATTAAAATCTAGACGCTTAAACAGAAAAAAACGATTATAAAGAATTTAAAACCTTTTTTAACATGAAGTAAATCAAAGAATTTTTTAAAAAATAAAAACGCATGGTATCAGATACTAAAAACTGACACTATGCGTTTTATTATCGAAATATTTAAATTTCAGATTAATTTATCATATTATTTTTTTCTCCACTCGATCTTTATTCAAACGGAAATGGTTTATATCCTTATCAGTATTTCTCAATAGGTGTAAAATGCCCTACAATCTTTCCAATAATCCAAGGGTTTTCTTCGTATGGAGCATAAATATCATCATACTTCTTGTTTATTGAAGCAAGTCGTAGGTAGGTTTTATGAAGATACACTTTTTTACATAGGTTTGATTGTTAAACTCCACTGCATAAATAGGTTTTATAACTGAAAAGATCAACAACTTTGTTGTCGGATTTTTCCTGTTCTTCAGGTAATTCTGATGAATATACGACAACTTTAAAATCAAACAAGCTAAAAACACTATAAAATCATTAAATTGATATTAAAGTGTATTTTATTGTCAAAATGTACGATTGAAAAAAACTCCAGTTTTTCTAAAATCACTATCTCAGATGACTATTCAATCAAAATATGATATAATACAGAAAAAGTAAAAATAATAAAAGTAACTTACAAAAGTAAAAGAAAAAAGGTAAATAGATAGCCACAGCAGATATTCATTTCATCGTTTAGAAGGAGTTGCTGTGGTTATCGTTGTTGCTGAGCTAATCAATTGCTCTTATTACTTAGATGAAGTTACTTTTTTTATTGAATTAATTTAAATAATAATAACGATCAATGAAAGTACTCATCGATATTCCCTTTATGCAGTTTAGAGCACAAAGGAAAATGGTACTGATTTGATCGTTTTTTTGTGTATTGACATCCTAAAACCCAGTCAGAACCTTAAGTCATATTAAACAAGGAGATAACATGAGATTTGTTGTATATAAACATTCACTGGTTTTAGGTGATAACAACATCGTGACAAAGCAATTTATAGTTCTGAAACACGATGACGACAACTTACAATTTACTGATTTTCATCGTTATGTTAAATCTACTTCAAGAATCAAGTCGATTTCAGATGATGGGAATAAACGCTTTTCTTACGTTGTTAAGTTTCTAAATTTTATATTTGGTACTTCTGGACTTAAAAGTGTAGATCAACTTACACTTGAAATGGTTAGAGAGTTTTTTACGCTTTATGGATTATCTCAGTTACCTGAAGATAGCGGGAAAAGAAAGAAAAGCACTGTTGAAAAATGTGTTAATGCAGTTCTTGATTTTTTAACTCTTTATTTAAGTGAGCGAGAGGGAAAGGCTAAGTTAAAAGCAGAAGATTTGTATTCTACGACGACTTTTACGAATAGTAAAGGACGGGTTGTAAAGCGTAAAGAACCAAATTTTGAAATATACGTAGATGATAGCAACACTGAGAAAGCTATTTTTCGTGATATGCCAAATAGTGCTTTTGAGATGTTATTTTCTCACATAGCACAATATCATAAAGATCTACTCATGGTTGTGGCCTTGGGAGCCTTTGTTGGCTTAAGACCATCAGAAGCATGTAACGTAAGACGTGAAGATAGTCCTCTAGGACCAGGTATTTTATTTCACCAAAGTGATGGCCAAGTATTTAAGATTGAAATTGACTTACGAAAAGAAATACCTCTTAGAAGCGATTTAAAGCCAACTGGACGGATTAAAAAGGAAAGACTTCAAGCAGTACCTTATATCTTCTTGGAGGTCTTTTTAGACACTTATAATGACTATATGACTTATCTGGAAGGTAAGAAGTATGAGAAGGATTATGGACCTTTAAATCTTAACAGACGAGGAAAAGCATTATCATACGATGTATACTATCAACGATTTCGTAAGATTATTCGCGACGAAATGATCCCAATCTTCTTAAAATCTGATGATGCAGAGGTTGTCTTTTTTGGGCAGCTTTTGCAGGAGCATAATATTTCCCCACATATTTTCAGACACTGGTACACGACACAGTTAGTATTATCTGGGGTTTCTGAAATCAGTGAGCTTATGTCAGCAAGAGGTGATAAATCTCCTGAGAGTGCTTGGGTTTATCTACAAAATAAAGGTGAAATCGCAAAACAATATGGTCAAGTTAATAATGGTGTTTTTGATTATATGAATTGGCGAGCAAATGAACTTTTTGGTGATAAATTAGAAAGGTAATGTATGACTTATTCAATTAAATCTTTGATCGAAAATCTGTTAAGTGAACTCGGAAAAAACGATATACAGTATAAAGGCAAAATTAGTAAGTTTTTAGTTGATAACAATTGGTTTAACATAGAAATTGATTTGGATAACTATTCTATCTCAGATAAAGATGCTCAATTATTAATAGAAAAAATAACCAATTATCTTCTTGGACCAACTGGTTTAGCAGGAATTCAGCCTATATTTAAACAAAAATTCCCATTAACTTACAAATATTTTCAGCAATACTCAGAAGATAGCAACTTATCCAAAGAAAGCATGTTTTATGTTCAAGATTTTCTTGCTTATTATTTAAAGAGAGATTTATTTCTCTGTAATGATAATGAGATTGAATTGTTGGTTGAAGAAGCAGTATATGCGCTTGAAAAGCAAAAAGGCGAAGTTTTTATTGATTTTTTAAAGTGGTTAATAAATAAAACGAGATGTAACTATCACAAAAGATATGAATTTACACCTCGATACACATTAGAACAGGAGACTAACGCTTACGAGTTAGACGAATATTTAGAATTACTGTATTTTCTTTTTAATGACGATTACATTAGAAAAGAAGATATGCTTTATAAAGCAGCAATCTCAAAAGACTACGCAGATACCTGGCTATTTCTAGCACTTCATTTTATATGTGCGCTACGTGGAACAGATTTAGAACAACTTGGACATCCACAACTTCCTAGAACACCGAAAGAAGTTCTAAAATCAGTTAGAAGTGGTAATTGGAGTAGCAGTGAGGCAAGAAGAACTCTTTTAAGTATTACAACTCGTTTAACTTATTTAAATATTACTCCAAACAAAACAAAGCGAACTAAAAATATTAGTCAGATTAAATTTCAGGTCCCTGAGAGTTGTCAGGTATTGATTGGAACGTTGTTGGCTATCTGTGAAGCTCATTATCAGTTGAATAAAGATAATAATGATGAACCTTTAATTCGACAAATAAAAGAATATAAACGAATTAATCGATATATGGGGAAAGAAATTGGAGACTTATTTCTTGAAAGGAATTTTAGTTCTAGATCTGCAAATAAATCCTATCTTCAAACTGTTGCCATGTTAGCAGATGATGTTTTGCAAGAAAAATCTGAGTTAAATATTAAAGGCTATTTTTTAGCCGCATTAGCCCGTAGCCATAAAGGTTCATTCGATGAATTTGCACAAACTACAACAACGTACCTAAAAGATGCCCAACTAAGCCAGCTTAAACCAGAAATGGTTGCGAGAGAACTATTTGAACGAGGTGTTTTATCTATGATTCCATCAATGATCCTGACGATTGTAACTAGAGGAAAGTATAAAGAATTAAGTCCTAGTCAACAGACTCAGATGATTAAACAGTTAGATTTGACACCAAATGAGATTGAAAAAACATTGGCTTTAAGCATTCAGGCAGAAGTGAAATCGCAAAAGGCATTAAAGATTTTGGTAGAAGAAGAAGCAGAGCCTAATCAACTTCTTACTATTTGTCATCGTATAGGAAACGGTGAAGCCTTCTCAAAACAAGGTGAAAGCATGTGTCTTTTATCTTCGCTTGGAAAGATTTGTCCATATGACGATAGGCAACATTGCATCGGTTGTCATTATGAATTACAAACGAAATCTACTTTATTGTTATTAGTAGGAGAATTCAATCGTTTGAACAAACAATACTCTAGAGTTCGAACTGATTTAGAAAAAGGTAAAATTCGGAGTATTTTAGAAGAACAAATAAAACCTTGTTTAACTGAAATGTTGCAAGCTTTATGCGAGCAATATGGAGATGACGTGTTACATGATTACGAAGAAATAATAAAGGAGTTAATAAATTGAACAATCAAGCTAAACTTTTTAAAATTGAAAATTATTTTGAAACTTTTGACCGTGATTGTGTTCTGCGAGCAAAAGAAGTTTTCGATGACTATTTTGATAAAGGAATTATTCTAAGTTACGATTTTGATCATAAGAAATGGGAAACTACAAATGAATATGCCAATATTAGCCTGTTTTTTAACATTTCTGAATTTCAATATAGGAGATTTTATCAATCATTTTTTCAGTTGCCTTATAAGGAATTTATCGATTACTTAAAAAGTTTTATTGTTTTCTCAATGAAACAACATGTTTTAAAAACTTTACAGCTATTTCTAATGGATATTAAACAAATTATTAAAAATACAACCAAAGATACGTTTTTAGATTTAGAAAATATTTCTGTAAAATTTCCTGGTTTATGTATTGACTTTTTCTCAAATCTTCCCTGTTCAGATGATAGTCAACTAAATCAACTATTGGAGCAATTAGATAATAAATTAACTATCAACCTTCAAAAAAAGCAGAGGTCAAAACAGCAAAGACAATTAGCGCAATTTCAATCCTATTTTACTTTTAATGACATTTTAAATGATTATTGGTCTCAAACATTATCTAAGAAAGAACGTCTATTTTATTATCCATTGTATCTCTGGTGGCAGATTACAGCAATTTTACCTTTAAGGCCAAGAGAATTTCTTTTAATACAAAGAAACTGTTTAACCGAGAAAGATGGAAAATATTTTCTTACATTAAGGAGAAATATAATCAAAGGAAGGGATCGACTTGTTGCACATAAAATTTCTGAAGATTATACTTTGAATACTTATGAAATTACTAATTCATTAGCTTCTGAAATAAAGACTTACCTCAAACTTACGGAAAATGATAATTCTACTAAATTAGATACATTATTTGTGACTGATCCTCATTATAACCGTTGGGGTCGTCGAACAGGTGTTAATAACCGATTTTTAACTTACACTAATCTCAATACTATTTTGAGGTATTTTTTTAATGAGATTATTTCTCAAAAATACGGTTATCAAGTTAATTATTTTAGTTTTCCAGCTAGATTAGATGAAAACGAGATTAATTTGATTCATATTGGGGATACGAGACACATTGCAATGATCAATTTAATTGCAGAAGGGGCTAGTCCTGTTACAGCTATGCTTTTAGCTGGTCATGAAGATGTGACAACTTCATCTCACTATTTTTCAAATTTAAGCCAATTTATTGAATGTCGTAGTTATCAAATGTATCGTAAACTAACGAGTAAGAATACGAATTACACCATAAGTAAGAGAGAGCCATTTTATACAGCACAAGGACAATACATCACTTTAGAAAATAAAGGACGGTGTTACTCACCCCGCTTTGCGAAAGGTGATTATTCAGATTGTCTGAAAGTTATTAGTGAGCATGCAGAACTAGGTGCTTGTACGAGCTGCCCTTTTTACCGTAAAGCAGGTAAAGATTATTTTTCAATGGATAAAACATTTAAAAAGTCAGTTGATGAAAAAGCTATGGTTGTAGATGAAGCGATTAGAAAAGTTAGGCAAGGGAAAGGTCATATTGAAGATATTGGAGAAGCTTTGTTGAAATTAAAAACAGTTAGCAATACCTATCAAGATTACTTAAATGCTAAACAACTATCTTTAGAGGAGAATAAGTCTAATGGCTAGAAAGAAATCAATTTCTGATGATGAATTGATTCATTTGTTTGAACAGTATTTAATTTCCCAGTGTTCCTGTGATTTAAGCTTGGTAAAAATCCCTCGGTTTGGTGACTATGTTAGGAATAATGGCTATCAAAATGTTGCGGATACAACCATTAGACGTAATAAAAGATTCAGGGATTTTTTAAAAGAAAGTGAAATTAAATACCAAGATGAAAATTATGAAGCTGTAATTACTTATAAGACCATAGATCCTGACAATTTTATGGCAAAAAATCGTGCTCCAGGTGCTATGAAAAGAGCATTGGTGGAAATTAGCCAATACTACAAGAAAATAGCAAACATTGCGGCCAGCTATAAACAAGAAGCAGATAAGTTACGTAGTTTAAATTCTGAACTACAGTCAACTAATGAAGATTTAAAACAGAAGCTACAAAGAGAAAATGAGTTAAGTGATGAGAATCAAAAACTATTACAAATAATCAAAACAAGTGTCTATCCAGAAATTGCGAATGAGCTTTTAAAAGCAGAAGGATTGTTAAAATATTCTCAAAAGGTTATCAGTGAGGATTTCCTAGCAGACAATATCATCACCGCTGATTCAGAAATAGATTTTCATTCTGGTGGTCTTATTGAACAAGAAAATCCTCAAAAATCAACTAAAGTGGTTTCTATTAAAAACTTACTAGACAGCAAAACTAATTATAAATGAGGAAAGAAATGAACAAGAAAGTTAAAGATAATCCAGCTATTTACATGTACTGGGATCAAAAACGAAATGTTCTTGACCCCAAAAAATTATCGTCAAATAGTTTAAAATATGCCTATTGGTCTTGCCCTTATTGTCAACACCATTGGGAAGCGAAAATCATTGATGTGCAGCTTGACAGTTATGAATATCTTAGGTGTTGCCCCCATTGTGGATTAGGTGAACGTTCCATTGATGAAAATGAGAGCGTCCTTCAGGTTTATCCCGATTTCAGAAATTATATAAACTACAGCATTGAGCAAGATGAAGAATTAGATGAGAAACTTCTTACCTTGCCGTTCAATAGTAAAAGAAAATTCAATTTTAAATGTCCGACGTGTCAATTAAGTTGGAAAGATTCTGCGACAAATAAGAGGTTATTTCAACTAACAAGTGGGGATTTATTTCATTTTGGCTGCAATGAAACTTCCTATCATTGCGATTACAAATCAATTTATCCAAATTTAGCTAAAATCTATAGCGAACATTTAAACAAATTTAAATTTAACGAACTGAAGCTGAGTTACAATATAACAGTACCTATCCATTGGGAATGTGATAAGTGTCATTGCAAATTTGAATTATCTATTGATAGATTATTGAACCGAATTAAAAGAAGTGGTCATTACTGTTTGGAGTGTCATTCTTCATTTGAAGAGTTATTGGATAAAGGTTTTGATGTTTCTCCTCTATCTTTTTTAAATTCTTCCATGCTCAAGGAGTGGTCTAAAAGGAACAATATTACACCTAATCAAGTTGATGTATTATCTAATGTTCATGTGTTATGGGAATGTACGAATTGTCACGGAGAGTATTCATGCTCACTATTTGAAAAAACAGATAGGTCTTGTCCATTTTGTTCAAATAGAGAAAAACTTCAGGATTTTAATACACTAAATGAAACACATCCCTATTTGAGGGAATTTTGGGACCTCAGTAATGAAAGGGATTTTTCCGAATATTGGTTTAAGTCAAATAATGTAGTTAGTTGGGTTTGTCCTTGTTGTAAAATCAACTTTCAATGTAGCCCAGCCGAAATGATCAGTCGAACCGATTTAGAAAATCAAAACTTTCAAACATGTCCCAATCAATGTGACTGGAGGACTGAGGTATTTAAAAATAATATTTTCCTTAAAGAACCAAAACTCATCAAAGAATGGAGCGATAAAAATAAAATTCCTATTCATTTATCTCAGACAACAATAGAAACGAAAAAATATTGGTGGGATTGTTCAAAGTGTCATGGGACATATTTATGTTCTATCCCAATTCGAAGAGAAGTTTCTCAGTGTTGTCCTTTCTGTAACAACGATAAGCCTCTGAATGGGTATAATACATTTGATTATTTGTACCCTGAACTAGCAAAATTGTGGGCACCAAATAATAAAGTCTCAATAGATAGTTTTGTTCCATTATTAACTGAAAAAAGGTTTTATTTATGGCGCTGCAAAGAATGTAACTTCGAATTTCATGAGCGCTTCAGCATTATATTAAATAAGTATTTAAATTCCGAGACAAAAGATCTTAAAGAAATGTGTCCATTTTGTGCAGAATTAAAAGAAAGACAAGATAATATCTCATTTGAAGATTTGATGAACGAGTGGGACTATCTTAACAATCTTATTCTAGGGGATCCAGAAAGAATCCCAAATAATACGCAATTAAGATTTTGGTGGATTTGTAAGAATAATCCAGAGCATCGTTATAGAATGGCTATTGTAGATAAGATTGCAAATGTAAAACGATCTATCGAGCCATGCATATTTTGTAAAGGGCGTAGACGAAAAAGAGAACATTTTGTTCCTTATAGGAAAATTTAAACAACAGGTTCAAATTTGAACTTGTTTTTTATCATAGATTTTTATAAAGTACATTATTTTAAAAGATTGTATTTTTAGTTTTCAAGTAGATAGTGTACAGAATTTTAGTATGCGAAAGATTTAGTTTTCACGGGAATAAAGTACATTTTTTGCTCAAAAATTTTTTTCAGTTAATGAAATAAACCCTATGACATCTTTCCGAAAAACTATAATTTTCTTGAAAAATATATCTGGCTATGCTATACTACTAGTATAGAAAGATTTGGAGAAAAACATGAAACGCGAGATCTTATTAGAACGGATTGATAAACTCAAACAAGTCATGCCTTGGTACGTCTTAGAATATTACCAATCAAAACTGGCCGTTCCATATAGTTTTACGACCTTATACGAATACTTAAAGGAATACGATCGATTTTTCACCTGGGTCTTGGAATCTGGTATATCAGATGCTGACACCATGGCCAATATCCCTTTAGAGGTTCTGGAGCACATGACCAAGAAAAACATGGAATCCTTTATCCTTTACTTGCGTGAACGTCCTCTGCTCAATGCCAATACGACTAAAAACGGGGTTTCTCAAACAACCATTAACCGCACCCTTTCGGCACTTTCTAGTCTGTATAAGTATTTGACTGAGGAAGTTGAAAACGAGCATGGGGAACCTTATTTCTACCGTAATGTCATGAAGAAGGTTGCTACCAAGAAAAAGAAAGAAACCTTGGCTGCTCGGGCTGAAAATATCAAGCAAAAGCTCTTTTTAGGTGATGAGACAGAAGGTTTCCTTAACTATATCGACCAGGAATACCCTCAAACACTCTCAAATCGTGCCTTATCTTCCTTTAATAAGAATAAAGAGCGAGATTTAGCCATTATCGCACTCCTTCTTGCCTCTGGTGTCCGTCTCTCTGAAGCAGTTAACCTAGATCTTCGAGATCTCAACCTTAAGATGATGGTGATTGACGTCACTCGAAAAGGTGGAAAACGAGACTCAGTCAATGTTGCTGCCTTTGCTAAGCCTTATTTAGAGAAATATCTTGCTATTCGAGACAAACGATACAAGACAGAAAAGACTGATACAGCCCTCTTTCTGACCTTGTATCGAGGTGTTCCAAACCGGATTGATGCTTCTAGTGTTGAAAAGATGGTGGCCAAGTATTCAGTAGACTTTAAAGTCCGCGTAACTCCCCACAAACTACGCCATACATTAGCAACTCGTCTCTATGATGCAACCAAATCCCAAGTTTTAGTCAGTCATCAGCTAGGCCACGCTAGCACACAGGTAACGGACTTGTATACGCATATCGTTAATGACGAACAGAAAAATGCCTTGGATAGTTTATAAGATACATAATATAAATTATGCAATGTTTTAGTGTTAGAAAAAGAGCGTAAGATTTTTTTATGGTATCTTACGCTCTTTTATTTTTTCTATAAAAATTCGATCCAATAATTACGGTGTGGCTCAATAATGACTGGTTTTCCCCAAAATAATTTTAGATAAGCCAGGTTTGCAGGAGTGACCGGTCTTTTTTCACCATTGTACTTCTCTGCACTCTCTTCTGTTAAAAAGCATTTAACTGCTTCATATGGTGTTCCGTCACTCGCTATTCGATCAATTCCTAAATAAGCAATTTCATCACCGGCCTTCGGAAAATCTGTAAATAGTTTACCAATAAAATAAACCGTCTTATCTTTCATTAATTCATAAGCTTTACTATTTTCCAATCTATTATTCGCTGCAGCGTACATAATACAAAAGCTATCCACGATATCTTTCAAAGGCATTAATTCTTCTTTGCTAACGATTATTTCCTCAGGAGCAAGACCACCAATGATTAAGTTTTTATAATAAGGTTGCTGGATGACGTTATCTAAAGCCATTCCTAATGGTAGTTGGACAGCTTGATAGCCTAATGGTTCTAGCTCCTGTTTTTTCTGGTCAACGTGTCCTTGTGTAATACTGACATTCAAATCATAAGGACTTGAAGATTGTTGCTTTCTGAAAAAAGCCACTACTATACGATCTAACTGTTCAAATAGACCAAGATTTTCCACTGGAACTTTCATCATCGAATATAATCCCCTTTTGTGTTCAGATTTCCTCTATATTGTACACTCATGATATTTAAATATCAAGTTTAAGATAAAAGATATCCATGTTAAATGGATATCTTTTACTTTATTCCACCACTGCTTCAGCAATTTCCTCTGCCGTGATTCCTGCGAAGTAACGACCTAGGTTAATGGTTTGAAATGCTTTGAGGACATCTTCACGTTCGTATTTGACACCACGAAGAACGTCTTCTACTGCTGCAACATCTTCGATACCGAAAAAGTCACCGTAAATCTTGATATCTTGAATTTTTGATTCAATGACATTAGCAAAAATTTCAACCTTACCGCTTGGGAATTTTGTTCCACGACGGACGTTATACTCTGGTGATTTACCATAGTTCCAATCCCATGTCCCAAACTTAGTATCTTTAATACGGTTGATTTCAGCCAATTCTTCATCTGAAAATACATATTCTGTCATTTCAGGATATTCTTTTTTCATGTAGTCCAAAAGTAGGTCACGGAACTCTTCAACAGTGATCTTTTCTGGTAACTCATCGATAATATTAGTTACTCGAGCACGGACTGATTTTACCCCTTTTGATTCAAACTTATCTTTAGACACTTTAAGTGCGTTAGCTAGGACTGACAAATCCACGTCAAAGAGAAGACAACCATGATGCATGATTCGGCCATTGATATAGGCTTGAGCATTGCCACAGAATTTCTTACCGTCGATTTCTAAGTCGTTACGGCCTGTAAATTCAGCTTTAACACCAAGTTCAGCTAAAGTATTGATAACTGGAGTAGAGAAGCTTTTGAAGTCAAAGGCCTTGTTTTCATCTTCTTTTGAAATGATTGTATAGTTTAGGTTGTTCAAATCATGGTAAACAGCTCCACCACCACTGATTCGACGGACTACTTCAATTCCATTTTCACGAACATAGTCACGGTTAATTTCCTCGATGGTATTTTGGTGACGTCCTACAATAATAGATGGTTTGTTAATCCAAAGAAGGAAGATTTGGTCCTCGTCCAAAAGGTGTTTAAAAGCATATTCCTCTAAAGCAATATTAAAAGCAGTGTCGTTTGAATGATTGATAATGTATTTCATAAGATACCTTCTAATACGATAGAGACTGGAAAATAATTCCAGTCTAGTCTATCTATTTTTATTTTTTCTTAGGTGAGTGAACTGCCAAGCCAAGTACATCCGCAAAAGCTTCGTACATCACTTCTGAGAAGGTTGGGTGACCATGAATGGTCTTGAGCATTTCTTCTACAGTGATTTCCATCTCAATGATGGTAGAAGCTTCGTTGATCAATTCAGCAGCTGCTGGACCAATGATGTGAACCCCAAGAACTTCACCATATTTCTTGTCAGCAATGACTTTTACAAATCCTTGAGCCGCATCTGATGCAATGGCACGCCCGTTTGCGGCAAAGTTGAATTTACCGATTTGGACATCATATTTCTCACGAGCTTGTTCTTCTGTCAAACCAACAGCCGCAACTTCTGGAAGTGTGTAGATAGCTGCAGGAGTTAAGTTCAATTTGGCAACAGCGTGGTTTCCTTTAAGAGCATTTTCAGCCGCTACTTCACCCATACGAAAGGCAGCGTGGGCCAACATCTTCGTACCATTGATATCACCTGGCGCATAGATACCTGGAACAGATGTTTCCATGTATTCATTGACCTTGATACGACCACGGTCTAATTCAAATTCAACTTCTCCAATTCCTTCAAGATCTGGAACACGACCGATTGAAAGAAGAGCTTTGTTTGCGATGATATCGTCTTTGCCTTCAACCTTGATACGGAGTTTGCCATCTTCTTCAATGATTTCTTGCAGTTTCGTATCGGTCAAGATTGTCATGCCTTTACGTTCAAGGATCAAACGAAGGTTCTTAGATACTTCAGCATCCATAGCTGGAACAATGCGGTCCATCATTTCAATAACAGTTACTTTTGAACCAAAGGTCATAAAGGCTTGACCAAGCTCGATACCGACAACCCCACCACCAATGATCACAAGGCTTTCTGGGACTTCATTCATATCCAAGATGTCATCACTCGTCATTACAAGGGATGATTCCATACCAGGAACGTTAATCTTGCTGACTTTAGAACCACCAGCAAGGATAATCTTCTTCGTTTCAAGCAATTCAGAACCATTGACCAAGACATTCTTATCTTTCGTAATGGTACCGATACCCTTATGAACATCAACTCCGTAGCTACGAAGAAGTCCTGCAACACCACCAACCAAAGTATTTACGACCTTGTTCTTGGTTTCAAGAACCTTGTCCATATCTACTGTGAAGCTAGGATTGTCAATGATGATCCCACGGTTTGCCGCATGACCGATATTTTCAATGATTTCAGCGTTGTGTAGGTAAGTCTTAGTTGGGATACATCCGCGGTTCAAGCAAGTTCCACCAAGTTCAGATTTCTCAACAAGGGCAACCTTACCACCCAATTGAGCTGCCTTGATAGCAGATACGTAACCAGCAGGTCCACCACCGATCACTACGATATCATAAGCATCATCACTCTTATTGTCATCATTTGAAGCACTTGCTGCAGCTGGCGCTGGACTCGCTTCTGCTGCTACTGCTCCAGCGGTTGGGATATTTTCCCCTTCTTCACCAAGATAACCGATAACTTCTGTTACAGGAACAGTCTCGCCGTCCCCTTTTAAGATAGCAATCAAGTAGCCATCTTCTTCAGCTTCCAATTCCATGCTAACTTTATCTGTCATGATTTCAAGGAGAATTTCTCCTTCTTTTACAAATTCGCCGACTTTTTTATTCCACTGAACGATTTGTCCTTCGGTCATATCTACGCCGGCTTTTGGCATAATTACTTCTAAGGCCATTTTATTTCCCTCTTTTTCTTGTTTCTATTCTCTCTCGTTGATTAGACCAACATTGAAATCGGGTCTTCAATCAAGGCTTTCAAGTCTTTCATGAATTTGGCACCAGCCATACCATCGACAACGCGGTGGTCAATGGTCAAGCCCAAGCTCATGATTGGACGAATGACGATTTCACCATTAACTACAACTGGTTTTTCAACAGTTGCGCTAACCCCAAGAATGGCAGAGTTTGGTTGGTTGATAATCGGTCCAAAAGATTGAACACCAAACATCCCCAAGTTACTGATGGTAAAAGTTGAATTTTGCAATTCGCTTGGAGCAAGCTTACCATCCAAGGTACGTCCGATAACGTCCTTGAAGGCTATCACCAACTCTGATAAAGTCATCTTTTCTGCGTTATAGACAACCGGTGTCATCAGCCCATTGTCCATCCCAACCGCCATAGCTAAGTTGACATAGTTGTGAGTGATGATGGTTTTGCCATCCTCCGTCAATGACGCATTGACGTATGGGTGTTTCATCAAGGTCTTAACAACCGCAAGAGAAAGCAAATCTGTTACAGTGACTTTCTTGCCAGTTGCTTCCATGATTGGATCCAATACCTTCTTACGAAGGGCCAACATTTGAGACATATCAACGTCATAGTTCAATGTAAAGGTTGGTGCTGTCAAATAAGATTCCACCATCCGTTGAGCAATCACCTTACGCATTGGTGTCATCGGAATTCGCTCGATTTCCCCATAAGGTGTTACATTATCAGGAGCCTCTTCTACCTTCTCAATTTGAGCAGGTGACTTAATGGTATCCTTCTCAATATTCTCAGGAAGGAAAGCAAGGACATCCTTCTTCATGATCTTGCCACGATGACCTGTTCCTTGGATTTCTTGCCAAGCAATATTGTGTTCTAAAGCAATTCGTTTTGCAAGTGGTGAAATGCGAACCACATTTGTGTCTTTATATGTTTCCACGTCTTCTTTGTGGACACGACCGTTTGCGCCTGAACCAGAAACATCATAGAGGTTGATCCCTAGATCATCCGCTAATTTTCTAGCCGCAGGAGTCGCTCTTAGCTTATCATCAGCCATGACCTCTCCTATTCTATTATAAGATATCAAGGACGTAGAGGACAAAGAAAAAATAGGAGATTGACGCTGTGTTCGATGAACACAAGGAAATCTATCTTTTTTTCACAGTCCTCCGTCCGGATTCAGTTACAAGATGCAAAGGGCGTTTAAAAGCGACCGAAAAATAGGAAATCAACGCAGACTTCGATGAAGTCAAGGAGATTTATCTTTTTTCCGAGCTTTTAGCCCGTACTCTAATCTAAGATATCAAGGACGCAGAGAACTTTGCATCGATAGATACAAAGTTTCTTCGTCTGATTTAATAGATACTACATAATTTAAATTATGTCTTATTCTTTATTATACGTTTTCCGAATGGCATCTTTGATGCTTTCAACTGTTGGAATCATTGCATTCTCAAGGTTTTGTGCATAAGGCATTGGCACATCTTCCCCTGCACAACGACGGATGGGTGCATCCAGATAATCAAATGCTTCTGATTCAGAAATGATAGCTGAGATTTCACCGATATAACCACTTGTTTTATGGGCGTCATTGACAAGGACGACTTTTCCTGTTTTCTTAACAGAATTAATAATAATCTCTTTATCAAGTGGAACCAAGGTACGTGGGTCTACTACTTCTACTGAAAGGCCTTCTTCAGCTAATTCTTCAGCTGCTTGCATGACACGACGAAGCATTTTCCCGTAAGTTACGACAGTGACATCAGTACCCTCACGTTTGATTTCTCCGACACCAAGTGGAATGGTATAGTCGGGATCAACAGGCACTTCCCCTTTTTGATTGAATTCTGATTTGTACTCAAGAATGATAACGGGGTTGTTATCACGGATCGATGACTTGAGAAGTCCTTTCATATCCGCTGGCGTACCAGGAGCAACAACTTTCAAACCAGGAATATGAGTAAACCATGATTCCAAAGATTGGGAGTGTTGGGCTGCAGATCCAACTCCGTTACCGGCAGCACAGCGAATGGTCATCGGTACCTGCCCTTTTCCACCAAACATGTAGCGCGTCTTCGCAGCTTGGTTGACGATAGCATCCATAGCAATCACTGAGAAATCCATGAAGGTCATATCAACGATTGGACGAAGTCCGGTCATGGCTGCACCAGCTGCAGCACCTGAGATAGCAGCCTCCGAAATTGGACAGTCACGAACACGTTCTGGACCGAATTCCTCTAGCATCCCTACGGAAGTACCAAAGTCTCCACCAAAAACTCCGACATCTTCCCCCATCAACAATACATTTTCGTCGCGACGCATTTCCTCAGACATAGCAAGGATAATGGTATCGCGGAAAGACATTAATTTTGTTTCCATAATTCTCTACTCCCCCTTAGTCTGCGTAAATATCTTCGAAAGCTGATTCGAGTGGAGGGAATGGGCTTTCTTCCGCAAATTTCACTGAAGCTTCCACTGCTTCTTTCACTTCTTCTTGGATCTGATCCAATTCTTCTGCGCTCGCAATTTTATTTTCAAGGAGATACTTGCGAAGGTTTTCGATTGGATCTTTTTTCTTCCACTCTTCGACTTCTTCACGAGTCCGGTATTTACCAGGGTCAGATGAAGAGTGACCAAGCCAACGATAGGTGACACTTTCGATCAAGACAGGACCTTTACCGGAGCGGACGTGTTCAACAGCTTTTTGGAATCCTTCATAGACATCAATGACGTTGTTACCATCAGGAATAAACATTCCTGGAATTCCGTAAGCAGCACTACGCTCATGAATGTGCTGGATATTGGTCATTTTCTTAATGTCAGCAGAGATTCCGTAACCATTATTAATACAGTAGAAAATTACTGGTAGGTTCCAGATGGAAGCCATATTGACCGCTTCGTGGAAGACACCTTCATTGGTTGCACCATCCCCAAAGAAGCAGACAACAATCTTACCAGTCTTATGCATTTGTTGAGTAAGGGCAGCCCCTACAGCAATCCCCATACCACCACCGACGATCCCGTTGGCACCGAGGTTACCAGCATCAAGGTCAGCGATATGCATAGAGCCTCCCTTCCCTTTACAAGTACCAGTATACTTGCCTAGGATTTCAGCCATCATGCCATTCAGGTCGATACCTTTAGCGATCGCTTGTCCGTGACCACGGTGATTTGATGTCAGCAAATCATCGTCGTTTAAAGCCAACATCGCTCCAACGTTAGCCGCTTCTTCCCCAACAGAAAAGTGCGTCATTCCTGGCACTTTCCCTTTTTTTACTAACTGTGCAATTTTTAAGTCCATGCGACGGATTTCTTCCATTTTACGGAACATTTCCAATAAGAGACTTTTATCTAATGTTGCCATCATTTCGCCTTTCTTAGCATTTATTCATTCTCTTTTATTCTAGCCAAAAATGAAAGCACTGTCAAAAATAATGCTCAAATGATTTCACAAACTATATACCTTGGAGGAAGGTTTTATAAGCATTTTCAACTTAAAATAAACTATTTCACAAACTTTTCTTTCATGAGATTGCATTAAAATATAAAAAACCGATAGGATCCTATCCTACCGGTCGTTATCTTATGATTGGCGTTGACCAAAGTCATGAATCATTTGTTCTAATACTTCACGACTAGGCGTTGTTAACATGTAAAGGTAATCACCTTGAAGCTCAGCAAAAGCAGCAGGCATGTCTTTCTTCACACGGAATTGATCACGGTATTTAGCCAGAACTTCTTCCTCTGAAAGGACATAGGCTGCATTGGCACGGCGAGAAGTTGCCAAGCAATAAAGGGGCTCAAACTCAGAAGCTGGGAAAGGTTCTCCTGCTACGATGGCAGCATAACCTCGGTACAAGTCGATGGAATGAGCATAATTGTAGACATCGATGGTAAAGCCACCTGCAGGGCGATTATTGTACTCGATCGCAATATAGTCATCCCCATCGCGGAAGAACTCAATGTGGAAGAAACGTTCCTTCATGCCAAAAGCTTTGACAATGGCTTCCCCGTATTGACGCAATTTTGGATCCATCTCTTTGAGGACATAATAAGAATTGTCCATCTTGTAGAGCATCAAATCGAGTGGCGTATAGGCATAGTCAAAAGTAGTCGAAAAGACAATATTACCATCGCGATCGACCAGACCATCAAAGGTACAAATCTCGCTAGAAGTGACAAATTTCTCAAAGAAGTACTCTGTATGGCCATCCCACTCAGCCTTGAAATGGTCCACATCTTCTGGCGTTTCGATCTTGAAGGTCGCTGCTGCTCCTACCCCATTGTCAGGCTTAGCAATCAAAGGCAACCCAATCTTCTTCACAGCTTTATCAATGTCTTTTTCTGTTTTAACCACAGCACCCGGAACGACTGGGACTCCAGCTTTCTTAAAGAGTTTCTTCATTTCAGATTTGAACTTGGTTTTCTTCAAATCTTTTGGTTTGGCACCAAAGACATTGAATTGCTCCCGAAGCGCCGCATCCAATTCCAACCAGTACTCATTGTGGGATTCGATACGATCGATTGGACCATGTTTGTAAAAGAGAAAGGCTACCGCACGCTTCACTTCATCCAGATTTTCCAAATTTTCAACACGGAAATATTCTGTTAAGCTGTTGCGCAAAGGGTCATCTAACTGTTCATATGGCTCTTGACCAATTCCTAAAACAGTGATCCCTTTATTAGCTAGTTCGATTGTAAATTGTTGGAAGTTTTGTGGGTAATATGGTGAAATAACGATATAATTCATTGAGGTCTCCTCCCTTTTTACTTATAAATGCATTTGGCCTAGGAAATATGGCATTTGTTTGCGCCACCATTCCCAATCGTGGGCTACATCATGTCCCCATTCAGCGAACCATGCAGGAATATTTTTGTGATCAAAGGCTTCTTTCAGTTTGTAGAAAGATGGAAGTCCATCTTGTTCCCAAGCTCCTAAACCAGTACAAACAACGATTTCGGCCTGACGGTAACGATCTATAAACCAGCCATCATTTTGGTTCCAAATATAATCAGATGGAGAGTTTTGGTAAATGGCTTCATCGCCTCCAAAATCACCAACAAAGAAACGAGCGTCATAGACACCACTCAAGGCAATCACTTTGTTAAAGACATCTGGATGTTGCAAGAAGAAGTTGAGCGCGTGGTAGGCCCCCATAGAGCAACCAGTTGTCATCATCGGATCAAACCAGCCTGTTTTGTGTTTGATAAAAGGAATGGCTTCTTCAATCACATAGCGTTCATAAGCACGATGCATTTCGGCACGATCGTGAGGATTCTTCCAATTACAAAGCCAGCTATCACTATCGACACTAGAAAGGGTAAAGAATTGAACCCGTCCTTCTTCGATAAACTGAGCACAAGCATCAATCATACCAAAGTCATAGTACTCGTTATGGCTGCCACCTGATGAAGCAAAGACCACAACAGGAATACCTGCGTGTCCATAGCGGTTCAGATACATTTCACGGTTGAGTTGGCCACTCCAGTGGCTTAAATGTTCAATATTCATAAGTTCCCTCTTTCCTTTATTTCTTTATTTACAGTCTATTAATCCCAATTTTCTGCCAAAAAACGAAGGCATTCTGGTAAATGTTCAGCCCAGGCTTCTTCGTGGTGAATAGCCCCAGATTGTATCCGAATAGCAATATTTTCCAAAGCCACTCCTTGTTGAATGACATCGTGATAGTAACGAAGGGATGAGTCAATATAGGCTTGCTTGATATTCCCCGCCATCAGCGTTTTATCTGTATCATCCGCCTCTTCAGTCCCCACATAGATGTAGATCCGTTGATCTGCATAGAGATTCTTGCGCTCGATATAGCGGTCAAAGGCCTCTTGGTGCAACCAGTTGGCAGAGGAGAAGACTCCCAGACAACCAATTTGGTCTTGGTACTCTAAGCCCAAGAATTGGGTAATATTCCCACCCAAGGAAGATCCAATCATGGCCGTATGTTCTCGATCAGCAAGCGTTCGGTATTCTTGGTCAATGAAAGGTTTGACCACTTCCATAACGAACTCTCCGTACTCAACGCCCTTGCCACCAAATTGCATTCCAGGAATATTAGATTCCTTGTATTTCCAGGCAGAGTATTCATTCATGCGTTGGAAACCATCATTATCGATAGCAACGACAATCATGCGGCTAATATCAGGATTCCGCTTAATGGCTGGAATCACCTTCCAGGAATGACCTGCAAAAGCTTCCTTGCTATAGAGAACATTCTGGCCATCATGAAAATAGACAACAGGATAGCGTCGATCGGTATCTGTTTCATAATTCTTAGGTAATAAGACTCTCACACGACGGAGTTTTCCGGTATAAGGCACTTTCAACTCGTGTGTCTTCATATCTAAATAAAAATAGGATTTGTTCATTGTCAGAAAACTCTCTATATTCTAAATTTTATTCATTATACCATTTTTAGAAGAAAAAGTCTGGATTTTCTCCAAACTTTTTCACTTCATATACTATTTTTCCATAAATTGGGCCAAATCTTCTAAAGAACGTTCGGCAATTTTTTCATAGCGTTCTTTCTTATCTCGAATACGTGGTCCTTCTAGCTCCTTGATAATTCCAAAGTTGACATTCATGGGTTGGAAGTGCTTGCTGTCGGCATGGGTGATATAGTGAGCCAGACTTCCGATAGCTGTTGTTTCAGGGAACACAGCTGCTTCTTCACCTTTAAAGAGACGAGCTGCATTAATCCCGGCAACTAATCCTGAAGCTGCCGACTCGACATAGCCTTCTACCCCTGTCATTTGCCCTGCAAAGAAGAGGTTTGGTTGTTTCTTAGAACGGTAGGTTTGCTCGAGGAGATTTGGCGAGTCCATGTAAGAATTGCGGTGCATGACGCCGTAACGAACGAACTCCGCATTTTCTAAACCAGGGATCATTTGGAAGACCCGCTTTTGCTCACCCCATTTAAGGTGAGTTTGGAAGCCAACGATATTGTAGAGGCTAGCCGCCGCATTGTCTTGGCGAAGCTGAACGACTGCGTAAGGCGTCTTAAACTCCCCATCACGAGGTCCTTTGTAATCATCCGGATACTCGAGTCCAACTGGCTTCATAGGACCATAGAGCATGGTTTTAACGCCTCGTTTAGCCATGACTTCAATTGGCATACAACCTTCGAAATACTTTTCTTTTTCAAAAGAGTTGAGCGGGGCTTCTTCTGCATTGACCAAGGCCTCGTGAAAATCCATAAATTCTTGTTTGGTCATTGGGCAGTTGAGATAGGCCGCTTCTCCCTTGTCATAACGAGACTTGAGGTAAACCTTGTTCATATCGACAGTATTGACATCGATAATAGGAGCTGCTGCATCATAGAAATAGAAACCATCGCCACCATTAAGGGCATGGATCTTTTCCGCCAAGGCATCGCTGGTTAGAGGCCCTGTTGCGACCACTGTGATGGCATCTGTCGGCAATTCCGTAATTTCATCGCGAATGACTTCAATGAGCGGGTGTTGGGACACCTTCTCCGTCACTCGACTAGCAAAACCTTCTCGGTCCACAGCAAGTGCTCCACCGGCTGGTACACGAGTCGCTTCCGCTGCTTCAAGGATGACAGAACCCAGACGGCGCATTTCTTCTTTGAGGAGCCCGACAGCATTGGTGAGAGAATCCCCACGAAGAGAGTTGGAACAAACTAGCTCAGCAAAGTTGTCTGTTTTATGTTGCGGAGTAGATTTGACTCCCCGCATTTCATAAAGCTTGACCGGAATTCCCTGTTGGGCAATCTGGTAAGCTGCTTCTGAGCCTGCAAGGCCCGCGCCGATCACATTGATATAAGATTGAGACATGACACTAATACCTCTTTGGGTATCAAAACACCTCACTGAACTGTTAGACACCCACAAATCTTTCTAATTTTCTACTTGGTCCATTATACCAAAAAGCCAAGTAAAAAGACAGGGAGGCTTTTCCTTCCTGTCTAGACTTTAACTAATTATTTTCTTATAAACACAACCAAGCTCCTAAGAGGGCAGATAGGATACTGAACAAGGACCCGATCAAGTAATACTCCGCAAAGGCTGGATTCTCCGAAATTTTATTATAGCGGGCGATGGATTTGACTGTAAATACTAGGCCGATAGAAGCAAATTGCCCATAGACCAGACAGGCACCAATCACCAAACGCTCTAAAAAGCCAATCATGGAACCAGCCCCAGTGATCGTATCCATTTTCTTCTTGCTGGTGGGTTGATACTTGGCAAACAGAATTTTAAAGGCAATATTGCTCGGTTTCCCAACTAGGAGGACATAAAAGATTAGATTTAAAGTGTCCAGAGGCAGATAGGTCGAACCATTATTCGCTCCTAAAAGGACTAGACACGTCAAGATGCCAATATGCAAGACTTGATCCAAGGCAAAAGTCCATGCTTTTGGTAATTTCAATTGCTTCTGCACGATCGGTTTTAAGAAATCTATTCCAGCATGAGTTAGTAAAATGACCAAGCAAATCCACCACAAGTCCAGATGACAGAGGGAAACCACAATCAGAGGCAGAGCTACATATAGAATGTGAAGCCCTAGCACCTTCTTATCCTGATCCTTACGATCCGCCATCTTTTGGCTTTGAAAATAATAATCTGATAGTAAATGACAAATCAACAAGAGAATCAAGTATGGATTCACTACGATACTAGACAATCCGCTCATCTTTCTCTCCTTTCACTGTGCTTTGTATACTAGCCAGGGCAGCTGCTCTCCCCCGTAAATAAACACGGATACTACTACTCTTTAACCGTTTAGAGAGAGCACTTGGGTTGATAGCTAGTGATTGAGCCAAATCCTGCTGACTAAAGGACTCGCTATATACGGATCTCTTTAGAAGATTGAGCAAGATCTCCTCCTGACTATCCCGCCAACCTGAACGAATGGCTTCTCCAGAAGCGATGAGGGAGTTTACAAAAAAGTCTTGGTTTTCCTTCCCGCTTGAAAAATAAATCTGTGTATTGCCATAGTCATTTTTCTGATGAACCAGATTAATAGCTGCACGCGCATTCCAATAGGCTGGTCCATCTGCACCGATACTTTGCAGGGGATCGATATCCGTTACAATCTCCCCGAGGCCAATACCAAAACGAAGTTGTGTAGGGGTTAGTTCTGAACGTAAGGTATCGATGATTTGAAAAACTGGAGCATCCACTTTCAAAAGTGCTTGAAACTCATCACCCAAAGTTAAGGTAAAAGCCGATGCTAGGCAGTCTTTAAAAAGCTCATTGATCTTTTGAAGCGTATTTTCTAACTGTTTTTGCAGGTCAAAACGTTCTTGAACCATTTTGGAATCAATGACATCTGCAATCAAAGCAAGATACATAAGCCCACCTCCTTGTGTCTATTATAACGAAAAAAAACAAAAATGTCTATTATAACAGACATTTATAAAAATTGCCGTTATAATAGACATTAAATCATTTAAAAGATTATTTCACTTTTTCTTCTTCGTAGTCCCCATTGCTACAAACGACTTGTTTGCCACCGCCACGGACTTTCTTCTCAACTAAGTAATGACCACATTTTGGACAGTCACGGCCGATTGGCTTGTCCCAAGAAGTGAATTCACAGTCTGGATAGCGATTACAGCCATAGAAAATACGATTTCGTTTGGTTTTACGCTCGATGATTTGTCCCTGATGACAGTTTGGACATTCCACCCCGATTTCTTTGACAATCGCTTGGGTATGGCGACAATCTGGGAAATTACTACAAGCATAGAACTTACCAAAACGTCCTAATTTAATCACCATCGGGCTGCCACAGACTTCACAATCAAAACCAGCTGGTTCGTCTTTGATTTGGATTTTTTCCATCTCTTCTTCAGCCTTCGCGACTTCTTTAGAGAATGGTTTGTAGAAGGCATCAATGACTTTTTGCCACTCTTCTTTTCCGAGTTCGACATCATCGAGTTTCCCTTCCATCTCCGCTGTGAAGGTCACATTGACAATATCTGGGAAAAATTCAACAATCAGTTTATTAACGATCTCCCCTAATTCCGTTGGTTCAAAGCGTTTGGCTACCAGCTTCACATAATAGCGTTTTTGAATGGTCTCAATCGTCGGAGCATAGGTTGAAGGGCGACCAACCCCATTTTCTTCCAAGGTCTTAATCAAAGTTGCTTCAGAATATCGAGCAGGTGGTTGGGTAAAGTGTTGCTCAGGCTTGCTATTGACTTGCTTAACGCTATCGCCTTCTACCATATCCGGCAACATCTTGTTCTTATCTGAGTCGTTATAAATAGCCAAATAACCATCAAACTTCACCTGGCTCCCATTTGCCGTATACTGAACCCCATTTTGACCTAAACGGACATTCATGGTATCAAAGACAGCTGCTGTCATTTGACTAGCTACAAAGCGGTTCCAAATTAAGGTGTAGAGTTTTAATTGGTCTTTGTCTAAGTATTTAGCAATGCTCTCAGGAGTATTGAAGACGCTGGATGGACGAATCGCTTCGTGGGCATCTTGGGCACCAGAAGCATTCTTCACTCGGCTTCCATGCTTGGAATATTTCTCACCGAAGCGATCCACGATAAAGTTCGCTGCCTCATTTTGCGCAACTGGACTGATCCGTGTGGAATCGGTACGCATATAAGTAATCAAACCTTGAACACCAGAGCCAATATTGATTCCTTCATACAACTGCTGGGCGACCATCATGGTCTTACGTGTACGGAAGTTGATCTTATTGGCAGCATCCATCTGCATAGAAGAGGTGGTGTATGGAAGTGGCGCATTCCGACGACGTTCTTTCTTTTCCACCTTTTCAACGGTAAAATCTTTGCCATCTAAGCGTTCAAGAACAGCTTTCACCTCTTCATTGGTGTTGAGCTTCATCTTCTTGCCATCAATCCCATAGAAGCTGGCTTGGAATTGCTTGGTCCCTTTTTTAAAGACACCATCAATGGTCCAGTATTCTTCCGGCTTGAAATCATTAATCTCATTTTCACGATCAATGATTAATTTGAGGGCAACTGATTGCACGCGCCCTGCAGAAAGTCCTTTTTTAACCTTTTTCCAAAGAATAGGTGAAATCGAATACCCTACAATCCGGTCCAAGACCCGACGTGCTTGTTGGGCATCAACCAAATCCATATCGATTTGACGCGGTTCTTTAAAGGCATTTTTAACTGCATCCTTAGTGATTTCATTAAAGACCACACGGTTCTTTTCCTTAGCATCCAAGTTCAAAATATGAGCCAAATGCCAAGAAATAGCTTCTCCTTCTCGGTCCGGGTCACTTGCGAGAAAGACTTGTTTGGCTTTTTTAGCTTCTTTTTTCAAATCATTAATCAAGGGACCTTTTCCGCGAATATTGATATATTCCGGTTCATAGTTATTGTCGAAGTCAATTGACATGGTTGATTTTTTCAGGTCCCGAATATGACCAACACTGGCCATGACTTTATAGTTACGACCAAGGTATTTCTCGATTGTTTTCGCCTTAGCAGGAGACTCCACAATCACCAAATTTTTCTTGGTTGTACTGCTTTTCTTTTTTGTTACCACGTTTTATCCCTCTGTATTGTATAAATCTCATTGAGTTTAATACATTTTAAGAAAGATGTCAACTAGGAACTTCTCCTATAGGAAAATCACAATTCGTATTTCAATTCATCAAGAATGTCCTGGCCTGATGTGACAAGCTTTGCACCTTCTTGAATCAAGTGATGGCATCCTGCAGATTTTCCATCTAAAATGTTTCCTGGAATAGCAAAAACATCTCGTCCTTCCTCCATGGCACGCTCACAAGTAATTAAACTCCCTGAACGAAGTCGTGCCTCTGCCACAATCACAGCCTGACAGAGTCCTGCAATGATGCGGTTTCTCTCAGGAAAATGAAACTTCAAAGGGGCCTGTCCTGGACCATACTCGCTCAAGATCAGATGGTGCTCTCCCATGTAGGTCTGTAATCTCTGATTACTTTTCGGATAAAAAACATCCAGCCCCGTTCCTATCACTCCGATGGTCTTTCCACCATTACGAATGCTGGCATAATGCGCTGTCGCATCAATTCCCTTAGCAAGTCCACTAACAATGACCAGTTCATTTCCAAGTTCCTTAATTATCTTCTCTACAGAACGAACCCCTTCTCGCGTGGTCTCTCGAGCTCCAACAACTGCAATCTTCGGTTTGCTTAACAGTTGCAAATCCCCTTGGTAAAAAAGGAGTACAGGAGGATTGTAGATCTGTAGCAATTCCTCAGGGTATTCAGGATCAAAAATGGATAGAGATGGGAACCGTTCAAACTCCTTGTGTAAATGCTCTTCATCCAGCTGCCGGTATTTGTCTACAAAATGAATAATACTGCGACAGCGAGCGATCCTTGCTATCTCTTCTAAGCTTGGTAAGGCTTGGTCTTTCCTACAGTAGTCCAAAACTCTCAAGACTTGCTCATTTGATAAACCAGCTTCTTTTAATTTAAAGATTTCAAATTTCTCCATGGTCACCTTCTACTTCCTCTCACTTATTTATTCGAAAAAGAATGGAAAAAAAGCTCTATTTCTAGAACTTTTTTTGATATGTAGAAGAATAAAAGTAAGATGCGGCACCAATCAAGTTGCTTTCATTATGGAAGCGAGCCGCTTGGATCGGCAAGGCCTCAAATGGTTTATGCCCTTTTTGAGAGAGTAGGTTATGGTATTGTCGACTGATCTCATCGATCAGTAGCGGTTGGCTACTAATGCCCCCTCCAATTGTCACCTTCTCAAGCAGGAGCAATGATTGAAGATTAAAAATCAGAATAGCAATATCATGACAATACTCCCAAAACAAGGATTTCAGCTCCTCATGGCCTCCTTGATCAAGAGCCTTGAAAACGGCTATACCATCTGCCTTTTCTAGGTTCAAGATGTGACTAGCTTTCTCAACAAATTGAACAGCAGAACCAGTGTTTTCCAAAAGATTGGAAATGCCTTGCAAAAAGAGTTCGCGATGAAAGCGGCGATTTTCTGGTGTTCTTTCTGCCTTATCAATAGACCGAATGTATTCTGTCAGTTGCCATCCTCTCAATAGGTCACCATTCGAAAGAAGAGCAAGACCAACTCCAGTCCCTAGGACCAAGGTCGCACCGCAAGGACAATCTTTTAGATTACCAAGCCTTGCTTCCGCTAGACCAGCAGCTTCTCCATCATTAAGAACGGTGACGGGTACTTGAAATGTTTGTTCTAATCTACTAGCTAGAGGAATGCCTCGCAAATATGGAATGAGACCACCTCGAAAGACAAAGCCAAGGCTCTTTTGGATCTCACCAGGGCATGAAATGGCGATTCCCTCGATTTCTTCCCGTACAGGAGCAACGATTCCTTCTAATCCTTGCCAAAAGTCCTCAATCGTAGATGGTGTTGGGATCTTGTCTGTACGGATCAATTGATAGTCTGCATCCATCAGACCGTACTTTATAAAGGTCCCTCCGATATCGATGGTAAATAGCATAACCTAATCCTCACACATTGATTTGACGGGTTCAAATGAACGCCGATGGATAGGAGTCACTCCCAGCTTGTGAAGGCCAGCCAGATGGTTAGCCGTCCCATAGCCAACGTTCTGCGTAAAATCATAACCCGGATATTCGCAATCAAACTCTTCCATCATCTGATCCCGAGTCACCTTGGCTACGATGGATGCTGCAGCAATGGATAAGGAGTTAGCATCCCCTTTGATGATACTAGTTTGGGGAATAGGAAGATCCAACCTCATGGCATCAATCAAAAGATGTTGAGGTCGTGGGTCTAATTCTTGAATAGCCTCTAGCATAGCTAATTTGGTTGCTTCATAAATATTAACCTGATCAATGACCTGATTATCTTTTATCCCAATCCCGACAGAGAGAGCCTGATCTAAAACCGCTTGGTAAATAGCATGGTGCTTCGATTTCGGAATTTTCTTACTATCATTTAACCCTGGAATTTTACAATTTTCCGGCAGAATGACGGCTGCTGCGACGACAGGGCCAGCCAGAGGACCTCTCCCTACTTCATCCACACCTGCAATAAGGTGAATCCCTTGAGTATAAAGTTCTTTTTCATAGGCTAGCATTTTTTCCAAACGCAAATCTTCGTCCACTTGTTTTTGGAGTTCGCGTTTTCGTTTGCTGATAGCTGCTTGAACCCCCGCTCGACCATCAAGGATCAACTCTTCAAATAAGGGATGATCTAGCTCGTCAATCATTGCTAAACGCTCTTTAACTTCTTTAATCGTTGGCATCTATTTCACCTACACGATCAAGGGTATACCGTCCCAATTTTCCATCGCGGACGTCTTTAACAAAGAGTTGGTAAAAACGGTCGTAATCTTCACGAAATCCTAATTTCTGGGTCATTTCCATAATGATTTCAGGAGCTTCTTGTTCCAGATCCATTTGTTTAAAACGTTCCTGCAAAACAGCTGGATAATGCTCTTTAAAATAGTTAAGGCCAAAGATGGTCACTTCATCCATTGGAAGCAGCTGATCTTTGATGGCGCCTGTTAAAGCGAGCTTTAAGGCCACTTCTTCATCTTCAAACTTGGGCCAGAGAATCCCTGGAGTATCCAAGATTTCAAGATCCTTATTGGTTTTCAACCATTGTTGCCCCTTGGTCACGCCTGGTTTATTTCCAACGACTGCAATCTTTTTCCCCGCCAAGCGGTTGATCAGAGTTGATTTCCCGGCATTAGGAATCCCGATAATCATGGTCCGAAGGGTTTCAATCTGAATCCCTCGTTCCTTCTGACGAGCAATTTTATCGGCCATCAAAGACTTAGCAGCATCTGTTACTTTTTTTACCGTAGATTGCTCTTTGGAGTTGATAGCCAAGGTTTTGATCCCTTGTGACTCAAAATAATCCTGCCATTCTTTTGTGGCAACAGGATCTGCCAAGTCTACCTTGTTTAAAATCATTAATTTGGGCTTATAACCAACTATTTTTGTTAACATAGGATTTTGGCTTGATAGGGGCAAACGAGCATCTACCAAAACCGTCACAAAATCCACGAATTTTAAATTTTCTTGTACTTGTCTTCTAGCTTTGGACATGTGTCCAGGAAACCATTGAATAGTTGCCATGTTCTCCATTCCTTTCCAGTTCAATCTCTTCTATTATACCATGTTTTCTGAAATCACTGTGATTAAGAAAAATACTAAAAAGAAGCTACCGAAGTAACTTCTATTAGTATTCTAGCGAATTTGCTCAAAATGCAAATGCACGGCGATATGATCACCATAGCCACTCCGTTCCAAATCACGTTGCAAGCGATAAGAAATGTAGTGTTCTGCAATGGTAATATAACCAGCACCAAGTAAACGGTGCTCAACCATTGATTGGATCATGCTGATGGTTGCGCGTTCTACTTGTGCTTCATCCAAATCCATAGCAACTTTCTTGGTCACTTGAGCTAGGTTTTGTCGCAAATCATCTGTCAAAACATAGACAACTTGCGCAGCTTTCAAAATAGCTTGGTAAATTTTATCTGGGTTGAATTCAACCACTTCTCCACTACGTTTAATGACTTCCATCGGAGTCTCCTTTATGTTTAAATTTTCATGAATACTCCATTTCCCTTAGAAAGAAATGAAGACCTACTACTTTATTATATAATTTTTTTGCCAAGAATCAAAGCTCTTTTCAGGACTTAGAGTAGATGATTGGATGAAAAAATCTAACGATCACTTTTTTCCATGACCACATCTTCTTTTTTATAGCTGTAGGTCAATCTCCAAAGATTGTCAGAGACATGATCCAAACGGAAGGTCTTCAAAATCTTCTTCAGAGGTAACTTCTCCATCTCTACTTTTCTAATGAGTTCCACTAATAGTTCACCACCAGCATTGACAGCAATCAGCTGATCTTCGTCACTATCATATTGGAGAAGGATAGTTTTAGTCGGTTTATAGAGAACATTATAGAGATTATAGGCTCTATCAATTTCAAAATGTTTATCCTTATCAGCTTCTCTTGAGTAGCGGTGTATTGTAAGGGGACCAATTTGAAAAGCCCCTGCTAAACTAAAAATGAATCCTAAAGCTGCTATCGATTCCCAAAGAAGGTTGAGGAGCTTGGAATCGAAGTCAAATATGAAATGAAGGAGCAACAAAATAATTCCTGTACCAAATCCAATTAAAAGTAAGAGTGCACCGATGCATCCAGCTTTTTCGCCTGTTTTAATGGTCGGTTTATCATAGATTATCACACCATCTAACTTATCAAGGCTATGACGTTCTTTAAATTTTTCTAGTTCTGATTTTTCTGAATCCGTTTTTTCTAACTCTGACATACATTCCTCATGACAATTTTATTAATAATCCGGACGAAGAACTCCCGTAATGATCTCTTTGGTTGCATGGTAATCCCCATCTACTACAACCTTGATGATGCGCTTCGCTTCTTCTGCTGGTGCTGGCACCAATGGCAAACGAGTTGGTCCTGCTTCAAAGCCCATATAGTTTAAGACAGCTTTGACAGGAGCTGGACTCGGATATGAGAAGAGAGCATTGACTTTAGGGATAAACTGACGTTGGATAGCCGCAGCCTTTTTAATATCGTTGTGTTCAATGGCTTGGAACATCTCATGCATTTCATCTCCATTTGTATGAGAAGCCACTGAGATCACTCCATCTGCACCAAGGTTCATCGCATGGAAAGCATCTCCATCTTCCCCTGTATAGACGAGAAATTCTTCTGGCTTGTGTTCAATCAAGTAGGCCATATTGGCAAGGGTTGTACACTCTTTCACCCCAATGATATTTGGGTGTTCTGCCAAACGAAGCATGGTTTCAGGCGTCATTTCCACAACCACACGTCCAGGAATATTGTAGATAATAATCGGAAGATTGGATGCATCCGCAATCGCTTTAAAGTGTTGATACATTCCTTCTTGAGATGGTTTGTTGTAGTAAGGGACGATAGCCAATCCTGCTGCAAAGCCACCAAAAGCATCCACTTCTTTAACGAACTCAATCGAGTCGCGGGTTTCATTGGTTCCGACACCAGCGATCAAAGGAACTCGACCATTGACAATCTTTTGAACAGCCGCAAAGAGTTGCAATTCCTCATCGTGGGTTAGAGTTGGACTTTCTGCAGTCGTTCCAGCTAAGAGAATCCCATCTGTATGATGAGTCAAAAGGTGCTCAATCAAGTCAGGAAGAGCATCAAAATTAATGGTTCCATCTTCATGGAAGGGGGTGATAAATGCAGTGATGATTTTACAATCTTTCAAATCATTATAAGACATAGAAAAAACCTTTCTCTATATAAGAAAGAGGCTGGGGCCTGCTTGCCTTTGCCTCATGATCTGTTCATAAAACAAGTTGATTCGTTAGAAAGCTGAGAAAGAAATCAAACTCTTCGAGTTGCTGATTTCTGTTTCGCTCCCTACTTCAACTCAAATTTCAATTCAGCTGTTGGACGTACGAGTCCACGTTCGTGAAGAGTTTCTGCGATTTGGACTGAGTTCCAAGCGGCACCTTTAAGAAGGTTATCTGAAACAACCCACATGTGGATCCCTTTTTCAGCATCCAAGTCTTTACGAATCCGTCCAACGAAAGTATCGCGTGAACCGACCGCATTAACCGCTTGTGGGTAGATTTGGTGAGCAACGTCATCTTCAAGAACTGCACCTGGGAATTCCGCAATAGCAGCTTTCACTTCGTCAATTGGTGCCACTTCTTTTGTTTCAATGTAGACTGACTCTGAGTGAGCTGACAAGACTGGAATCCGCACACAAGTTGCTGAAACGGCAATGCTATCATCTTCCATGATCTTCTTGGTTTCATTTGTCATCTTCATTTCTTCGTAAGTATAGTCATTTTCTGTGAAGACGTCAATTTGTGGAAGAGCGTTGAAAGCAATTGGGTAATGTTTTTTATCACCACCTGAAGGCAAGATTTCAGCTTTGACATCGCGTGGGTTGACCCCATCATTCAAGACTTCCTTCAACTCACGTTGGGTTTCAAGAATAGCTCCCATACCGGCACCTGAAACAGCTTGGTAAGTAGATACGATGATACGGTCCAAGCCCCATTTTTGACGAACTGGCTCAAGAGCGACCATCATTTGGATGGTCGAACAGTTTGGACAAGAGATGATTCCGTTGTGAGCATCAAGAGCATGTGCATTCACTTCAGGAACTACCAATGGGACATCCGGATTTTGACGGAAATAAGAAGTGTTATCAACCACTACTGCGCCTGCTTTCACCGCATAAGGTGCATATTTGGCAGATGTTGAACCACCAGCTGAGAAAAGAGCAATATCAACGCCTTCAAAAGCATCTTCAGTCGTTTCTTCGATGGTCACGTCTTGCCCTTTAAATTGCAAGACTTTTCCTGCAGAACGTGCTGACGCAAGGTAGCGAATTTTATCGATTGGAAGAGTTGATTCTTCCAACATTTTGATCATTTGAGCACCAACGGCACCTGTAGCACCGACAACAGCAACTGTGTATCCCATAGTAAATCCTCTTTCAAAATTTTCTAAAAATTGAGTATTTGTACTATTATACAATTTTTTGGCATAAATGAAAAGTACCAACAGTAGGAAAAAATCCTGATTCTAAGACCAGGATTGTTGATGGTTATTTATCATAAATAGCTCTTTAGTTCAGGTCATAGTTCAAGTCACTTAAATCTTTCTTACCTTGTGTTTCTTCAGCAAGAAATGGAACTTGATGGATCCCCTTTACACCTGCTACGATAGACGCCGGAAATGAAACAATTTCTTGATTGATATGGCTGACATTACTGTTGACAATTCGCTTCGCTGCAGCAAGATCTTCATTTTCGTCAGCAATTTCCTTTTGTAGGGCCAAGAATTGGTTAGAAGACAAGAGCTCTGGATAGTTTTCACCCACTGCACGAATTTGTGCCAAGACATCATTTTGATTGGTAATGACTTGGTTGGATTCTTGAATAGTTGCTCCTTGGCGTAAAGCAACTAAATCAGTGAAAATCTCTTGCTCATGTTTGGCATAAGCTTTGGCTACTTTTAGCATTTCCGAAATGGTATCATAGCGTTTTACGAGAACGATATCGACCGTTCTCTTTGATTCTTCAATGGTCACTAGATAGCGATTGAGACGATTTCCTACACTAATAAACCAAATAGCCAATAGGGCAACAAATATGATTAAGCCGATAATGAGATTCATGATGCTTCTCCTTCAAAAATTGCTGTTATTTCTTTAATTAAAGCTAGTTCTCTGCATAATTTATGATATTCAGATACCAAAGATAGTTGATCAATATCTTCTGGTTTTTGGGGCGTCGGAAAGATATAGCGATCGGTATACAAAGAAATAAATAGTTTCTTGTCTTTCAAAAATACACACATGGCATTTTGAGAAATTTGTCGATCAAACCATTCCAACATCTTAGGGGTGAGAAATTTACGGGCAGACAATTCATCCGTGCAGTAGATATTGTAATTTTCGTTATTGCGAATATCCTCGGTTTCAATCTGCACTTCATCCCCTCTGGCTCCAGGATAAACCCCATTCACCTCCCTCTTAAAAAGAAAGGATTTCTTGGTCGGAACCACCCGAAGATGACCCGAGAAATTGATCGGTAGACATAAAGAGAACACTTGTCCAAGGAAATCTGTAACTTCCACATGTTCCGTCCTCGTATGACCATTAGATGTCCGGTAACGAGTCTCTGTATGATGGGCATAGAGATTTGACACCGTCAGCTCTTTGTCATCATGAAATGATAGCTCTTTGAAACATAGAAAATCAGTCGACCGAGGACATAAATGCGAGAGAGCTTCAGAAGGGATGGAACCGTCCTCTTTGATCGAAGCCTGAGGAAAAACTTCTTTTAATACAGGCGACAAGATATCATCAAGATAGATCTCATCGTTCGAACGAATTCGATCCCCAAACAAGGCTTTTCGTTTTTTATATTGTGGCCAATAATACAAACCAACCACTAAAAGGATCAAAGGAATAGCTGCAAAACGCAATAAAATGAGAGACAGTATAGCGCAAACAATACCAAAAGATCGCAAAACATTCCACTGAAGATTGTTCTTCATCTGTTCTCGGATCACTCCGATGGCATCCTGAAATTGTTTGGAGTTTTCAAGCTCCCCAATTTTCTGCGAATAGTCTGTAGATGCTGAATCATTAGAATGATAGAAATCTCCCAATCAACTCCACTCCTTTCTGACCTAGGCACTTTACTATATTATAACACCAACATAACTTTGTAGCAACTGTATTATAATAGTTTTCAGTTCTTAGAAGACACAAAAAAATCCTGATCCGAAGACCAGGATTCGAGGCACCTTTCGGTGAGAACAGCAGGTTCACACAACTGTTCAAGGTCCGCTCCTGCGTTACAATTGAATGTAGACCTCCTCAGCGCAAAAGGCTCCAAAGGAGCCAATCGACTCATCGCATGAATTTAGTTTACCATGAACATCCACAAACTGTCAAGAAGGTAGGTACTTGCTTCCTTCTCGAATACTCAAAGGAGATAACTGCTCTCGATAGCGGTCGATAAAGGCCCCTACCCAATCCGGATTAACCTTGGAATAATTGCGCAAACTCCAGCCGATTGCCTTATTTATAAAGAACTCGCTTTGACCTAGATTATTGAGGATCACTTTTTCTAACAAATCCGTATCTGTTTTTTCTTTCCTCATAAGCTGGTGATCAATGGCAATCCGCCTCAACCAAAAGTCCTGATCCTTACTCCAATCCAGCATAACCTGCTTGGTTTCTGGATAGTGAAAAGTAATCTCTCCGATGATAAGGTCCAATTGATCTATACTGTCCCACCATGATTTGATTTGAGCCAATTCCTTTAGCTTTGGAAAATCTTCAGGTCTAAGCTCCTTCTTCTTTTTATCCAGATAATCCATAGCAATATATTGGAACTCACGGTAGGGTTGCTGCCAACACTCTTCCACAAAAGTCCAATCAATTGGATCCTTTATGAAAGGTTTAAAAAACTCTCTTTCAATCTTTTTGAGAATTGGTTTTTGAACGCCAATAAAGCTGAATTTATTTTTCATATAAGCTTCCATTGCTGGGACTTTCGCTGGATCAGCTTGGTCTTCTAACAATTTCAAAAGAATTTTTGTATCCATATGATTCCTCCTTTTTTACATTAAAGGTCCAATCAGAGAAAAGAGATAACCACCCAGACGATGAGCCATAGGCATTTTAGATAAACCTTCTAGAGTGACTTCCTCTGAGAGCTCCTGGGTTTTCTCAAAATCTTCTTCAATCTTTAGCACTTCCAGAGTTTTGTATAGATAGACCCCATCTTCAAAATTTTGATAGAGACTTCGGTAGTCTGTATTAATGGTTCCTACCACAGCTTGTTTGCTATCAGAAACATATACTTTAGCATGGACAAAGCCTGGGGTATAACGGAAAATACGGACGCCAGCATCCAAGAGCACTTTAAAATAGGTCGTCGCAATATCAAAGGCATACTGTTTATCTGGAATCCCTGGCATAATGATCCGAACATCTACTCCTCGTTTGGCCGCAAAAGTCATGGCTCTAACCAATTCGTCATCCAAGATCAAATAAGGGGTCATGATGTGAACATAATTGGTCGATGTATTCAGTAAATGAAGATAAACATCCTCAGCCACTTTGTGATAGGTCAATGGTGAATTGCCATAAGGGAGTACAAAGCCCTGGCTCTTTCTTTGTTGAGGTTTTTCTTGTAGATAGTGCTCCATATCCCTTTTATCTTCTATTCCGGTCACTGACCACATGGTCAAAAAGAGAGCTTTCAGTGTTTGAACTGCTGAACCATCTAATCGAAGGGCCGTGTCCTTCCAATGACCAAAGCGTTCTCGTTTATTGACATACTCATCAGCGATATTAACGCCACCAGTATAAGCAACTTGACCATCAATTACTGTAATTTTTCGATGGTCTCGGTAATTGTAATAGGTTGATAGAATAGGCTTGACTGGTGAGAAGGCCTGAGCTTTAATCCCAACCTTGTGCAATCGCTCGATATAATCGTAGGACAAGGTAGTCATCTCATTCATCCCATCAAACATGACACGAACATCCAGACCTGCCTTGGCCTTCTCCTCCAAAATGGCTAAAATCTCGCCCCACATGATCCCTTCGTCAATGATGAAATATTCCATGAAGATATAACGCTCGGCCTTTTTCAAATCCTCCAACAAGGCTGGAAGCATGTCATCTCCAAGTGGAAAATAGGTAACCTCTGTGTTTCTGTAAATAGGAAACTGGGCTGGACTATGCTCCAAAAAATAAGCTAATTTCTGTAATTGGCGATCACTTTGGGATAAATAATCAGCAACTTCTGGATCGGTGCTTAGATAGTCAGATGCCTGCACTGTAGCATTCTCAAGCCGCTTCTTCAATCGTCTCACACCCAAATCAGCTAACGAAAAGTAAAGCAGAGCCGTCCCAAAAATTGGAAAGAGGGCAATGATAATTATCCAGGACAGTTTGGAACGAGAATCCATGGAACGATTGAGCAAGTATAAGAAGGTAAAGACACTCAACAAGTGTTCCCATAAGATAATGGATGGGAAATGCTCTTGTAGGCTGAGATATGAAAAGACAAGAAAGGCCAATTCCAGTAAGAAGAACAGAAGAATGGGAACCTTTCGGTTAAGTAGAATTTTGGCCCATCTGGAGGGCTTTTGGGGTAACAGTCTAGCACTTTGTTCTTGAGTCATTTAACTTCCTTCCGTTAAAAATGGATCTTCCATTGATTTGCTTTGTGACCTTAGGATATAGCTATCATTTAGCTACGATCCTTACCAGTTCTACTTGATTTGTCTCACAGGCCCATCCAAGCTCTTTTGCATCCATACGATATCGTGCCATTGATTAAATTTATAGCCAATCTTTGGGAAATGAGCCACTTGGACATAGCCCCGCTTTTTATGCATGGCAATGCTGGCTTCGTTAGGAACTGCGATACAAGCCAGAAAGCGTAAGTAGCCTCGTGCTTGCAACTTCTCTTCTAAGGCAGTATAAAGAGCCGATCCGATCCCTTGTCCACGCGCTTCTTTTGCGACATAAATAGATAATTCAGTGGTCCAATCATAGGCAGCGCGTGCATAATAGGTCGAAGCATAGGCATACCCCACAACTTTCCCATCCACTTCTGCGACCAAATAAGGAAATTGAGTCAGCGTTTTTGTGATGCGACTTTCAAATTCCTGGACAGTCGGCACATCAACCTCAAAGGTAATGGCTGTCTCTGTCACATAAGGTTGGTAAATCGCTCGGATAGCTGCTGCATCGCTGAGCTGAACGGGTCGAATCATCATAATGGCCTCCTCATTAGATTATACCTAGTATACCGATATGCCTTCTCACTGTCAATGAAGGACTAGCAGCAAGCAAAAAAATCCTGGAATTGTATCCAGGATTTCCATCCTTCTTAAACCGTTTGACGTAACCCCATCATCCGGTAAAGGAATAAAGCACTCGGAGCTTTCAAAAAGCTCTTTTGCTTGGAATTTGTTGCTTTTAAAACATAGTTAGGTTTGACTGTTTTAGTGACTGTCTTTGCTTGTTTAAGATTCAGACCGGTTTGTTTTTTAGACGGTTGAACTTTCGATGGTTGAAGGGGAACTTTCACTGCGCTTGCTTGAAGTGGTTTTTCTTTGACTTTCAAGGCTTGTCCAATTGGTTTTGAAGCAGGAGCAGATAATCCTGCTTGAGCTGCATGAGAGAGTTGACTCATGGTTTGATTGTTTCTGACTTCGACATGGTTTAGGATACCTCCATTTGGATTGAGGTGATCGATCACACCTGTATCAAATGGCGCTACAAATACATTGTCCTCAATGGTGACATTTTTAATATCTCCATAGCGCGTTTCAACATCAATCGATCCACGATGCTTGTTGTAGATATCGCTCTTCGTTCCTGTACGCTCCAAGAGATTGTGGTGAACCCAAATTCCTTCTTCATTCAGATCAAAGTTATGGCCTTTAAAGACAGTCGTCAAGCGAATTCCGGCATCCCCGATATTGTCTTTAATCCGATTGTAGGCGATCTCATGGCCTTTCCCACCAAAGATTCCCACACCTCCAGCGCGCCAACCAAGTTCAATCGTATTGTGCAAGAATTTATTATTTTCTGCTACTGCCGATTCTGTTCCATCCGCAATACTTGACCAGCTGGCTAGTCCGTCATCTCCATTCCCACGGATACTAGAATTGCGGACAATCGAATTCTTAGTCCCTTGGGCAAAGTTGACTCCGTCAGCCAGGTTATTGCGCAAACGGACATTTTCTACTACTAGACCATCTGTGTACTTCATATCATTTATTCCAGCATAATCGCCAATCCACATGCCGACTTCAAAATGTTCGGCCCAAATATCGTGAATATGAGAATTCTTCCCTGGCGTTCCAGAAATGGCCTTGTACTGAGCATTTTCACCATAGCGTGAACGTAGGTTGGAAGAAAGATAGACATCGCTAAATTCAACATGGTTGTCTTGGTGAAGGAAGTCAAATCCACCGCCACCAGCTTGGTCACTAGTAAAATGCAGTTGGGTATACCAGATACCAGCCCCTGAAATCTTCATATCAGAAGCATCGATACCGACTTTTCGATTGAGATTAAATCGCCCAGCTGGGATATAGACATTTTTACCGGTTTGTTTTGCCTCATAAATCGCATCATAGAGGGCCTGGCTGTCATCAGTATCATCGTTTGGCGTAGCTCCTTTAGAAACAATATTGATAGCATTGTCCCCTTGAGCAATCGGGTCAGGAGCTTGCTCGAATTCCACAAAGTCAAGACCATAATGGACGTCGTCTGACCTGTTTTTCACCAGTGAAACCACATCTCCTTTTTGAAGCTGAAGTCCTGGAAGAAGGCTGTGTACTTCATCAAATTGGAACCGAGCGCGTGTATCCGCCTGAGCACTATCATGAACACCTTTGTCATTCAAGTACTGCCAGTTAGACATAGATGAAAGGTCCAATTGTTGAACACTGTGACCATTCACCTGTACATCGAGTTGTCCACTGGTTCCATCTGGCACTGTGTAGCGTACGGTTAAAGCATTGGCTGGTTCATTGACCTTAAAGGAGACACCATCTCCCTTTTCTTTTAAAGCGACATAAGTCTGATCAGAAGCTTCAATAGCTGTTGAGTGACTGTCTTGAGACTCCTCTACCTCTGCCTTTCCAAGGAGGTTCCCTTTGTCTGCCTCATAACGGGTGTAAGGCATAGATGCTCCATATTGGCTGGTATCTACTTGAGAGCTTGCAGGATCAGAGGTTATCGCTTCTTGCCCTTGTGTCTGGACTTGTGCCTGCTCTCCAGCTTGATCAGCTGCCACAGATTTTCCAGTCAAAAAACAAGCCCCCATGATCGCAATCACGACAGAAAAGACTCCAAGTTTAGACTTGCGAATGCCAAAAACGATATCTTTGTTTAAATGATTCATCACACATTTCTCCTTTTATTTTTTTCAACGATTCTATCCTAATAAAAATTATCATGACAAACAAGGTGAATTGTGTGAATATTCTGTATCAATTTGTTGCAGAAATGTTAACCTTTTTATGTAGTAATAAAAGTGAGTAAGAAAAAGAGGCTGAGAATGCTTTCTCAAACCTCTTTCGATGACACGCACTTATTCCGCTTTTTTATTTGAAAATTGGCTATTGTAGAGCTCATAGTAGAATCCTTTATCTGCTAACAAGGATTGGTGATTTCCTTGCTCGATGATTTGTCCATCTTTGAGGACAAGGATTTTATCTGCTTCTTGAATGGTGGACAAGCGGTGAGCAATGACAAAGCTAGTCCGGCCTTTCATCAAATTCTTCATCGCTTTTTGAATCAAGAGCTCTAAACGCGTATCGACAGAAGACGTCGCTTCATCCAAAATCAAGATTTTAGGATCCGCTAGGAGCGCACGCGCAATGGTTAGCAGTTGCTTTTGCCCTAGAGAAATATTGCTAGACTCCTGGTTCATTTCCATATTGTAACCACCAGGAAGCGTCCTGATAAAGTGATCGACATTGGCTGCCTTTGCAGCTTCCACAATTTCTTCATCCGTTGCTTCGAGATTACCAAAGCGAAGGTTTTCTTTGATGGTTCCTTCATATAACCAAGCATCCTGAAGCACCATTCCGAATTGTTTGCGGTAATCTTGGCGAGATAGATGACGAATATCATGACCATCGACTGTAATCGATCCTGCAGTCACATCGTAAAAGCGCATCAGCAAATTAATCAGGGTTGTTTTCCCTGCTCCAGTCGGTCCGACAATGGCCACCATTTCACCTGGTTTCACTTCTAGGTTGAAATCACGAATCAATGGTTTGTCTGCTACATATTGGAAATCTACGTTTTTAAAGCTAACCTGACCTGTCAAATCTCCAGAGAAGGTTTCTGTCACATCTGCTACTTCATCTGGCTCATCCATGACTTGGAAAATACGGTCTAGAGACGATTTGGCACTTTGTAGCTGTCCTGCCAACTGGGTCAAGTTTTGAATCGGTTGGTTGATCTGCCAAACATATTGAACGAAGGCCTGCATATTCCCGACAGTCAAACGACCTGCTAACACTTGCAAACCACCAAACAAAGCGATAATGAGATAAGTCAAATCTGAAATCCCATTTAAAATCGGCATCATTAAGCCGGAAATGAAATTAGCCTTGAATCCTACTTTTTGAAGGTGATGGGTAATATCATGAAACTCTTCCTGGGAAGATTTTTCCCGAACGTAGAGCTTAAGAACATTAAAGCCTGTTAAATTTTCTTGAACGAAGCCGTTCATTGCCCCCAAAACTTCTGCCTGCTCTTTAAAGTAAGGCTGAGATTTTTTCATGATAAATCGAGCACTGAAATAAGTGATCGGAATGGACAAGATCACCACCATCCCCAATTGGATATTTAAGTACAAGACCATGCTGATGACAAAGAGCAAGGTAAAGATAGCATTGACGATTTGTAAAAAGGACTGTTGCAAGGCATTCGAGACGGTTTCGACATCGCTAGTAAAACGTCCTAGTAAATCTCCGAACTGATGCCGGTCAAAATAAGAAACTGGAATGTGATTGATTTTATGAGACAAATCATTTCGCATGTCCTGAACGGTTTTTTGAACAGCATTGGTCATGAAATAGTTGGAATAATAAGATCCCAATTCATAGAGGACCCCACGGAATAGATAGAGCGTCATAATGATAGCGATGTAGGAAGTATTCAGACTAGCTCCTGCAAGGCCTTTTGCCATATCCATGAGATTCTTTGTCAACTCCGTAATGGCAAGTCCCAAAACAAAGGGTTCGACAACACTCATGATGACACTTAGAATTTTTAAGAAAATGGACAAGCAAACTTCCAAGCGATAGGCTCTCAAGTAAGTCCATAGTCTACTAAAACTGTTTTGTTCTTGTTTCATCTGCTTCTCCTTTCTATTCCTCTGTTAATGATGGACTATCGAGCTGCGAATTGGCAATTTCACGATAGATCTCATTGCTTTCCATCAATTCATCGTGAGTACCTCGACCGACGATCTCCCCTTGGTCCAAGACAATAATTTGATCCGCATCCATAATGGTTCCCACACGTTGCGCTACGATCAGAACGGTCGCATCTCCTGTAACTTCTTTGAGACGTTTCCGCAAAGTGGCATCCGTCTTGTAGTCTAAGGCAGAGAAGGAATCATCAAAAATAAAGACATCTGGATCTTTGACAACGGCACGAGCGATGGATAAGCGTTGTTTTTGACCACCTGAAAGGTTGCTACCACCTTCTGCCAAATGCGTATCAAAGCGTTCCTCACGGCTGTCGATAAATTCCTTGGCTTGGGAAATTTCAGCCGCTTGTTCTAGCTCTTGTACAGAGGCATCTTCTTTCCCATAACGAAGGTTCTCAGCAATGGTTCCAGTAAAGAGTAAGGCCTTTTGCGGAATAAAACCAATCTTTTGGCGAAGGGCTTTCAGATTGTAGTCACGAACATCCACACCATCGACCAAAATTTTCCCTAGGGTGACATCATAGAATCGAGGAATTAACTGCACCAGCGAAGATTTCCCAGAACCCGTCGAGCCGATAAAGGCAATTGTTTCACCAGGTTTGGCCTGAAAGGAAATGTTGTGAAGAACTGGACTCTCCGTCTCACCTGGATAAGCAAAGGTGACATTATCAAATTCCAAATAGCCACGAGATGCTGTCTCTGTGACACCATTCTCATTCGGATCAATCGAAATGGGCATGTCCATGATTTCCTTGAGACGACGGCTAGAAACCGCAGTCCGAGGATACATAGTAAAGAGATTGGCTAAAAAGAGGAAAGATAAGAGCGCGTGGAAGCTATACTCAATAAAGGCAACCAAATCCCCAATTTTCAAACTACCGTCATGAAGAGGATCCAAGGCAAACCAGACAATCGCTACAATCATCGCAATGATGATCTGCACAAACAGGGGTTCAGTCAAACCAGTTAGTTTGAACAATTTATTCGAGTTTTCCGCATAGACTTCATTTTCAGCTGCAAATTTATCCTCTTGGAATTCTTCGCGGGCAAAGGCACGAATCACTCGGAGACCTGTCAAATTTTCACGCGCAAACTGATTGAGATGGTCCAGTGTCTTTTGTTGCTTCTCAGAAAGAGGACGTGTCTTAACTGCTACATACCAGACGACGACAGCAAGAAATGGTACAGATACCGCTACAATCCACGCTAAAGAAGGACTGGTCGTCAGAATCAAGAGAACACTGGAAACCATCATCAAGGGTGTGATGACCCCCATCTTCAACATAGAATCCGCAAACTGCATCAAAACAAAGGCATCCGAAGTCAAACGAGTGACCAATGACGATACCCCAATTTGCTCATACTCGCGATGCGAGTACTCCTGTAACTTAGCATAGAGGTCATTGCGCATATCGCGGACCATGGTGGTCGTTAGTTGACCAACCGCGTAAGACAAGATAATCCGACCCACAATCCCTAGCAAAATAATCGCAAACATGACCCAGCCCCAGAAATACAATCGATCCACATCACGCGGGTTAATCCCCTCATCAATCATGCGAGCTAGAATCGTTGGCAAGCCCAAATTGACAATAACAAACAGGACCGCTGAAAATAGATTCAGGGCTAGCCACTTGGGATACTTTTTCAAGTAAGACCAAATATATAGCATAGATGATTCTCCTTTTCCATAAATAATAACCTTGATCACACAGAAAAGAGGGAGCGAGACGAAATCATTTTCAAAGAAAATCATTCCTGCCCCAGTCCCATCTGTAGTCTCATTCATTATACCAAACTAGTCATAAAAGTAAAGCAAAAGAGCAGGTTTCCCCGCTCTTCACTTGAATTATTTCGTGCGTTTGAGTTTTGCATTTTTAAGAATCATAAGATCCCCTTGGTTGCTATTACTTAACTTAGAAAGATCAAATGTCAAATAGTCACCATCGACCTTATATGTAATCTTTTCTCCACTACCATCATTTGACGAGATTGTTTTCTCTTTTTGATTGATTTTGACATCATAAGATCGCTCATTCTTTTGACCAGCGACTTCACCCGCGATGCTGAGGGTTCCTTTAGAATCTTTGATCTTAATAGAAACTTCAAAATTAATAACGTCTCCAATAGACTCTAATTGACTACCTGATAAGCCCTGCTCCTCAAGAATTTTCTTGAGTTCAGTTTTTGATGGTTTGTAGACATAAGTCCCATTATCACTTTTGGCACCACATGCCACCAAGAGGACGGCTGCAAAAACTGCAACGAAAGCTAAAAGAATACGTTTAATATTTTTCATAATCAATCTCCTAATGTATTTTATAATGAGATTTTACCACTATTTTCATACCGATTCAAGATGTTTTAAAGAAGAAAAAGAGCAGATCCCCTCTGCCCTTCTCTTGTATTATTTTGTACGTTTGAATTTAGCGTTTTTGAACATTTCCAAAGCGGCCTCATGACCTGAACTCTTTTCACCAGATAAATCAAAAGTGAACACATCGCCTGAAACTTTGTATTTAACCTTCTCACCTTCACCTGTTTTAGATTGAAGAGTTTTCTTTTGTTGGTCAACTTTCATATCAAATGATTGGTCAGTCTTTTGTCCCATCATTTCACCTTTAATTTTAAGGCTACCTGTTTTGTCTTTAATGGTCACTGAAACTTCCAATTTAACATTGTCGATCAATGCATCTACACTTGAACTTGGAGCACCTTGTTCTTCAAGGATTTCCTTCACTTCAGTTTTTGATGGTTTGTAGACATAAGTCCCGTTATCACTTTTGGCACCACATGCCACCAAGAGGACAGCTGCAAAAACAGCTACTACAGCCAAAAGAATACGTTTAAAGTTTTTCATAACTTCTCCTTTTTAGTTAGATTCACCCTATTATATCAACAATTCAGACACACGGCAATGAAATATTACAAATGTAATACTCTTGTAATATATTTATCAACTAATATTAAACGATTAAAAATGCAGGATCCGTACCTACCATTTCTTTTATTTGATCTTTTTAAATTTCGCGTATTTTATGAAATTTATATAGGTGTCGGAATTACTCATGCCAGAATCACTTACATCTTTAATTGTTAATACCCCACCAGAAATTTGATAAGTAATTTTAGTCTTACTATATTCACTTTCCAATATAATTGTTTTAGTTTTTTGATCAACCTTAAAATCATAGGGTAGATTGGTATTTTGAACATTTGATTTTATCTGAACCTTTATGAGGCCTGTTTTGTCCTTAATGATTATCGAAACCTTAAATTTATAATCATCTGAAATGATATAAGCAAGTTGACTTGGTAGCATCTCCCTCACTTCTTCTGTTGAGGGTTCGAATACATAAGTCCCATTATCACTGTTTAGACCACAGGCTACCAAGAGGACTGCTGCAAAAACAGCACCTAAAGCCAAAAGAATCTGTTTGAAAATTTTCATACCTTCTCCTTAGTTCATAGAATATCCCTATTATAGCAACAATCTTGTTGTATCTCAATGAAATATTTGATGATACAGGGCTTGTAAAAATCATAAAAGAAAGAATGCATAAAAAAACCGAGGCCTAAACCTCGGTTTTCATTTTGATTGGAAACTCTATTACTTAAGAGTAACAATTTGCAAATCCTATTTTCTCCCAGTATTAGTGGGTTAATTCCTCAATTTTCAACTCTGGCAGGAATTTGGTAGGTAAATTGATAATCCAAGATTATCTAAACTGTTTGTAATCTCTTCTGAAATTGTTGAATCACCTGAATAATACCAGTGACTATATGTATTCAACGTGGTTGACTTATCAGCGTGTCCTAATCGATATGAAACATATAAAGTATCCTTATGTAACACATTTATAAGATAAGATGCATGACTATGTCTTAATCCTTTCCCCGTAATTTCTGGTACGCCAGTAATCTTAGCATGCCTTTTTATTATCCTAGAAATTGTAGACTTACACAAGGGGGCACCAAAACGTGATACTACATAATCTTTATCATCATTCTTGATTTGAACTTCTCGCCATTTTTTAAGTATTGTAATCGTAAAATCATCTAAATCAATTTTACGATCCCCTGCTATTGTCTTTGTTTGTTGTTTAGCATACCATACACCGTTTTTATCTTTCTCAATTGTCGAATGAACATGAATCCATTTACGTTCAAAATCAATATCTTCCCATTTAAGAGCAATACCCTCACTAACTCTTAAACCAGTCATAAAATATAACCAGATCGTCATGTAATTATGGAGTCCCTCATACTCACTAATATCAAAAGAGTTTATTACCTTCTTAAATTCATCAAATGTCCAAAATTTTGTATCAGGGTGCTTTCCTCTAGGATTATCTAATCCTTTAAAAGGAACTCTATCAATATAACCCAATCTTTCTGCATAGCCCAGACATGCTTTAAATCTAGACCACATATTTTTAGCATAGTTACTAGAATACTTGTCTATAATAGCTAAGCGAAATCTTTCACAGTCAATAGTACTAATATCTGATAATTTTTTACTACCAAATTGCTTAATAAATAACTGATGATGTGGTAAAGCGGTCTGATAAGTTACAAATTGAACTTTTTGTTGATAATATTTTAAATAAATCTCTTCCATAAACTCTCTAAAAGTTAGAAAACTATTATTAGTAGTAGAGTTCACAAATTCATGTTTTAAACGAAGTATCTCTTCATATGCTTCCTTAAAAGAATTAAACGGTAGTCCTTGTTGATTTTTCCTTCCTTTCTTTTGGATTCTTTTCCCAGTTATTGGATCAACTCCTAATTCAATTTGAAAATAAATTTTTCCTTTTGAATCTTTGTATACACCTTTATATTTCTTTGTCTTTGATATAACCATTTTTCTCACCTTCTATATCTGAAAAAGAAATACCAATTAAATTTTCTACAATATTTTTAGGAGCAATGCCTAACCTTTTATTATCGAAAGGTGAACATCCTAATTGTACCGCATTCTTATCATTTTTTCTAGCTTCTTCAAACTTTTTTACAGCAATTTTTTTTGCTTGTCTAATAATATTCCTCGATGTGTGCTCTGGAAAACCAATCGCAACTAAATCTTTATAGTTTACTGTTTCCATGATTTTACTACTTCCTTTCTTAGATTTTTTCACCTCCATGGCATGACTGATGAAGTCATCATAAGAATTTCACTTGCTGCTCTTTTACGGTGGCAGCCTGAACGGTCAGAAGTATCATTGTATATCATTTGTATCATGGCATATAAAGTATCGCTCTATTTTATTGATGGTTTTAAAATCGCTCTTATCATGGCGAGCCATTCAAATCTGCTCCACAAATGAGGAAAGTACCATTTTGGACTATTCAATTGTCAATGTGCTTTCTTAACCTAATACTTTTTGGAGTAATGGTCTTCTTTATTATCCACTCGACCTACAAGGTAATCTAAACTTACATTATAAAAATCTGCAAGTTTGATAAGGTCATCTATAGAGATTAACCTGGTACCTGATTCCATTTTAGAATACGCTGATCTTGTACAATTTAAGATTGCTTTTGCAACATATTCTTGTGTCAAATCAGTATCCTCGCGTAAATCTCTAATCCTTTTCAACATTCAATGTCTCCTAAAACAAGTATAATATAGTTATTTTCTTATTTTTAAATATGTGACAAATTGGCACATGAAACTATGCTATATATACTTTTTAGGAAACTGTTTACTCTAAATGTATCTCATTTTCCTTAATAGATTTCATATTTTGTTTTTTCTTATATTTCTGTATTGTTTTATTAAACATTTCAAAGAAATTTATTGCTTCTCTATGTTGTTCCTTCAGTGTTTCAATCTTTCCTTTATATATGTATAAATCCTTCTCTATTGTATCTACTGAACATTTACCTTGAATACTATTTTCTAAATTGCTAGAACTATTTATCGTATTATTCAACAATACTTCCTCTAAATTAGTTAAATCATCAATTTTATTTTGGACTTGTTCAATCATATTCTCTAGATATGATATTTGGGCAATGAAATCATTTGTTATATCTTCGAAATCATTCGGACTATTTTCCGCAGATATAAGAAAATCTAATTGTTCTATTTTTTCTCTAATTTCGCTAAGAGGAATTCTTCTATACATATACTGCGGTTCATACTGAAGATTAAATTGCCTAATCAAAGTTTTACCTTTCATAAAGCGATTTTTTTCTGCTGAATCTTTATGGTATACATAGTAAGAACTAGTTTCTCTGAGAAATACTTTAACTTTTTCTTCTTCCATATTGATTTGAATATTTGGTACAAAAATAAGTCCTTCTTGTCGGATGCCAAAATGTACCTTAATGTACATTCCATCGTCTACTACTTCTTCTATTTGATTAAGATTCAACTCTACCTCAAACTCATGAACTGCATCCCTATTTCTCTTGAAATCTTGATAGGATTTCCATACCACCTCTTCTGTCGGCAACTCTTTTTCTTTAATTAGCTTTTCTTCATTGTAAAGTTCAACTAAATTTTTATTATCTAAGAAAACAGTTTCATTTTTGTTATTAAAATAGTCTTGAAAATAACTAACACTATACCGATTCGTTTTTACCAATTCCTGCTCTGAAATCTTAATCTCATCAAATTTAAATTGAACATGTTTTTCTTTCGGAATTATTTTTAATCCAAAAAATTCTGCTCGTTGAATCAATTCATTCATATTCTTCATTTTCGGAAGTAAAAATTCTAAGATGTTTATGATTTCCCTTTGAACAAACTTTTTCTTAAAATAAGTTTCATTATAAGGTTGTTTTCTACTCAATTTACTATCACGTACGACTTGTTTCATATTTGAATCAGTCATAAAAAAAGTAACATGCTTGTGTCTAAAATCAATTTTTAAATGTAAAGCTTTTGCTTTATTCTTGAAATCTTCAAAATTTTTCGAGTTCTCGATTAGAAAATATACTCGTTGTTTTATTTCATATTTGTAATTTGTTTTGCGATAAACTTCATACTGACGATGCGAATAACGATTTTCTATAATTTTTGCCCCTGCAATTTTTGAAAGACGATCAGAAACCATTCGTAGATTATGTTCTGCCTTATAATCCCATAGAAACTTTTTATCAGAATTCTGATCAATTGAATTTAGGATGATGTGATTGTGGATATGATCTTTATCGACATGAGTTGCCACGATAAATCGAAATCTACCTCCTGTCAACTCTTTAACTGTCTCATAACCAATCCGATTGATTTGTTCAGGAGTGAGATGCTCATCTGGAGAAAAGGACTGAATGATGTGATGAGAATGAATTTTTCGTTGATTTACTTCTTGCCTATCATGACGAAATTCATAAAGAGTATCATTACTTAAAAAATTATCATTGTACATCTTCACTAGTTCTTTATAACTAGGAAAATCTAAATAATTTCTCATACCAAAATCTGAAACTAGTGTTAGATTTTTTGTTTTACTTGGATTCAAAATATATTTGATTAGTTTACTACGATAATTTTTTCCATGAATCGCAAAGTGTTTAGTGATGACCATAAAATTTCCTCAATTTTTCAGATTGAATAAGAAAATCTTTCTCCACTTCTACTATTAACTCTTCTATACCTTTTCTCAACTCATTTAATTCAACTTCCGTTATTAAATTCGAATAATTTATGCTTCTGGCTATTTGATTAATATTATTTCCGATTCGTTTTAATTCAAAAATCAAATCTTGATAACTATTTGTATCAATGGTGATAAAATTCATACCAGGATCTAGTAGAGTTCGTCTAGCATATTCTGAGAATGATAAGCAGTTACTTTTTGAGATATTTTCATTCAATTTGACTAATTCTAGGTCAGATAAAAAGACTTTTTTTAAATTTGTTCTATATCGGTGCTCCACTCTACTACCTCATGTATTTGTTACGAAAATTTTCACTAAGAGGACTTGTTTTTTCTACCTCTTTAATTAATTCCTGAATACAAGTTAACAAAATAGAAACATGTTCTTGAGTAACCTGATGATTTATTTTAGCAATTATTAATATTTCATGAACATCACGACTAATTTGTTCCAACTTTTGCTGTTTCCAAAGGTTGAAACATTTTTCCATCTGTTTTTGTCCATCAGACAATAGTAAGCTTTTACGGAGAAAATCAGAAAAATTATCCTCTCCTTTCTCTCTCATTAAATCTAGTATTTGTTTTTCCTCCGTTTCTGTTAAGCGAAATTGTTTCCGAATACTACGTATACATCTTTTCATATGGCTTTTCCTCCTTCATAGATACTTGTACTGACAATGTAAGCTTACAGACACTGTCAGTACGTTTTTCAAAATAGATTCAACATTTTTGTAAGGCTTTGCGAGCTCAGATATTGTGTCCACAATATCCCAAAAATCATATCGCCAGCCGACCAAAACCTTCTAGTTTTGACAGCCAACGATAAGATAACTTGGTGGCTTCGCCCCCAAACCCCCAGTTTAAATTTGAGGATCGATTTTCTTTGGATGATATTAGGATAGCAAGGATTATTTGAAGAAGTTATCACAGATCGATTAGGGACTAATCTCTAGCCCCTCTCACACCACTGTGCGTACCGTTCGGCACACAGAGGGCCAACTAAGTTTTAACGAAAGCATTATTCTCACTCATCTTCTCATTTTACAATTCGTTCTATCAGTGCCGTCCTATATTTATAATCAGCTTCCATCATTTACATTTTCAGTTCACTGTCTTTTCAGGCGAGGAATTAGGATTGACAAATTTAATTAGAGAGATATTCATTTAGTTATTCACCCTTCGCTCCATTTCCATTACAGAAATTTCTTCAATACTATGGGTTCAGCTGACTCCCATGATTCGTTGTACTACGTCCTAAACGCTCACGGAATAAGCCGTACATCTTTCCTAGTTTACTCTCGTAATTTACGTATATAGGTTACGACACCTATTTGGATTTTAGAATTCCTCATCCGCTATATGGCTTCAAGTCACGATTCTTTTTGTAGAGCCTTGATTTCGCTAATTCCTTTCTCTCCCCCCTACCTCAAGATATTCAGGCTTAGGAGTCGCTATTGGTTTCATCTGCAGCAGATATCAAAAGAGAACTTGGACCTCAGATGTACACTATGCCTGTCGAACAAAGAAAAAAGTAGGCTAAATTTCTAACCTACTTTTTCTGGCTCTACTCTGATAAAGCCGTCTCATATATAGACATTTTATGCTTGAAGGAATCTTTCCCTCCCTCTAATTGATTGATGATATGATTTTTTATATATTTTTCACTAACATATCCCTGTGATTCAATCCATCCGTTAACTCCATCTGACTCCATAATAACAACTTGATCTGTCATAGAATTTGTTACAATTGTAGCATTATGTGTTGCTAAAATAATTTGACGTTGAGCTTTTACATCTCTAAACTGCTGAACTAAATGCCTGTAAATATAACGATTGTCTAGATTATCTTCAGGCTGATCAATAATCAATGGTCTGAAGTCTTTAGAATAATCACTATACGCTAATAAAAAATCAAGCATGGCTACAACTTTTTGTCCCAAACTTAATACACCAACTTCTTTATAGAGAATATCAAGTTGTTGTGAGGTTTCTTTGGAGTTAATATTAAACTCCAAAAATAACCTTTCATTAGCTACATGCGCTTTTAAAATTCTTTTAAACTCATTTAATAAACTACTATTCTCAATTAAAGAGTAGATACTCGTTTTTAAATGCGTAATGTTGTATTCATTGATTTCAGATTTATCTCTCCAATTATTTTCTTGTTTTGCAAAATTATCTTCAGAGATACTTTTTAAAAGCATAAAATACTTATTAGGGATATTTTGTCTTACAATGACTTTAACAAATTCTTTCATTCCTAATTCCCGATAGATAATATATAAAACGTCTGCTACATCTTGCATACTAATTCTATAATTATCAAACGAAGAACGACTATTCTTGAAAAGATAACTTTCGAAATGCGGTTCTTCCCATCTATCAATTTGCTCATAACAAATTCTTAACTTACCAATCTGAGTTTCATTAAAATCCTCAATAATTTCGAGTATTAATTGCTTCCGCTGTTTTAAATATTCATCAAGTTCCTTTAATTTTACTTCAAACGATTCGAGTGTCTGAGTTCTTAGCCCATAGTCTGGACTCGGTAATTTTTTATTTTTAATCATTAAATTAGAAATAAATTCTGTAATTTTTTCACCGTCAGCTGTTCTAACTAATTCATTAACAGAATATCTCCTATCAAACATTTTCTCTAAAATTCTAGTTTTATCAACTAATCTAAAATAGTTACCTTCAACTTTATAAACTTTTGTGTACTGAGACCGTGTCCATTCTTTAATAGAGTCAGAATTAAATCTATAAGAATAGCCAAACCTATTCTCTCGATTTTGCCCATAATATTGTAAAATATTATCCTTATTTTCTTGTTTGACATCTGGCAAACTAACTTCAATAATATATTCAGTTTCTTCTAAAACATAGAGTACAAAAGCATTTGCATGGTTACATAGAAATTCCAATTTGCTTTGCTTATCACAATCTTGAGAAAGTACAAATTGTAGCATATCAATTAATGTGCTTTTCCCTGTACCTCTCCCTCCAATTAAACAATTCATAGATGGTGAAAATGTTAAAAAAAAGTCTTTATCTTTTTTTAATTTATCACCTGCAAGAAAGCTTCTATTTCCCCCACGATTTTCTATATATAATCCTTTTATATAAGACTTTTGTTTAAAGCTTGGCTCACATAAACTAACTGATACGTTATAATCAAACAATGCTTCTTGAAACATCTTGAAAGAAATTTTTCCACCTTTCAACCACAGATTGTTCTTCCCGAGTGAATCAATTTCGTGAGAATCATTATCTAATAGAAAGTTGGGCTCACAATTAAAATCTGTTAATAGTTTTTTTCTAGAACCTTCAATAGAATATATATTTTTAACTCCAATAAATCGTGTATTTTCTTTAGAAAAAATTTTTCGTTTATATGCACCTGATAAGTGAGAACCTTTTTTCAAAATGTCATAACTATTGAAATGAGCAATATAGTTAACTATTTTTTGATTATTGAAATCCTTCATTATAGTCAGTGAATGTTGATAACTTCCATCTTTCTCACTTATAATATTTTCACTTAACCATTGATTAACCCATGACTCTTGTTCATAATCATATATACATACAATATGCAATTTATCCGCTGCACTAATTTCTACTCCATGTATAATATGAGGATGTATATCATAATTCGGATAAGTTTGCATTATGATTGAGACTGCCTTTTGCAACTTTTTAATACCTTTGGTAGTATTATGATCAGTTACTACAACTATTTCTATTCCATTTTTTATGATTGCCTCTGCTAACATAAGAAAACTAATATATTCTTTTGAACTAGAAAAAACAACCTTATCAAAATTACTAAAAAAAATTGTCTTATCAACTTTTATTTTCTTATTTTCAAAAAATATATCATATAGTTCATCTTCAGTAATTTTTCTATATTTCGTTGCAGTCCAATTAGAAAATAGCTTGTAATCATAAGAAACAGGTGTATGCAAATGAATTAAAGTCTTGTAAAAGCTACCGAATTTCTCTTTGGAATTTGTTAGTTCTTGATAAACAGACTTTATCTTGTTATTAAACCCTCTCACTTCTACTCTCCTAAAAATATAAATTGTTTATTTTTCAAGTAATTCATTAAGTCTCTTTTCCCCCACCTTCAACATCTCTTTCTCTACCTGACTCCACTCCCCAAACAGTAACTCTTGAAGAATATCTGCTGCTGGAGCTGTATTTTCTTTTGAATCATATACACAACTTCTATCTCGTTGATAAATTTGAATTCTTTCAAAGATAGCTAGTTCTTCCAATTGTCGTGTATTATCAACTAGATGATTTACAATGAAATCATGATGTTCTTTTGGTGTTGCACGAGCTTGATTTGGATTGATAGAATACAGTTCTTCATAACGGATAAGGGTGCTCAGATAGGACAGCTTAGGCTTTGTCGCAATCAAAGCTAATTGTACTTCATATCCCTTACTTTTCAAGAGTTGTGCTGTTTCCTTTGGAACGTCAATCGTTCGTAAAGTTCCCTCCATCAAAAGATTGTATCCCAAACTACTCAATTTTGTTACTAAAGACTCTACCATTTTTCCTGCAAAATCTTTGGTGTATTCTACACTGTCTTTGCCATATTCTTGCTGCAGTTCTAAATAGTGTGGATGCTGAGAACGAAAACTATCGCCATCTATGATAACAATATTTCCTTGAAATTCTTTCTGTTTAATACGATGAATTGTAGTCTTACCGGCACCACTTTGCCCTCCAAGCAAAATTGCTATAGGTTGCTTACTGGACTTTTTTCCTCTTGTCAGTGAACGAAGATTCCGTGCTAGAGCATGTTTGAATTCACTATCAGCATAATCTTGGATTTCCATTAGGCTACCATCCGTTTTTCAGATATCTCCAACATACGTTCAATTCCATCCAAATAGCCGCTATACCTCTCTATTTCATCAAAATTTTCTACTAAATAGATTTTCGTATGAATCAAGTCAGATAGATCATCACTCATTAAAATCCAAGGATTAGATTCATCATCAATGCTAATTCCCTGACTATCTTGATAACGATAGAGTCGTGATAATAAATTAGCACCTCTTTCTTTCACAATTTCAATTTTTAAAGTCAATTCATAATCTTCAACAGGATTGAGCATTTTATCTTCTCCTACAATATCGACATAAGATACATTAAACTTCTGGCAGATGATATCTATTAGTTCCGTAGAGACTGAACTAGTGCCATTTTCATAACGACTCAAACTATTTCGAGAAATTCCTATAATTCGGGCAAATTCAGGTTGTGTTAAGTCATGTGATTTACGTAAGGATTTTATGTTCTTTCCAATCATGGCAAACTCCTTTTATTTGATACCACTATTATAACATTTAGAAAAAGTAAATGCACCATTTTTGGTGCGTTATTTCTTATTTTTCTAACTAAACTTTACTTCTATAAAAGCCACCTAAAGAGTTATTTCTTTTTAGGTGGCTTTTCTCAAAATACTATACATTAAAATACTCTTGTTTAATTTTTGTAAGCAGATTGTTAGCAACCGAAGTTACACCAACATGCATCAGTTCAGGATCAGAATAATCTAGATTACGAGCATAGCCTTCTGCAACAGTCTGAGCAATACGCTTATCCAATTTATAATTAGAGGCTTTTAATAGTGCTTGAAATAATTCTGAACTATATAGTTTAATATTATTTTCCAATGATACTACTGCCATTTTTGTAACTCCTCTCCTGTTTTTGATTGATAAACCTTCTCTATTTTCATTATATCACAAAAAGATTGGTTGTGGATGGATAATTGTTTAAAAGAATATGGTTTTCTAAACTCAGCAAGCATTTCTTCTTTTGTAATTTCATTCTGACGAAAACGAGCTAAAGCTTGGGTTGGATTGTCATCAGTCTGAACACCATAGATAAAATCAAAATGGTGTTGTAATTCATCTGGATTTTCCCGATTTTGAACGACAAATTCAGCAAAATCTAAATCTGACTCTGACTTTTTATGTTTTGCAAAATAGTGACAATGATAGTCAGGGTTCTTAAAAATTTCTATAAAATTTGAAATACGAAATTCTACTATAATTCCTACTTCTTCTTCTGAGTCAAAAATATTATTATTAGAGCTGCTTCGATTTAATACTTCAACTTGCTTGTTAATAAATTTTCTAGCTTGTTCAAAGTCAGGCGTGATATAGAAACCAGGACCAAAATCTAGCTCACTTCCTAAATTAAATTTAACATCTATACCACTTTTTAAGGATTCTAAATGTCTCAATAATGTAGCATGAAACCACTGCGTCTGACCTAGTTGCTTTTCCTGCTTGGTAGTCAACTCCAAAATATTTACTTCCTTCTCTAGTCTATACTAAAAGTATAACACAAGACTTTATTCAAGTAAAAGAAAATTGTATAAAACTATTCACTTCCTTCCGTCTTTCCTAAATCTCTCTAAATTCTTCTCCAATTGTTCCTTATGAAGTTGATTCTTAGCTTCCTTTAATGTGTCGTCCAAAGTTTCTTCCCTATAAGTTGATTCTGTTTTTACTTGTTCTGATTCTTGATCTGGAGTGAAAATGATATCTAACAGTCGGTCTATTTTTTCAAGATCTTGGACAGACATATCAGATAGTCTATGAATCAGCTTTTTAAATACATCACTATTGTCGTGATTTTTCTTAAAAAATGTTGTAAACATCTATAACCTCTCAAAAAAAGCAGCCTATCAGGACTGCTTAGTGTAATTCCGAAATCGCATCATAAATGGACTGTAATTTCTTATTGTCTTTATTCTTTGTGTCAATCAACGTATGTAGCTCTTCAATTTTCTTTTGACTGCTTTGAATATCGCTATTGTTATCAGCAATAAGTCTTTTAAGATGTTGCTGATAACTTGTAGTGATATCTGTCTCTTTTCCTGTTCTAACCTCTGTAACTTTAGGTTTAGAACTAGAATTTGATTCCGTCACAGGCGCTTGTTTTCGCTTTTGAAAAGCTGCTTCATAATTTACATCATTACCTCCTTGATGATTTCCAAATAAGGCCGCAATTTTATCTGAATCCCCTTGATTTTCTGATTTACTTTCTAATGGTTGATTAAAATTCCAATCTTTTGTCATTCACTCATTTCATCCTTTCTAAATTCAGAATCATCGAATTGTCTTTCTTTACCAAAGGCATGGTCAAGAGCTTCTTCAAAACTCATGTGACTGATGCTTTGACGCCTTTTGAACGTCGCAAACATCGCTGTCTCCAGTTGCTCTTTGTAAGCAGCGAGTTTTTCTGTCTCTCTTGCTACCTTGCTTTCTTGCCTAGTGACCTTTTCTTCTAAGCGCTCGATTATGGTCATATACGATCCTCCTTCATTCTAATATTAGCTAAAACATCTTGATTTTGTTATCACAATTCTAAACATTGAGAGTTTTGTCTTACTGGTGGATTTCCAAATGTCTCTTTTACAGTTTCAAGCTTAAATTGAAAATCTGATTTCTTTTCTCTAAGAATATCGTTCCAGTCTATTTTTTCTTTCCCAGATTCATTATTAGGTAAATCCAGTAAAACAGGAAATCCTGATTGAGATAACTTATCAGAAAAATCTTTTCCTGCATCATCACAATCTACCGCAAGTGTCAATAAATCAGGATGATTATCGAAATAGGTGGTGGTATCACGAATTGTATTGATCAAATGCAATAACTTTGAAGGTGTTACTGTATCTAAAAATTCCAACTTCTGATTTTCTTCAGCTATTAGTCGTAAAGTTTGATAAGCAACAACAGACCTTTTTAATCCTTCCATAGATACCAAACGAACATTAGTTAGACTTTGTTGATGAAGTTCGTAATAGCTCATCAAGTCGATGAACGATTCACAAAAGACCAGTCTATTTGGTTTACCAATGTCAAAGGATATTCCAACATGTCCATGGCTTCCTTTTAGAATCGTTTTTAACCTTTCTCTAGGAAGAGAGTGATTCTTATAAATTCCTTGTAAGCTTGCTGCCTGCAGCTTGTGGCGATGATCAAAGCTTTTAAAAACGTTAACAGGTTCAACTGTTTCATTTGTTTTCCAACTAGCTTGTGCTATCAAACCTTGTTGAATCATCTTTTGTATGATTTCTTCTGAGATTCCTCTACATTCTGTTAAGTAATATCTAGTCAAACTGCAGTTAGAATCTTCTACTCTCTTTAAAGGATAATAAAATGGTCTCTCTCTTTTTTCTTGAATAGCTTCTTTTTGAAAAGGTTCTTCAGAAAGAAAGGCTAGAGCTTCTTTAAAGGAAATTCCCTTAACAAGTCGAACAAAATCAATGACATCACCTTGAATATCTCTTGAAAACCATTTAAAAGTATTGGTAGTTGAAAAAATCCGAAATGAATCGTGTTCAGGATGTTCATAGACACTGCTCGAAACTTGTTTAAAGGAGATACCTAAACGATTGGCTACATCAAGAATTGAAATTTGCTTACATTCTTCTATTCCCATGCAATATCATCATTTTGTCGTAGTATTTGGCAGTGATGGTATTGATGATGATTCTTCTAAAGTTTTAGGAGTTGCATTATCTAAATCATCTAACCCAGATTTCCAAACCTGTACTTGATTGACCAATAACTTACCTGGTAGTTTCGAATAAGACAACTTAACCGTTCTGGTTTCTGTCTGATTGGTCTTTGATTGGTTGGCATTCTTTAAATCGGATACATAGGTTACATTATAAGACACCATAGCAATGGCTTGATTCGTAGTCTGATTGACAAAGATATCAGCTTTTTCAAAATGATAATCCAAAATATAATCCTTATACACTTGGTTCATGGCATCATTTTGACTTGACAATTCTTGAGAATAAGCTGATTCAGTCATATAAGGTTGAATACGTGTATTATTTTCTCCGAGCTTTTCTTTCGTATAGTACTGTGTCAAAAATTCTTTTACAGTATCTGATGACAAAATACTTGCTTTATCTTCTGCTTGTTTGTCCTCTACAAGTTTAGCTGCAGCCAATTCAATCTCTTTACGACTTTGTTTAGCAGTAGAATGTTGACCAGCAGTATATCCCATCATGAGAATAAAGCTAGTTGCAGCCACTGCTCCAACACTAATTAAGGCTTTAGTTTTGACTTTATTTAACATCTTAGACCTTCTTTCTATAAAAACTAGGTCAAGAATAACAAAAAGAACTTGTAAGTTTTATCACATCACAACGAAAGGTAATTCCTACATTTCAGGCGCAAAATCGTACAGTTCAGAGAAAAAAATAAAACTAGCTGTCTTTGAAGTATAATAGACTTATTGGAAAAAAATAAAATGCATACTGTACTATGCTATACTATAGTTAAGAAAACTATTTACAAAAGATCATGCAACTAACTTCTGAGAACTTTAAATTATTTATTAGTGTAAAAAAGGACACCTTCCCAACGAAGATATCCTGTCTAAATAAAGCTTATAAAACCAAACACTATAAAGGAGGACGTCCAAAAACGCTAAGTCTATAAAAACAGTTGATGCTAAACTTGCGTTATTTATTCTATTGACCAACTCTACGTCTCCTAGCTTTTGATTTTGGTCTTGGATTAGCGACAGTCACCGAACGATAATATTGGTAGAAGATACTCTTCGTTCTTCAGGTCTATTTGCCTTAGACAACTTAAAAGCAGCAAGTGTCACTATAGCTATTGATGTCATAGAAAGTCCTATTTCAACGTCCTAAAAGAAACCAAAGTAAAATTATTCAGGAAAAAAGAGACACACCATGAAGACACAAATCATACTCGATTTAACACCACTTCATGCCTGCTAATTAGTTTTTTAAGAAGGTCATACACATGATTTTACTCTTTTTAAGAAAGGATAGGTCAAGTTTGCCAGAGCAATCACTTGATTTTCTGTATTTGGATTATTTATGCATTATGAATATTCATAATATAACCTTCATTCCTGTTAAAAATTCTAAAAAGCATCTATTGACTGAAGAGGATAAGAAGTTTAATAGAGATACTTGTAATACGTATTAAAATTGAGCATTTTAATGCTAAGTATAAAACTTTTCAATTTATGGAATCATCAACTATGAGTTAAAATAATTTTCGAACAAAGGCTGTCCAAAAAACTTGATATAATGCGTTTTATTATGGGAATATTCATTTCATTTACTCCTGAAATTGAGTTTTTACCCAGACTCATTAATGTTATTGATATAATCCAATAATAATGATAATATCAAATAGTAATAAAAAAATTTGATAGTATTTTTTCATAATCTGTCACGCTTTCTAATGATTTTTTATGGTAAATGGAGATAAATATGATTATAGGTAAAACTTATAGAAAAATACGAGAAGGAAAAGGTATTTCTATTTCTTCATTAGCAGGTGCAGAAATTTCAAAGTCTCAAATATCTAGATTTGAATTAGGAGAGACAGAAATCTCATTTTTTAAATTATTATATCTACTTGAAAAAATAGGTGTAACACTAGAGGAGTTTTTGCTTTCATGTAATAATTATCAGCCTTCAGACTTCAATACCTTGATACGCTTAGTTCAACAGGATGCATACAATCAAGAAATCAAATCATTACTTAATATGGTAAGCAAAGAGATGGAACTGTTTAGAGAAACCAAATCTCATTATCATAAGTTAAACGCTATTTTCATTGAAAGTATTATCTATGGAATTGATAATACTCATCAATTGAGTAATCAAGACACCTCTTATCTTACTAATTATTTATTTTCTGTTGAAAACTGGGGATATTACGAAATTCTTATTCTTGGAAATTGTTGTCGAGCAATATTACCAAATTTATTATTTAGATATGCCAAAGAGGCGCTTAAAAAAGGAAAGTTGTATAGTTCTATACCTAGAAATAAACAAGCTCTCGTTCAATTACTTCTTAATTCACTTCTTATTATGATTGAAAACAGCTTATATGAGGAAGCTTTATTTTTAGAACAAGCTACTAAGAATATATTATCTAATTCCACAGATTTTTTTGAACAAACTATTCTTTTGTATTTAGAAGGATTTTTTGAACTTAAATTTCATCATAATCAAAAATCAATTTTAAAAATAGAAGATGCTTTAAAAATTTTTGAATTATTCAATAAAACATTATACAAAAATTATAAAGATTACTACAAAAAAAATATTATCATTTTATTACAATGTGGTAATTCCTATTTTGAATAATTGCTTTTTTTGAAAAACTTTTTAATTCATCTAAAGAAATCAATTCCAGCTCTTCAGCAATACTATCCCAACTTGGAATATCAAATAATTTTTCTCTACAAATTGTTTTTAAATATTCATTTTTATTAACTTCACAATTTATGTACAATTCATTGATTACTCTTTTTTTAGCCTTATAAAATAATAGTTCATCAGATAAATCGGATTCATTAACAAGATTGTTCTCCAGTGTTTTAATCAATTTTTTCTTATAGATTGTAGGTGTTATAGTTACTATTTTTAGTAAAGTCATATTACTATAAAATATTGGGTATGATACAATACTATATATCCATTGCTTTTGTGTCCTTAACTTATGGCCTAATAATGAATCTTTAATACCAGTTAACATCGAGTTTAAGATACTTAACATTGCCATTTCATGAGATGATGCTACCATACCAGATATATCTAGATACATAGAAATTTCAGAAAGTTCTTGTTGTTTATCTAATTCCGTTAAACCAGTTGAAAAAGCCGGAGAGTTAATTTCTACAGATGAACCACTTAAAGGTAACATATTTTCAATACTTATGATTTCACTTTGTAGAAAACTTGGACCAGCAATAGCAATCTGGAATTCTCCTGCTTGAATATTTTTTATATAAAATTTATATATAGTTTCTAAACTAACATACTCAATATTACCTCTAGTACCAATAATATCTATTGACCAAGATCTATTTTTAAAAATTACTCGATTATCATTAATAGATTTTTTACTATTTTCATACTGATTTAATTCAATTAAGACTATTTTCTTTTCCCTCAATAGTTCATCTTCAGTAATAGAAAGATTGAAAATCCTACTTATCAGTATTTTAAAAATTTTATTGAAATCTTCAGCTAGACAGTAACCACTTAAATTAATATAATCTCTAGATGTCTCTCCTTTAATAGCTGCACCATTCATATCAAACAATTCATTTAGTGATTGTTCATTCCCTGCTCGTATTAGTAAATGTTCAATAAGATGTGAAAATCCTAATTCATTTACTTGCTCAATACTAGTACCTGCAACAAACATCAATGAAAAATATGCAAATTTACTTGCTTGATTTTTTTTAAATATAATTTTCTTATTCATCAATTTTTAGAATCTCCCAGAGTTTACTTTTATCGAAATCATGACCACATGTAGGACAATGAGATTGCTTAGAGAAGTGCTTGAATTCATCTTCCCTAAAACTATAAAAATCAAATCTAAATAAAGTATTCCAAACATTACTATTTTTCTCTGTTACACAATCTAACCATTTCTTCACAACCCATGATGACAATAATAGAATATTAGTTAAAATATTTGCAGTTATTAATTTTCCATCATAGTTTGAAAATTTTTTAACTAAATTTTGAAAGTTATCACTATCTTGTTCATAAAGTAAACAATCAACACAGCCTATATTTTGAATATTAGGATTACAAAATAAGAGTTTACCTGCGCTACGTTGGCTAAAACAGTATATACTAGGGATATTAAATAAATAGCATGCTCTATTTACTAATCTTTGTGCTATATAAGGAGGTTCATCCATACAACAAAATACCCAGTCACTTTCAGAAATTTCTTTTTTTACAGCATCAACAGTGCTCATTTTTAATTTTCTTTTTGTGACTACACACTGATAATTACGTTTTAGAATACAATCTTTTACACAGTCAACTTTATATTTACCAATATCGTTAAAGGTAAACATAGATTGCCTATTTATATTATTTTCTTTAACAATATCATCATCGACTAAATGAAGTCGCCCTACCCCTAATTGGGCTAATTGTAATGCGATATGAGAACCACCGGCTCCACATCCTAGTATGGTAACTTTTAAATTACTCAATTTTTCAAGTAATTTAATCCCACCAATACCTTCACTAGAATAATAAGTTTCTAGTGATTCATTAATTAAATAGTGATCAATTTGATTTACAGGTCTATCTAATATTTCTAATAAATTACGATCAGAAAATTTAGATATATATTTTTCTATAATATTTTCGGATATATCATATTTTTTTCTTAATAAATCTTTAATTTCTTCAAAGCTATTAATTCCATTGCAACAAGAAATTAAATCTGACCAAAAATCTGAGTATCCTGTAATTTCTAATACATCAACATCATCAGCTCCAATTCTTAATCTGTCGTTCTTCCATTGGTAAACGATTCTATCCTGGTTCCATTTTGGGAAATAATTATCCATTTTATATCCTCAACTATTTGATAAAAGCATGCAAGATGAACATGCATGCTTCTGTTATACACGAGAAGTCGATTAATATTATTGACTTCTTTTTTATTAATACAAACTAATTTAAACTCTCTTTTTAAGAGTTTAAATTAACTAAATCTAAAATTATCTTAGATAAAGTACCAATTAGTTGTATCTTCTTCACGAATTTCTTCAAATTCTAACTCCAAAATGTTGAAATCTTCCATAATCATGATCATCACCTCCTTTCTATTATAAAACAATAATCTGATCAAACTCTTCCAATATTTCTGGATTTTGATCATGAGTAATGACAATAACAATTGCATCTTTAATGGATAGAATGTAATCCATTATTTCTTTTGCTTTTATTGGATCAAGGTTACTTGTAGGTTCGTCAAATATATAAACTGAATATGTTTTGACTAAAAACCTAGCTAAATCAATTCGTTGCTTTTCTCCTTCTGAAATGATTTGGTTTGATTGAGCTAGGTTTTTACGAAGGAAGTCTTCATTAAAACCTAAGGATTTTCTTAATTTTTCAGTTAAATGAAGGTTTCTAGCCAATTTGATATTCTCTAGAATATTGCCTTCAATCAGAAAGTCATTTTTTTGCACAAACGCAATATCTTTATATAACTCCTCTGAGGAAATATCAATATTCTGTTTTCCGTTGATTTTTATTTCTCCATCATAAAGATTTTTTGGATAATAATTTAGTATTAATTTTACTAAAGTTGTTTTCCCAGCTCCTGAAGCACCTATAATTGCATAGCGCTTGCCTTTTTTAAATTCATAGGAAAAATGATCAAATAATATTTTATTTTCAATTTCATAATGTAATTGGCTAATAGAAATGGTCGAAATGTTATCACAATCAATTGTACTTGTTTTATGGGAAGTTCCTTGATTTGTCTCATATAGATTTTCCTGGATATTATCAATAATGGACTTGCTACTGCTGATTAAATTTTTATTGTAAAGAATAGATTGTAATGGAGCAAAAACACCGTTTAATAATTGAATACTTGCTACTAGTAATCCAATAGTCAGTAAGTTATTTCTTACAAAAAAGATACCAGCGACCATACAGGATAGCTGAGAGCCAAAACTTAGTAAAATTCCAGTAGTTGAAGCTAAGTCTTTTAAGAATTGATATGTTTTTCTGGACTCTTCAAATTCTAAACTGATTCCCTGAATTTTTTCTTGGGTCCAGCTTTGAATATTTAATAACTTAATTTGTTCAAAACCATTAATAAAGTTTGTCATTTTTGACAAATAGTGATTATTTTGTAGAGAATAATTATTTGTTGATTTAGTCATTAACTTTCCAGGAATTTGTGATAGGAAAACCGTTATACTCGACAATAAAAGGAAGACTAATGCTAATCGCCATTCTATATAAATAATAGCAACCACACTCATGATAAGGCTCCCTAAATTTGCAATTAGAGAGATTTTAGGGATTAATAAATTTTCTTGAATAAGGTCACTGTTTTTGGTGATATTATTTAAGAAATCTGAATGGTTACGGTTGTCAGTTTGGTTAAATTCACGCGATAAATAATGTAATAAGAGACGCCTTTTTAGATCTAAAATAACTTTTTTTACATATTCGTTTTTAAGATAGGAATAGGAAGAAGAAATCAAGAACCACAGTAAAATCGAACCTACAGAAATAGTGATATGAAAGAGTAATCCACTATTTGAATTAGATATACTATCAAGTATTCTTCCTAATTGCAGAGAGAAGAATGTCATTAAAAGAGCACTTGTCAAACTTAATAAAATAATCAAGAAATATAGTAATTTATATTGTTTCATAATCTGGTTCATATCTTACTCCTTAAGTAACTCTGATGAGAATATTATAATCCAAATATGAAAATCAGAAACAAACTTCCCGTATTGGGGACGCAATGAATAGTTTACACTAAATATAAAAAAAAATTATAAAATAATTATTTTTTAAAATAAGAGGAGAACTCATATTTTTATTTAACAATGAATATATCACACTAAACCAGATAGAATATACAAGTTAATTTGTACCGAAATTACTATATATTATAAGAAAAATAGAAACTCTAAAGCATTCTGTACACTTTAATTTTAATTCATCTCTTTTTGTTTCTAATACAGAGTATTGAGACTGGATTATAAGCACATCAACAAAAAACTCTATTCAAACCTACCTTTGAATAAAGTCTTTTAACTATCTAAAAAGTTCACATTTTATGCTTATTTATGGAGTTAATGAAGCGCCAACTAAATCCTAGAACCAACATCAGATTGATGAAAAAGTACACAGCCGTAAAACTAGTTAAACCATGTTGTCTGATATCATCAAAATATAAACTAGGTTCAGTAAAGAACAGATAAATTCCATAGACCTCCACGAAAATAAGAAAACTGATAAAACCAATAAGGAAAAGTCCACTGGCAATAAGAAAGAGTCTCCATAAAAGAATGAGAATTCCTCCTACTGCTAAAAAAATTACTGGGATAAGGAGTAAATCATTCATGACTTTCTCCTTTCTAATCAATCAACTGACGATAATGGGTGGCAAGAGAGGAATCAAACTCTTCTAATTTTTGAACTAAGTCCAAATACTCTTCTTTTTCATGTTCTTCAAAGTCCACACCTTGATGATTCTGAAGAGCGATTTCCAATTGACTAGTGAGCTCTCGTTTAGAAAAACTGTAATCCCCTGTCACTTCCTCATAATGTTCCTTTAACTCCTTGTAGGCTTGGTATTCTTCAGGTGTTTGAAATCCCTGTACCAAAGCCTCTTCTAATTGATAATAGGTATCTTCCATCATAATCGTTACCTCGTTTCTTTCTATCTTTATTCTACCGCGCTTTTCTTTTCTTGTCCGCTATTTATATCTATTTTTTAATCTAATTCAAAAGAAAGTTGTTCTTGCTTTTCTTTTCCTTTTTCGTGGAATTGTCGTAAGGCCTGATCAATAATATCTAAATCCGTTTCTGTTTCAATCAATGGCGCGAGTACATCGTATTCGGCCTTTTTAGTTTGATAATCCTCTTCCTTTGGAAAATTTTTCTCAATTTCTACCTTAGCAGTAGTCCATTTATCCTTTAATTCATCCAATAAGTTCTGAGTTTTCACTTGGTCATCTTTAATGTGGTCTATCGTATGCTGAAGCCTTTGAATTGTCCCCAAAGGAGAATACAAATCCAAACTGACAGAATACTGATTTTCTCCTACAATCTTAACAGAGAAGGTTTCAGGAAGAGGCTGATTCGTTGGTAGACTAAGCATTTTAATGTCAAATCCTCGATAACTTGCTAGGGTTCGAAATTCTTTGCTGTCAGATTGATTATGACGGATAAGACGGTGTAGGGATTCACCTGCTTCAGCTCGTTGCTCAAAAACTTGTTTACCTATCGTCATAGAAAATGATTGGTCTTTCGACATTTCAGACTGTTGAATGTCGCCTTCATACTTGCTTAATCGTTTCTCAAGAATGGGCATATTTTCTTCACAGTAAGAGATTGTATGACGATAGTGATCCTTGCTGCGTTGAAAGGCGCGTCTTTGATTTTCTAATAGAGTTAGATCATTCTCTAGTTCCATCTTATATTTGAGATAAGGATTACCTGTTGCTAGTGCCTTAAAATCAGAAGCTGTCATAGTCTGTTCATCAATATCTTCCGCAGCACGAATCGGCTCCTTAGAAGTCATAATCTGCTTAATATAACGGAGTTTGTTCTCCTGAGTTGCCCATAGATAATTATCAAACGAACCTTTGGTAATATAGTGGTAAATATCCACTTCCTTGTTTTCATTTCCCTGTCGGATAATACGTCCATTACGTTGCTGAATGTCACTTGGTCTCCACGGTACATCCAGATGGTGAACTGCTTTCATCTTGCTCTGAACATTTAAACCTGTTCCTCCTTTTTCAGTTGAGGCAAGAAGAACCCGAACCTCTCCTGCATTAACCTTTCGAGACAAGCTATTCTTCTTTTCATCACTATTGGCATCATGTACAAAGGCAATTTCCATACTAGGGATTCCTCTATCAACTAATAAAGCCTTAATCTCAGAATAAACATCAAAGCCATTATCTTTTTTCTTAGGTGTGCCAATATCTGAAAAAATCATCTGAGTAGCCTTATTTTCCATTCCCTCACGATAAATTCTTTCAACATTATCCACTACCTGAAGCAGTTTATGATTGTCTGCTAGACTATAACTAGAGTCCAATAAACGCATATCAATAGCTAGTTTCCGCGCCTCACCCGTAATCTTCAACATGTTATCCTGGCTCGGATCAACTGTTCCACATTTGACCATATCTGACCTCATAACTAATTCTTCTAAATAGAGTTTCTGGTTTTCAGTTAACTCACTCTCAATAGGGATAATATGAGCTTCTGGAACAGGTAAATCCAACATATCTTGTGTTTGAATGTCGGCTGTTTCTTTATAGATTTTCATCAACTCAGGTAGATTGACAAACTTTTTAAATCGTTTCTTAGGTTGGTACTTATCCCCTGTAGGAGCTAATTCCATAGAGTTTTGAATTTCTCCAAAAGCACCTACCCAAGAGTCAAAATAATCAACTTGATAGCGTTTTAAGATATCTGGTTGAATGTAGTTCATCATAGTATATAACTCACTAATAGAATTGGAAACAGGTGTTCCTGTCGCAAAGACAATGTTTTTAAAATCATGTTCTTCCTGAATCTGTCGAACCTTCATTTCCATATCCACATTCTTCTTAGACGTTGTATTGGTAATCCCTGCTACATTTCCAAGTCCAGTAATTGGACGTATATTTTTAAAGTGATGTGCTTCATCCACAAAGAGAAAATCAATTCCTAAGTTCTCAAAATCAATAAAACTATCACGATTAAAGCGTTGGAGTTCTTCCAATTGTCTCTCAAGACCACTTATTGATTGCTCTGCTTCTTTAACGGTGTACTTATTTTCAGAATGTGTTTTAATCTCTCGTAGTTCATTGAGTTTGTCCTCGATATAATTCATCTGTCTTTCCTTACTGACAGGGATTTTTTCAAATTGAGAATCCCCAATGACAATGGCATCGTAATCTCCTGTAATGATACGTGACACAAATTGTTTTCTTCTCGCCTTCACAAAATCTTTCTTAGTGGTCACAAAGACTTTTTTAGTAGGGAAAAATTTCATGATTTCTTGGCCAAACTGAGCAGACAAACTAGAGGGCACCACATACAAGGGCTTATGAACCATCCCCAACTCCTTTAATTTAAACCCAGCACCAAGCATGGTCAAGGTCTTTCCTGAACCTACCTCATGAGCTAATAAAGCTCTTTTTTCTTCTACGATTCTTTGAATAGCATTCTCTTGATGAGGACGAAGACTGATGTTTTGTGCCAAGCCATCAATGACTAGATGGCTACCATCATACTCTCGACTAACTGTTCGATTATAAAGACGATTATAGCTTTCCTCAATGACCTGTTGGACTTCTGGATACCGTGAGACAAATTCTTGAAAGAGCTCTTGTAAATGCTGCTCTTTTGCTCTTAGAACAGAGGTTTTTTCCAAATCTGTGATAGTCTTTTTCTTTTCCCCTTCCGTAACAGTCATGGTAATCGTCGGTTGGTTCGAATTAAGTAAATTCTCAAAAATCTTTCTTCCTGTATCATAACGTGACCCACTAACTCCAAGACTACTATCTTTGGCACTTGGATAGCGATAAACAAATGATGTCCTTAAATGAACCTGGCCATCGACAGGATTCACTTCAATGACTTGTTCAACATCTGGCGAAGACAATTCAAATTCACGATTGGTAAAACATTCAAAGGCAAATTTACCATAAACGGATTGAGGAATCCAACGTGACCCTATTTTGAACTCAATATCTGCCAGATGAATCCGTGGAGGGCGAACAGATTCTAACAAATCTAAAGCATGAGACCAGTCAAATTCTTGGTTGTTTTCATCTACTAATAGTTGAACTACTTCTATCTTATTGAGAATATCTCCTGACAAAAACTGGTTCTTAGAAAGATATTTTCTTTCCCCTCTTAAATAACTTTCTGGATCCATTAAAACCTGGTCACCTAACTCATCTAAAATAGCAGCTTGGCTATGTTCGGGATAAATTGATACCATATAGTCTAAATCAACTCCTCTACCATCCGATAAACTGGAGTTTAAGGCATCTAAAGCCGTTGATACTCTTGTAATCTCTCTCTCTGGTCTAACCAATGCTTTCTCAAAGGCTAAAGATTTTTTATATTTTACTTTCTGGTCTTTAGAATCGATGTATTCATCTTCTAAACTTGCTAGTAAAGAATACTTATCGTCACTATCAAATAAGTTCCGATTGACTGAGGCATTCAAGTATCCAAATTGACTTACAAAGCGGTCATAGTTATGATTGAGTTTACTAAGTAACACCTGAAATTCTGTCCGACTATAATCTTGATGACGTTGAATTTCAATTAAGGATTGATAGGTCTCTCTCAAATCAACCATGCCCTTAATGCGACTAATATCCTTATCCGATAAGGGACTTTCATAAAAGACAGTTTTTTTGAACAGTCCCTTATATTTCCCTCTTTTACTCGCTTCTTCTGACTTGTAAACATCTAGTGCTTCCTCTTCTGTCAAATGAAGTTGCACGAATCGGTCTATTTTATGTTCAGACAAAGAACTGTCCCAAGCTTTAAAATCTCCCTTCTCATCTACATAATAACTAATTTCGTCTACTTTTGAACTTTTCCGAATGCCATGCGTATCTCGGTAATAAATTTGATTTCCCTCATATCCAAAAGAATAGAGCGCTAAGTCCTCACGTATACGACTTGGGATCGAATTATCCACTTCTTCTTGGATAAAAACAGGTGCTTTCAAAGAATTGTCAATTTGTTTAGGTGCTTCCACATTCTCGAATGCTTTCATTATATCAGTAGATAATGTTTCTGATTCCCCCTTTACATTGAGGGTTCCTCCATTAAAATTACGTACTTCATATTCACCCAAAACTTGTGTGTTGTATTTCCCATCAAAATAAGGATTGATCCAGACACGCTTATCTTCCTCAAAGGGAATAGAGCCACTAAAGACAAGTTCCTCCTCATTAAGATTCTTTGCTTGATCCTTTTGAAAGAAGAGGAGATCTGTGGTCACTCGAGTACCTGCAATCGTTTTAAAAGCCGTATCCGGCAAACGAACACCCCCTAAAAAATGAGTGTTGGTTTTAATCTCTTGTAAGACATTATCTGTCCGCTTATCCATTGTCCCAATAGATGAGATAATCGACACTTGTCCTCCGTCTCTTACTAAATCAAGTGAGTGTTTGACAAAGTAATCATGAATCATATAAGGTTTATCGTAGTTTTTATCGGCAATGCGAAAATTTCCAAAAGGAACATTCGTTAAGACTAAATCAAAACTATTATTTTGATAGGGAACTTCTTCAAATCCTCGCACTTCAATATGGGTATTGGGGTGGAGTTGTTTTGCGATTGCGCCTGTCACACTGTCTAATTCAACCCCATAGAGCTCTGATTTATCTCGTATACTTCTAGGCATCGCCGCAAAGAAGTTCCCAGTCCCCATAGAAGGATCTAATATCCTTCCTCCCTCAAAACCATCATCCAGTAATTTTTGCCAAATCTGGCGAATAATCATTGGGTTTGTATAATAGGCTGTGAGAGAACTTTGTTTCATGGTGGAGTATTCTGATTTACTTACTAAACTCTTAAGAGTTAAACGTTCTGCTTCATACTTTGGATTGAGTTCATCGAAAAATTCATTAGCAAGACCACCCCATCCAACATACTTGGCTAGTAGTTCTTGTTCTTCTGGACTTGCTTGTCGTCTCTCTTTTTCTAATCTTTTAACAAGATCAATTGCGGCGATATTCGTTTCAATTTTTTCTCGATTTGTCTTAGGATAAAAGTCCTCTAAATCATCTGGAAAAACAAAATCTTGAACAGGGAAATCCGTCTCTTCTATGCCTACAATAAGCGTTTCTGTTTCCTTATCCTTTTCATTTTCTTCTTCCAGGTAGGAAAACAGATCTATTTCCTGGCTTTCACTTGGTGATTCAATCTCAATCTCTGAATCTTCTTTTTCAAGTTCTAAATGAGACAATACTTGTTCAATCTCTTCCAAACTGTTCAAGTATAAGATAGGATTCTCTTCAAATAACTGGTTGGAATCATTGAATAGCTCTAGGCGAACTAAGTCATTTAACTGCGCATTTTCAATCGAAACCAACTGAAATACTTGTCCTTTATAACTTACTTGTGAACCGATTGGATATTCCCTCAAAGCTTCTTCTACAATTTTATCTACTTTAGATAGGGAATGAACTTCCACATTTTCTTCTACCTGGTCAATATTATCTAAAGGTAAGACTGCTTCCTCTACTTGCTTAGACTTTTCTCTTATAGCCTTTACTTCATCAAAATAAGTAATAATTTTCAGCTTTTGTGTCAGTGGGAGTTGTGTGTAGTTTTCTTCATGATGGACAAGATCCGTAACGATATCTAAAGTAGCCATCAATTCTGAACCCAAATAGGCTAGAACATCTCCTTCTTTTTCTTCAAAATGAATCTCAAGAACTTCTTTTTTTAGTTCTTTGGAATCAACCATTAGAAGAAACTCCTCTATATCTCTACTAATGCGGTCAGATAGATTATTCGCAACCCGATAGACATTGACTAAATTGACATCCTGATTCTGATGAAATACAAGCTCACTTAATGGTGTTAGCTTCTCTTTCTCAGATTGGATGTAAAATCGAGTGAAAAGATTATAGGTTGCGACTTCTAGCACCAAGTTTTTCTCAAAATTACTTAATTGAGATAATTTACTTAGACCTGCTTGTCCAAAATTTCTTGTGTAACTTTCTAAATCTTGGTCATTATTTTCAGAACTGGCCTCTAGGAAAGAGATAATATCTTGATGAAACGAATAGACATGAGGTATCTCCTCTATCTTGCCCTCTTCAGTCAAAAAACTCTCTACCAAATTCTGCCATTTCTCATCAAAATGTTGCGCTTGATAACGAAGAAATAAGTCCATTTTCTCTCTATCTTTTGGAATTGTTCCACGAAACATAGCCAATAATTGTATTACTTCCATACTCGCTCCTTTCATCTATACGAAAATAGGAGAATCACATGATTCCCCTACAACTCTATCTCCATTTCAACCTCTTGAGGACTGATTTCTAAATCACTAGATAAAAGAGAAACGGCATCCGTTCTCATGTAGTAAGTATATAAGTCTTCTAGGTCTTGTTGGTTTTCAATCCCTGTTTCAATACTAATCAGAGCCTGTATAAATTCCTTGTAGTGACTCTCCATCATATCTGAAATCTTTTGTTTCATTTCCATAAATACTGAGGACGGTTCAGTGATACTTGTTTGGTCTATGTCTTGTAAATCCTTTTCTAAGGGATTGGTTCCTTCTTCTATTTCCACTAAATCTGAACGACCATCACCATCAGAATCTGCGCTAAGAGGATTGGTTCCTAGCGCAAATTCTTGAGCGTCAGTCAGTCCATCTTGATCCGAATCACGTTGATAAATGGCTTCCATATACTTCCTTCTTTCTTAGTTAATCTTTTTTCACTCCAATCCTACCAAATATTCCTTGAAAGAAGTATCACAACAAAAAAGAGAACGAGCCAAAACTGCGTTCTCCTGAAAATGATAAAACATTACTATTAAAATAGATTACATGTAAAACTCTAATCAGGCAGAGCCTGCTAACTCATGACAGAAAAAGATGTTTAGCCTATAGTGCTGGCATTAAAAAATCCTCACACATCACGCAAGGAAATCGCTAAATAAAACAGGCTTTGACCATGTCGGGATTAATTGCAGCACATTCCAAGGATCCAGCTTTTTCTTTTTTTTATAATCGAATTTCCCAAAGAGTAAGCAAGATGAAGGCCGTCATTGCTTATGCTCATAAGATTCTCAGAATCATTTACAAACTACTTTCTGCCAAGCATACTTATCAAAAAGAGAAGGGGCTAGGACTGAGGAAACAGTTCTAACGCCAAAACTAAAAAATTTCAATTACACGCTAGTACAGGAATTGATTTTTTACGCTTTCTTACTGTTTTTTCAAATAAAAAAGATGACTTACTGAACCTGTAAGCCACCTAATCAGTCGGTTTATTCTGGTGTCTGCCACCGCTTGGCCCGTACGTCCAAGATTGCTATCGGATTTTGTTCTGGTGTCCGCCACCGCTTGGCCCTTATGTCCAAGATTACTATCAGATTGACCATGAGCCGACCACTCATTTATAGACATATTGTATCTTTAAATAGCTACAATTTCAAGTGTAAACTCTTCTATTTGGTCGTATAAGCAAAACTGATGGCACTATCTGCTTGAGAGATTTTTCTAAAGGTATAGTTAGGGTTGCCCCCATAGTTGGTTTCAGACACAAGGAAAGAACCATCATCATAGACCTTCTCTACAAAAGCCACATGACCATAGCTGGCTGGTGTACCATGTGTACCTCCTACAAAAGAAACAATAGCACCTGCTCTTGGTGTAGAGCCCGTTTCCCCACCAAGACTTGAAGCTGTCGCAACCCAGTCTTGACCATTTCCCATGGTATTAATGATTGAAATCTTTTCTCCATTTCTACCTTTTAATTTTAAGCCTAACTGGTTCATACGAGCCGCAACACCCCATGTACATTGTCCATAAGCATAGGCCATACCATCTCCACCACCAGGAACAGAATGATCATACAAGTCCCCACGAACCCCTTCAAGGGATTGTGGATCACTTTTTGCCTGTCCTCCATTTGTTTGACTAAAGCCTTTTTCAATTTGGTAATACCATTCCGTTGCTCTGGTTTGTCTTTCCAGTAGTTTGTCACCAGAATTTCCCTCCCAATAGGTCAGAAAGAGTTGGGCCAGATTGGCTGCACTGCCTGTATTTTTAAAGAAATCCTTTAACCAACTTTGATAGTAAGGACTATCCCCATGAAGCATAAAATCAAGTTGTAGGTCTAAATCATACCATTTCTTATTTTGGGTGCGTGCATAATTTAACAAGGCTGTATGCCGTGTTGACCCATCTGCGGTATCTGTCCATTGCCCTAAACCTAGACCTCTATGAAGAATATTAGGATAAGCACCACTATAAATGGCTGGACCTCCAATCGCTAACCAGCTTTCATCATCCCATGAGGAATCGGTAGCGCCAACAGGAGGAGATAAATAATCTCCTTCAGCTCGTTTAGGATTAATAGAAGACTCTACCGACCAATTTCCTAAAATTGCCGCAATGGCTTGGGGACTTGCCCCTTGAGATTTCAAAAACTCATAAATATGTTTTGCTCGTTCAAACTCATCCCCACCAAACTGACCAATGGCTGGTAAGATAGTGGTCTGAAGTTGAATGACTTTTGGAAAATAAAATTGCGGATTGACATACACCAATTTTTCTTTCTTGTTTTTATACTTTTGATAGGAAACTTTCAAACCTGTATCGTCTGGTGTTTCACCAATAATATCACCCGTTAGGACTCTTGTCCCCTCAATCGCACGGCCATTATGAATAGAATACAAGGTCAATCGACTCTCATTCTCTCCTTTTCCGTTAGTGAGAATAACATCATCTCCGTCTAGAGATACAACACCATCCATTGGTGCGACAATTGTTTGGTGAGCCTTCGCTTCTAGTAGAATATACTCCTGAAGAGTAGGTTTTCCGTCTAAATCATAGTATCCATAACGATAAGTCATGGTTAGACTATCTTCGTTGCTTTTCCCCTCAAATGGATTGTCCAATTCCTGCATGGAAGCATAGACACCCTCTTCTTTTAGTTCCTTTATTTCCTCTTGATCGTCTCTCGATAGTTTATACTTAGGAGTTTCATAGAGGTCTTGCATGGATTTCAAATCATCCCCATCGTTTAAATCATGCCACAAAGTAGACAGATAATCCTTGTAAGATTCTGAACTAAATAAGTGAACTGGTTTGTGTAACTCATAGTCATGGAATTTAAAGTTCATATACCCCATCACATCATCAACTTTTGTGTAATAAGTAATTCCTTTGTCATTTGTGCGAGTATGTTCTGCATCTTCCCAAGTTAGGTGGGTATAAGCTTTTGTTAATTCAAATTCATCTTGTTGAATCAAACTAGCAGATGAAAATCCTAAAAAGAAGCTCATCATAAGTAAAAGAAGAAAGACTATTCCTCCAACTATCCAGGTTACAGGATTTCCAGCCACAAATGTAAAGAAGGAAAAGGCTGCTTTTAATTTTTGATAGATATTTCGGACACTTGTAAGACCTTGTTTCTTTAATTTTCGAAACCGATTTTTAAAGGAACTTGGATTATCTTTAGTTAGTTTCCATCCTTTTCCATCCTTAAAATGATGGTATCGCTCTTTTGTGTTGGTCAGTCTTTTCTTGGTAAAACGACCTGTTGCTTGTCCTGTTTTGACACTAGCTTTTCCAAGATTATAAGAAAGCCGACTGTAGCGTTTCCCTTTTCTAATGGTCTCATGAAGTGTGCGATAACTTTCTAAATCTTCATTTTCTGAAGCTAACTCTCCACCTTCACGTCCAAGGACATAAAGAAAGGTTTTGGCTTTCCTACTGATTTTTTTGAACTTATAGGCTTGCTTAGTAGATTTTAGATTCTCTTTTGCGGCTTTGACTTCTTTCTTAGCTTTTAATTCTTCTAGATTCTTCCCTTGAAGGAAAAAATTGGATCTTACTTTCGTTTCCTGACCGTAGAAAAATTTTTGATTGGTTTTTCTTTCTTTACGACTCTCTTTTCTTTCTTCTTTTGCTTCAACCTTAGCTTCCTTAAATTGTTTCTTGGCTATTTTCAATCGTTTCCTAGCATGAGGCAATCGTCTATCTCTTAATTCTTTCCGATTCAAAAGTGATGGAGGACTATTTTGAAGAATATGATTGTAGTCTTCATTTGCTTGTTTTACTCTAGCCTTTGAAGCTTCTCTCATATTCTCCAGCTTTTGCTTTATCTCATTTTTCCATGCTTTTTCATCCAGTACAGCGGAATCTTTTTTCTGTTTTCTCACCTCCTTCTTTCCTTGTTTTAAGAATTTCTTCTCATCTTTTAGACTTCTTCTAAATGCCTTTCGGGCACGTATGATTTCTCTCTTATCCTTCATTTACCTTCCCCTTAATTAGAAGCCATTTTATCAGGATCTGTACTCATGATATCAAACAATTGTGTACCTTGGGGAATCTTATTTTTAAAGGGAACGACAACTGAACCAGCTTTTATTAGTCCTGCCCCTTTTTCTGGATTGACTAGGTATTTTTCGAGTTCTTTTGACAAGCCTAAGAGTTGAACTAGTTCTTCTCGGTCATTTTTTGCTTGCTTGAGGAGAATCATAAATTCACTATTGGCAATAATCCGTCTACCATTTGGATCTAACAATAAGGTTTCGACATTTTGGGTTATCCCAGTCGGACTGGCTCCATATTTTCTGACACGACTCCACAATTTAAAGAAGAAATCACTGGCATATTTATCTAATAAAAGAAGCTGCATTTCATCAAAATAAATCCAAGTCTTCTTCCCTAATTTTTGGTTCCGAACGACACGATTCCATATCTGATCAAAAACAACCATAAGAGCGATTTGTTTCAGCTCATCTCCTAACTTTTTAACGTTATAGATTAAGAAGTTAGATCCTGTCTGAATATTGGTCTTATGAGAAAAAATATCAAGAGAACCTTCAACATACAGTTCCATATCAAGTGCCAAATTCTGCGCTTCTTCTTCTGGTTGTTGGCTCAAGACAAAGACCCATTCTTCCAAAGAAGGCTCTTTAAATGACTGATAGGTGAGTCTAGTGACTCGGTCTATAATCGATTTTTCTCTCCCATCCATTTTTCTATCCAATAACTTGCCAATAAAAGATAAAAGAAATTCTGATTTTACCTTTACAGGATCCTCATCCATATTTTCCTCAGACAAGTCAAGGACATTGAGATAAGTTTGGGAATCGGGCGCAATATCAATCATTTCTCCCCCAAAAGCTCGTCCAATGACACTGTATTCTGCTTCTGGATCCACGATGATAATTTCAGTATTTTCACCAGATTCCTTGATTTTGGTCGTGATAATTTCATGCTTAGTTGCCATCCCTTTCCCAGCTCCAGATGTTCCTAAAATCAGACCAGACGGTGTATTTAATAGGCTGCGATCAATGGTAATAATATTGCTTGAGATTTGATTGATACCGTAATATTTCCCACTACGGTCTTGTAAATCTACTGAAGTCCAAGGTGAGTTTACTGCTACATTAGATGTTAATAAACTCCGTGATACTCCCTCTAAAAAATCACAACCAAATGGCAGCAAACTATTAAAGGCTGCTTCTTGCATATATGGAAGTTTATCAATCATTAGGTCATTTGAGCCGGCCACTTGTTGGATAGTGTCTAGGGCTTGTTTGAGTTCTTCTTCATCCTGACCAAAGACCCCAATCAAGAAGACCGTTTGAAATAGTTTATCTCCTGTCTCGGTCATGGTTTTTAAGAGTTCCTCAGCTTCATCGATATTGCTTTCTAATACATGACCTACTTTTTCCAAATAGATACCTGTACGAGCTAGTTTTTGTTGTTCCCCAATCTTTTGGGATTCCATTAAGGTTTTCTTTGTTCGTAGTTTCTTCATGGCATCTGCCTTTGTCGAACTTTGAGCATGAAGGCTTACAATCAATTCCAGATCTCCTTGCATTAGGTCTCGGATAAACTGATCCCCTAATTCCATACCGTAGTCTCTCACATAGACAATCTGTAATAAGCGGTCATTGATTTGTAGGTAATTCTTATTTTTAAAATCCAAGAGATTAGGTGCTATGAAGTGACGAGTTGTCTGACCAGATCTCGTTAAATCACGGTAAGAAAAAGGAAGATGATGTTCTCCTCTAAGCATATCTGCCAACAAGTTCACCCGTTCTTCTCCAGCCAAGGATTCAAATCGAGCATCAATTTCTGAGAAACCACTCTTGAAATATTCTCCAATTTGAGACAAGGAACGATAGGCTTGTTTGGGATTAGAATCCTTTCTACCAAAGCTAATCAGTTTCACAGCTGAAAAGTTATTTTCCCCACTGTCTAAATTTTGATTCATCATCCGATTCAATTCTTTACGATAGCTATCGTACCCATCTTCTTTTTCCTCATACAAAACACTCTGTCTAAACTTTTCTAAATTCAATCTTTTATTAAAGATGGTCAATTGGAAGTTGGTTTGGTCATCTAAAGAGTTAATCAAATCAGAATACTTCTCAATGATTGCGCCCTTATCTTCTAAACCAACGGTCTGGTAATTGACATCACCAAGTAAATAGCTTTGTGAAAAATAATCTTCTTTTACCTGCATCAGACCATTTTGATACAAGGCTTGATAGGAAAGAGTATTAGCCGTTGATGGTAACACTTCCTCTTTTTTATCTTTAACTTCTTCCTTTTTATTAGTCGTTGAAGTTTTTTGTTTCTTTAATGTATTTGATTTTCTTTTCATGTTCAAGTCCTTTCTTTCCTGAAATTGTGCGTAGGGGTATCGTTAGTTCAAAATGAAGACGGTATTTCAAATAATGTTCAAAATATAAATCATTGGGTTTATAGACTCCAAAAAGCATGAGGGGGATGGTAAAGGCAAACACAAAACCGTAAACAAACCAATCTCCAAATTGCCAGAAAAAGAGATTCAAGCCCAAAACAATAATTGTGACAATAAAGGCTGGTAAAACAAAGATGATTTGTCTTGTGGTGAAACCTAACCAAGCCCTGTGTTGGTATTTTGAGATGTCTTTAAAGACACGTGTATTCATGACTTTCCTTTCTAAAAAGGCTAAGAAGCAATCACTTCCTAGCCTTTATCTAATTACATACCTAAAATTGAGCGAGCCGTACGTTGAGAACCAACGAGGGCAATAATCAGTAAGATAGCTTGTACCAAACTACCAAACATAATCGCAAGTGATTGCAAGACTCCTGCACCATTTGAAACAGCTATTTTCCCAGCAGATTCAAACAAAGGAACAAGAGAAACAATCAGAAAAATGAGAACCCCTTGTACCGCATAAACCATAATATTTTTTAAATAACCAATACCAATAGACTTCCATTCATCACTTAAAAATGTTGGAATCGTAAGAGGGGCAAATGGAATCATAAGGTAGAGTTGAATAAATCGAATAGATACCAAAAGATTAACCATGGCTGCACTTACTATCCGAACAAGCCAAATGAGGAGGGCGAAAAAGCCCACAATCATCCGGCCAATAAATCCTGAACCTTTTAATCCAGAGAGTGTATCATACTTTGCCCCACCGTGAGCCACAATCGAGGCCACTTGTTCAATGGCGTGACTCGCAATCCCGATGATAGCTTCTACAATAACGGTAGTATTGGTAATTACAACTGCGACCATAATATAACTAATCAACATCGGCGCTAATGCTTCAAAGGTCATCGCTCCACCTGAGTTAGCAATTTTCTTTGCCATCTTCGAAAATTCTAAGATGAGAACAACTGATAAAATCGCAACACCAAGAGGTTGCATGACACTTTTAGTAATACTAGACATATAAGTCCAAACAGTTGGATTGTAGCTAGATAGAGATTTAATCAGATCTACCGTAGATTGTAAATCCACATTAAATCCTTCAAATAAATTTTCAGCTGATATTTTTTCAGATGCAAGGTAAACAAAGGGTGAGACTAAACTAAGATTCATGTCATTGTTTATCCTCCTAAATTGAAATCTGGGTTACAAAGGCTCCAGCAGCCCCTACCATAACTCCACCGACAATTTCAAGAATGGCATTCCGAACACCTGGTCCACCATCTTTAATGTTGGTTGCAAGGTTGACAATCCCCACAACAACGAGAAAGGCACCAACCGCAATCAATCCCTTCTGTAACAAAGACATAGCTTGTGCAAACATAGCACTTGCGTCTACTCCATAAACAAAACCTTTAAAATGCGTAATCATCTATTTCCTCTTTTCTATTTTTATTTTAAACTAGATTCAAAAGTTAAATCACGAATTCTAAGGCCTTCAAGATGATTTTCCTGACTTTGATTCAAAGGATTGATCTGATAGTTCCACCACCGTTCATCGTTTTCTTGATTGGCAAGGTACTTCCAGTTTGGATGCTTAGTTGAATTGTACTTTTTGCTTTTAAAGACAGGCATATTGGCAATTCGAACTAAGCATTCATGCCGTTTCATATTTCCGACTTCATCAGGTGTCATTAAATCACGAGCAATCTTTTGATGAGAAAGGGATCCTGAACCTGTTTGGCCAAAGGAACGACTAGTATTTCGAACATCAATGGTTTGTTTACCGAGTAACCCACTCATAAATTTAAAAGTATCTTCATCATTACCACCTAAGTAGACTAAGCTATCACAGTTCCCAAGAATAGTTTTCCAAGCTTCTTTTTCTTTATAGAGTCCTTGAAGTTGAGCAATATTTTGTAGAATAGGAACGAGACTCATATTCCGAGAACGGACTGTTGAGGTTTGTTCAGCAAAATCTGGGATTTCTCCGATATTTGCGAATTCATCTAAGTAGACTCTCACATGAAGAGGTAATTGCCCCTTAAAATCAATATCTGCTTGTCTTGTTAGAGTTTGAAATACTGTTGAAAAAAAGAGGGCTGAAAGAAAGCGAAAGGTACTATCGTTATCTGGGATAACTAAGTAAACCATTGATTTTTCCTTGCCCCATGTCTTCATATCAAGAGTATCTCTTTTGGTCAAATCCATGACACTCTGAATATTGAAGAGGGCAAATTTAGCAGTGGTTACAGCTATAACAGAATCCAGAGTCTTATCCTTATAATTTTGAAAATCTGCCCAATTTCGCATGGTAAAATTTTCAGTCCCATACTTTTTAGCATAATTTTCAAATAGAATTTCTAAGACACTTTTTTCTTGGTTTTCACCCTTGGATAAGTGTTTAATGAGTTTTGAGATTTCAGCAAAACTTGGATAACGCCCTCGTTTTTTTCGCTCCTCCACTTCTTTTTTTTGACGTTTCAACAAGTTTTTGTATTCTTTTTGACTTAAACGACTTTCTTCTATGAGCTGTTCTCTTGTTTTGGGTGGATTATAGAAATCGACCAAGTAGGAGGCTAAAGCTCGGACCAAAGTCATAGAAGCTTCATCCCAAAATGGATCACTACGAGAGCCAGAGCCTTTGGTGTTATTGAAATAAACCGTCAGCATGCGATTCAAATCATTTTCTGTCTCTATATAGCGAAAAGGATTGAAGCCATCTGAGTTCTTCATATTGACTAAATCTAACACCTTTACTTGGTAGCCATGTTCTAAAAAGAGTTTTCCTGTTTTCTCGGCCAAGTGATCTTTAGGATCCACTACAATATTAGAACTATTCATCTGAATTAGATTGGGTTTCACAAAGCGAAATGTCTTCCCACTTCCTGAACCTCCGATCACTGCAATATTCTTATTTCTATCATATTGGGGTGGTTTTTTATCTAATAATGTCAAACGAACATCTTGTGCTAAGATCGTATCATGTAAAAATTCCTTACCGTAAAAGAGCTTCTTTTCTTTTAGAGTTCCAAAACGGGCGCTCCCGTATTCTACCCCTTCTCGGTATTGTTTTTTACCAGTCTCTAGATAGAGATAAACCAGCAACATCATCACAAAGCCTAGTAGAAAAAAAGCACTTGATTTTCCAGTAAAGGAAACATTCCATGGCGACTGAAGAACTTCATCTTGACCTTCCATCAGAAGATGAATCCATTTATCTAATGTATTTCCAGTATAGGAATCATACAAAAGCGTCAAACGATGAAAAAGATAGCCTAGTAAGATACCTAACAGTGAGAATAGTAGGAATTTCTTTCCACTGTACATCATCTCACCATCTCTTTCTGTTTGACGGCACCTTCTTGTCTAAAGGTAATTTGGGATTTAGCCTCATCAATTGCATCGTCTAATGACTTATCCATGATAAAATCAGCTAATTTCTCCGGATCATTAACCATTTTTTCTAACAGATGGTCTAAATGATTGTCTAGAATCGAACGGTCTTTCGTGTAGAAATGCAGAGAATCCCCTTGCCAAGCGATGGCTAAAGGAATCTCTTCTTTTTCTAAAAAAGCTTTAAATTTCTCTATATCAATTGGTTTGTCTAAAAAATCTTTTTTCAGATTAATCGTATCAATCGAATAGGGAGATTGTAGCAATTCTTCTAATTTCTGCACCCCTATCTTATAGGCGGAATCTTGTGCTAAAGCCTGACGTCTAGACCATTCTAGAATCTTTAAAAGACTTTTTACAGTAAATAAAAGACTACGCTCAGCATATTGAACTGCCATTCGTTCCTGTTGTTCAGAGGACATCTGATGCCTCCTTCTTAACAAATAGCAGCTTTCCTTCTTTATAACGATAAGCTATCAATTTCTGACGTTGCTTAATCGACTTGACAACCTGCAGTAGATCTCTCGAATAAGGTTCTCGAAGAGTAACTTCTACTGCTTTCCCATCAAAGATACCAACACGTTTAAATTCAATGTAGTCTCTTTTGAGATGTCCTAAGCCCATACCAAAAGGAAAGTGATGAATCAATTGGATGGTACAACCACCTTTATTTCCCATTTGTTTCAAATCATACAAGTTTACTACCTTCATGATTAACTCCTTTATCTAGTTTGTCGCATCGTTTAAGTCTGGTAACGATAAACTCCGTGTCTGTTAGAAAATTCTCACACACGTCTTGTGCCAGTCGCCCTTCACAGGGAAATACTCTCAGTCCCTACTTACACAGGCACGCTAATCAAGACGGAGTGGATTCAATTTTCAAAGAACAGGTAGCTTTATTATAGATAAGAGTAGTTGAAATTTTTATCACATTTTTGGGGTTGTTGGAATAATAAGGTAAGTGCTAATTTCTAGCTCCTCTCACAACACCGTACGTACCTTATATGTTTTATGAACAGTAGCTATCATTTACATTTTCAAACTACCATTCTATCAAACTAAAAGTCAAAATAGACGCTTCTACTTCGAGAGATACTCATTTAATGGTTCAGCAATTCGCTCTACTTCCGTTACAGAAATTTCATCACTATGACTTCTAATGATTTGTTATTAATTCACTTTGAGGGGCTTGCTCATGAAACCAAACAGTGTAAGTCGTAGAAGAAAAAGAGATTAAGCTCAGCCAGATATAAGGACTCCAGCCTTACTTTCTACGCAACAACGCCACACACTCCACATGCCTTGAGTGGGCAAAAAAGATGTCGCACCCCACTGGTATCCCCTTGGCGGAAGCCCATATTTCTGAAACAGTCGCCTGGATAGGCTATTTTTCATTGATTTGGTGCCTGCTTTTGCGTTACAATCCAAGTAATTGTAAGCAATAAAGCCTTCAAAAGCATGTTGTCCTCTTGAAGGCTTTATTCGGTACAACTTTAAAATTGGTTTACTTATCTTTATCTTCCTCTCTAAGATACTTAACTAGCCCCGGATAATTGCTTATCCTTACAGTTCGGATCAATTAGAATTAGCCGAAAACGGCGGCGAAGAAACGAACCACCGAGAAGCACCGCCGCATTGCCGAGCTTGATACCCTCATTGAACGACTGTATGCGGACCGGAAAAGGCGCGGTTGACCGCCTTGCCCTCAAAGGCTTAGGGGCATATCAACTATATATTGGGGCCGAGTGCCGTTACTTTAACACCGCCGCTAGCCATGAGCTTATGCTTCCTTTAGGACACTGTCCCAACAGACACTTTTTAAAGTATGCTGCACTAATCCTTATTTTTCACAGCATAGCGCAATGACAGACAGCCATGTTCTGCATTCTCTGTTCCCTGCAATTCCAAATTAACTTTTTCAGATAACAGAAGGTTATCAAATAGTTGTTTTTCTTTATTACCTACAAAACATGGTGATATCACAAGACTGATTTCATCAATAAGTCCGTTTTCTAATAATTTGTTGGTTAATCCACCGCCACTGTCTGTCCGCATGTATTTACACCCATATTGCTCATGCAGGATCTGAAAGGCTTTTTCATAGTCCACATGATCATTTCCTGACACAATATATGGGTAATGCCTTTCCTCCAAATAATTCAAATATTCCTTCGGAGTGGCAGAATCGTTTATTATCAGAAAAAAATTATCCTTACTTAATGACCGATGTACTCTATATAAAAGTACGAGAAGAAAATCGAGTACTCTCAAAAAGCTGTCATATAGCGATTGGAATAACCAAAGATGGCGACCGTGAAATTATCGGCTTCATGATTCAAAGTGGCGAAAGCGAAGAGACCTGGACAACATTTTTTGAATACCTAAAAGAACGCGGTTTACAAGGTACGGAACTCGTTATTTCTGATGCGCACAAAGGATTAGTCTCTGCCATTAGAAAATCCTTCACCAACGTAAGTTGGCAAAGATGCCAAGTTCACTTCCTAAGAAATATCTTTACCACCATTCCTAAAAAAAATTCAAAATCTTTCAGAGAAGCTGTTAAAGGAATTTTTAAGTTCACAGATATTAACTTAGCGCGTGAGGCTAAAAATCGATTGATTCATGATTATATCGATCAACCAAAATATTCAAAAGCTTGCGCATCATTGGATGATGGATTCGAAGACGCCTTTCAATATACCGTACAAGGAAATTCCCACAATCGACTAAAGAGTACCAATCTAATTGAACGACTGAATCAAGAAGTACGCAGAAGAGAAAAGATTATTCGCATCTTCCCCAATCAAACATCAGCCAATCGCTTAATTGGAGCCGTTCTTATGGACCTACATGATGAATGGATTTATTCTTCAAGAAAATACATCAATTTTGATAAGTAGAAATGGTAAAAACATTGTATAGCATTTTACACAGGAGTCTGGACTTGACTCACTTCCTTTATTATTTTTCATTTTTTTAAACTATTTAATACTAATGTCTTTTATAATAGCTTTTCATATATTATATAATCAATCTTTATAAGTCCTTTTATAAATTTCTTTTCTACCATTTTCGATAAATTCCTGTTTAATATTTTTAATTCCATAAACAATAGTTTCAATAGGATAATATTCTTCAACTATATCTTGATATTCTTTTGCTTTCTCAATATCTATATTTCCATACATTCTTAATATATCTTCTCCAAAATTTGTTCCTATTTCTTCTTCACTATCTTCAAGTAAGTATATAAAATCACAATATTCATCTATAATTCCAGAATCTCCAAAATCAATTATTCCAGTTAATCTATTATTGCCATCTAACAATAGATGATTACAACTAAAATCATTATGGCATAAACACTTTTTACCCTCAAAAACTGTTGTTGCATTTAGTCTTTCCATAAAACTTTCTATATAATCTTTTTCTATATCAGTTAAATCATTATAAATAGTTTCACGCAACAATATATACTCTTCTAATACATTTTGTTTATTATCAATAGTACATTCACTAATATCTGTATAATCTAAACCGTGCATTTGTCTTAAAAAACTGGCAATATCTCGTTTTAACAAATTTTGTTCTTCTTCTGACATAGTAGAATAAATTTCTGGTGTTAAAAAAGTTCCTTTAATTTCTTTATAACCTAGTATAGATAATTCATCACTAATATACGAATATTCAATATTAGGAATTTTTACATTAGTTTCTAAATTTGTATTTAAAAAATTATATATTGCTTTTTCTTTTGCATAACCTTTTTTCTTATTAGTACTAAATTTTGTTTTAAAAATGTATTCATTATTAACTAAATATGCCACACTATCATAACCACTACCGATTATTTCAATACTATCTACTTTGAAATTATCAAAGTAATGCTCAATTAAATATTTCATTGCCTTAACATTTGTGGCATTATCATCATATCTATATTCCATTAAATAACAATCTTCTTTTTTGCCCTCGTGTAATTCATGTTCTGGCAAATCTTCAATAATTCTAAAACCAGATTTTTGGTATGCCCTTATTGCTCTTGGATTATTTTTATGAGGGTCTAAAATAACTGCATTAGCATTTCTTTCTTTTTTCAAAAATTCAAAAATCAATTTAATATATCTTGTACCAATTCCTTTACTCCAATAATTTGGCTCTCCTATAAATTGATCCATACCATAGACTATCTCATCAGTTTTTGGATAATGATAATCAGTATATAACTCATCATACATTTTATATATTTGTCCATATCCAATAGGAACATTGTTATATTCAATAATTACTCTAAAAACTTCATCTTCCCAAGGCTCTGTATAATGTTTTTTTAATGATTCTAATGTATATTTTTTATCTCTACCACCATAAAATTCTAATACTCTTTCATCAGTTAACCATTTTAACATCAAAGGAAAATCATCATCTATTAAAGTTCTTATACATATTTCATTTTCAACTATATTCATTTATTTATCACCTTTTTCATAATCATATACATATACTATTTCATCTTTATAATCATTTTTACCACCTAATTTTTCATATACATGGCAAGCTCTAGGATTACCTTTATCAGTTATTAAAAACATTTCAGAACAACCAATCTCTTTAGAATATTCCTTAATAAAAGATAATAATTTTGAACCATAACCTTTGTCTTGATAGTTAGGTAACATTCCTATTGAGTGTAAATAAAACATTGTTTTTCCATTAGTTGATTAAATACCGTTGTTAAAATATTTTTAGAAACGTCATCCTTTACAGAATATTCAATAATGCTTTGAATCTCTTCGCTTTTCAGTGTAAAATGTACTTGGGTCATGTAAAAGTCCTCCTGGGTATGTTTTTGTCGTTAAAAACATTGTACCGTAAAAGGACTGTTATATGGCCTTTTTACTTTTACACAATTATACGGACTTTATCCAAAATCAGCCTCTGTTTCAGCAGGATATTTTTCAAATGCAGTAAAAACAGTATTGGACCCAAACAGCACCGCATCCGAATGAATTCCCCCGGCAACCTGGTAGTAAACTTCCGGATTATCAAAGCCTTTAATGCGGCCATCAAGGCTAATTTGTGTGTGCATAATTATCTTTGGTTTCATATTTTTCAATCCTCCTTTTTGATAGTAGAATATCATAATACACTGACAGCTGTATGTCAGCAGGGGATATGAAACCTTACAAAAAATACATAACAGACCAATCGCTTTCTCTAAATCAAGTTTAGGCAGTGATTCGTAATTTGTGCCAGGTGTTTACGGGTTATGCATTTTAATTCATCAGGTTGGACTATTTCAATGCCTGATCCATATTCAATCAGCTGCTTGCTCAATATCTCAAAGGAATCTGTCTGGAATTCGATTTCCATTTTACTTCCCAAATCGGTTTCTTCAAGGAAGCCGAGAGAATACCTGTTCTTGATAGAATTGTATGTCTCCCCTTTTTCAGCTCTAAGAATTACATTATATAGTTTTTTATATGAAAGCATTTGTTTTAATATTTGTTCCAAAGAGCCATCATGGCTTTGACAGAGCTCTTCTTCTATGCAAATGCTTTTAATCCGATCCACACGAAAATTCCTATATTCATTTCTTAGCCTGCAAAACCGATTAAGTACCAGTTCTGTTCATAAAACCCCAGTGATATAGGCTCTATCATTCTGCTTTCCGGTTCTTGCCCTCCTGATGCAGGATATTGAATTGATATTACCCTTTTATTGCAGATTGCAGTCTGAATTGCTGCAATAACGTTATCCGCCAATGTATTTTTCTGTCCAGATGTGCTGTACACGTTAATACTGTTCTCCAACTCCTGTGCATAGTTTTTTTCACCATGCTTCAAAATAGATTTGATTTTATACATAGCTGAATCAAAATCCTTTATAAATGATTCATCTCCATGGCAATTTAAAAATTTCCCTGCTGTAATCAATGCACCCACTTCCGCCGCTGTAAACATTACCGGCGGAAGTAGGAAGCCCTCTACAAGAAAATATCCTTTTCCGGCCTCAGATCCAATTGGTATTCCGGCTTCTTCAAGTGTCCGGATATCTCTGTAAACTGTCCTTAAGCTTATATTAAATCGCTGTGCAATTTCTTTGGCAGGAATTATTTTTTTTGATTGCAGCTGAATAAGAATAGAGGTTACTCTGTTAATCCTGTTCAAATTTTATTCCTCCTCTGTGACTTCCATAAAAAGTATATCCTATGCGTTCTTAAGCTAGCTGCTGTTAGTGCTTCTCATTGCACCCTGGTTATAAAAGCCATACTCACAAACCTCTTCACCAAAACTCTTTACATCTCTAATATAGAACTCTATCTAGCGAACTTTTAGAAAAGATATAAAACATCAGAGTATGGACAGTTGCGGATGTACTTCAGAAAAGATTAGATGTCTAAAAAGCTTGTAGTTAAAGCTTTTTAGACATCTAAATCTAGGTACTAAAACAATTCATCCAGTAAAATATAATATTTTATTTTCTCCCAATCAGGCTTGATCCCCAGTAAGTCAAAAAATAGCTCGACATACTGTTCTTCCCCGATATCCTCCCTGATCGACCGGACGCAGAAGGCAATGTCATACCACTTGTCCGCCCTGCCGCTTCTCCCAAGATCAATAAAGCCACTTACTTTGCCATCTTTCACAAAGATGTTGCTGTCTCCCAGGTCGCCGTGGGAAAAGACAAGTTCCTCTTCGGGCTTTTCCGTCTTTAAAAAATCATACAGCTCGCGCGGATCTTTAAATGGAGTGTCTTCTTCCCAGTTTTCGCAATCCACATCGGCCAGATCGTTATTCAGTAAGTAATCCAATTCGGCTAAGCGGCTGTCTAAGCTATTCGTATAGGGACAATCCGATATGTCGATGGAGTGAAAGAGCCTGATGCACTCCGCATACAGCTCGATAATCTTTTCAGGGCTTTGTTCATCTTCATACTCTTCCGAGCAAAGGACGCCATCGGCCTCACTCATGAGCAGATTGCTCCAGCCATCATGCCGTTCAAAGTGCAGGACCTTTGGAACAGGCAGCTTTCCTTCCAGCCATAGCATCATGTCCTTTTCCCGTTCCACATCATAGGTGGTCCCTTTATACCGGCTGTCCGTCATTTTTAAATATAGGTTTTCATTTTCTCCCACCAGCTTATATACCTTAGCAGGAGACATTCCTTCCGTATCTTTTACGCAGCGGTATTTTTCGATCAGTTTTTTCAATTCCGGTGATATTCTCATTTTAGCCATTTATTATTTCCTTCCTCTTTTCTACAGTATTTAAAGATACCCCAAGAAGCTAATTATAACAAGACGAACTCCAATTCACTGTTCCTTGCATTCTAAAACCTTAAATACCAGAAAACAGCTTTTTCAAAGTTGTTTTCAAAGTTGGCGTATAACATAGTATCGACGGAGCCGATTTTGAAACCACAATTATGATAGAATTTACAAGCTATAAGGTTATTGTCCTGGGTTTCAAGCATTAGTCCATGCAAGTTTTTATGCTTTGCCCATTCTATAGATATATTGATAAGCGCGCTGCCTATGCCTTGCCCCCTGAAATCCTTACATACGGCGATATCTTCTATATAAGCGTACCGGTTCCAATTTTTTCGCAGTTTAACTTTTCCGACGCATTTATCGTCTTGGTAGTAAAGATATATTATCTTATCAGTATTGTCAATATATTCAAGGCAATCTGCCTCCTCATCCTCTTCATCCTCTTCGTCTTGATAGCTTTTTAAATATGGCGCTTCATAGAGTAATTCTGTAAAGGTCCAATTCTCGTTTTCATACCTCGGTATAATCTTACCTATCACCTCAAATGGTTCGCTGGGTTTATCGATATCTTTCAGGTGCCCTGCTTTCATTTCTGTAATCACTGTTCCCGCCTCTCTTCTATATCAGCGGCATATGTGCTATCCAGGCAGCCGGTTTTACCAGTGTATTTTTTATACATGTCCCTGGTATATTTTGTTATATTCCTATCATACTCCGGATAGGCATAATGAAGCCTTTCCGCCACCTCACCGGATACCGCCCTGAACAATTGATGGCATAGAAATAATGCTTCCCATATGTTTTCATAGGAATCCATCCGGTAGGTGGACAAAAGTTTCTCCCACAAATCCTCGGATATATACCTTTCAATAAACTTATAGTTCTTGCCTACACTTAATTTAAAGCCTGTTTCGATGCCGACCTTCCATGATATCATTCTCAGCAGCTCATGGCGAACAATCTGATTAAAATGATCAATAGCAAATAAAATTTCCTTACGGCACAATCCTTTAATAACATAAGGTGTTACATTCCAAAATTCATTGCAGCAATCATCATACTCCCTTGCGCTTGGCTTTCTTACATGATAATCTATATCAGTCGGAACTATGTCCCTTTTAATTCTACAATCTTTATCAATTAGAACCTTTATTAATTTATCGCCCTTTAGGTAATTATCTAACTCTTCCAAGGGCAATAAGGTAAGATCAATTTTATTGTAATCATCAAATAGCATAAGATAGGAAAATCCCTTTTCTTCAGGTGGGAATAATTCCATATCCTCCGGCTTTTGCATCATTATTATATTCCCAAATTGATTAAGCCAGTCATCATTAGATATAAACGGTTCTATATCACTTACAAAATATGTAATATCATAATCCTGAAATTCATCTTTAGGTATATTAATATTTGCGCGTGACCCCTCAAGGGTCACAATTCGAATACGTTCATCCTGTTCTGCTAAAGAAAGTACTAAATCCATCATTTCTTTTTCTGATCTCATTTACATACTCCTCGTTTATTTTTTCTATATTATTACATCTTCTTTTTTGCCGATACAATCAGCATCATTGGGCGTCGCATTTCATCCGCCATCCCCGGAATATCCATCATGTTCTCTGGCGGCTGTGGCTCCACAATCTGATTTATTATAAAACTATTTGAAAGCAGTGTATTTAGATATGTGGTCAGTGTTCTATGATATTTTGTAACCTTTTCTTCCAAAAACATAGCTGTCCGTTTGCCCTCATAATAATAATTGTCCACCGGGAAATGCAGTATTTCTCCTTTTTCGTTATAATACCAGTCTTGTGTTCCATGAGCAGTAAAAACAGGATGTTCAACTGTAAAAACTAAATTGCCACCAGCCTTCAGCATCCTATATATCTTTTTTATTAAATTCTCATAGTCTGCTACATAATGAAACGCAAGCGAACTTAGTATTACATCAAAGCTCTCCTCTGGGAAATCCACATCTTCTATGGCACAGCATTCATATTCAATCTGTGGAAAATGGGTTTTTCCTTTTGCTACTTCGAGCATTTTATGAGAAATATCAACACCTACTACAGAGGAAGCACCGTTTTCCATCGCATATATACAGTGCCATCCATAGCCGCATCCTAAATCAAGCACACGCTTACCCTTAAAATCAGGTAGCATCTTTTTCAAAGTCTCCCATTCTCCCGCACCAGCCAGTCCTTTCTGCGAGCGACTCATAGAATTATTTCCTCCCGTTAAATAATAGATAACTATTAAAAATAGACAATACTTGCTCATAAGTAACGGTACTTAAATTGTTTACTTTGGCGTGTTTCATTGCTTGATGAAACTGATTTTTAGTAAACAGTTGACGATATTCTCGATTGACCCATTTTGAAACAAAGTACGTATATAGCTTCCAATATTTATCTGGAACATCTGTGGTATGGCGGGTAAGTTTTATTAAGACACTGTTTACTTTTGGTTTAGGATGAAAGCATTCCGCTGGCAGCTTAAGCAATTGCTGAATCGAGACTTGAGTGTGCAAGAGCAACCCTAGTGTTCGGTGAATATCCAAGGTACGCTTGTAGAATCCTTCTTCAACAATCAGATAGATGTCAGACGCATGGCTTTCAAAAACCACTTTTTTAATAATTTGTGTGCTTAAATGGTAAGGAATACTCCCAACAATTTTATACCTCTGTTTGTTAGGGAATTGAAACTGTAGAATATCTTGGTGAATTAAAGTGACACGAATGTTCAGTTTTAATTTTTCTGACGATAAGTTGAATAGATGACTGTCTAATTCAATAGACGTTACCTGTTTACTTATTTTAGCCAGTTTCGTCGTTAAATGCCCTTTACCTGTTCCAATTTCGTAAACGGTATCGGTTTCTTTTAAATTCAATTGTTTTATTATTTGGTTGAGTACTTTTTCACTCGTTAAAAAGTTTTGAGAATATTTTATATTTTTGTTCATGTAATCACTCCTGAAGTGATTACATCTGTAAATAAATACAGAAGTTAAACGATTTGTTTGTAATTTTAGTTATCTGTTTAAAAAGTCATAAGATTAGTCACTGGTAGGAATTAATCTAACGTATTTATTTATCTGCGTAATCACTGTTTTTAGTCTGTTTCAAAACAGTAGATGTTTTATCTACATTACGCATTTGGAATACCAACATGACGAATCCCTCCTTCTTAATTACAAATTTTTAGCATCTAATTTAACTTCAATTCCTATTATACACAAAATTTTAAGATACTGCACTATCAACACACTCTTAAGTTTGCTTCTAAGTCTTATTTCCATAACTTCTTTTACGTTTCCGCCATTCTTTGCTGTTTCGATTTTTATGATATGGTGCAAGTCAGCACGAACACGAACCGTCTTATCTCCCATTATATCTTTTTTTGCACTGATTGGTGTATCATTTCGTTTTTCTTTTTGTGCGCCTAAATTTCCCACAATCACTCACTTCTTTCTATTTCTTCTTATTCTTATTTTATCATCAACAATCACAAATCACTTGTGATTTGTGATAAGTGATTTGTGATAAGTGATTTGTGATTAATATATTTCTTTAAAATCAATTCATTTAGTTTTTTATTTCAAACTGAATCTATAAGTAAGCTAGACCACCTATTATAAAGAAGAAGTAAGCCATGGACTAATAGTTTCCACTCCAAATGAAGCCCTAGAAACATTTCTAGTAAAAACATACAAACAGCAAGATAAAATGCTTGTCAAAGAAACTCTGATATCTAATTTTCTGATTAACTTTCATAAAATTTCTCGATACAGAAATTCTTCGACAATACTCACATTTATTAAGAAAAGAATAGTGATGTAATCATGATTTCAATTTTTAAATCATGATGGCCATTTCACCTTTCTTGCCTTAACTGGCTTGAATCTAATCTTATTAATGAGTCTAAGATCTATTTCTCTACAATCTGTAACGGAGGTATCATTGATTTTAAGGCTTCTTGGAAAGTATTGATTACCTTGTTCACGTGATAGTTCTACTGTATAACTAATACCATTACTTAATTTAAAGACTACAAAATAAATATTATCTCTTCTAAATCGGCTACCAACTCTTCTATTCAAAATGCCATCAGTTGTATAGAATTTACACTCCATTACATGTAACATTTGATAAAGCAACAAGGTTCCAACTATTTTGAATTTATTTTCGTTGAACCAACCATTATCAGCTTTATTCAGGCTTTCCAATGTCCAATCATCTTTTAATCCTTCAAAAATACTCCCTGCATTATTAGTTGGTAAATTAACATGATGTTCTCTAGATAATCCTAATAGATGAGGAATGGAGGAGTTCGGGACTGATAGAATAATTTCAGGACAGTTCTCCATATTTGTCTGATAAATATATTTGTACTGAGAAACATTTTTCTCAATAGTATTGGCCAAGCAATTCATCTTAATATTGAGAATATCAATCTCTCCATCAAAAGTCTTTAGCCATTCCAAAGTATAAGTCATTTGAATTTTCTCCTAAAAAAGAGAAGGAAGCTCCTGCTTCCTTCTCTCCCACGTATTGAGTTTCACCTCACGCTAGATATGCCCTATCTATTCCTCAAGGGTAGGCAGTCCTGCTATTCTTTTTCTCAACAAACAGTCTGAACTGAGAGCGGAGCCCACAGGCGGGTGCAGACCATATCCACTAGCCCACAAGTAATTATATCATTTAATTATCTTCATTATACGCAATTAGTCCATATTTGTCAACAATTACATTCATTATGAATATCTAAAAATCAGGTCACCTATTTTAAAAAAGCAGCAAACTATAAACTAGTAGGTTCCACACCAAATGTAGCCCCATACTGCCCCATAAGTCCGATTTGTAGCGTACAAGCCCTAAAAACATCCCAAGTGAAACATATAAACACCAAGCTAGAATGGTTCCTGGATGATGTGCTAAGGCAAATAAAACACTTGTCAAAGCAACTCGAATATCTAATTTTCTAACCAAGTTCCATAAAATTTCTCGATACAGAAATTCTTCAACCATACTCGCATTGATTAAGAACAATAAAAATGAAAACCAAGGGACTTGATGTTGAAGGCCAATTAAGTTTGCTTGATTCGTAGTTCCTTGAGCATGGATTAGGCTAAAACATAGACTTATAATCAGTAGGCTAACGAATCCAATACCAAGCCATTTCATCCTAGATTTCATATTGACCTTATGAGCTTGTTTGCGTTGACCATACATCCATAAAAAAGAAATGAGTGACGAACTATAGAGAATCTGTAGTATAGTTAACTCACCGATACAAAGAAATTTCAATAAGTATAGAGATACCAATAGGACATTTACTTGTTGGAATATATAAACTGGAATTATTCTTTTCATAGTTACCTCCGAAATAAATCTTCATAATCTAAATCTAATACCTGCACAATCCTTTCTACCCATGGACTTTGAGGCATTCGTTGTTCCATCTTGTAGTGACGAATCTTTTGATACAAACGATTCAATTCACTTGGATAGTGAAACTCTCCCGCAAACATTTTTCTGGTTAACTCAATCCAGCTAATATTTCTTTCAGCTAAAATAATGGACAAGTTCTCCCAAAATCGTTCAGCCATATTACTTCTCCTTTAGTTAGATAAATAATGTGTTTGTGCCATGTAAATCAATTGTTTCGTATCTCTTGGCAATAAAGCTCTAGCCTCTTCCAAATTCAGATTTGGATAAACCCGCTTATTTGAAACCGCAAGAGGAAGTCTGATGGTTAGTTCAGGATTTTTTAAAATCATCTCAACGAAATCCGTTAATCTTAGATTATCACGGTTCTTAAATCGTAATAAATTGGGAGATAAAAATTCAAAACAATCAGAAGAATAGCTCATCATCTCAATTAATTTATCCTTTGTCATTTCAGAAACTGAATGACAAGATACCTCTATGCCATAGTTTTGGAAGAAGTCTAAAAGAAGTTGATTTCTTTGGCTATTTTTACTTAGATAGAGATCAATCATGGGAGACCTCCCAAAGATTCGGTTCCATTTGATATTCTGAGACTATTAAGGAATCTAATAAATTTGCGAAGTTAATCGGTTTCTTGTCTTCATCATAAGCTTTTACAGTTACTTGGGTTGTAAGTATTCCCTCTTTTCCCTCGGCTCGATAGCCTTGTCCATATAAAACAAAAACAAGATTCTGATTATCATCTACAAAGGCATCAGCTCCGTTCTTTATATCCTGACTTTCAAGGAATTCCATAATGTTTTGAAGATAGGATTCGTAAAATAGGGGGTAGTTGTGTTTTTTATGGTAATCATCTAAAAATGTCACCTCAAACTCACATGGATAATTGGGCATCAAAAATATTTGTTCATCCAGCTGTTTGATTTCTGCATCATGTAATTCTGTTTCTAATTCATCACAATCTAGTATTGATTCTTTATTTAATGCTTTCATCTTTTTCCTCTACTTCTTTTAATTTCTTTGCGATTGCGGCAATCACAGGAACGGTTACACTATTACCAGCTTGTTTATAGAGCTGACTATTACTAGAGACTTTTCTAGCAGCTTCAAAAGCCCAATCAGGAAAGCCCTGCAAGCGAAAACACTCTTTAGGAGTGATTCGTCGTATCCTCAGACGGTAAAATTGTCCATCTATTAATACACCTGCTACATGATAAACTTGTTTATCTTCTCCTTCATAACTAGCAACTACTACTCCCATTTGTCCACTAGTTGTTAACGTATTAGCTATACCCTTTCCAACTCTACCACGACGATACTGAGAACTTGGTCTTTCCAAATTGATTGAATCTCCTATTTCTGCTTGAGCGTATCCTTTTTTCGTTGCTTCCCGTACTTTTAGAAATTTGATTGGTTCTGGAATTAGTATTTTGGGAATTTTATCTCCACCTTGCATTGTAGTCAGTGTTGGAGATAACCCCTCACTTCCATAAACTCGACCAGTTTCCTTAAAGCTAGTTGGTAAATCTCCAACAACGACAATACCATGGCGATCTTGAGTATTTAAAGTAAACATCGCCTCTTGGTTTTCCTTAAAGCGTCTACCATTTTGTCTCTTGTCTAATCTATCTGGTGTAATGCAAGGAATCGCAATCTTAAATCCTTCTCCTTTTCCACGAACTAAGGTTGGCGCAAGACCTTCTGAATAATAGACTTTACCGCTCATTCCACTTTTTGATGGATTCAAATTCCCTAATGTTTTTAAAATCTCAGAGTTAGTTGCTTGACCTTCTCGTCTGAAAGGAAATAAGAGTCTGGTACTTTTCTTTCTAGAATGTCCGATAATAAACACCCTCTCTCTGTTTTGGGGAACGCCGAAATCCTTACTGTTAAGCACCTGCCACTCAACATCAAACCCCAACTCATCAAGTGTGGTAAGGATTGTGGTGAACGTCCGTCCCTTATCGTGATTGAGTAGGCCTTTAACATTTTCAAGAAAAAGAAAACGTGGTTGGATTTGTTTGGCCGCCCGAGCAATTTCAAAGAACAAAGTTCCTCTAATATCTTCAAATCCCAATCGTCTTCCTGCGATTGAAAATGCTTGACAAGGGAATCCCCCACAGATGATATCGACTTTCCCTCTAAGTTTTTTAAATTCGTCATCTGAAACATCTCGTATGTCATGAAATTCAATTTCTCCTTCCGTTTGAAAAATGGACTTATAAGATTCTCTAGCAAATTTATCAATCTCACAAAACCCAATACACTCGTGTCCGACACTTTCCATTCCAAGTCGAAAGCCACCGATACCTGAAAATAAATCAATAAATCTCAATTCTTTATCACCTCCTCCTGATCGACTATCAATGTACAAAGTGTCACACCACTTGAAATTAAAATAAGAATGGCTAATACCCACTCGATTGGCGACATTTAACCACCTCCTTTTCTAACACGGTTATTCCAAACGGAATATAGGCCGTTAAACACAAATTCAGCAAGCACTTCCGCACGTCTAACAAAGCGGACATTATCTAGAGCATACTGATAGATTCTCTCAAAATCAGTCATAGCAATTTCACTGGCTGTTTCAGAAAAACCTTCTCGTCTAAATTGATCTTGTACCAATCCCCAAATATAATCTTGATCATATTTTGTGACCTTTTCTACTTTTCTTTTCAAGATAGGTTGAGTATACCTCTCCTCCTCATCCTCAATAAATAAAGAATCAGTCTCACTATATTTAGTCTCACTAACTTCAGTCTCACTAGGGGCTGAATGTGAGACGGGGGCCGTTTCATTTTCATCCTGCCCTAGTCTTTTTTTAACACTAGGCCTGTTTGAATTAGCTACTGGGGTAGAAGACAATTCCCCTAAATAAATCTTATTAGCAAGTCTCCCTTTCTCACTTGAAGACTGTTGAACTTCATCAATTAAGTCATATTCTTTAAGAATTTTTTTGATAGACAGTAATTTTGACTTAGAACAACCTAACAACTTCATCAGTTTAGAATTAGAAAATACTAAATAAACCGCCCCTTCTTCATCTATCCAACCACGACTGAGAGATAATTCTAAACGATCTTTTAAAATAGAATAAGCCACCTTTACTTCTAGTTTCATATCCATATATTTTTCATCCTCAAAAAGAATTTTAGGTAATTTATAATACCGTTCTGAAGTATGGTATTGATTTGCGGTAATTCGTTTCATAGAGCTCCTCCTAGTTCTTTGAGTATTAAATCTCCACTTGATTCCAATCGAACCAAGCCACTTTTTTCTAATTCTGCCATAAGAGAGATGGCTTCAACAATATCAATTCCCATTTCACGTACTAAAAATGAAATGACAATATAGCGTGATGATTGTAATTCTTTTGTCATTTTCCCTCCTGAAAATAAAAAAAGGAGAACAATATTCAATTGTTCTCCACGATAAATTTGTTAAAAAGAAAAACCCTGCCAAATTAATTTTTGGTAGGGTTTTTGGTAGGAAACTAAATTAATTTATCAGTTTCTAAAATGTGTTCACGATTCTAAAAGGCTGATACTATAGTATTCCGAATTCTAATTGGTATATGCCTCTTATTTAAGAGTAACTGAAGCTCCAGCTTCTTCCAATTTAGCTTTGATTTCTTCAGCTTCAGCTGTAGCAACACCTTCTTTGATAACACCAGGTGCACCATCAACAAGTTCTTTAGCTTCTTTAAGACCAAGACCAGTGATTTCACGTACAACTTTGATAACGCCGACTTTCTTGTCGCCTGCAGATGTCAATTCGATATCGAATGAATCTTTAGCAGCACCTGCGTCAGCAGCACCAGCTGCAGCAACAGCTACAGGAGCAGCTGCAGTTACACCAAATTCTTCTTCGATAGCTTTTACAAGGTCGTTCAATTCAAGGATTGAAGCTTCTTTAATTTCAGCAATAATGTTTTCAATGTTCAATGCCATTGTTATTTCCTCCAAATAAGTTTTAATTTTATATTTTTATTTTTTTGTAGCTAGGCTACGCTGCGTAGCTTAAGATTAAGCTGCGTCTTCTTTGTTGTCTGCAACCGCTTTGACTGCAAGAGCAACGTTGCGCACTGGCGCTTGAAGTACAGAAAGGAGCATAGAAAGAAGTCCTTCGCGGTTTGGAAGAGTTGCAAGTGCAAGAATCTCTTCTTTAGATGCGACAGCGCCTTCGATTGCACCACCTTTGATTTCAAGTGCTTCAGCGTCTTTTGCAAAATCGTTTAAGATTTTCGCAGGTGCGATAACATCTTCGTTAGAAAATGCTACTGCAGAAGGTCCAACGAATACAGATGCAAGATCTTCAAGACCAGCTTTTTCAGCTGCACGACGCAAGATTGAGTTTTTGATAACTTTAAACTCAACTTCGCTTCCGCGAAGGTTGCGACGGAGAACTGTATCTTGCTCAACTGTCAAACCGCGAGAATCTACAACGACGATTGATGCAGCAGCTTTCATTTTTTCAGCTACTACGTCAACAAGTTCCGCTTTTTTAGCAATAATTGCTTCACTCATTAGTGTGTTCACCTCCGTAATTATTTTGCTTGGGGAATTTTTCCAAAAGAAAAACGCGCCCAAACCTAGACACGAAAGTACAATACGCTTCTTTTAATTGATACGTTTTGTCCTCGGTAGGATCTTTATGAGTCGAGCTCCCCTACTGTCTTAGGCAGTTTTTTCAAACCGTAGATTAGTTTATCATATATAAAAAAAGAATGCAAGTACTTTTGCAAACTTTTTTTATATTTTTTAATCGTTGTAGAGGCTCTTGATATTATTCAACCAAGCATAGGCTAGTCCCATTAAGACTCCTCCTCCTACCCAGTTGGCAAAAAAGGTGACGCTATAATGACGTAAAATATTTAAAAACTCAAAATGTGGCAATTGGCTAGAAACTGAATTAAAGCTCAATAATGAGAAAGAAGCAAAGTTTGCAGCCAAGTGTTCGTTGGTCATAAAGACAAACATATAGATAGCTGAGAGTGCTAAGAGCACCTTGGCTGTTTCATCTTTGAAATATAGATAAGAAAGAATAGCAATATTTACAAAGATATTGGCAATAACGCCTTCAAAGAAAACTACTTGATTGCTACGTTGTAGTTTATTTTCTGCTACCGTGGCTAGGAAACCTTTTGGATCGATATGTGCGAAGGCAGTTGTTTGATTGAAAAGAAAAGCGACGATTAAAGCACCAATTAAATTAAAGAAGGTACAATAAAGAAGAATTTCCAGAGCTTTCTTCCAATGAATCTTCTTTAGATAGGTACCCGCCGTCAAATACATCATATTTGAGGTGGTTAATTCCGCATTTAAAAATAAGAGGTAAACCAAGCCCCAGGCAAAGATGAATGGAAATAGAAAACGACCCAATCCAGGTACAAAGGTATTTAATAAGTCAGCTGCAACTGCTCCGACCGCCGTACTTAAAGTAAGAAATCCTCCAGCAAAAATAGAACGGACTGCATAGCGCGTTTTAGATTTCTGATAGAGATCCTCTTTCTTATTACACGCCGCTCCTACTTTTTGAATGAAATTAGATTCAGACATAATATTCTCCTTATATAATGTTTGTGAATAAAATCATTATATCATAGAGAGAAAAGTTTGAAAAGGTTTTCAGGAAGAATTCTTAACTTTTCATCATATACGTTTTATATCGAATATCAGTGTTTGCTAAAAACAACAAAAAAACAGGCAGATGCCTGTTTTAGTTTTAATAATTCAAACGGTTCGCCCAAGCGATATCCAAATTCAAGATTTCTTGTGAAGTGAACTGTTGACGATATGGATTGTATACCGAACCTGTAATACCACCTTGAACATTTGGTGAATCATATTGAGTCAAATTATAGGTTTCAATGATATTATTGAGCTTTGCGTAGTAGCTAGTATCTGTCGCATAAACACCTGTCAAAGCAGCTGTTGCGTCTTGATAACTTGATGTGTTACTCTTCCAAGCACCTGCAAAATGTCCTTGTTTCAAAACTGCTACATAGTCTTGCAATGATTCATAGTAAGATGGGTATGAACGGAAAGCATCATTAATCGTATACGCGTTTCCAGCACCATCATCTTCCCAAGTTTGCATCACTGCAGATTGCCCAGCATAACTTCCTTTAATTCCAAAAAGGTTGTAATGTGGATAAGAAGCCAAACCAGACTGTCCTGATCCACTTTCCAAGATCGCTTGTGCAATCATAACGGAAGCATAAAGGTCATTCTCTTGACCGAGCTGACGAGCTGACTCACCAATTTGTGAGATGAAAGCTTCAGTAGGGTCTGAATAAGCTTGGTAAGTTCCATCATTAGCACCAACTGATGTGACGTGCTCGCTCATAGCAGCAGCAAATGTCCCCACTGCTAATACAGAAACGAACAAACCAAATAATTTCGTTTTATTCCGTATTTTCTTTTTCATAATACAATTTATCTCCAATTAATTTTTTATCATCTTTTATCTTTATAGAGATTATACCATATAAATAGAAGAAAACAAAGGCACTTATATTACACTTGTATTACAATTGCGAGATAAATCCAAAACAAAAATGACATTTTCATGTCATTTCAATTTATTTCGTAAAACGCATTTTCTAAAATAGCAACCCATGACTTCTCTAATCCTTCCCGGGTTACAGAAGAAAAGACGATAAAGGTGTCAGCTGGATCAAAATCTAGTTTTTTCTTGATGATCGATTCGTGTTTGTTCCATTTTCCACGTGGAATCTTATCTGCCTTGGTAGCAACTAAGATCACAGGAATCTCATAATATTTTAAGAATTCATACATCTGAACATCATCTGCTGAAGGTTCGTGGCGAAAATCGACTAGGCTAACGACTGCTTTTAAATTCTCCCGGCTGGTGAGATATTCTTCGATCATCCGCCCCCACTTCTCGCGCTCTTTTTTAGAGACACGTGCATAGCCATAACCAGGTACGTCTACCAAACGGAGTTTATCATCGATATTGAAGAAATTGAGCAATTGGGTTTTACCTGGTTTCCCAGATGTTCTGGCCAGGTTTTTTCGATTTAAGAGAGTATTAATAAAAGAAGACTTGCCGACATTGGATCGACCGGCAAGTGCAACTTCTGGAATCTCATCTTGAGGATAATGACTCTTATTTGCAGCGCTTAAGAGGATATCCGCATTATGTGTGTTAATTTCCATATTTTATCTTTCTAGGCTGTTTCGAGAATGGGTTTTTCAGTTCCATCTACAGCTTCTTTTGTAATTCGAACAAGTTTGACATCTTCTTGACTTGGAATTTCAAACATGACATCCATCATGGTTTCTTCGATAATCGAACGAAGTCCACGAGCTCCTGTTTTTCTTTCGATGGCTTTATTAGCAATCTCTTGAAGAGCTTCATCATCGAATTCCAATTCAACGTTATCATAAGAGAGCAAGGTTTGGTATTGTTTTACCAAGGCATTGCGTGGCTCTTTCAAGATACGGACAAGGTCGTCAACTGTCAATTGCTCAAGAGCAGCAAAGACTGGAAGACGTCCGATCAATTCTGGGATAATCCCGAATTTTTGAATATCTTCTGCCACGATTTCTTGCATGTAAGAGCTTGATTCATCAATAGCTTTATTGTTTTTACCGAAACCGATGACTTTTTCACCGAGACGTTGCTTGACAATTTCTTCGATCCCGTCAAAAGCCCCACCTACGATGAAGAGAATATTCTTGGTATCCACTTGGATCATCTCTTGTTGTGGGTGTTTACGTCCCCCTTGAGGTGGGACACTAGCGACGGTTCCTTCGATGATCTTTAAGAGGGCTTGTTGTACCCCTTCACCAGAAACGTCACGTGTGATAGAGACATTTTCACTTTTCTTAGCGATCTTATCGATTTCATCGACATAGATAATGCCTCGTTCAGCGCGCTCGATGTTAAAATCAGCCGCCTGAAGAAGTTTCAAGAGAATGTTTTCAACGTCTTCTCCTACATAACCAGCTTCAGTCAAGGCTGTTGCATCTGCAATGGCAAATGGGACATTCAAGCTACGTGCTAAGGTTTGGGCTAAGAAAGTCTTACCTGAACCAGTAGGGCCAATCATGAGGATATTTGATTTTTGCAATTCAACATCTGTCTCATCTTCACGCGTATCGTGGAAGTTGATGCGTTTGTAGTGGTTATATACCGCTACAGCAAGGGCACGTTTGGCACGATCTTGACCGATCACATAGTGGTTCAATATATTGAGCAATTCGATTGGTTTTGGAACTTCGCTAAGGTCTGCAAGAACTTCTTCTGCTAGCTCCTCACGGATAATTTCTTGTGCTAACTCTACACATTCATTACAGATAAACGCGTTGTTTCCTGCAATGATTTTTTGGACTTCATCTTGACTCTTTCCGCAAAATGAACAATAAACCATCATATCATTATTTTGATTCGTTGGCATGTATTTCCTCTTTCTGTCATTTTCTGTTTCTATTTAGTTTAAAATAAGGTCATGTAAAAGGCGTGAATGGAATTCACAAGATTGGTAAAAGCATTTAGTAAGAATAAAATAGCGAGGCCAAACCGTTTTTTACGAAAGGTTTGTAAGGCGCAAATCAAACAGATGACGCATAAGACAGCTGTAAAAAAACCAAAGACACTTCGCTCCATTAGTCTAAATCCTTTCTCTTATAATAGTTGACCGTAAAATCATATTGGTTCTTTTCATCTTTCGGATGATGGACTTGACGGACTCTTTCATAGCGGTTCTCTTCAAATTTTGGTGCCAATGTATCTCCATCAATCGTTGCATGAATCATGGTCTGGATCAACTCTTCTAACTGGTCAGAAAAGAGCTTTAAAATCTGACTGCCACCGATAATATAAAGATTCTTCTCTTGGTTCTGATACCACTCCAAGACTTCATCTTTGCTGTGCATGACAAGTACAGCGTCATTTTCAGAATCGTAGGCTTGATCTTGCGTTAAGATAATGCTAGTCCGACCTGGTAGAACCCGTTTTTTCATACCATCAAAGGTCACTCTTCCCATGAGAATGGCTTGCCCCATGGTCGTTTCTTTGAAATGCTGAAGCTCAGCTGGCAGGTGCCAAGGCATGACTTGGTCCTTTCCAATAATGCCATTTTCAGTTTGAGCCCAGATACCAATTATCTTTTTCATTCTCTCATCCTTTACACTGATACTTCTATTTTATCAAATTTTCTTATAAAAGACTGATTTCAACTATCTAGTTTGGAGGATATTTTTTTAAATACAAACAGAAAAAACCGCGAGATTTTCGCGGTTTTTCTTAGCCACAAGTTAGCTTAGTCTTCTTTTTTGCGTTTTGCAAATCCGAATAATGAGAGACCTGCTAAAGCACTAAAGATTGCAAGACCAGCAGTAGAAGATTCTTTTGTTCCCGTGTTTGGAAGTTGTGCAGTTGGATTTTGTGGATCGATATACTTCACTTCTTCTTTCGTTTCTGGAACGACAGGAATCGTTGGTTCTTCTGGTTTTGGTTGTGGAGTAGGTTGTGGTTGTGGTTCTGGTGTTGGTTGCGGTTGTGGAGTAGGCTGTGGCTGTGGCTGTGGCTCTGGTGTCGGAGTTGGATCCGGCATTGGAGTTGGTGTCACAGTCTTCTTGTAGATATGTTGAGTGTTTCCATCTTTATCTACAACAGTCTTCACGAAGTCATAACCTGGGATTTCTTTCTTCGGTTGTTCCCCATCTTCTGTAGGGTTACCTGGGATTGGATCCCCATTTTCGTCTACGTATGAAGTTGTAACTTTTTCATAGACGTGTTCAGTATCACCATTAGGCAATTTCTTGGTCTCCACAAAGCGGTAACCTGGAATTTCAGCTTTTGGTTCTTCTCCATCAACTGTAGGATATCCTGGGATTTCCTTACCTTCTTTATCAACAAATTTAGTGATTGGAAGAACAGTTGGTGTGTAAGTTGCAGAAGCTTTTGTTCCATTCACATCTTCACGAACCACTGTCACTGCTGGTGCAGTTCCTGTAAATTCAGGTTCTGGTTTGAAGGTTACTGTTCCGTCTGGTGCTACTGTGTAAGTACCAACACCTGGAATTGTCTTCGTAGTTGAACCATCGTCAAATGTAGCTGGAACATCATCATTCATTGGAACACGGCTATCGCCTTCCTTGAATGTTGGTTTACCAGATTGTTCTTTACCTTTTGGTCCAATAGTTGTAGCTGGTTCTGCTGTTGGTGTTACTGGAGTTACAGTTGGTGTGTACTTAGCTGTAACTGGTGTACCATTCTTATCAACACGTTTAACAGTCACGCCTGTTCCTGTTCCTGTGAATGATTTTTCTGGTACGAAGGTAACTGTTCCATCTGGAGCTACTGTGTAGGTTCCTTCGCCTGGAATTACCTTATTTGTTGAACCATCTTCAAAGGTTGCAGGTGTATCATCATCCATTGGTACATCTGGGTTACCCGGTGTGAATGTTGGTTTGCCTGTTTGTGTTTGCCCTTGAATATCTGTTGATGTAGCAGGATCAGCTGTTGGTGTCACAGGTGTAACAGTTGGTGTGTACTTAGCTGTAACTGGTGTACCGTTCTTGTCAACACGTTTAACAGTCACGCCTGTTCCTGTTCCTGTGAATGATTTTTCTGGTACAAATGTAACTGTTCCATCTGGAGCTACTGTGTATGTTCCTTCGCCTGGAATTACCTTAGTTGTTGAACCATCGTCAAATGTTGCTGGAACATCGTCGTTCATTGGAACACGGCTGTCACCTTCAGTAAATACAGGTTTACCTGTTTGAGTTGCACCTTGCACATCAGTAGATACTGCTGGGCTTGCAGTTGGTGTAACTGGTGTTACAGTTGGTGTGTAAGTTGCAGAAGCTTTGCTTCCATTCTTATCTTCACGAACCACTGTCACTGCTGGTGCAGTTCCGACAAATGATTTCTCAGGTACGAATGTCACTGTTCCGTCTGGGGCTACTGTGTAAGTACCAACACCTTCAACTGTCTTCGTAGTTGAACCATCGTCAAATGTTGCTGGAACATCATCGTTCATTGGTACACGGCTATCACCTTCAGTAAATTCAGGCTTACCTGTTTGAGTTGCACCTTGAATGTCTGTAGATGTTGCTGGCTTAGCTGTTGGAGTTACAGGTGTAACGGTTGGTGTGTAGGTTGCAGTAACTGGAGTACCGTTCTTATCAACACGTTTCACTGTTACGCCTGTACCTGTTCCTGTGAATGATTTTTCTGGTACAAAGGTTACGGTTCCGTCTGGAGCAACGGTGTAAGTTCCTTCACCTGGAATAACTTTTGTTGTTGAACCATCTTCAAAGGTAGCTGGTACATCATCATCCATTGGGATAGCAGGGTTACCAGGTGTGAAGCTTGGTGTACCTGTTTGAGTTTGACCTTGGATGTCTGTAGATGTTGCAGGTTCAGCAGTTGGTACAACTGGAGTGATCTTAGGTGTGTAAGTTGTCTCAGCAACAGTTCCGTTTGTATCTTTACCTTGAACCTTAACTGGAACCACATCACCTGAGTATGATTTATCCGTTGGTGTGAAGGTCACAACACCTGTTTCTTTATCAACGGTGAAGGTACCAATTTCTTTACCTTCTGGTGATTTAGCAACTACAGATTCTGCTGGCTGACCATTTTCGTCAAGAAGAGTAATGGTATCCTTGTCGATTGGTGCAACTGGGTCACCTTCAGTGAAGGTCACAGTTCCAGTTTGAACCACACCTTGAGGGGCTTCTGATTCAGCTGGAGTCGCTGTTGGAGTTACTGGTGTCACAGTTGGTGTGTACTTAGCAGTAACTGGAGTACCGTTCTTATCGACACGTTTCACCGTTACGCCTGTACCTTCTCCTGTGAATGATTTTTCTGGAACAAATGTTACGGTTCCGTCTGGAGCAACAGTGTAAGTTCCTTCACCTGGAATCGTCTTGGTTGTTGATCCATCTTCAAATGTTGCAGGTGTATCATCATCCATTGGAACATTTGGATTACCTGGTGTGAAGGTTGGTGTACCTGTTTGCGTTTGACCTTGTTTGTCAGTAGATGTTGTATCTTCTGCAGTTGGTGTAACTGGGGTTACGGTTGGTGTATATGTCGCAGAAGCTTTAGTTCCGTTCATATCTTCACGAACAACAGTTACCGCTGGTGCAGTTCCGACAAATGATTTCTCTGGTACGAATGTCACTGTTCCATTTGCTGCTACTGTGTAAGTACCAACACCGTTTACAGTCTTCGTAGTTGAACCATCTTCGAAGGTTGCTGGAACATCATCGTTCATTGGTACACGGCTATCGCCTTCAGTGAATTCAGGTTTACCAGTTTGTGTAGCACCTTGGATATCTGTAGATGTTGCTGGCTCAGCTGTTGGAGTTACTGGTGTCACAGTTGGTGTGTACTTCGCTGTGATCTCAGTACCGTTCTTATCCACGTGTTTCACTGTTACGCCTGTAGCAGTTCCAGTGAATGATTTTTCTGGTACGAAGGTTACGGTTCCATCTGGAGAAACAGTGTAAGTTCCTTCGCCATCTACTGTCTTAGTGGTTGAACCATCTTCGAAGGTCGCTGGTGTATCTTCATCGATTGGAACATTTGGATTTCCTTCGGTGAAGGTTGGTTTACCAGATTGTGTTTGACCTTGAATATCTGTCGATGTAGCATCTTCAGAAGTTGGAACAACTGGAGTAATCTTCGGTGTATATGTTGTTTCAACTGTAGTTCCATTTGTATCAGCTGCTTGAACCTTAACTGGGACAACATCACCTGAATAAGATTTATCTGTCGGTGTGAAAGTAACTACACCTGTATCTTTATCAACTGTGTATGTACCGATTACATCACCTGCTGGTGATTTCGCTTCTACTGATGCTGCTGGTTGACCATTTTCATCAAGAAGAGTAATCGAATCCTTGTTAATTGGAGCTACTTCATCACCTTCTGTAAAGGTTACAGTTCCAGTTTGAACAAGACCTTGAGGTCCAGTAGATTCAGCTGGTGTTGCTGTTGGAGTTACTGGAGTTACAGTTGGTGTGTAAGTCGCAGAAGCTTTGGTTCCGTTCTTATCTTCACGAACAACGGTTACGGCTGGTGCTTTACCTGTGAATGATTTTTCAGGGACAAAGGTTACAGTTCCGTCTGCTGCTACTGTGTAAGTACCAACGCCATCAACTGTCTTAGTAGTTGATCCATCATCGAAGGTTGCTGGAACATCATCGTTCATTGGCACACGGCTGTTGCCTTCAGTAAATTCAGGCTTACCTGTTTGAGTTTGACCTTGTTTACCAGTTGAAGTAGCATCTTCAGCTGTTGGTGTTACAGGCGTTACAGTTGGTGTGTAAGTCGCAGAAGCTTTGGTTCCGTTCATGTCTTCACGCACAACCGTCACTGCTGGAGCAGTTCCAGTAAATGATTTCTCAGGAACAAAGGTTACAGTTCCGTCAGTTGCTACTGTGTAAGTACCAACGCCATCTACTGTCTTGGTAGTTGAACCATCGTCAAATGTCGCTGGAACATCTTCGTTGATTTCAACAGTTTTCTCAACGCCATCAACCGTTACAGTTCCACCCTTGAATTCAGGTTTACCTGTTTGAGTAGCCCCTTGAATATCAGTTGTTTCAGCTGGTGTTGCTGTTGGAGTTACTGGAACAATTTCAGGAGTGTAGGTTGTATCTACCTTGATGCCGTTTGAACTTTCAGCTTGAACCTTAACAGGCGTTACTTTACCAGTATAAGATTTGTCAGTTGGTGTGAAGGTTACTTGTCCAGTTGCTGAATCAATTGAGTAAGTACCGATTTCAGTTGTACCATCTTCAGCATAAGCTGTTGTACTTGAAACTTCATTTCCATCTTTATCCAAAAGTGTGTAGCTATTATCTTTAATCGTGATCGCTTTATCTTGACCATTTACTTGAACAGTTGTTCCTGCAAAGGTTGGTGTTCCAGTTTGTGTCGCACCTTGGATATCTTTAGATGTAGCTGGATTAGCTGTTGGAACAGCTGCTACAACTGTTGGTGTGTAACTTGCATCTGAAGTGATTGTTGCAGTCTTACCGTCTGCATTGGTAATTGTTGCAGTCGCTTGGACTTTCACACCAGTTGCAGTTCCGACAAAGTCTTTTTCAGGTGTGAAGGTTACTGCTCCTGTAGTAGGATCGATTGTGTAAGTTCCTTCACCTGCTACTGTTACAGTTGTTTCATCAGTCGGTTGACCTGTTGCAGGGTCAATCAATTTCTTACTTGTAATTTGAGCAGTTTCATCATCACTCAATGCAAATGTAGGAGTTTCTGTTTGAGGAACATTTTGAATGTCTTCAGAAACTTTATTTGTTGGAGTAAGGGTGACTGGATTTACAGTTGGTGTGTAAGTTGCAGAAGCTTTGCTTCCGTTCATGTCTTCACGAACAACGGTTACGGCTGGTGCAGTACCAGTAAAGCTTGGGTCTGGAACAAATGTAACAGTACCGTCTGCTGCTACTGTATAAGTACCAACGCCATCTACTGTCTTAGTAGTTGAGCCATCGTCAAATGTTGCAGCAACATCATCGTTCATTGGAACACGACTGTTACCTGCAGTAAATTCAGGTTTACCAGTTTGTGTAGCACCTTGAACACCTGTTGTTTCAGCTGGTGTTGCTGTTGGGGTTACTGGTGTTACGGTTGGTGTGTAAGTCGCTGAAGCCTTAGATCCATTCATGTCTTCACGAACAACCGTTACAGCTGGCGCAGTTCCGACAAATGATTTCTCAGGAACGAAGGTTACGGTTCCATCTGCAGCTACTGTGAAAGTACCTACACCGTCTACAGTCTTGGTTGTTGAACCAT